>NZ_JBEYUN010000022.1:0-138264 GCF_040643545.1 Streptomyces sp. NPDC047117 | reverse complement strand
GTCGGCACCGGTTTTCGGGGGCGGCGGTGCCGGGGCAGGCGTGTCGAGGGTGCCGGAGACCGGCTGGGCCGCCACGGGAGACCTCTCTCGTGGCGGCCACGGCCGTCTCGGTACTGCCCGGGCTTTCCGCTCAGGCGTTCCGGGAGTTCGAAGGCCGGCGGTGCCGCCCGGCGCTGGACGCCGCCGCGTCCTCGCTCGCCGCCGGGCCGCGGTGCTTGCCGGAGCCTGCGGCCGGGGCGGCCTGGGCGGAACCCTGCTGCGGGCGCGCCTCGGTCGTTTCGGTTCGGGCTTCGGACATGGAAAGTGTCACTCCGTCAGATCGCTTACAGGTACGCGTCGGGACCTCCCCCAGCTCCGCCGGGGATGCCCCCGGGCATCACCGTCGGTGGCCGGGTCAACCGGCTGCGTAGCCCCTTGCAAATTCTAACGGGGCGCTCTTTCTCGCTCTACCGGGCCTCCCGGGCCGCGAGCGGCGCCTGTTGCAGCGGCACTGGCCTGCAGGGTTGAGGATGCGCCGCGCTTTCGTACGGTTCCGTCGCCGCCGGGCTCGAATGTGTGGATGTTGTGCAGCCGTTCGGATGCCTCAAGGGGGAAGTGCGGATTCCGGCGGTGGGCGGCAGTGCGGCCGAGGTGTTCCAGGAGAACCGTCTCAGTCGTTGCGAGTGCGATTCAGGGGTCGGCGCCCCGGCCGGTACAGGGAGGGCGGCCGACGAGGTCACCGACGCGTCCGCGGGGTCCGCCGGCGGGCTGACTTCCGCGTCCCACGGCACCCCGGCCCGCGCGACGCCGCACGGGACGCCCGGCGTCGCGTACGGCAGGCGGAGCTCGCCCGCCGGCGTCCAGTGGCCCGTGCCGGGCAGCCAGCCCGCCGGCGCGGCCAACTGTCGCAACCGTCTCTCGGCCGGCCGCCAGGCGGCGAGCCAGGTGCCGGCCGCCGAGTCCACCCGGAAGGCGACCGCGCAGCTCTCCGGGGCCAGCTGTTGACCCGGCTGCACGGCGAAGGGGGTCAGCGCGGCGTCCGCGGCGTGCAGCGCCTCGGGGAACCGCACCGGGAGCGTGCTGCCCAGCACGCCCCAGCCCATCCGGTCGTACCCCGGCGCGTCCGACCGCAGCAGCACCAGGCCGCTGTCGGGGTCGGCCAGCAGCAGCCGGTCGTTGCTGCGCTCGGTGATCTCCAGCAGCGGGCTGACCCCGCCGCCCCGGCCGAGGTCGACCACGACGGTCTTGGTCGGCCCGTCCAGTTCGCGGTCCAGGGCGAGCAGCCGGCCCTCGCGGTCCAGCCAGGCGCCGCCGGTGCAGCGCCCGGGGACCAGGGCGATCCGCTGCGGCCCGTCGCCGCCGTGCAGCAGCCAGACCGCGGTGGCCCGGCGTGCGCCGTCGCCGCCCACGGGGGCGAGGGCGTGCGCCGACGTGCCGCAGGGGGCGGGCGGCAACAGCGTCAGCTCCTCGGTCTCCACGCCGCCCAGCGGGAGTTCACCGGTGCCCGGGCCGGTGGGGTAGAGGAGGGCGACCGTGCTGTGGCCTTCCGCGCGGCGCACGATCAGCACCCGGCCGTCCGCGAGCGGCAGCAGCGCGCTGTCCGGACGCTCGGGCCGGCGGCCGGGGAGCGGTACCGCGTACGGCTCGCAGCCGTCCAGCGTCCAGCGCTCGGGGAACCAGCCGCCGCCCGGCGCGGGAACGAGCCGCGCGGCGTACGAACCGTCGGCGGCGAGGGGCAGCGGGGCGGGGCGGTGGGGCAGTCCGGTGAGGCTCCTGAGGCCGGGGTGTCCCGGCGCACCGGGAACGGCACTCTCCGTGACAGTGAAGTCCTCGGTGTGGCCGCCGCTTCCGGCGGTGTTCCCGCTGGTCCGGACGTTGTTCCCGTCGGTCCTGACCCGCTCGGTGGCACAGGCTGTCATCGAATGGTCACCTCCAGTCACGAAAGAAGCTAGTTTTCGCACTTCCTGCCGATCAACGAGTGATGGACCACTTCACGCGTATGAGTGGCGTGTGTCCGATTCGCCTGCGAACAGTGCGACGCATGTGCCGAGGGGGGCCACCGGCCCGGGGCCGCACGCGTCCGTCCGCGGTCCGGCCGCGGGTGCGCCCGGTGTCCCGCGGCCACCGCGGCTGGGCGTTCGGCGGCGGGTGGGAGGTAACCTTCCCCCCGTGCCCGCACTGTCTGAAGTCCTCTCCGCCCTCGACGCCCTGTGGCCCGCCGAGCGGGCAGAGGCGTGGGACGCCGTCGGCACCGTCTGCGGCGACCCCGAAGCCCCCGTCCAGCGCGTGCTCTTCGCCGTCGATCCGGTGCAGGAGATCGTCGACGAGGCCGTGAAGATCGGCGCCGACCTGCTCGTCACCCACCACCCGCTGTACCTGCGGGGGACCACGACGGTCGCGGCGTCCACCTTCAAGGGCAAGGTCGTGCACACGCTGATCAAGAACGACATCGCCCTGCACGTCGCGCACACCAATGCCGACACCGCCGACCCCGGCGTCTCCGACGCCCTCGCCGGCGCCCTCGACCTGCGCGTGCTGCGCCCCCTCGTGCCGGACGCGAGCGACCCCGCCGGCCGCCGCGGCCTCGGCCGGATCTGCGAGCTCGGCCACCCGATGCCGCTGGGCGACTTCGCCCGGTACGCCGCCGAGCGGCTGCCCGCCACCGCGCAGGGCATCCGCGTCGCCGGCGACCCGGACCGCACCGTCCGTACGGTCGCGGTCTCCGGCGGCTCCGGTGACAGCCTCTTCGACGACGTGCGCGCGGCGGGCGTGGACGCCTTCCTCACCGCCGATCTGCGCCACCACCCGGCCTCCGAGGCCACCCAGAAGAGCCCCCTCGGGCTGCTGGACGCCGCGCACTGGGCCACCGAGTGGCCGTGGTGCGAGCAGGCGGCCGCGCAGCTCGACGAGATCTCCGACCGGCACGGCTGGGACCTGCGCACGCACGTCTCCCGTACGGTCACCGACCCCTGGACCGCCCACGCGGCATCCGTCACCCCCGATCACCACCTTGGAGCCCCCAACTGAACGCCGCGCCCGCAGACCAGATCCGCCTCCTGGACGTCCAGTCCCTGGACCTCCGTCTCACCCAGCTCGCGCACAAGCGCAACAACCTCCCCGAGCTGGCCGAGCTCCAGACCCTGGAGGGCGACCTCACGCAGCAGCGCGACCTGCTCGTCGCCGCGCAGACCGAGGAGAGCGACACCGCCCGCGAGCAGACCAAGGCCGAGCAGGACGTGGACCAGGTGCGCCAGCGCGCCGCCCGCGACCAGCAGCGCCTCGACTCCGGCGCGATCACCTCGCCGAAGGACCTGGAGAACCTCCAGCGCGAGATCGCCTCGCTGGCCAAGCGCCAGGGCGACCTGGAAGAGGTCGTCCTGGAGGTCATGGAGCGCCGCGAGTCCGCGCAGGAGCGCGTCGCCGAGCTGTCCGAGCGGGTCGACGCCATCCAGGCCAAGGTCACCGACGCCGTCGCGCGCCGGGACGCCGCGTTCGCCGAGATCGACGGCGAGGGCGCCAGTGTCACCAAGGAGCGGGAGCTGACCGTCGCCGACATCCCGGCCGACCTGCTCAAGCTCTACGACCGGCTGCGCGAGAAGCAGGGTGGCGTCGGTGCCGCCCGCCTCTACCAGCGCCGCTGCGAGGGCTGCCGCCTGGAGCTGGACATCACCGAGCTGAACGACGTGCGGGCCGCCCCTGCCGACAAGGTCGTGCGCTGCGAGAACTGCAGCCGCATCCTGGTCCGTACGCCCGACTCGGGCCTGTAAGCCGCGATGGCGCGTACGTTCATCGTCGAGGCGGACGGCGGGTCGCGGGGCAATCCCGGGCCCGCCGGGTACGGCGCCGTCGTCATCGACCCCGAGACCGGCGAGACGCTGGCCGAGGTAGCCGAGTTCCTCGGTACGGCCACGAACAACGTCGCCGAGTACAAGGGGCTGGTGGCCGGGTTGCGCGCCGCCCACGCCCTCGACCCGGAGGCGGAGATCCGGGTCCGGATGGACTCCAAGCTGGTCGTCGAGCAGATGTCCGGGCGGTGGCAGATCAAGCACCCGGACATGCAGCCGCTCGCGGCCACCGCCAAGGCCGTGTTCCCGCCGGACCGGGTCACGTACGAGTGGATCCCGCGCAAGGAGAACAAGCACGCCGACCGCCTCGCCAACGAGGCGATGGACGCGGGCGCCGCGGGCCGTCAGTGGGAGCCGGGCATGTCGAAGGCGGCGCTCGCTTCCGGGCCGCGGCGGCCCGCGGGCGCGACGGCCGCGGACACCGCGGTCGCGGACGCGGAGATCGACGACGCCACGGGTGCCGCGCCCGCCGCCCCGGGGGCGACCGCCGAGCCGCGGGACACCGGCACCGCCACGGCCACCCCGCCGTCCGGCTGGGCCGCGCCCGCCGACCTGGGGGCGCCGACCACCTTCGTCCTGCTGCGGCACGGCGAGACCCCGCTGACCCCGGAGAAGCGGTTCTCCGGCAGCGGCGGCTCGGACCCCGAACTCTCCGCCGCGGGCCGCCTGCAGGCCCGCGAGGCGGCCGCCGCGCTCGCCGTACGCGGCACGGTCCAGGCGATCGTCAGCTCCCCGCTGCGCCGCTGCCGGGAGACCGCCGAGACGATCGCGGCCCGGCTGGGCCTGGACGTGCGGATCGAGGACGGGCTGCGCGAGACGGACTTCGGCGCGTGGGAGGGCCTGACCTTCTCCGAGGTGCGCGAGCGCCACCCGGCCGACCTGAACGCCTGGCTGGCCTCCGACAAGGCGGAACCGACCGGCGGCGGCGAGTCGTTCGCGGCCGTGGCCCGCCGGGTCGAGCTCACCCGTGACAAGCTCCGGGCCCGGTACGCGGGGAAGACGGTCCTGCTGGTCACCCACGTGACACCGGTCAAGACCCTGGTACGGCTGGCGCTGGGCGCGCCGCCGGAGTCGCTGTTCCGGATGGAGCTCTCCGCGGCGTCGCTGTCGGCGATCGCGTACTACGCGGACGGGAACGCGTCGTTGCGGCTGCTGAACGACACGTCTCACCTGCGGTGAGCTTGGCCGATACGGCTACGGGCGGTGCGGTCCACCGTCCGTAGCCGGGTGCGGCGCCGTTGCGCCTGCGGCGGGCGTCCTCAAACTCCCCCAGCTACCGCTGGGAGGTGCCCCCAGACGGGCTTATATTTGCCGCCTCGCGCGCCAGGCGTTCGACCTGGTTCCAGTCCTTGGCCGCCAGGGCGTCCGCCGGGAGCATCCACGTGCCGCCCACGCAGGCGACGTTGGGCAGGGCGAGGTACTCCGGCGCGTTGGCGGCCTTGATGCCGCCGGTGGGGCAGAAGCGGGCCTGGGGGAGCGGCGAGGCCAGCGACTTCAGGTACGGGGTGCCGCCCGCGGCCTCCGCCGGGAAGAACTTCATCTCCGTGATGCCCTCCTCCAGCAGCGTCACGACCTCGGACGTCGTGGAGACGCCGGGCAGGAACGGCACGCCGGAGTCCTGCATCGCGCCGAGCAGCCGCGGCGACCAGCCCGGGCTCACCAGGAAGCGGGCGCCTGCCGCGACCGTCCCGGTGACCTGCGCGGGCGTGATCACCGTGCCCGCGCCGACCACCGCGTCCGGGACCTCGGCCGCGATCGCCCGGATGGAGTCCAGCGCCGCCGGGGTGCGCAGCGTCACCTCGATCGCGGGCAGGCCGCCCGCGACGAGCGCGCGGGCGAGCGGTACGGCGTCGGCGGCGTCCTCCAGGACGACGACGGGGACGACGGGGGCGAGCCCGAGGACGGAACGCTCGGGAACGGCGGAAGCAGAGGCAGCACTAGTCACGGGTTCATAGTGCGCCTCGACCGCACTCTTCGCAACGCGCGTTGCGCATGTTGCAATGAGAGGGATCGCTTCCGTGGGCTCCGGTCAGAGTTCGGTGACGATGACGTCCAGCGACCACGGCTTGCCGGCCTTCGCCGGGGCCTGCGCCTCGACCGCGTAGTCCAGCCCGCGCAGCGCCTCCACCAGCTCCTCGGGGGTGGCCGGTGCCAGCCCGGCGGAGAGCAGGTCGCGGACCATCCGGCCCTTGGTCGCCTTGTTGAAGTGGCTGACCACGGAGCGCTTCTCCACCCCGTTCACGATCTTCGACTGGAGCACCCGCACCGTCGCCGTCCGCTCGGCGACCTCGCCCTTCGGCTTCCAGGCCGCCGCGTACGCCGACGAGCGCAGGTCCAGGACCAGGCCGTCCCCGGCCGCCGCGGGCATGACCTCGGCCATCGGGCCGCGCCAGTACGCCCCGAGCGCGCCCAGCCCCGGCAGCTTCACGCCCATGGAGCAGCGGTAGGACGGGATGCGGTCGGCGATGCCCACCGCGCCCCACAGTCCGGAGAAGACCAGCAGCGACCGCTCCGCCAGCTGCCGCGCCTTCTCGTCGAGCGTCGCCAGGCCGAGCGCGTCGTACAGCACGCCGGTGTAGATCTCGCCCGCCGGGCGGGCGCCGGCGGTGCGCAGCCCGGCGTTCTTCGCCACCTCGCCCTTCAGACCCTCGCTCAGGCCCAGCACCTCCTGCGCCTTGCCCGCGTCCGCCGCGCACAGCTCGACCAGCTCGGTCAGTACGGCCTCCCGGGCGGGCGCGAGGCCCGGCAGCGACAGCGCGGCCACGTCCAGCGGGGCCGAGCCGTCCTGTCCGTCGGCCTTGCCCTCGGACGGCGGCAGCAGCGTGAGCACGGTCGGTCTCCTTACGGCGGTACGGGCACGAGAGCGGGCCGCGCCGGACGGGCGGCCCCCGAGAACCCTATGCCGTCGCCGTGTCGGAGCTTGACGGTGCCCGGAGGGGATTTGTCCTAGTCTCGTGCCATGCCCCGTCGCCCGATGCGTGTGACCGACGAAGCCCTGGAGGACACCGCCCCGCTGTGCGGCGCGCTGCGGGAGCTGCGGACGCGCCTGGAGATCCCGGCGGACTTCCCGCCCGAGGTCACGGCGGAGGCCGACCGCGCCGCACGGAGCCCCCGGATGCCGGCCGAGGACGCCACCGGCCTTCCGCTCTTCACCATCGACCCGCCCGGCTCCACCGACCTCGACCAGGCGATGTACCTCGCCCGGCGGGAACCGGGCGGCTTCCGCGTGCACTACGCCATCGCCGACGTCGCCGCGTTCGTCGCCCCCGGGAGCGCGCTGGACGCCGAGGCGCACCGCCGCGTGACGACCCTGTACTTCCCCGACGCGCGCGTGCCCCTGCACCCGCCCGTCCTCGGCGAGGGCGCCGCGAGCCTGCTGCCCGACCAGGACCGGCCCGCGGTCCTCTGGCGGCTCGACCTGGACGAGTACGGCGCGCTGGTCGGCACCGACGTACGCCGGGCCGTGGTCCGCTCCCGCGCCCGGCTCGACTACGCGGGCGTGCAGCGCGCCATCGAGTCCGGCACGGCCGCCGAACCGCTCTCCCTCCTCCGCGACATCGGCCAGCTGCGCGAGGAGCGCGAGCGGGACCGCGGCGGCATCTCGCTCAACGTGCCCGAGCAGGAGATCGTGGCCCGGGACGGCGGCTACCGCCTCGATTACCGGGCCCCGCTGCCCGCCGACGGCTGGAACGCACAGCTCTCGCTGCTCACCGGCATGGCGGCGGCCGGCCTGATGCTCGACGCCGGCACCGGCATCCTCCGCACCCTGCCGTCCCCGAACCTCGCCACCCCGTTCGCGCGGGAGGAGGCCCCGCCCCCGGACGGCGCGGTGGGTCGGCTGCGCCGCACCGCCCGGGCCCTCGACATCGACTGGCCGCACCACACCTCGTACGCGGAGCTGATCCGGGGCCTCGACCCGCACCTCCCCACGCACGCCGCGTTCCTCCAGGAGTGCACCTCCCTGCTGCGCGGCGCGGGCTACACGGCCTTCGACGGCACGCCGCCCGCACCCGGCGACGTCCTGCACTCCGCCATCGCCGCGCCGTACGCCCATGCCACGGCGCCACTGCGCCGCCTCGTCGACCGGTACGCCGCCGAGCTGTGTCTGTCGGCGGCGGCGGGGGAGGACCCGCCGGACTGGGTGCGTGCCGCGCTGCCCGCACTGCCGGAGGAGATGGCGGCGGGCGGGCGGCGCGCCCACCGCGTCGAGCGGGAGTGCGTGGACCTGGTCGAGGCGGCCGTCCTGCGGGACCGGGTCGGTGACCTCTTCGACGGGTACGTCGTCGACGTCCACCCGGACCGGCCCCGCCGGGGCACCGTCCACCTCTGTGCCCCGGCGGTCGTCGGCCGGGTGGACGCCGCCCCCGATGCCCCGCCGCTGCCACTCGGCCGCCCCCTGCGCGTCCGCCTCACCGCCGCCGATCCGGGCCGCGAGCCGGTCCGCTTCGTACCGGCCTGAAGGCCGCGCCGGGTGCCTTCAGGAGCCGGCCGGCTCCGGCTCCGGTTCCTGTTCCGAGGTACGCGCCTCTCGCACCGCCTCGGCCGCCTCGCGCAGGGCCGTCACCGCCGCCCGTGAGTCGTCCGCGTGGAACCGGACCGTACGGACCTCCTCGGGCGGTGCGAGGAACCGCCGTACGACCGTGACCGGTGCGGACAGCTCCACCGTCACCGTCGTCTGCCCGGCGACGGCCGCCTCCAGGACGCCGGCGGGCGGCTTCCCGTTGGGGAAGCGGAGGTCGCGCCGGACGGTGGCGATCAGCGCCAGGGGTATCGCGGCGTCGAGCCGCGCGCCGTTCCGCACGCGCAGCACTTCGGGGCCCAGCAGGTGCGGCCGGGTGACCGCGGCGGTGTGCATGCCCAGCGCCATCAGGACCGTGTAGACGTCCAGGACGAGCAGGATCCAGTGGAGGGTGGGGTAGTCGGCGAGCAGGAAGGACACCCCGACCGTCTCGACCAGGCACACGAAGGCGAAGCCCAGCACCAGCGGGGCCTGCGGCCGTGAGTATCCGAAGGCGCGCATCCCCGGGCCGGCCCCGTCCTGCCGCCGCGTCGTCCACAGCCCCAGGCTCACCAGCCAGCGGCCCTCGTGCGCGAGCAGCAGGCGCAGCGCGTGCCCCCGGTTCATCGCGCACGCTCCGTGAAGAGCCGGATGGCCTGCCGGACGGCGGCGGCCTGGGCCGGGGCGAAGTGCGCGTAGAAGGCTTCCATCAGGGCCTGGGCCCCGGCCGTGTCGCCCGGCCGGGCCTCCTCGGCGGCCAGCGCCTCCTGGGCGCCGGCGGCCAGCTCGGCGGCCACGTGGTCCGGCAGGGAGTCGCAGATCGCCTGTGCGGCCTGTGCCACTCGGGGGTCGTCCACGTCCGCCTCCGCCAGTTCGTCCAGCAGCGCGTACACCTCGTACGCGCGGTCCATCGCCCCGGGGTCGTCCAGTGCCGAGCCGAGCAGCGTCGACACCTCCGCCGTCGCCGTGCCCATCGACTCGAACATGGCCATCAGCTCCCGTTCCTGGGCGGCCATCGCGGGCTCCGGGCCCGGCCGGGCGGCCGAGGCGCGGGCCATCCGCCCGAAGACGTCCGCCAGTTCCTCGGACACCGGGCCCTCGGCGGGCAGGCCGCCGTGCTCCTCGGCCCGGCGCAGCAGCGTGCCCAGCCGCTCCCGCCGCTCGCGGATGTCCGCCTCCTGCCGGGCCAGGTCCGCGTCCAGCTCGGTCAATACCTCGTGCAGGTCGCGCCCGGCGTCCTCGGCCAGTACGTCGCGCACCTCGTCCAGCCCCAGCCCCAGCTCCGTGAGGCGCCGCACCCGGGACAGCAGGACGGCGTCGCGCAGCCCGTACTCCCGGTAGCCGTTGGCCCGGCGCTCGGGCTCGGGCAGCAGCCCCAGGTGGTGGTAGTGGCGTACGGTCCGGGTGCTGACGCCGGCCAGCGCCGCCAGCTCGCCGATCCTCATGCCGGCCGTCCGGTGCGTGTGCTTCTTCCCGTCTCCATGGCGACCAGTAGAAACGTTGACGTTGCGGCAAGGTCAAGGAACCGGCGCGGGCCGTGGCCGGGGACGGAGCGCCGTGCCGGACGGGTAGCATGGTCGGTACGGCGGACGAGCCGGCCGGGCGGTCGCGTGGGGGTCTTCGGACCTCCCCGAGGAACGTCCGGGCTCCACAGGGCAGGGTGGTGGGTAACGCCCACCCGGGGTGACCCGCGGGACAGTGCCACAGAAAGCAGACCGCCGGTGCCGCAAGGCGCCGGTAAGGGTGAAACGGTGGTGTAAGAGACCACCAGCCTCCGAGGTGACTCGGAGGGCTAGGTAAACCCCACCTGGAGCAAGGTCAAGAGGGGCCGTCTTCGGACGGCCCTGCGCGGATGTTCGAGGGCTGCCCGCCCGAGTCCGCGGGTGGACCGCACGAGGCTGCCGGCAACGGCAGCCCTAGATGGATGGCCGCCTCCCCGCGGCCCGCAAGGGCCTCGGGAGACAGAACCCGGCGTACAGGCCGACTCGTCCGCCGCCCTCTCGCCGCGTGGCTCAAGCCCGGCGAAGAATTGTTTGTGCGACGTAATTCGGCGTTCCTTGTGACCGAGCTCACGAGCGCCGGAATCCCGCAATGCCACCGCGCCGTCACCAGGGTCCCGACGACTTCGGTCACAAGGGGCAGAAGCGTCATCAATCAGGACAGTGGCCGATATCCGGGGTCTTCTCTTCCCCTATGGTGATGCGCTTTCGATTCCGTGTACCAACGCCGGCCCGCCAATGATTGGCACATGTGAATAATCTGTGAATGCGCCGCAGGAGATGTGACGATAGTGGAGAGCTTTTCGGCGCCGCCGAAAACAAAAAAGGGGTGAGGGTGACGCCGGCCCGTACGGGCCGACACCCCCCTCACCCCCAGCGCTGTGCGCAGCAGGCTCGAACGCGGCTGTCGCCGACTTACTTGCCCAGCTCCAGGTCGAGGTTCTCGAAGGAGTCCGCAGCCTTCTCCAGGTACTGCGCCAGGCCGTCGAGACCCTCGTTGGTCTTCGACATACCCGTCTTGAACTCCTCGAAGTCGTGACCGAACTTCTTCGAGGCCTGGCGGGTGACGAAGCCCTTCTCCAGCAGGCCGTCGATGTAGCTCTTGAGGTCGTGGAGCTTCTCCTCGATGCGCTCCTTCTCGCGGTTCATCTTCTTCGCCGCGGCCCGCATGTCCTCATATGTGACATCAAGGTCTTTAGCCATGACGTTCCCCTTCCCTCCGTTGACCGCGAGGTCCCCCTCCCGGCATGCACTCGGCGCGCACCGCTTCGGTGCGCGCCGTTGGGCACCCTAGTCGCTGACCTTCGTGGGCGCACATAAGCGCAGTCGCAACGCCCAATGAATCCCGGTAAATCGGGACGTTATTGAGACATGCTGCAGGTACGCGGCCGAGTTCCCGGGAGGATATTCTCTTCCGCGTAGAGAGGCATTTCGAGGAGGAGCGTAAGTGCGTTTGAAGCTGACCGTTGTCGACCCCTATGCGCAGGCCAGCACAGACCTCGTCCTCGACGCCGACCCGGAGACCCGAATCGACGCCGTCGCCTGGGAGTTGGCGCGTCGCGTACGGGGCGGGGCCGGCGCGGGACAGCCCGTCCCGGTGCTCTACGTCGACAACTACCCACTGGACCCGGCGCACACCGTCACCACCTCCCCGCTGCGCGACGGCGCGGTGGTGAGCCTGGACGACCCCTCCGGCTCCCTGCCCGGCGAGCAGTCCGGCGTCATCGAGATCCGGGTATCCGGCGGTCCCGACTCGGGCGCCGTGCACCGGCTCGGCATCGGCCGGTACGACATCGGCTCCCACCCGAACTGCCAACTGGTCGTCAACGACCCGGAACTGCCGCAGCGCGCGATGACGCTCTACGTGGTCTCCGCCGACGACCTCCGTCTGGTCGTGCACGGCGGCGAGCAGCCGGAAGGGCAGCCCGGCGCGGCGACGCCGGCGCCCGAGAACGCGGAGCCCAAGCTGGAGGTGCGCGTCGACGGCAAGCCGTTCGACGGGCAGCAGCTGCCCGTCGGCTCCCAGCTCGCCCTCGGCAACACCCTGCTCGACGTGGCCCATTACCTGCCGCCGGACGCGGCCCTGAAGTGGTCCGACGACGGCTCCGCGCTCGACTACAACCGCCCGCCGCGGCTGCGCCCGCCGGAGCGCACCACCAAGTTCCGGCTGCCCTCGCCCCCGAAGGAGTACGAGGCCCGGCCGCTGCCCTGGCTGATGGCGGCGTCCCCGCTCGTCATGGCCATCACCATGGCGATGGTGATGGGGCGCGCGACGTACCTGGTGATGGCGGTCTTCAGCCCGCTGATCATGATCGGCAACTACTTCTGGGACAAGAAGCACGGCCGCAAGTCCCACGCCAAGCAGGTCGAGGAGTACGAGGAGCACAAGGCCCGGATCGAGCGCGACGCGCAGGAGGCGCTGGTCCTGGAGCGCGGCGACCGTCACCTCGACCACCCGGACCCCGGCACGATCTGGGCCGGTGCCACCGGCCCCCGCACCCGGCTGTGGGAGCGCCGCCGCAGCGACGCCGACCACCTGCTGCTGCGGGTGGGCACCGGCCGGCTGCCCTCCGCCGTTGTCCTGGACGACCCCGAGCAGGACGACCACCGCCGCCAGGTGACCTGGGACATCGCCGACACCCCCGTCGCCCTGCACCTGGGCAAGCTCGGCGTGATCGGCTTCGCGGGCCCCGACGAGACCGCGCGCAGCCTGGCGCGGTGGGCAGTGACGCAGGCGGCAGTCCTGCACAGCCCGCTGGACGTGCAGTTCTACGTACTCACCGACGCGCACGCGCAGGCCGGCTGGGACTGGGTCCGCTGGCTGCCGCACGCCCGTCCGACGGCGCAGGACGCCAACGTCCTCATCGGCAACGACGCCGAGACCGTCGGCGCCCGGATCGGTGAACTCACCCAGATCCTCGACGCCCGGCAGAAGGCCGCCCAGGAGAACCGCGGCCAGGTCGGCTTCTCCGACCCCGACATCGTCGTGGTCTGGGACGGCTCGCGCCGGCTGCGTTCGATGCCCGGCGTCGTACGGCTGCTCCAGGAGGGCCCGGCCGTATCGATGTACGCGATCTGCCTGGACGCCGAGGAGCGCTTCCTGCCCGGCGAGTGCAAGGGCGTCGTGATCGCGGAGCCGCGCAACGCCCGGCACGCCCGGCACGAGCGGCAGGTCGGCGGCGGCGCGAGCGACGCGTACGAAGCGCTGCGGCGGGCCGCCGAGGACGAGCAGCGGAAGAAGGCGGCCGAGGCCGGCCGGTCGCGCCGCAAGGGCAAGGGCAAGCGGAAGAAGAAGTCGGCCGCGGCCACCTCGCCGGCGCTGACCAACACCGCCGCGGTGATGCTCTCCCTCGACAACCAGAGCGGCGCCCCCATGGCCGCGGTGCCGACGGCCGCGGAGCAGATCGACCCCTCCGTGCTGCGGCTGCGCGTGCAGCAGGAGGGCGCTGCCAAGATCCTCGGCGTACGGCCCGACTTCGTGTCGCCGGCCTGGTGCGCCCGGGTGGCCCGGTCCCTCGCCCCGCTGCGCGACATCAGCGGCGAGACGACGGACAGCGCGCTGCCGGACGCCAGCCGCCTCCTCGACGTCATCGGGATGGAGCCGCCGACGGCCAACGCGGTGGCCGCCCGCTGGCAGACCGGCGGGCAGTCCACGCTGGCGATGGTCGGTGAGTCCTACGACGGACCGTTCGGCATCGACATCCGCAAGGACGGGCCGCACGGCCTCATCGCCGGTACGACCGGCTCCGGCAAGTCCGAGCTGCTCCAGACGATCGTCGCCGCGCTCGCGGTGGCGAACACGCCGGAGAACATGACCTTCGTGCTCGTCGACTACAAGGGCGGCAGCGCGTTCAAGGACTGTGTCCACCTGCCGCACACCGTCGGCATGGTCACCGACCTCGACGCCCACCTCGTCGAGCGCGCCCTGGAGTCCCTCGGTGCCGAACTGCACCGCCGCGAGCACATCCTGGCCCAGGTCGGTGCCAAGGACATCGAGGACTACCAGGACCTGGTGCGCCGCAACCCGGGCATGGCACCGCTGCCCCGACTGCTGCTCGTCATCGACGAGTTCGCGTCCATGGTCCGCGACCTGCCCGACTTCGTCACCGGCCTGGTCAACATCGCCCAGCGTGGCCGTTCCCTCGGTATCCACCTGATGCTGGCCACCCAGCGGCCCTCCGGCGTGGTCTCGCCGGAGATCCGGGCCAACACCAACCTCCGTATCGCCCTGCGCGTCACCGACGGCGGCGAGTCCTCGGACGTCATCGACTCGCCCGAGGCCGGCAACATCTCCAAGAACACCCCGGGCCGCGCCTACGTGCGCACCGGCGCCGCCTCGCTCATCCCCTTCCAGTCCGGCCGCGTCGGCGGCCGCCGTCCCGGCACCGTGGACCCGATGGCCATCGCGCCGTGGACCGGGGAGCTGGACTGGGCAGGACTGGGGCGCGCCGCGCTGGCGAAGCCCGCGGCCGCCAAGAGCGAGGAAGAGGAGATCACCGACCTGAAGGTGCTGGTCGACGCCGTCCGGGAGGCCAACGCCCACCTGCGCATCCCGCAGCAGCACAGCCCGTGGCTGCCGGCCCTGACCGAGAAGCTGCTGCCGGAGGACCTGCCGCCGGTGCGGGGCCAGGGCGCGCTGCCCCCGGCGCCGTACGGCATCGAGGACCTGCCGTCGAGCCAGGCCCGCCGCGCCGCCGCGGTCGACTTCGCGACCTTCGGCCACCTGCTCATCGCGGGTGCGCCGCGCAGCGGCCGCTCCCAGGTGCTGCGGACGATCGCGGGCTCGCTGGCCCGCACCCTCTCCTGCGCCGACGTCCACCTGTACGGCATCGACTGCGGCAACGGCGCGCTCAACGCGCTCACCAAGCTGCCGCACTGCGGCGCCGTGGTCGGCCGCAACCAGAGCGAGCGGGCCGTCCGCCTGGTCCGCCGGCTGTCGGCGGAGGCGAGCAAGCGGCAGGAGCTGCTCGCGGAGTACGGCTTCGCGGACATCGGCGAACAGCGCGCCGGGACGCCGGAGGACCAGCGGCTGCCGCACATCGTGGTGCTGCTCGACCGCTGGGAGGGCTGGGCCACCTCGCTGGGCGAGCTGGAACACGGCGAGCTGACCGACGAGTTGCTGACCCTGATGCGTGAGGGCGCGAGCGTCGGCATCCACCTGGTGATCACGGGTGACAGGACGCTGCTGACCGGCCGGATCTCCTCGCTGACGGAGGAGAAGTACGGCCTGCGCCTCGCGGACCGTACCGACTTCTCGATGCTGGGCATCAACAGCCGCAAGGTGCCGGACGAGATCCCGCCGGGCCGCGCCTTCCGCAACGAGACGGGCACCGAGGTCCAGTTCGCGCTGCTCAGTGAGGACGCCACCGGCCAGGGCCAGAACGCGGCCCTCGCGGCGATCGGGGAGGGCGCGACCCGCCGGGACGCGGCGGTGCCGCGCACCCTGCGCCCGTTCCGGGTGGACTCGCTGCCCAGCCGCATGACCTTCGACCAGGCGTGGCAACACATCGACCCGGTGGCGTTCGCCTCGCCGCTGTGGGGCCTGGTGGGCGTCGGCGGCGACGACCTGACGGCCTTCGGCCCGGACCTGGCAACGGGTTCGTTCGTGATCGCGGGCCCGGCGAAGTCGGGCCGCTCCACGGTGCTGATGAACCTGGCACGTACGTACGTCGGCCGCGGCATCCGCCTCGTCGTCGCCGCACCGCGAACCTCCCCGCTGCGCGAACTGAAGGGCCTGGAGGGCGTCCTCGCGGTCTTCACGGGCAGCGACATCGAGGAGGACGAGCTGCAGGAGGCCGTCGCGACGGCGTCCGTGGACCACCCGATCGTCATCCTCATCGACGACGGCGAACTCCTGGAGGACTGCGACGCCGAGGACGAGTTCAAGCGCCTGATCTCCAGGGGCTCCGAACGCGGCATCGGCATCGTCATCGCCGGCGACGAGGACGACGTCTGCTCGGGCTTCAGCGGCTGGCAGGTCGACCTGAAGAAGTCCAAGCGCGGCCTGCTGCTCTCCCCCCAGGACACCTCCAGCGGCGAACTCATCGGCGTCCGCCTGAGCCGCAGCTCGGTAGGCGGCCCGGTAACCCCGGGCAAGGGCCTCCTGCACCTGGGAAGCGGAGAGGCGTTCGGTGTGACTGTGCCGGTGGGGTGAGTCGCGTCGTGAAGCTGTCGACTACGTAAGCGCGAATAAAAGGGGGACACATGGGCGGTCACGATCGGCTGGTTGTCGACTACACGCTGCTTGAATCCTCGAAGAGCAATCTTCAGGAAATCAAGAAGGTCATGGACGACATCGATGATCACAGTGAAGACATACAGGACATCTGGGGTCACGACAGCATCGCCGAAAAGATGGACGAATTCGTCTCCAACTGGGACAACTATCGAGAAAAGCTGGTCGACAACGTCAAGGACTTGGGGGAGCACGTCGAGGGCGCTCTCAAGAACTTCAAGAAGCAGGATCTCGACCTGAAGAACGCAACAGAGAAGCACGGGAAAAACGGGGGAAAGTAAGCGATGGGAAAAGGTAGGGGCAGGCGCCGGCCGGTCGACTGGCATCCGCTGGCGGAGAAGGATCCGATTCCCGGTGACCCGGAGGACATCCGGCACGAGGTCACGGAGATGAGGAATCTCGCCAAGACACTCCGCGACCAGGCCGGCATCCTGCGCAAGGCCGAGGACGGCGATGCGCTGAAGGGCAACTACGCCGACAAGATCCGCGAGAAGGCCGGCGAGCTGGAGAAGCACTTCCGCGAGACGGCGGCCCGTTACGAACGCGTGGTGGGCGACCTCGGTAAGTGGGCCAACGAGCTGGAGGGTTTCCAGGATCGGGCGGACGGGATCCTCAAGGCCGCGAAGACCGCGGATGAACACCACTCTGCCGAGGTGAAGAAGAAGGAAGCCGAGGCGAAGAAGGACGGCAAGGACGCGCCGGAGGACTCGGACCCCGACAGCCACCTGACGACGTACCGCAAGCAGCTGAACGACGTCATCTCCGAGCGCGACACCCGCGCCGGGTTCTTTGCCGGCAACATCGGTGACGACATCTCGGACATCATCAAGGACAGCACTTGGGAGAACTTTGCCCAAGGGCTCGATGTAGCGCTCGAAGTCATCGGCTATCTCGGGACTGCGCTCGCTCTGGTCGCCATCTTCTGTACCCCGGTGGGTTGGGTCGCGGCGCTCGCCACCGCTCTGACGTTCGCGAGTCTGGCCGGTCACCTGGTGTTGGCAATCACCGGCGAAGGTTCATGGACAGACGTTGCGTTCGACGCGCTCGCCGTGGTGACGATGGGGTTCGGCTCGGCAGCCATGAAGGGTCTCAAGGCCAGCCGGGCTTTGACCAAGACCGCTTCCAAGGCTGCCGCGGGCACGCAAAAGGCTCGCCAGCAGTTCGATCGTTACAAGAACATGCGCAAGCTCCTCGACAAGAACATCACCCGCTACGGACCCAATTCGGAGCGTGGGCAGATGGCGTTGAGGGCCAAACAGCGACTGCGTGCGCAGGGTGCCGGTGAGATGCGTGCGGCGAAGCAGGCGGAGGCCAATACCCCCACGCCGCAGGTAGGCCGGGGCTTCGGGGAGAAGGAAGGCCGGGAACTCGCCGCGGACGCCAAGCGCATGCAGTCGGCTTACGCCGGCGACAGCACGGTTCAGGCAGGCGCGAAGGAAGCGCTGTCGCAGCACAAGAAGTTCCAGATCTATTGGGGTATCGGTACGGGTGCCGACGTTGGCGACAAGGTGATCGACAACACCTCGTCGCTCGTCGGGTATGACGGCTACGGGGACCTCAAGGACGCCCCAACTATTGAAGTGGGGAGCGGATGGTGAGCAATTTCGGTCAGGGGAATGCAGGAGGTAGCGTGATGTCATCCGGTAACGGCGAATCCAGGGGCCTGCTCGCGGTTCGAGTGATCGCGCTCGTACCCCTGCTCTGGTTCCTCCTGGCAGGACTGATCGGAAAGTTCGCGGGGCGGGACTGGGTGCCGATCGAAGCGTGGGCCTGGCCCTTGATGATCGCGCCCGTTGCCTTGACCGTGGTCTTCGTGGTGTTCCGGCGGATCATTCAGAACCCTGAGCACTTGGGCAGCCTGCCGACGATGTTCAAGGTGGCCGCGGGGCTGCTTCTCGTCGCGAACGGCGCACTGATCATCTACTCGTGGGTGGCAGCGGTTCCGGCAGTACTCAGTGTGGCGATCCTGTTGGGCGGGCTGATCAAGAGGCCTGTCGAGGAGACGCCGTGAGTCCCAGCGAAACGGCTGAGAAGACACCTACTGGCTACACGCTCATCATCCCGCCCGGTTGGGCTCGGATTCCCCTCCGCGAGGGCACAAAAGAGGCTCTTGAGCGGATCTTTTTCACGCATCTGGATAAGGTCCCGGACGGAGTGGCGCGCGACGATGCCATGCGCTTTCGGCTCGAACTGCGCAAGCAGCTCGAGAAGAGAGCTCGAGCTGCACGGCGCAACGGCGGACTGGATCTCTATCTGCCGGTGCGCCCGCGGGGCGGCACCCTCGTCGCCGCATCGTTCATCGTGGCTGAGTTGCCCGTTGGGGGCGCCGAACAGGCCAAGGCCAAACATGTCCTGGACCGACTCGCAGCCAACGCCGCGGGCCCCGGTGCGACCACCAGGGAACTCTCCGGCAGCAGAGCCGTACGGCGGGAGAGTCGAGTGGCGGCGGAGCCCGGCCGGGAGCTTGATGTCGATACTCGCCGGGTCGAATACGTCATGCCGGTTGCTGGTAACGCAGAAAATTGGCTTTCGATCAGCTTTTCCACGCCAGGGGATGGAAACCTCGACAGCGATTTTACCGATGTATTGGTCGAGCTGTTCGACGCAGTCGTGGGTACATTCGAGTGGAGGTATGAATGAGCTGGCTCAATGTCAAGCACGCCATGTATCTCGACCCCTGGATTCGCGTGCCGCTCATGTGGCCAGAGCCGGGACTGGAGGACGTAGAAGCCGCTCGGACGCCCGAGGGGTGGGCGCGCACCTTCGCCGAGGCGTGGTGGGAAGATTTCGCGACCGAGAAGCCGCGGCCGGGCGAGGTCGAGCTGCTGACCGACATCCTGGTGATGCACGCGAACAGGGCGCCCGCCATCTGCCCGGGATTCGACGTCTTTTTGCACTTGCCGCACCCAAGAGACATCCCGATTACCGTGTTCGTGGACCTGGTCGAGATCGATGAAGAAGACCGCGACACGGCGCTGCGCGAACTGACGCACGCCGATGCGGACTACGCCATCGAACCCCCGATCGTCGAGGGCTTCGATTCTTCCCACCTTGGCACCGGACTGCGTGTGCTGCGTTACTTCCAGGACGAGGACAGCAACGAGGTGCATGCCGGCCTCCGTTATGCCTGGCGCTACGAGAAGGGGTCGGAAGCCGCGGAGGTCCTGATTCTTCTCTCCCACCCCGATCCGGGCCGGATCATCCGCGCACTCCCCGACATCGACGAGTTCGCCCGCACTATCCGTGTCAGTCCGGATGAGGAAATGGAGACCTGGAATCATTCGTGATTCTGGTCGGGTCCGATCCTTCCCGAAGACCTTGCGTGCGTAGAGCCCGCAGGCGCGATAGGGGAAGCGCGATATCTCGGAGCGCAGTGTGAGTACCCCGTACGCAATCGACTTCACCGATGAAACAGTCCTGGATGAGTGGGTTGCCATCCCCATCCTTGAGGGGAGGGGGGCTGGTCGGGTGCGGCGGAAGTGGGCGAAGAAATTTGCCGAGTTGCACTTCCTGCTTCACGAGGATGGCCGTGACAAGGCGAAGGTGAAAGAGCTCGCGCGCGTGCTCGAAGGGATCTCTGAGCAGTTTCCGCAGAAGATCCCCATGCAGCATTTGTTCGCGTACCTTCCGGGTGGCCGCAGGGAGCCCTTGCCGTTCTTCTTCTACGCGGTCGAGTCGCAAGGACCGGTGGGTCCGCTCCTGGACACGCTGGTGCAACGCAACGAGCCCGGAGCTGTGCGGGAACCGCAGATCGTTGATTTCACCACCGACAACCTCGGACAGGGGCTGCGCTCCATCCGCCACTTCGGGCCGGGCGGTGGGGCTCCCCGTGTGTCGGTCAACTATGGGTGGCGCGTCGACTCGTACGGCATCGACCTGTCCATGCGCACCGTCAGCGACGACATCGACTGGGTGTCCGCGAATATCGATGCGTTCGACGCATTCGCTCGAAGCATGAAGGTCGTACACCCGAACGACCTTGTCGTTGACTGACGGCAGGGACGGTTCCATCCCGGGCCGGAAGGTAACAAAGACACCGCCGACAGAGCCCGGCCCCCAGCCCGGCGAGTGGCCGGGGACTGAGCGGTGGGGGATCCCCACACCGTCGCCCGATCTTCGTCACAAAGCCGTCTCCACAACTGCACGAAAAACGTGGGGTGGCGGGGGTGCTGGGGGCTGGTGTGTCAGAGGAGGAACGGGGTGGTGAGGCCCAGGGCGATCATTCCTGTGCACAGGAGCCAGAAGCTGATGCGGGTGCGGCCGCGGCGGCTGAGTTCGGCGGAGACGACGCAGAGGGTGATCAGGGCGAGGTAGGCCGCGATGGTGCGGGTCGAGGTGTGCGCGTCCACGTGTTCGACGAGGGCGCCGATGCCGCCTGCCAGGAAGAGCAGGGAGACCACGAACTGGGTGATGCGGGCCTCGCGCGGGGTCGACGGCCGGTGGCGACGGCGGCGCAGTGCCGCGCGCCGCTCCCGGGGCGTCGTGGCGGACTCCAGGAGGAGCGCGGTCCCTTGGTCATCCAGGTCGTTGTGGGGAGGCATGCGCGGGATCGTACCGAGCGGTCGGCGGATGTGGGGCCCGGCGCGAATGGGGCGGTGGAGGTTGTCGGGGCGGGGTGTGGGGGACGTGTGACGGGGGTGTGAGTGCACGTCGGGCGGCGGTCGGCGGGCGCCGTGCCCCGGTGTGCCCGCCCCTGCCCCGTTGCGGCGCGAGCCGCCTTTTCCGCCCGGCAGGACCGTGCCCCGTTGCGGCCTCAGTGGCTCCAGCGGCCCCCGCCCGCCTACTCCTCACCCCCTCCCGATATAAGGCATGGCCGTGGCCATGACTGTGGCGAATTGGATGTTTGCCTCCAGGGGGAGGGCGGCCATGTGGAGGACCGTGCGGGCGACGTCCTGCGCATCCATTACCGGTTCCACCGCCAGTTCGCCGTTGGCCTGGCGGATGCCGGTCTGCATGCGGCCCGTCATGTCGGTTGCCGCGTTGCCGATGTCGAGCTGGCCGCAGGCGATGTTGTACGGACGGCCGTCCAGGGAGAGGGACTTGGTGAGGCCCGTCATGGCGTGCTTGGTCGCGGTGTACGCGATGGAGTTAGGGCGCGGCACGTGCGCGGAGATGGAGCCGTTGTTGATGATGCGGCCGCCCTGCGGCGACTGCTCCTTCATCGCCCGGAACGCCGCCTGGGCGCAGAGGAACGCGCCGTTGAGGTTGACGTCGACGACCGACCGCCAGTCCTCGTAGGTGAGGTCCTCCAGCGCTACGGGCGGGCCGAACGTGCCGGCGTTGTTGAAGAGCAGGTCGACCCGGCCGAAGCGGTCGCGTACGGCGGAGAAGAGCGCGGCGACCTCGCCGGGGTCGGAGACGTCGGTGGGGACGGTGAGGGTCTCCGCGCCGTCGCCGGCGAGGGCGGCCGTCTCGTCCAGGGTCTGTGCGCGCCGTCCCGCCAGCGCCACCGACCAGCCGGCGGCCGCCAGCGTCAGCGCCACCGCGCGTCCGATGCCGGATCCGGCACCCGTCACCACGGCCACCTTCGGATTCTCGGTGTCTGTCATGGCGGCAGCGTAGGACGCGGGCTTCGCCGCACCCGCAGCGACCTGCCCTTTCGCGAGCGACCTGCCCTTTCGTGAGCGACCTGGCCTTTCGTGAGCGACCTGGCCTTTCGTGAGCGACCTGCCCTTTCGCGAGCGACCTGGCCTTTCGTGGGCGACCTGCCCTTTCGCGAACGACCTGGCCTTTCGTGGGTGCGTCTGCCGGGTCCGCCGGGCCGGTGCAGCCGCTCTTCGTCCCCTACATCCGGACGGACGGGAATTGTCCGTTGCGGGCGCAGTCCTCATCCCGCCGTCATCGTTGCGTCGTACATCGGATGCCACGGCGCCGCCCCCTGCCTCTGCAATCACTGCTGACAACGAGAAGTCCGGGAACACTTCAGGCAGGGCAGGGGCAGATGACTCAGCACTCCCAGCACGACCAGCAGTTGCGGGCCGCGGCCGAGCACCTCGGCCGCCGTCGCTTTCTCACCGCCGCCGGGGCCGCCGCGACGCTCGCCTTCGCGACCAATCTGCCGGGCGGTGGCGTGGCGCATGCCGCCGAGGTGGATGCGAAGCGGCTCGGCGAGGACCCCTTCACGCTCGGCGTCGCCTCCGGCGACCCGCTCCCCGGCTCGGTCGTCCTGTGGACGCGGCTGGCGCCCCGCCCGTACGAGCCGGGCAACGGCATGCCGGACGCGCGGGTCGCGGTCCGCTGGGAGATCGCGCACGACGAGAAGTTCCGGCGGATCGCGAGCCGCGGCAAGGCCGAGGCGCACCCCGAGTTCAACCACTCCGTGCACATCGAGGCGACCGGCCTCGGCCCGGACCGGGTGTACTACTACCGGTTCCGCGCCGGTGACTGGATCAGCCCGGTCGGCCGTACCCGTACGGCCCCGGCGCGCGGCGCGCAGCCGCAGAGCCTGCGGCTGGCGGCCGTCTCCTGCCAGGCGTACCACGACGGCTACTTCACCGCGTACCGGCACCTCGCCGAGGAGGACCTGGACGTCGTCTTCCACCTCGGGGACTACTTGTACGAGTACCCGGTGAACGCCGTCGGCGGCGCCCGCAACTACACCGACCGCACGCTGCCCGCGCTCTTCAACAAGGAGACGGTCACGCTGGAGGACTACCGGCTGCGGTACGCGCTCTACAAGTCCGACCCGGACCTCCAGGCGGCCCACGCGGCGCACCCGTTCATTGTCACCTGGGACGACCACGAGGTGGAGAACAACTACGCGTCCGACGTCAGCGAGGACGAGCTGCCGCCGGCCGAGTTCCTGGCCCGCCGTGCCGCCGGCTACCGCGCGTACTGGGAGAACCAGCCGCTGCGCCGCCCGCAGCGGCCCAGCGGTTCCGACATGCAGCTCTACCGCCGGGTGCACTACGGCCGGCTCGCCCAGTTCGACATCCTCGACACCCGGCAGTACCGCTCCGACCAGGCGTACGGCGACGGCTGGCACGCGCCGGGCCCGGAGTCCACGGACCCGGCCCGTACGCTGACCGGCGCGACGCAGGAGCGCTGGCTGATCGACGGCTGGCGCGGTTCCCAGGCGCTGTGGAACGTCGTGCCGCAGCAGGTCACCTTCGCCGAGCGGCGCTCCACCCCCGCCGACACGTACAAGGTCAGCATGGACTCCTGGGACGGCTACTCCGCCTCCCGGGAGCGGGTGCTGGCCGGTGCCGAGTCCGCGGGTGTGGACAACCTCGTGGTCCTCACGGGCGATGTGCACGTGCACTACGCGCTCGACATCAAGAAGGACTTCGCCGACCAGGACTCGCGGACGCAGGGCGTGGAGTTCGTGACCACCTCCATAGCCAGCGGCAAGGACGGCGCCGACAAGCCCGCCAACTGGGACGCCTACATGGCCGCCAATCCGCACATGAAGTTCTACAACGGCCGTCGCGGCTATGTGCGGGTGGAGCTGGGCCAGGACGCGGCACGCGCCGACTACCGGACCGTGTCCGCCGTGACCACGCAGGGCGCGCCCGTCACCACCGCGGCGTCCTTCGTCTCCGAGGCGGGCGACCCGGGCCTGAAGTCCGCCTGACCCGGGCCGTACGAATCCGCCCGACCGGAGCCCGTACGAAGGCCCGTACGAAAGGGACCGGCGTACAAAAAGGGGCCGGAGTCCGCGCGGACATGACACCATGGTGCGTACATCTACAAACCATGGAGACACTCATGTCGGACCCCGGCCCCGCCACGGCCGAGAGCCATCAGAGCCGCCCCAGTCCCCGAATACCCGCCGCGAGCGACGGCCCAGCGCCCCCTCCCGCTCCCGCCGCCGCCCGCCGCACCGGCCTCCTCGTCACCCTCATCCTGGGCGGCCTCACCGCGGTACCGCCGCTCTCCATGGACATGTACCTGCCGGCCCTGCCGGCGGTCACCCAGTCCCTGCACAGCCCCGCCGCCACCGTGCAGCTGACCCTCACCACCTGCCTCGCCGGCATGGCCCTCGGGCAGATGGTCGTCGGCCCGATGAGCGACAAGTGGGGACGCCGTCGCCCGCTGCTCATCGGGATGGTCGTCTACATCCTGGCCACCGCCGTGTGCGCGGTCGCCCCCAACGCCGAGTTCCTGATCGCGGCCCGGCTCGTCCAGGGCCTGGCCGGCGCCGCCGGCATCGTCATCGCCCGGGCCGTGGTCCGCGACATGTACGACGGCGTGGCGATGGCCCGCTTCTTCTCCACCCTGATGCTCATATCCGGCGTCGCGCCGGTCGTCGCCCCGCTCCTCGGCGGGCAGATCCTCCGGGTCACCGACTGGCGCGGCGTCTTCGTCGTGCTCACCGTCATCGGGGTGCTGCTCACCCTCGTTGTCTGGCGCAAGCTGCACGAGACCCTGCCGCCGGAGCGCCGGCACGCGGGCGGCCTCGGCGCCGCGCTGCACACCATGCGCGGGCTCATCACCGACCGGGTCTTCGCCGGGTACCTGCTGGTCTCCGCCTTCGCCTTCGCCGCGCTCTTCGCGTACATCAGCGCCTCCCCGTTCGTGATCCAGGAGATCTACGGCGCCTCGGCGCAGACCTACAGCATGCTCTTCGGCATCAACTCCATCGGACTGGTCCTGCTCGGCCAGATCAACGGAAAGCTGCTGGTCGGACGGGTCTCGCTGGACAAGGTGCTGGCGGTCGGGCTGGGCCTGATCACCCTCGCCGCCGTCGCGCTGCTGCTGATGTCCACCGGCGTCTTCGGGCCCGTCGGCCTGGTGCCGATGGCCGCCGGGCTGTTCGTGCTGATGGCCTCGATGGGCCTGGTCATGCCGAGCACCAACACCCAGGCGCTGCTGCGCACCTCGCACGCGGCGGGCTCCGCCTCCGCCCTGCTGGGCACCTCCACCTTCCTCATGGGCGCGGTGGCCTCGCCGCTGGTCGGCATCGCGGGTGAGGGGACGGCCGTGCCGATGGCCGTCGTCCAGTGTTCCTGTGCACTTCTGGCGGTCGCGTGCTTCCTGGGACTGTGCCGTCCGTGGCAGCGTAGGGAGGAGTCCACGGAGGACGGCACGCACCGCGAAGGGAACCGGCTCTGAACGCACCCGCACCACTGCGCCACGGCACCCCTGCTCAGGCGGGGCTCGATCCGGCCTGGACCCGGCGGCTCGTCGCGGAGATCCGCGCGCTCCCCGAAGGGCCCGCCCCGTGCTGCGCGGGCGTCGTGGCGGTGGCCGGGCGCGGCCCCGTCGTCGCGGTCGAGGAGGCCGCCGGGTGGGCGCTGCGGTACGGGTCGTACGACGTGGACCGGGGGCGCGGGGTGCCGCTGGCCCGCGAGCGGTGGGAGCCGGTGCGGGCCGGCACGGTCTTCGACCTGGCGTCGCTGTCGAAGCTGTTCACGGCCGTCGCGGTGCTTCAGCGGGTGGAGCGCGGGGCGCTCGGGCTGGACGACCCGGTGGCCCGCCACCTGCCGTCCTTCGCCCCTGCCGTAACGATCCGCCACCTGCTCACCCATACCTCCGGGCTGGCGGCCGAGCTGCCGCTGTACGACGGGCCCCGCACCGGGGACGACCGGTTCGGACCGCTGTGGGCCGAGGCCGCCGGTGCCGTACCGGGGCCGTTCCGCTACTCCGACCTCGGCTTCATCACGCTCCAGCTGCTGCTGGAAGCGGTCGAGGGGGCGCCGCTGGACACCCTCGTCCGGGACGGGATCACCGGCCCGCTCGGCATGATCAGCACCTCGTACGGGCCGCTGGCGCCGGCCGGGGTCGCCGCCACCGAGGCCGAGGCGCTGCTCAAGGCCCGGCGGCCCTCCTGTACGGGCGGTGTGGTGCGCGGCGAGGTGCACGACGAGAACGCCTACGCGTTGGGCGGCGTCGCCGGCCAGGCGGGGCTCTTCGCCACGGCCCAGGATCTTGCGGTGCTCTGCCGGGCGCTGCTCACCGGGGGCGGGCCGGTCCTGCGCCCGGAGACCGTGGACCTGATGCTCACCCCGCCCGGCCTGGGCTTCCGCGTCGCGCAGCCCGGCTTCATGGGCGAGCTGGCGGAGCGCGGCGCGGCGGGGCACACCGGCTTCACCGGCACGAGCCTGGTGCTGGACCGGGCCTCGGACACGTTCTTCGTGCTGCTGACGAACGCGGTGCACCCGCGCCGCGGCGGCGAGCCGGTGCCCCGGGCCCGGCTCGCGACGTATCTGGCGCGGGCGTCCGCGGGCTGACCGCCGGGGCGCTCAGGAGTTGCCGTCCCCGCCCTGCTTGTCGGTCCAGCGGGAGTCGTTCTCCCACTCGGCATTCCGCTCCCGGGCCGTCTCCATCGCGTGCGAGGCCTCCTCGCGGCTCGCGTACGGGCCCATGCGGTCGGCGGCCCGGCATTCCGGGCCCTCCTCGACGGTGCCGTGCTTGAGGCAGTAGTACCACTCACCGGGCTTTCCCGCCGTACCCCGCTTGAACAGTGCCATCCCGGCCTCCTCCGCCTGTGGGCGCCTTGCCTGACGCCATCCTGCCCGATGGCTCGCGGATACACTCGCTGGCATGTCTGGCCAGTCTCTTCTTGTCCCGGGGACCATCTCCCCGCAGCGCCCCGTCCCCGCCTCCATCCCGCGTCCCGAGTACGTCGGCAAGCCCGGGCCCACCCCGTACACGGGCCCCGAGGTGCAGGACGCCGACACCATCGAGCGGATGCGTATCGCGGGCCGGATCGCGGCCCAGGCGATGGAGGAGGCGGCCAAGCTCATCGAGCCGGGTGTGACCACCGACGAACTGGATCGCGTCGCGCACGAGTACATGTGCGACCACGGTGCCTACCCCTCCACGCTCGGCTACCGCGGATTCCCCAAGTCGCTGTGCTCCTCCGTCAACGAGGTCATCTGCCACGGGATCCCGGACTCCACCGTCCTGCAGGACGGCGACATCGTGAACCTCGACGTCACCGCCTTCATCCACGGCGTGCACGGTGACAACAACGCCACCTACCTCTGCGGCAACGTCGACGAGGAGTCCAAGCTCCTGGTCGAGCGGACCCGCGAGTCGCTGAACCGCGCCATCAAGGCCGTGAAGCCGGGCCGGCAGATCAACATCATCGGGCGGGTCATCGAGTCCTACGCCAAGCGCTTCGGCTACGGCGTCGTCCGCGACTTCACGGGCCACGGCGTGAACACGTCCTTCCACTCCGGCCTGATCGTGCCGCACTACGACAGCCCGCACCACACCACCGAGATCAAGACCGGCATGACCTTCACGATCGAGCCGATGCTGACGCTGGGCAGCTACGACTACGACATGTGGGAGGACGGCTGGACGGTCGTCACGAAGGACCGCAAGCGCACCGCGCAGTTCGAGCACACCCTCGTCGTCACGGACAGCGGCGCGGAGATCCTCACGCTGCCCTGAACGGAGATCCACAGGCTTCCCCGAACAAGGGGTCTCCGGGCGCGGACACGGGTAGGCTCTTACCGACAGGCTGTCGGGAACTGATTGACTTAGGTAAGCCTAAGTTGTCACAATCGGTTCCCGGCCGCTACCCATCGGTCCTTGGAGGCCCGCCATGGACGCGCACAGCTCCGCCCTGCCCACGCCCTTCTCGACGCTGATCCGCACGGCGTCGCACGAGGCCCACACCGAGGCGGAGAACTCCTCGTTCATGGGCGACATGCTCGGCGGGCGCCTCGGCGTCACGGCGTACCGGCGCTACACGGAGCAGCTGTGGTTCGTCTACCGCGCCCTGGAGCAGAGCGCCGACGCCCTCGCCGACGACCCGGTCGCGGGTCCCTTCATGCGGCCCGAGCTGACCCGCACCCCCGAGCTGGAGCGCGACCTCGCGCACCTGGCCGGGCCCGGCTGGCGTGATGCCGCCCGGCCGCTGCCGGCCACCGAGGCGTACGCGGCCCGGGTCGCCGAGTGCGCCCGCGACTGGCCGGCCGGCTACGTCGCGCACCACTACACCCGCTACCTCGGCGACCTCTCCGGCGGCCAGATCATCCGCGGTACGGCCGAGAAGACCTGGGGCTTCGCGCGCAAGGGCGACGGCGTCCGGTTCTATGTCTTCGAGGGCATCGGCAACCCGGCCGCCTTCAAGCGCGAGTACCGCGAGCTGCTCGACGCGCTGCCCGTCGACGACCTGGAGAAGCAGCGGGTGGTCGACGAGTGCAAGCGGGCGTTCGCGCTGAACACCGCGGTCTTCCGCGAGCTCGGCGAGGAGTTCGGCGGCGACGGCCGCAGCCCGCTGAGCGCCTGAGCCGCGTGCGGCGCCGTTAGCCGAGCTGCCGTACCTCGCGGAGCGCCACCCGCCCGCCGAGGTCGATCCACCCGCCGGCCGCCGGCCGCGTGACGATCTGTGAGCCGCTGCCCTGGCGTACGTCCAGGGCGCGGCCCAGCGCGTACGTGAGCTGAAGCGCCGCGGCGCCGGTCGCCTCGTCCTCCGCGATCCCGTCCCCGCGGCGCGGAAACCCCCGCGCCCGCACCCGCCCCGCCGCCTCGTCGCTCCACGCCCATGCGTACAGCCATCCCTCGCCCGGCGGTGGCGCGGGCAGCGCGTCCACCTCGGCGGCCGAGGCGTACTCCCGGGGCGTCCGCCCCGTGGCCCACTCCGCGTGGCCGCGCACCCAGGTGAGCTCGTCGTCGTACCGCACCGCCACGTCCCCGGCCGGCGGCCGCAGCACGTCCACGGGCTCCCCGAGGTGCCGCAGCAGCCAGGCCGTGCCGACCAGCGGATGGCCCGCGAACGGCAGCCGCAGCGTGGGCGTGTGGATGTCGACGGTGCCGCGCCCGGCGTCGTCGACGAACACCGTCTCGCTGAACCCCAGCTCCCCGGCGAGCGTCTGCCGCGCCGCCCGCCCGGGCACCGCGCCACCGTCCCGCACCACCCCCAGCGGATTCCCGCCCCCGCCGCCCGGCCCGCAGAACACCCGCACCACATGAAGATCGGTCATGGGCCCATTCAAGAGGGGTCCGAGATCATCGGTGCCATCGACCCTTACCTTGACCGGCGCATTGCCAAGCCATTGCCCCCTGCTGGGAGGCCCGTTATGCCCCCGTTCTCCATGAGAGAGGGATCACTGGACAGCCGGGTTGCGTTCAGGTAAGCCTCGGATAAGTTAGGCGCGCCTTAGTTGAACACCGACGCGCGCCGGACCCGTCCCCCTCGTCCGAGCGCCGTCCGAACCTGCCTGGAGCCCGCATGCGAGCACTCCGCTCCGCCACCGTTGCCGCGATCACCGCGGCCGCCGCCCTCACCGCCGCCGGCTGCGCCGCGAAGAGCGACGTCGCGGCATCCGGGAAAGCCGGTGCCGTGCAGGTGACGGCGTCCGACGACGCGTGCAAGGTGTCCCGCACGAAGCTCCCTGCCGGGCACGTCCAACTCGCCGTCGAGAACAAGGGCAGCAAGGTCACCGAGGTGTACGTCTACGCGCCCGGCGACCGCATCGTCACCGAGCGGGAGAACATCGGCCCCGGCACCAGGGCCGCCATCACCGCCGAGGTGAAGGCCGGTTCGTACGAGATCGCCTGCAAGCCCGGCATGAAGGGCGACGGCATCCGGCAGAAGATCACCGTCACCGGCAAGGGCGCCGCCGCGAAGCGGAACCCGAAGCTGGACGCGGCGGTGGCCGACTACCGCAAGTACGCCCAGCAGCAGGCCGACGAGACGCTGCCCAAGGCGGAGGAGTTCGCCGAGGCGGTCAAGAGCGGCGACCTCGCGGCCGCGAAGAAGGCGTACGCGCCGTCCCGCGTCGGCTGGGAGCGCACCGAGCCGGTCGCGGAGTCCTTCGGCGACATCGACCCCAAGGTCGACGTCCGCGAGGACGGCCTGGAGGATGGCCAGAAGTGGACCGGCTGGCACAAGCTGGAGCAGTCCCTGTGGCAGCAGAAGAAGATCTCCGCGGACGACAAGAAGCTGGCCGACCAGCTGATCAAGGACCTCGAGGACTGGCAGCAGCGGGTCGGCAAGGCCGAGATCACCCCCACCAGCATGGCCAACGGCGCCAAGGAACTGCTGGACGAGGTCTACACCGGCAAGGTCACCGGTGAGGAGGAGCGCTACAGCCACACCGACCTGGTCGACTTCCAGGCCAACGTCGAGGGCGCGCAGAAGGCGTACGAGCTGCTGAAGCCGGTCGCGAAGAAGAACGACCCGGCCCTGGTCAAGGAGCTGGACAAGCAGTTCGAGGCGATCGGGAAGCAGCTGGACGAGTACCGCGAGGGCGACGGCTTCGTCGCCTACGACACCGTCTCCAAGGGCGACCGCAAGGACCTGTCCGACGGCGTGAGCGCGCTGGCCGAGCCGCTGTCGAAGCTCGCCGCCGCCGTGGCCGAGTAGGAGGACCCCATGGCAGCACCGGAATCCGAGGAGATCACCCGGAGCACGGAGGAGGCCCGGGACACGGCCCCGCGCACCCCGTCCCGCCGCGCGCTGCTCGGCTGGGGCGGCGCCGGGCTGGCGCTCGGCGCGGTCACCGCCGGCGGTACGGCCGCGGCGCTGAACACCGGCGACGACCCCGCGCCGGCCGCCGGGAACGCCGTCCCCTTCCACGGCGCCCACCAGGCCGGCATCGCCACCGCCGTCCAGGACCGCCTGCACTTCGCCGCGTTCGACGTCACCACCGACGACCGGGAAGCGCTGGTCGACCTGCTGAAGGAGTGGACGGCCGCCGCCGCGAAGATGACGGCGGGGCGGCCGGTCGGCGAGGGCGCGGTCGGCGGCCTCGCCGAGGCGCCGCCGGACGACACCGGCGAGGCGCTGGACCTCAAGCCGTCCCGCCTCACCCTGACCTTCGGCGTCGGCCCGACGCTCTTCGAGAAGAAGGGCAAGGACCGCTTCGGCCTCAAGGACCGGCGGCCCGAGGCACTGATCGACCTGCCGAAGTTTCCCGGCGACAACCTCGAAGCCGCCCGCAGCGACGGCGACCTGTGCGTCCAGGCCTGCGCCGACGACCCGCAGGTCGCGGTGCACGCCATCCGCAACCTCGCGCGCATCGGCTTCGGCAAGGTCGCGGTGCGCTGGTCGCAGCTCGGCTTCGGCAAGACCTCCTCCACGACGCCGGACGCGCACACGCCGCGCAACATGTTCGGCTTCAAGGACGGCACCCGGAACATCGCGGGCACGGACACCGCCGCGCTCGACAAGCACGTCTGGGTGGGGGAGAAGGACGACCACGGAGCCGGGGCCTGGATGGCGGGCGGCTCGTACCTCGTCGCGCGCCGCATCCGCATGCACATCGAGACCTGGGACCGCACCTCGCTCAAGGAGCAGGAGGACGTCTTCGGCCGCAGCAAGGGCGAGGGCGCCGCCGTCGGCAGGCAGCGGGAGTTCGACGCGCCGCACCTGAAGTCGATGCTGCCGACCGCACACGTACGGCTCGCGCACCCCGACTCCAACAGCGGCACCCGCATCCTGCGCCGCGGCTACTCCTTCACCGACGGCACGGACGGCCTGGGCCGGCTGGACGCGGGGCTGTTCTTCCTCGCGTACCAGCGGGACGTACGGGACGGCTTCGTGCCGCTGCAGACGAACCTGGCGCGCCACGACGCGCTCAACGAATACATCCAGCACGTGGGTTCGGCCGTGTTCGCCGTCCCGCCGGGCGTCCGGGACAAGGACGACTGGTGGGGCCGGACGCTCTTCGCCTGACTTCCGTCGCACACGAGAGGGAACCGACGTGTTCGGCAACTATCTGATCGGCCTGCGCGAGGGGCTGGAAGCCAGCCTCGTCGTCTGCATCCTCATCGCCTACCTGGTCAAGACCGACCGCCGCGACGCGCTGAAGCCCATCTGGCTCGGCATCACGGCCGCCGTCGTCCTGGCCCTCGCCTTCGGCTCCGCGCTGCAATTCGGCTCGCAGACCCTGACGTTCGAGGCGCAGGAGGCGCTCGGCGGCTCGCTGTCGATCATCGCGGTCGGCCTGGTGACGTGGATGGTCTTCTGGATGCGGCGCACCGCGCGGCACCTGAAGGCCGAACTGCACGGCAAGCTCGACGCCGCGCTCGCCATGGGCACGGCGGCGCTCGTCCTCACCGCCTTCCTCGCGGTGGGCCGCGAGGGCCTGGAGACCGCGCTGTTCGTCTGGGCGGCGGTGCAGGCGAGTTCGGACGGTACGCCCAAGCCGCTCATCGGCGTCGTGCTCGGCCTGCTCACCGCCGTACTGCTGGGCTGGCTCTTCTACCGCGGCGCGCTGCGGATCAATCTGGCGAAGTTCTTCACCTGGACCGGCGGCATGCTCGTCGTGGTCGCCGCCGGCGTTCTCGCGTACGGCTTCCACGATCTCCAGGAGGCCCGCTTCGTACCGGGCCTGGGCAACAAGGCGTTCGACATCAGCGCGCAGATCCCCGCGGACAGCTGGTACGGGACCCTGCTCAAGGGCGTCTTCAACTTCCAGCCCGACCCCACGGTCGTCCAGGTCGTCGTCTGGTGCCTCTACCTGATCCCCACGCTCGCCCTCTTCCTCGCCCCCGGCAGGGGAGCGCCGCGCGCCGCGAAGGCCGCCGTTCCGGGCGCCCGTGGCGGGGAGGACCGCGAGCCCGGCGCCGTCGAAGGCTGACGCCGGGCGGAGGTCAGCGGCCGATGGGCCAGGCCGCCGACTCGTGCTCGTGCTCGCCCGCGTACGTGGCGCAGGAGTCGGTCAGCGCCTCCAGGAGGGTCAGCGGGTCCGGCAGCGGGCGCTCCGGGCCGCGCAGCCAGGACACCGGCGGCTGGTCCCCGCCGAGCCGGGAGGGCGGCAGCAGGACGTAGCTGCCGCGGCAGTGCCAGCGCAGGCCCGGATGCTCGTCCATCGTCTCCGGGTGGCAGTCCAGCTCGCACGGCCACCACTCGTCCTCGTCGTCCGGGGTGCCGCGGGTGGCGGTGAAGAACAGCATCCGGCCCTGTCCGTACCCGGCGCCGCTCAGCGCGACCGGGCCGACCTCGACGCCCTCGCCCTCCAGCCGCTCCAGGGCGGCCCGGCCGGCGTCCAGGGGCACGTCCAGCACGTCGTGGGCGATGCCGGTGGCGGTGACGAAATTGGCCTGCGGGTGTTTCCGCAGCCACTGCTGGACCTTCTCGCGGTCGGTCGTGGCGACCGTCTGCCAGCCGAAGGAGATGGGGTGCCGGCCCGGGGTGGGACAGCCGATGCGTTCACAGGAACAGCCGTAGCCGGAGGGGTGCGCCGCCGGGGCCAGCGGGAATCCCGCGTCGGCCGCTGCCAGCAGCAGGTCCTCGCGGCCGCCGCCGGCCGCGGATCCCGTGTCCGTATCGACGCCGTCCGTACCGCTCCTCGGCCGGCGCAGCCACTGGGAGAACCTGCTCTTGCGTTCCATCTATCCCCTCACTTCGAGCGGTGGTCTGGGATCAATGCTGCCACCATCCTCCTCCTGGGGTGACCGGAGCGGAGATTCGGGGTGTACGGGACGCGTTGTAAAGGGGGCGCACCCGGCGCTCAAGAGGGGCGCGGACGGATGCCCGCGAGCGCCGTATCGACAAGGCTGTCGGTGAACGCGTACGTCAGTTCGCCGGTCCGCATCAGCCAGCGCTGTGAGAAAGGACTCAGCACCATCTCCGCCGCGATCCGCAGATCCACCCCGGCCGCGATCTCCCCGGCCTCCTGCGCCACCCGCAGCCGCTCGACGTAGGCCCGCACGCCGGGCTCCAGCAGCCGCTCGACGAAGCGCGCCGAGAGCTGCTCGTCGGCCGCGCCGGCGACCGCCAGCGCGCGGTACGGCGCCTGGAAGGCCGGATCCCGGAACTCGTCCACCGTGGCCCGCAGCACGGCCTTCAGGTCCGCCGCGAGGTCCCCGGTGTCCGGCAGCCCGGCCGCGTGCCCCTCGACGTCCGCCTCCGCGGTGAAGGCGTCCAGCAGCACGTCGGCCTTGGACGGCCACCACCGGTAGATCGTCTGCTTGCCGACGCCCGCCCGGCCGGCGATCCCCTCGATCGTGAGCCGCTGGTACCCGACCTCCCCGACCAGCGACAGCGCGGCATCGAAGATCGCCCGCCGCGAGCGCTCACTGCGGCGCGCGGCGTCCGGGGCCTTCCTGTCCACGCCTACTCCTCACCCGGCACGGTGCCGCCCCACGAGGCGTCCCGTGCCGCGCGGTAGACGGCGCCCTGCCGCTTGGTGACCGTACGCCGCCCCAGCCCCTCGGCCGTGCACACGTCCAGCAGCACCTGCCCCTTGCGCAGCTGCGGCTTCCGCACGATCCGGGCCGCGGCGGGCTCCGCCGCCACGCGGGTCGCCGCGACGTACGCGTACTTCTCGTCCTCGTACGGCAGCGACCCGCCCTTCACCTGCCGGTGCAGCGAGGACCGGTTCACCCGGGCCGAGAAGTGACACCAGTCCTCACCAGGAGTGATGGGACACTCCGCGCTGTGCGGGCACGGCGCCACGACCCGCATCCCCGCCGCCACCAGCTGCTCGCGGGCGGCACGGATACGCGCATACCCGTCCGGGGTCCCCGGCTCGATCAATACGGCCGTACGCGCCTTCGCCGCGGCCGCCACGACCGCCTCCCGGTCCCCGGCGGTCAGCTCGCCGAGCACATACGAAACGGTCACCAGCCCGGTGTCCTCCGGCACCGCCAGCCCGGCGCCGATCACCTGGCGCTGCCACCGGGTCTCCAGCCGCCCCTCGGCCAGCTCCCGGCCGAGCGCGAGGGCCGGCTCGGCCCAGTCCCACACGGTCGTCCGCAGCCCCGGCCAGACATCGGCCGCCGCCCAGGCCGCCGCGCCCGTACCGCCGCCGATGTCGAGATGCGAGCCGGGCACCCAGCCGGGCACCCGCGCCCCGAACTCCACCAGCGCGGCCCGTACGGCCTCGAACGTCGCGGGCATCCGGTACGCGGCATACGCGGCGACGTCCGCCCGGTCCCGCAGCACCGGCGCGTCGGTCGGCGTACGCCCCCGGTAATTGGCGATCAGCCGCTCGACGGCCGCCGAGGCCTGCTTCGCAGGCAGCCCGTCGAGAAGCCCACCCAGGGCCCCGCGCAGTTCTTCGTGCATTTGACGAATTCTACGGGGAGGGCAGGCCCGGCCGACCGCCTCCGGCACTCTGCCGGGACCGGGACCCCAGCGGACGGGTACGCCACATCCGACGGGAGGGGGCGGGCCGCAGCGGGTGGGGTACCGGACGTAAAGCGAAGCAGTCCGGTACCCCACCCGCGGAGGTTCGACCCCGCCACCACCGACGACAGAGGCGCCCCGCACCACCGCAAGCCGGTCACGCACCCCCGCCGGAGGCGATCACCACCGCGCAGGCGGCGGCGCAGTCAGCTGATCCGCGAGCCGGGACAGCCGATCACGGAACCGCCGGTGCCGCCGCGGAGCCGGCAGGCTGTTCTCCCCGGCAGCCGCGCTCACCAGATGCTGCACGGTGTCCAGATCCAGATCGGCGGGCACCGCCGCCAACGGCACGGACAGCGCGTCATGCGCCAGCGCCCCCAGCTCCCGGTCGCCCGAGTCCAGCGCCAGCACCGTCGCACCGTTGCGCCGTGCGTCGTGCACCCGCTCCAGCAGCCCGCCCCCCGGCGGATCCGGCGCCACGACCAGCAGCGTCTCGCCCCGCCGCGCCGTCTCCAGCCGCCCGAGCCCCACCGACAGATGCGCCGGGACCCCCAGCGGCACCCGGTGCCGCACCAGCGTCGGGGAGAGCTCCGGCAGCCCGGACCAGGCGGCCTCGTCGTCCAGGTGCGCCGCCAGGTGCCACGGCTCGTACTCCGCGCTGCCGACCAGCAGCAGCCCGCCACCGTGCGGTGCGACGGACGCCCGCAGCGACCCGGCGAAGCGGCGGGTGGCCTGAATCCACTCGGTCCCGGCGAGCACTTCACGCAGCAGCGCGACACGTACGGCATCCATGCCGGCATCCTGCCGCCGTACGCGCCGCGCCACCGGGCCGTTCGAACACCGTCACCCGTACGAGGCATGCCCGCGCGGGACGGGGCAGCAGGCCCCTACGCCTTCTGCCGGACGTCGCCGGCCGCCCCCGCCCCGGGACCCTCCACCGCCGATTCCACCGCCGACTCCTCCGCCGCCAGGTGGTCGCGTGGGGCTTCCGGGTCGAGGAGGCGGTTGAGGCGGGCCGGTATGTCGAAGCCGACCAGGAGGACGACCAGGACCGTGCCCGCGAAGGTGAGCAGCGCCAGTGAGCTGCCCAGGGAGCGGCCCTCGGCCAGGCTCGCGCCCAGTACCGGCGCCACCGCGCCGCCCAGGGCGCCCACGTTGTACGTGAAGCCCAGGCTCGCGGCCCGGCTCTCGGTCGGGAAGTGGCCCCCGATGTAGCGGGGGAGCAGGCCGGAGATGCCGAAGCTGAGCGCCTGGAGGACGAAGAGCAGGGCGCCGAGGACCAGCAGGCTGTCGCGTGCGGCGAAGACCGGGAAGACGAAGACCAGCGAGGCGAGCAGGGTGAACGCGTACGCCTTCTGCGCCCCGATCCAGTCGCCGACGAACCCCGCCAGCCAGCAGCCCGCCATGGTGCCGAAGCCGGCGAAGAAGAGGACGTTGGTGACCTCGCCGGGGGAGTAGTGCAGCTCGGTCTTCAGGTACGTCGGCAGCAGCGCCTGGATGGGCCAGGTGTAGAGGAAGGCGACGAAGACGGTGATGATCAGGGAGAGGTACAGCAGCCACCCGCGGCGCCCGCCGAGCTGGACCGCGAGCCCGCCGAGGGCGAGCGTCGCGAGCACGGCGAGCACCGGTATCGCGCCCGCGCCCACCGGCGTGAAGACGCCGAAGAGGGCGAGGGTGGCGACGAGTGTGAGCACGGTGTTGACCGTGGCGCGGAGCGGTGTGGAGAAGAGGGGGCGGAAGGGGTTGGGCTTCGTCTCCCGCTCGGCGACCGTCGCGCTCCACTCCTCGGCCTCCGGCAGCGCCCGCCGGACCCACAGGGCGATCAGGATCGGGGCCAGGCCGATGTAGAACATCCAGCGCCAGCCGAGGGCCGGCACGACCCACTTGTAGCACTCGGCGGCCAGCACCGAGCCCATGGAGAAGCCGGAGATCAGGAAGCCGCTGGCCCGCCCGCGTACCCGGGACGGCCAGCTCTCCAGCACGTACGTGGCGCTGGCGCTGTACTCGCCGGCCATGCCCATGCCGATCAGCAGCCGGGCCGCGAAGAGGCTGGTGTAGTCCCAGGCGAAGCCGCACGCGAAGGTGCCGAGGGAGTAGAGCAGGATGCTCGCGACCATCGACGCCTTGCGGCCGAAGCGGTCGCCGAGCGCGCCGAGGGCCGCGCCGCCGAGCCAGCGGGTGATGAAGGCGCCGGAGATCAGGCTCGCGCCCTGCACGGTGCTGAGCTCGAACTCGGCGCTGATCTCCGTCAGCACCAGGGTGATCAGTACGAAGTCGAAGCCGTCGAGGACGTAACCGATCCAGGCGGCGAAGAACGCCTTCCAGCGGGCCGGGGTGACCTCCCGGTACCAGGGCAGGGCCGCGCCCTCGGACGCCGGGCGCGCGGGGCGCGCCGGGCCGGTCATCGGACCGGCTCCAGGCCCGCGGCGGTCAGGTGACGGGCGACCTCGGCGACGGCCTCGGGGCCCAGGGGGAGCTGCGGCGCCGCGGTGGCGGGGTGGCCGATGACGCCGAGCAGATGCAGGGCCGCCTTGAAGGAGCCCAGCGCGGAGGAGCTGCGGCCCATCTCCGCCTCGGGTCCGGCGTCGACCATGCCGAAGAGCGCGACCAGCCGCTCCTGCTCGGCCGCTGCCGCCGCCCAGTCGCCCGCGCGGCAGGCGTCGTAGAGGCGGACGTACGCGGCGGGGTCGACGTTGCCGATGCCCGGGACCACTCCGTCGGCGCCGGCGAGCAGCGCCGCGTCCACGGTGAGCTCGGAGCCGGTGAGGACCGCGAAGCCGGGCGCCGGGCCGGTGCGCCGGCCGTCCCGGCCGCCCAGTTCGACGAGGAGCCGGCGCAGCCCGCCCTCGTCGCCGCTGCTGTCCTTGAGCCCGGCCAGCGTGCCGTCCTCGGCCAGCTCCCGGACGAGCGCGGGGGAGAGCTTGCTGTGCACCGCCACCGGGATGTCGTACGCGAAGAGCGGCAGGTCCACGGTGGCCCGGAGCGCACGGAAGTGCCCGGCGATCTCCTTCGGGTGCGTACGGGTGTAGAAGGGCGCGGTGGCCACCAGCGCGTCGGCGCCCAGGCCCACGGCGGTGCGGGCGTGCTCGACGACCCGGGCTGTGGTGGTGTCGATGACGCCGGCCAGCACCGGCACCCGGCCGTCCGCCGCCTTGAGCACGGCTTCCAGCGCCGTGGCCCGCTGCGCGTCGGTGAGGTAGGCGACCTCGCTGGTGGAGCCGAGGGCGAAGAGACCGTGCACGCCGCCGTCGACCAGGTGCTCCACCAGCCGCCCGAGGGAGCCGGTGTCGACCTCGCCGCGCGGGTCCAGGGGGGTGCAGACCGGCGGTACGACGCCGGTCAGCGGGGTGGGCAGTGCCATGACGGGCTCCAGGCGGTGTGGTGCGGGACCGTCGGCCGCAATCCGGTGACGAACGGGAGAACGGCCGGCGAACAACGGGAACGGCAGGTGATCGGACGTTGGACATGGGATGTCCTATGTCTGGGTCACAATAGACCCGCAGCGAAGGGATCGGTCAAGAGGTCGCGGGGCAGGTCACCCGCCCCGCCGCCGGTCCGGGAGCGGGGTCCGGTCGCGGCCCCCGCGGGGAGACGGAGAGGCAGACACATGGCGCGCGGCACGATGTCCGAGGACGTCCAGGCGCAGATCAAGCGGCTCATCCTGCGGCGGAAGCTGGTGCCCGGCGACCCGCTGCCCACCGAGGCCGAGCTGGTCGACCTGCTCGACGTCAGCCGCAACTCCGTCCGCGAGGCGCTCAAGGCGCTGCAGGCCATGCGCATCGTCGAGATCCGGCACGGCTTCGGCACGTACGTCGGGTCGCTCACCCTCGACCCGCTCGTGGAGGGCATCGCCTTCCGGGCCGCGGTCCGCCACCACCAGGGCGAGGCCAGCCTGTACGAGCTGATGGAGGTCCGGGAGGCGCTGGAGGCCGGGCTGGTCGCGTCGGTCGCGCGCAGCCTGCCCGCCGAGGACCTGGCCGTCCTGCGCGGCCTGGTCGACCGGATGGAGAAGGAGGCGGCGGCCGGCCGGGTGGAGAGCGCCACCGACCGCGCCTTCCATCTCGCGCTGTACCGCTCGCTCGGCAACCACCTGCTCAGCGAGGTGCTGGACGCCTTCTGGGACGCGCTGCGCCGGGTCCGCAAGGACCTGGACGACAGCAGCCAGGACCCCGACGTGACCTGGCGTCAGCACCAGGAGATCGTCACCGCGCTGGAGACGGGCGACGGCGACCGTGCGGTCGAGGCGATGCACCGGCACTTCGACGGCATCCGGGAACGCCTGAAGGGCATCGCGTAACGGGCCTGAGCGCGGTGCGCTCCGCAAAGCCCGCCAAGGCCCGACCCCTTGCGTACAGCCGTGGTTCACCCGCAGTTCCCCTCGATGTGGCATCCGCGCGAGGCGGGCGACACGGGCCATGTCGGGTGCCTTGACGCCCCGTTGGGCGCTCCCTATGGTCGCCGCAAGACAAGGGACGTCCTACGTCTGGTCGTTGCATCCGGCCGTTAGGGGCTGCCGTGGCGTACGAGACTTCGCAACCCTTCCGGGCCGGTACCGGCGGTTACGCCAGTTACCGCATCCCGGCCGTGGTCGTGACCGGGGCCGGCACCCTGCTGGCCTTCGCCGAGGGGCGCGTCGCCTCGGCGTCTGACACCGGCCACATCGACCTCGTCCTCAGACGCTCCGTCGACGGCGGCCGCACCTGGGGCCCGCTGACCGTCGTCGCCGACAACGGCACCGGCACCGCGGGCAACCCGGCCCCCGTCGTCCTGCACAGCGGCCCGCACACCGGCCGCACCGTCCTGGTCCACGTACGCAACGCGGGCACCGCCACCGAGAGCGCCATCCGGCGGGGCGAGGTGTCCGCCGCCGACGGCCGCCGGGTGTGGATTCAGCACAGCGACGACGACGGCGCCACCTGGAGCACCCCGCGCGAGATCACCGCACAGACCAAGCGCGCGGACTGGCGGTGGTACGCCACCACACCCGGGCACGCGCTCCAGCTGCGCCACGGCCCGTACGCCGGCCGGCTGGTCGTCCCCGGCAACCACTCCCTCGCCCCCACCGTGCCCGGCGACACCGGGGCCGAGGGCCGCTACGACGGCGGCCACGCCCTGCTCAGCGACGACTCCGGCGAGAACTGGCGGATCGGCTACACCGACTCCAACCCCAACGGCTACATCAACACCAACGAGACCACCGCGGCGGAACTCCCCGACGGCCGCCTCTACTTCAACGCCCGCAACGACTCCGACGCGCCCGGCACCCGCGTCGACGCCTACTCCGCCGACGGCGGCGCACGCCTGGAGAAGCCCTTCCGGTCCCAGGCCGGCCTCGCGGCGCCCGTCGTCGAGGGCAGCGTGCTCCACCTCGGCACCCCGGACGTGCTGCTCTTCTCGGCCCCGGCCGACCGTGAGTCGCGCGCCCTGATGACCGTACGTGCCAGCCGGGACCGGGGCCTGACCTGGTACGACGCACACACCGTCAGCGGCCTGCCGGCCGCCTACTCCGACCTCGTGCGGATCGATCCCGACACCGTCGGACTGCTCTACGAAACCGGCGACTTCAGCGCCTACTCGACGATCACCTTCCGCCGCATCCCCGTGGAGGAGCTGGCATGAGGACGAACGACACGATCCCTTCGGGCGGCACACGCCGCAGATCCGTGCTCGGCGGCGCGGCGGCCGTGGCCGCCGGCTTCGCGCTGGCAGGGTGCGGAGGCGGCACCGACGACGAGAAGGCGGCGCCCAAGGAGCGCAAGAAGGGCCAGCAGATCACCCTCACCTTCTGGTCCTGGGTCCCCGGCATCGACAAGCCCGTCGACCTGTGGAACAGCAAGAACCCCGAGGTCCAGGTGCAGGTCGAGAAGGTCTCGGCGGTCAACGGCGCCCAGTACGCCAAGATGCACGCCGCCATCAAGGCCGGCAACCCGCCCGACCTCGGCCAGATCGAGTTCCCCGTCGTCCCCAGCTTCCTGCTGGACAACGGGCTGCTGGACCTGACGACCGTGGGCGGCGAGCGGTACAAGAAGCAGTTCGTCGGCTGGCAGTGGCAGCAGTCCGTCTTCGGCAAGGGCGTCTACGCCGTACCCCAGGCCTCCGGCCCCATGGGCCTCTTCGTCCGGCAGGACCTCTTCGACAAGTGGGACATCGAGCCGCCCGCCACCTGGGACGAGTACGAGGCCGCCGCCAAGAAGATTCGCAAGAAGGGCGCCTGGATCGAGACGTTCGCGCCCACCAACGGCAACCGGTTCGCCGGATACGCCTGGCAGGCCGGCGCCAAGTGGTACGCCGCCGACGGCGACACCTGGACCGTCGCCCTCGACGACGAGCCCACCCGCAAGGTCGCCGACTACTGGGAGGGCCTGGTCAGGCAGAAGCTGATCAAGACCATCCCGGACCGCCAGAACGCCTGGTACAAGGACATCCAGACCGGCGCCATCCCGGCCTGGCTCGGCGCCAGCTGGGGCGACGCGCTGCTGGTCGGCAACGCGCCGGACACCAAGGGCAAGTGGCGCGCCGTACCGCTGCCGCAGTGGACGAAGGGCGCGGACGCGCAGGCCAACTGGGGCGGCTCGACCACCGCGGTGTTCGCGGGTGCCACCTATCCCAAGGACGCGCTGGACTTCGCCGTCTGGCTCAACACCGACCCCGAGGCCATCGCGCTGCTCATCGAGGGCGGCTACGGATTCCCCAGCGCGAAGACCGGCTACAAGACGACCGACCTGGACGTGCACAAGGAGTTCTTCGGTGGCCAGGCGTACAGCAAGGTCTTCAAGGAGGCCGGCGACCACGTCGACACCAGCTGGCAGTGGGGCCCCGGCGTCGACACCCTCTACCAGCGGCTGGGCGACGCCTTCACCGAGGCGCTGAGCAGCGGCGACTCCTTCCGCTCGGTGCTGAAGAAGGTCCAGGCGCAGACCGTGGGCGACCTCAAGGGCAAGGGCCTGAAGGTGGAGAGCGGCGGGTGAGACGGCCGACCCGTACGGAAGCCCGCAACGCCCGCGCGGCCGCCGGCTTCCTCGTGCCCTTCCTCGCGCTCTTCCTCCTCTGCTTCATCGCGCCCATCCTGTACGCCGTCCGGCAGAGCCTGCACAAGACCGAGCGCACCGGGCCGCTGGGCCTCGGCGGCGCGGAGCGCGAGGTCTTCACCGGGCTGTCCAACTACGCACAGGCGCTCGCCGACGACCGCTTCCTCTCCGGCTTCGGCCGGGTGCTCCTCTTCGGGGCCGTGCAGATTCCGCTGATGATCGTGCTGGCGACCGTCCTCGCGCTGCTCCTGGAGAGTGCGAGCGCCCGCTGGGTGACGTTCTTCCGCAGCGCGTTCTTCCTGCCGTACGGCGTGCCCGGCGTGATCGCCTCGATCCTCTGGGGCTTTCTGTACGTCCCCGGCATCAGTCCGCTGGTGAAGATGGCCGAAGCGGTCGGCTGGGACGTGGACTTCCTCTCCCGCGGCGCCGTCCTGTGGTCCATCGCCAACATCGTCACCTGGCAGTTCACCGGCTACAACATGCTCGTCCTGATCGCCCAGCTCAAGGCCGTGCCCCAGGAGCTGTACGAGGCGGCACGCATCGACGGGGCCAACGCCCGCCAGGTCGCCCTCCACATCAAGATCCCGCTCATCCGCCCCGCACTCGTCCTGACCTGCGTCTTCTCCATCATCGGCACGCTCCAGCTGTTCGCCGAGCCGATGGTGCTGCGGCCACTGGCCTCGTCGATCGACTCCGGCTACACACCCAACCTGCACGCCTACAGCGAGGCGTTCGTCGGCAACAACCAGCACCTCGCCGCCGCCGAGGCGGTCCTGCTCGCGCTGGTCGCCTGCGCCCTGTCGTTCGGCTTCCTGCGGCTGGTCGGGCAGCGGGGGAAGGGGGACGGCCGGTGACCCCCTCGGCGCTCCGCCACCGCATCATCACCTTCGCCCTGCTGACCGTCTTCGCCGTCTACTTCCTCGTACCGGTCTACTGGCTGGTGGTCTCCGCCACGAAGAGCAGCGGCGACCTCTTCGGCAGCTTCGGCTTCTGGTTCGCGAACCCGCGTCCGCTCCAGTACCTCGGCGATGTGCTGACGTACGACAACGGCATCTACGTCCGCTGGTTCGCCAACTCCCTGCTCTACGCGGGCGTCGGCGCGCTCGCCGCGACGCTGCTGTCCGCCGCGGCAGGCTACGCACTCGCGAAGTTCCCCTTCCCGGGCCGGGAGGCGCTCTTCAACGTCATCCTGGCCGGCGTGCTGATCCCCGGCACGGCGCTCGCCCTGCCGCTGTACTTCCTGTTCAGCGGCTTCGGCATGGCCAACACCTACTGGTCCGTGCTGATCCCCAGCGTGGTCAGCCCGTTCGGCGTCTACCTCTGCCGGATCTACGCGGCCGCCGCGGTGCCCGACTCGCTGCTGGAGGCGGCCCGGATCGACGGCGCGGGGGAGTGGCGCATCTTCTCGGGCCTCGGCCTGCGGCTGATGGTCCCCGCGCTCGTCACCGTCTTCCTGTTCCAGTTCGTGCACATCTGGAACAACTACTTCCTGCCGCTGGTGATGCTCTCCGACTCCGACCTCTACCCGATCCAGCTGGGCCTGACGTCCTGGACCGGCTACGCCGACCGGCAGCCCGAGCTGTACCAGTACACCGTCGGCGGCGCCTTCCTCTCCGTCCTGCCGCTGATGGTCCTGATGACGGTGCTGCAGCGGTACTGGCGCACCGGGCTCACCGAGGGCAGCGTCAAGGCGTGACCCACAGAGCCAAGGCGTGATCAGGCGGGGGACCGTGATCATCGGCACGCCGCGCCCCGCTGCCCGGCGCGGACGGGGCGTGCCAGTATCGCTGTCATGACTACTCCTGACGATGCGCAGTCCACGACTCCCGTGAACGTCGCGACCGAGGCCAAGAAGGCGCTCAAGCGGGACCCCTGGGACCTGCCGGACGTGTCCGGGCTCGTGATCGGCGTACTCGGCGGCACCGGGGACCAGGGCCGGGGGCTGGCGTACCGGTTCGCCAGGGCCGGCCAGAAGGTGATCATCGGTTCGCGCGCCGCCGAGCGGGCGCAGGCGGCGGCGGACGAGCTCGGCCACGGTGTGGAGGGCGCGGCCAACGCGGACTGCGCGCGCCGCGCCGACGTGGTGATCGTGGCCGTGCCGTGGGAGGGCCACGCCAAGACCCTCGAATCGCTCCGCGCCGAGCTGGCCGACAAACTCGTCGTCGACTGCGTCAACCCGCTCGGCTTCGACAAGAAGGGCGCCTACGCGCTGAAGCCGGAGGAGGGCAGCGCCGCCGAGCAGGCCGCCGCGCTGCTCCCGGAGTCCCGGGTGACCGCGGCCTTCCACCACCTCTCGGCCGTGCTCCTGCAGGACCCGGAGATCGCCGAGATCGACACGGACGTGATGGTGCTCGGCGAGAAGCGGGCCGACACCGACGTCGTGCAGGCGCTGGCCGGGCGCATCCCCGGCATGCGCGGCGTCTTCGCCGGCCGGCTCCGCAACGCCCACCAGGTCGAGTCCCTGGTCGCCAACCTCATCTCCGCCAACCGCCGCTACAAGGCACACGCGGGACTGCGGCTCACGGACGTGTAAGGGCAGCGGCGGGCCGGGCCCGGTCCGTACTGCGGGGCGGCGGGCCCGGCCTCCGGGCCGGCCGGGTGCCGGGCCGGAGGAGGACGGAGCGGGGCATGGGGGACACTGGAGGGGACCGCAGTACCGCAGTACCCCGACAGGAGCCCCGTCTCATGCCCGCCCTGCCTCCGTCCGGCCCGGCCCGGCGTCTCGCCGTCTTCGCCCTCGTCGTCTGCGTCCTCGCGGTCGTCGCGGCTGTGGTGTCCTTCGTGGCGGGCAACCTCATCGGCGTCGTGTGGGTCCTGGTGGCCGGTATCTCCAGCAACATGGCGTGGTTCTACCTGCGCCGCGCCAAGATGGAGCGCGCGGCGGCGGAGGAGCAGGCCCAGGCACAGGCGGAGACCCAGGCGCAGGGCTAGGCCCCGGGGCGGGCGGGCGCCCGGCCCCCGGGGCGGGCTCGGCGTCAGGCCCCTCGGCGGGGCTCGCCGGGCTGTCGGCGTCAGAAGACCTGCGGCTCGCCTTGCCAGAAGCGGAAGAACTCCTGCCCGAGGTAGGAGTCCAGGTCCGAGACGCCCAGCGCGCCCAGGATCGCGTGCACCGCCTCGAAGAACACCTGGTTCACCCCCGGCACCCACAGCAGTCCGAACACCGCGATCAGCCCGAACGGCGCGAACGGCTCGACCTGCCGCCGCACGCCGTACGGCAGCCACGGCTCGACCACGCCGTACCCGTCCAGCCCCGGTACCGGCACGAAGTTCAGGATCGCGGCCGTCACCTGCAGCAGCGCCAGGAACGCGAGCGCGTACCGGAACGGCTTCGGCACGCCGTCCATCGCGCCCAGCCAGAAGGGCGCGGTCACGACGGCCGCGAACAGGATGTTCGTCAGCGGGCCCGCCGCCGAGATCAGGCTGTGCCGCCAGCGGCCCCGGATCCGGCCGCGCTCGATGAAGACGGCGCCGCCCGGCAGCCCGATGCCGCCCATGATCACGAAGATCACCGGCAGCACGATGCTGAGCAGCGCGTGCGTGTACTTGAGCGGGTTGAGCGTCAGATAGCCCTTGGCGCCGATCGAGATGTCGCCGCTGTGCAGCGCCGTACGGGCGTGCGCGTACTCGTGCAGGCACAGCGAGACGATCCACCCCGAGACCACGAACAGGAACACGGCGAAGCCGGTGTTCGCGGCCAGCCTCCCCGTCCACACGGCCCAGCCCGAGACCGCCATGACGGCGACGAGCGCGAGGAAGACGGGACTGACGCGCTGATCCGCGCGCCGGACTGCGGTGGTCATCGTGCGGTGCTCCTGAGGGGGGGGAGGTGGGGCGGGGGCGGGTTGTACTCGGAAAACGACGAGCGTGATGCCGGTGGTTCCAGGCAGTCTGGTGCCATGCCCGATCCCGAGTCCGCATCCGCTACGAACGTCCCTCCCCCGAACACCGCCGACGATGCACGTCCCGACGATGCGCGTCCCGACGTGGCCGGCGGCCCCGACGTGCGGCGGGTGTTCTACGAGGACTGGGAGATGGAGTGCTGCGGCACCCCCTTCTCCGTGGGCGACCGGGTCAGCTGGGCGCTGAACCCCACGACGGACCCGATGTGGGACTGGACGGTGAACAACCACGGTCCCGGGCCCGACGGCCCGGACTCGGTCACCGGCCTGGTCCGCTCGATCCAGCTGGTGACCGAGGGCTACCGCCGGCCGGCGGGCTCCCATACCTACGAGCCCGTGCCCGACGAGCGCGACCTGCGCCCGGTCCGTAAGTGCCCCAAGTGGTTCGCCGACGGGCGGGGCGGTGAACCGGACGGCCGTCCCGAACACCGCATGGCGGAGAGCGGCGTCCTGGTGGAGCTGGAGGTACCGCCGCCGGGCGGCCGGGACGGACCCGGCGCGCGGCGGCGGTGAGCGGGAAACGCGTACGGACGGGGGACCAGGGGGCTGACAGGGAATGACGGGGGAGCGGACAACGCTGGGGGAGGGGCGAGGCGCCCGGGCCGTGGACGACAATGGGCCGGTGCGCTACGGAATCCTCGGGACGACCCAGGCACGCCGGGACGACGGCACCGACGTCGCCCTCGGCGGCGCCCGCCTGCGCGCACTCCTCGCCGCCCTCGCGCTGACGCCGGGGCGTCCCCGTACGCCCGACACGCTGATCGCGGACGTCTGGGGCCCGGGGCCGGACGGGTACGCGACGCCGGACGGGGCGGCCGGCGGCGGCCTGCCGAGGGACGCGGGCGCGGCGCTTCAGGCGCTCGTCGGGCGGCTGCGACGGGCCCTCGGCCGCGCGGCGGTCGTCTCCGTGACCGGCGGTTACTACCTGGCGGCCGACCCCGACGACGTCGACCTGCACCGTTTCGAGCGGCTGGCGGGCGAGGGCGAGCGCGCGCTCGCGGACGGCGACCCCCGGAAGGCCGCCGCCCTGCTGGACGACGCGCTGACGCTGTGGCGCGGGCCGGCCCTCGCCGATCTCCCGGACGCGGTCGCGGAGGCGGCCGGGGCCGAGCGGCTGCATCTGGACGCGCGGCGGGCCCGGCTCGCCGCCGACCTCGCGCTCTGCCGCGCGGACGAGGCGCTGCCCGCCCTCACCGCGCTCTGCCACCGGCATCCGCTGGACGAGCCGCTGCACGAGCTGCGGCTGCGCGCCCTGCGCGACACCGGCCGCACGGCCGAGGCCCTGGACGCGTACGCCCACCTCAGCGCCGACCTCGCCGACCGCCTCGGCACCGACCCGTCCCCGTCCCTCCGCGCCCTGCACGCGGAACTCCTTACGGCCCACGATGCGGCGGATGTGGGGAGCACTGCGGGTGCGGCGGACGCGGCGGACGTGGCTGCGTGGCCGGGAGCCGGCCCGGGGCCGCTCGGCGAGCCGCGGTCGGCCGGGGCACCCGGGGACCAGCGGTCCGGGCAGGCTCAGGACCGGCGGTCCGGAGAGGCCCAGGAGCAGCGGTCCGGGCAGGTGCAGGCGCGGCGGGCCGGGAATCTGCGGGCGCGGCTGACGTCGTTCGTCGGGCGGCAGCGGGAGCTGCGGGATCTGCGCGACGACCTGACGGCGCATCGCCTCGTGACGCTGCTCGGGCCCGGCGGGGCCGGGAAGACGCGGCTCTCGCAGGAAGGCGCGGAGGCCGCGGCGGCCGGTGCGCCCGAGGCGTGGCCGGACGGCGTGTGGTTCGCGGAACTGGCCCCCGTCCAGGACCCCGGTACCGTGCCGGAAGCCGTACTCACCGCACTCGGCGCCCGCGAGACCGTCGTACGCGGCAGCGCCGCCGAGGGGCTGCGGGCCGCCGCCGACCCGCTCGCCTTCGACCCGCTCGCGCAGCTCGCCGAGCACTGCGCCGGCCGCCGCATGCTGCTCGTGCTGGACAACTGCGAGCACGTCATCGACGCGGCGGCCCTGCTGGCGGAACGGCTGCTGGCCGAGTGCCCGGACGTGAGCGTGCTGGCCACCAGCCGGGAGCCGCTCGCGGTCCCCGGTGAGCTGGTCCGGCCGGTGGAACCGCTGCCCGACCCCGTCGCGCTGCGCCTGCTCGCCGACCGGGGCGCAGCGGCGCGGCCCGGTTTCCGTATCGAGGACGATCCGGAGGCGTGCGCCGAGATCTGCCGCCGGCTGGACGGCCTGCCGCTGGCCATCGAGCTGGCCGCGGCCCGGCTGCGGTCGCTCTCGCCGCGGCAGCTCGCGGACCGCCTGGACGACCGCTTCCGGTTGCTGACCAGCGGCAGCCGTACGGTACTGCCGCGCCAGCAGACGCTCCGGGCGGTCGTCGACTGGTCCTGGGACCTGCTCGACGCCCCGGAACGCGCCGTCCTCCGCCGTCTCTCCGTCTTCTCCGGCGGCGCGGACCTCACCGCGGCGGAGACCGTCTGCGCGGACACGCGGGCAGCCGACTCGACGCCCCCCACCGCCTCGACGTCCGCCACTGCCCCGGCCGGATCGGCCGGACCGGATGTGCCGGCCGATCCGGCCGGTCCGAACACGCCGACCGGGGTGGCCCGCCCCCACGGCACCGCGTCGCCGCTCGTCGTGCCCGGGGACGTGGCGCCGCTGCTCGGCTCGCTTGTCGACAAGTCGCTCGTGGTGGCAGGCCCCTCGGCGGACGGGGAGATGCGGTACCGGCTGCTGGAGACCGTCGGGGAGTACGCCGGGGAGCGGCTGGACGAGGCGGGGGAGCGGGCCGCGGCCGAGCGGCGGCACCTCGTGGCCTACCGGGAGCTGGCCCGTACGGCCGACCCGCTGTTGCGCGGCCCCCAGCAGCGCCACTGGCTGGACCGGCTGGAGCAGGAACACGACAACCTGCGTACCGCCCTGCGCCGCGCCGTCGCCGCCCGCGACGAGCACGAGGTGCTCTGCCTCGTCCTCGCCCTGCAGTGGTTCTGGACGCTGCGCGACCACCGCGCCGACGCCCGCACCTGGTCCATGGCCGCGGCCGAGCTCGGCCCCAACCCCTTCCTGCCGCCGGCCGTGCCCGCCCCGCCGCTGCCGGACCGCCCCATCGACGCCCCGCCGCCGCTGCCGCCCGAACAGCTCCTGGAGGCGCGCCGGGAGGTCCGGCTCGTCGCACTGGCCGGCCGGGACAGCGACATGGACACGCTGCTGGAGCCCGAGCAGCAGGAGGAGCTGCGCGGGGTCGCCGCGGTCTACCGTGGCGGGCTGCCGCAGACCTGCCGGGTGCCGGGCGTGATGTGGTTCTACGCCGTCATGCTGACGGGCCGGTTCGAGGAACTGACCGAGCTGATCGACGAGACCGTGCGCGGCTGCCGGGAGTTCGGCTACGACTGGGAGCTGGCGTTCGTCCTCCAGCTGCGGGCGAAGATCCAGAACGACCGGCCCGGCGGCCTGCCGCAGGCGGCCCGCGACGTCGACGAAGCGCTGGAGATCTTCCAGAGGATCGGCGACGCCTGGGGCGTGGCCGAGGCCCTGGCCGGCCGCGGCGAGTCCCGCGAGAACCACGGGGAGTACGGCCCGGCCGCCGACGACTACCGCGCCGCGATGCGCTACGCCGCCGACCTCGGCGCGCACGGCCAGCTCCCGCTGCTCAAGGTCCGACTGGGCGGTGTGCTCATCGAGGCCGGCGAGGAGGACACGGGAGAACGGCTGCTGCGCGAGGTACTGGAAGAGGGGCAGCACAGCAACCGCGACGCCGTGCCGTTCGCCCGGATCCAGCTGGCCACCTGGCTGGCGACGGCCGGCCGGACCGCCGAGTCCCGGGAGCATCTGCGGCAGGTGCGCGCGGAGTTCGCCGACCGCGCGACGCCGCAGCTTTTCCTCGGTGTGGTCGAGGGATCGCTGGCGGCGCTGGATGCGGACGAGGGGCGGTACGACGGCGTGCTGGAGGCCGTGCGCGGGGCCGTCGCCATGATGGACGACCGGCTGACCCGGGCCATCGCGCCCGACGCCCTGCTGTCCCAGCTGCTCGTCGCGGCGCGGGCGCTGGCCGTCACCGGCGGGCCCGCCGGAGCGGCGGACGGGGCACGGCTGATCGGCTCGTTCGACGCGCTGCGCGCACCCCGGCCGCACGCGCCGCGCATCACCCGGCACTCCCGCACGGCGGCGGAGGAGGCCGTACGCGCCGTGCTCGGCGAGGCGGACTACGCGTCGGCCCGCGCCGAGGGCGCCGCCCTCACCCTCGACGAGGCCCTCTCGCTCATCTGACCCCGGGGATCCGAACCTCCGGTCTCCGAATCTCCGGGGTCCCGGGCCCGAACCCCGGATTCCGACGGGGGCCCGGGCCCCGAACCCCCGGGCCCCGACGAAGCCTGTCTCCGGCCCCGACGAGGCCCTTTCCCCCTCGGGGTCTTCTCCCGTCAGGTCCTCCAGGTCTTCTCCCGTCAGGTCTTCGAGCGGAACTTCCGTACCGCCAGGGGCATCGTGACGGCCGTGATGGCCACGGCCCAGGCCAGGGTGACCAGCGCCGGGTGGGCGACGGGGCCCTGGCCGCCCAGCAGGCCGCGGGCGGCGTCGGCGAGGTTCGAGAGGGGGTTGACCTTCGTGAACCCCTCCAGCCAGCCGGGCATCGACGCGGTGGGCGCGAAGATCGACGAGCCGAACTGGAGCGGCATCAGCACCAGCATCGCCATGCCCTGCACGGCCTGCGGCGTCTTCACCGTCAGCCCCAGCAGAACGAAGATCCACATCAGCGCCGCGCCGAAGACGGTCGACAGCACGATCGCCGCGACGAACTGCAGCACCGAGCCCCTGATCTCCAGGCCGAGCAGGAAGCCCATGCCCAGGAGGATCGCGGTGGCGATCAGCATCCGGCCGATCTCGACGACGATCTTGGCTATGAGGACCGAGGACCGCGCGATGGGCATCGTGCGGAAGCGGTCCATCACGCCCTTGCGGAAGTCCTCGTTGACGCCCGTGCCGACCGCCATGGCGATGTTCATGCCCATCATCGCCATCATGCCGGGGACCAGGTACTGGACGTACTCCTGCTGATTGCCCTTGCCGGCGATCGCGCCGCCGAAGACGTACACGAACAGCAGGATGAAGATGATCGGCATCAGCAGGACGTCGAACATCGACTCGGGGTCCTGCTTGATCTGCAGGGCGTTGCGGCGCACCAGCGCGCCGATGTGGCGGAGATTGGCCCGCAGGCCGATCCGGCCCTCGTCGGCTCCGGGCTTCGCGGCCGGCGCCGTGATCACTGCGGCGCTCATGCCGCGACCTCCTCGTACTGGGCGTCCGCCGGCTCGGCGGCCGCGTCGGCCTCGGACGTCTTCTGACCGGTGATGGCCAGGAAGACCTCGTCCAGGCTGGGCAGATGGGTGTTGATGCCGGCGAGCGCGAAGCCGCGCTCGCCGAGGACGGTGACCACCGCGGTCAGCTGCTCGTCGCTGACGATCGGGACGTTCACCACGCCGTCCTCGTGGTCCGCCGTGGCCCCCGCCATTCCGTCCAGGCCGGCCTGCGCGATCGCGCCGACCATGCGGTCCAGCTCGTCGCGGACCGCCGGGCGGATCTGCAGCGTGCGCCCGCCGACCTTGGCCTTCAGCTCGTCCACCCGGCCCTCGGCGATCACCCGGCCGCGGTCGACGACGGTCAGCTCGTCGGCGAGCTGCTCGGCCTCTTCCATGTACTGCGTGGTCAGCAGCACCGTGGCGCCGTCGCGGACCATGCGGTTGACCTCGTCCCAGACCTCGTTGCGGGTGCGCGGGTCGAGGCCGGTCGTCGGCTCGTCCAGGTACAGCACGGAGGGCTTGCCGATCATCGAAGCGGCCAGGTCGAGGCGGCGCCGCATGCCGCCGGAGTACTTGCCGGCGGCGCGCTTGGCGGCCTCGGTGAGCGAGAACCGCTCCAGCAGCTCGTCGGTGCGCGCCCGGGCGTCCTTGCGGGAGAGGTCGAGCAGCCGCCCGATCATGTAGAGGTTCTCCCGGCCGGAGAGCTTCTCGTCCACGGAGGCGTACTGGCCCGTCAGGCCGATCGTGCGCCGCAGGGCGCGGGGCTGGCGCACGACGTCGTACCCGGCGACCACGGCCGTGCCGGCGTCCGGCACCAGGAGCGTGGAGAGGCAGCGGACGAGGGTGGTCTTGCCCGCGCCGTTCGGCCCGAGCACGCCCATGACCGTGCCTTCCCGCACGTCCAGGTCCACCCCGTCGACGGCCTTCACCTCGCCGAAGTGCTTTACCAGGCCACGTACTTGGACGGCCGGGCGGCCGCCGGCGGAGTGTGTCTTCTGCGTCATGGGTCCACAGTGGCAGGCACCACTGACAACGCTCCGACAGAGAGCCGACAGCCCTGGTCGGCCGATGTCGGTACGCCTACAGATCACCGACACGGGTGCCGGGAGCCCGGCCCGCCCGCTCGGCGACGGGGCGCCGGCAGAGACTGCCGGCGCCCCTGAAACCGTGCGGGCAAGCCCTCAGTGGAAGTGCCGGCAAGCCCTCAGTGGAAGGTGTGCTCCTCCGCCGGGAAGGTGCCGCCCACGACCTCCTCGGCGAACTCCTTCGCCGCGCCGCCCAGCGCCTTCCGCAGCTCCGCGTACTGCTTCACGAAGCGCGGCACCCGGCCCTTGGTCATCCCGGCCATGTCCGTCCAGACCAGGACCTGCGCGTCGCACTCCAGGCCGGCGCCGATGCCGACGGTGGGGATGTGCAGCGAGCGGGTGACCTCGGCGGCCAGCTCGGCCGGTACGGCCTCCAGCACCACCGAGAAGGCCCCCGCGTCCTGCACGGCCTTGGCGTCCCGGAGCAGCTGCTGGGCCGCCTCCTCGCCGCGGCCCTGCACCGGGTACCCGCCGAAGGCGTTGACCGACTGCGGGGTGAGCCCGATGTGGGCCATCACCGGGATGCCGGCGTCGACCAGCAGCTTGATCTGCTCGGCCGAGCGCTCGCCGCCCTCCAGCTTCACCGCGCCCACCCCGGCCTCCTTGACCAGCCGGGTGGCGTTGCGCAGTGCCTGGACGGGGCCTTCCTGGTACGCACCGAAGGGCAGGTCGGCGACGACGAGGGCGCGCTCCGTGCCGCGTACGACGGCGGCGGACAGCAGCGTCATCTCGTCCATCGTGACCGGGACGGTCGACTCGTACCCGAGGTGGCAGTTGCCCATGGAGTCGCCGACGAGCAGGACGGGGATGCCGGCCTCGTCGAAGACGGAGGCGGTCATCGCGTCGTACGCGGTGAGCATGGGCCACTTGTCGCCGCGGGCCTTGGCGGCGGCGATGTCGCGGACGGTGACGCGGCGGGACCGGGTGCCGCCGTACAGCGACTTGTCCGATGCGGGCTTCGTGGCGGGCTGCGCCGCGGTGCCGGAATTCCGGTCCTGCGCGCCCTGTGCCCCCTGCTTGTCCTGCGCCCGGGCAGGCGAAATCTGCGTCATGACGACGGCTCCTTCAGGTCATCTCGAGGCGCCCTGACGGCGTCCCCGGACTCATTGCCCATGCTGACACGCCGGTGCGGAGTGGTGGAAGAGGACCCGAAGCGAGTGCGTGCCCGATACAACCAACGATACGGAACGGTGCCGTATCGAAAATGGCGTACGCTGGTTCTTATGGCACGTTCATCCGAATCTTCGCCCGGCGGCGGGGCCGCCGGCGCCCCGTCCGGCGCGGGCATACCCGCGACCGCCGCCCGCCAGGTCCCCGAGCACATCCACCGCCGCCGCTGGGCGATCCTCGCGGTGCTGATGCTCAGCCTGCTCATCGTGGTGCTGGACAACTCGATCCTGAACGTGGCGATGAAGACGATCGCCACCCCGGCCCCCACCGGCCTCGGCGCGAGCCAGAGCCAGCTGGAGTGGGCGATCAACTCCTACACGCTGGTCTTCGCGGGCCTGCTGTTCACCGCGGGGCTCCTCGGTGACCGGCTGGGCCGCAAGAAGATCCTGCTGACCGGCCTGGTGATCTTCGGCCTCGGCTCCGTGCTGGCCGCCGTGTCCGGCTCGCCCGGCCAGCTGATCACCTTCCGCGCGGTGATGGGCCTCGGCGGCGCGCTGGTCATGCCGGCGACCCTCGCCGTCCTCATGAACGTCTTCGAGCGCGACGAGCAGCCCAAGGCCATCGGCATCTGGGCCGGCGGCGTCGGCCTCGCCATCGCGATCGGCCCGATCGCCGGCGGCCTGCTCCTCTCGCACTTCTGGTGGGGCTCGGTCTTCCTGGTCAACGTGCCGATCGTGCTGATCGCGCTGGTCGCGATGGTGCTGCTGGTCCCGGACAGCAAGGACCCGCGGCCCGGCCGGCTCGACCCGGTGGGCGTGGTGCTGTCCGTCGTTGGCCTCGTGCTGCTGGTGTACGGCATCATCAAGGGCGGCCAGCTCGCGGACTTCACCGACCCGCAGGTGGTCGGCACGGTCCTCGGCGGCCTGCTCGTCCTGGCCGGCTTCGTGCTCTACGAGAAGCGCATCGACCACCCGTCGATCGACATCGGCCACTTCCGCAAGCCCGCCTTCTCCGCGGCCGTCGCCGCCATCGCGCTGGTCTTCTTCGCGCTGATGGGCGTCACGTTCTTCATGGTCTTCTACATCCAGAGCGTGCGCGGCTTCTCCCCGCTCCAGGCGGGCCTGCTGCTCCTGCCGCTGGCCGCCGCCCAGATGATCTTCGCGCCGCGGGCCCGGCACGTCGTCGACCGCTTCGGCGCCAAGGCCGTCTGCACGGTCGGCATGCTGCTGGTCGCCGTCACGATGTCGGGCTTCGTGCTGATGGGCACCGACACCCCGATCGTCGTGCTGGAGGTGCTCTTCTTCATCCAGGGCACCGGCATGGCGCACATCATGCCGCCGGTCACCGTCTCGATCATGCAGTCCCTGCCGCGCGAGAAGGCCGGCTCCGGCTCGGCGCTGAACAACACGTTCCGGCAGGTCGGCGGCACCCTCGGGGTCGCCGTACTGGGCTCCGTGCTGTCCGCGACGTACCGCAACGACATCGAGGGCACGCTGAACGCCGTACCGGGGCTGCCGGACGCGGCGCGGCACGCGGCGGGCGAGTCCATCGAGGCCACGCTCGGCGTCGCCGACCGGCTGGGGCCCGCGGGACGGCAGCTGGCCGCCGCGGCGAACGACGCGTTCGTGCACGCCATGCACGTCACGGCGCTCGGCTCCGCCGCCGTCGCCGTCCTCGGCGCGCTGGTCGTCGGGCTCTTCCTGCCCGGCAAGGCGGCCGACCGGCCTGCCGGGCCGGCCCAGGAGGCGCCGCGAGAGACTTCTCCCGCGGGGCGGCGGCCGTAACGGCCGGCGGTGCTCCGGGCAGGGCGGTACGAGCGAGAGGCGGACCAGGCGTGACGCGCGGGAAACGGGACGGGACACCGGCCGAGGGGGCACGGCGGCCGCGAGAGACCGCGGCGGAGCCGTCCGCGGACGCCGCCGGGCCGTCCACGGGGAAGCCGTCCGCGCGCGCCGCCGAGACCCGCGCCACGGAGCCCCCCGCCGCGGCCGGGCCCTCAGGGGCCGGGCGGCGGCCCGGGCGGCCGCGGAACGAGGCGCTGGAGTCCACGATCATCGAGAGCGTGCTGGACCTCCTGGAGCGCGACGTCCCGCTCGCCGACCTGTCGATGGAGCGCATCGCCCGGGAGGCGGGCGTGGGCAAGGCGACGGTGTACCGGCGCTGGTCCGGCAAGTCCGGCCTCATGCTCGACGTCATGCGCTCCCTGGAGGAGGAGAACCCCGAGCTGGCGGGCGAGTCGGTACGGGACGACCTGGTCGCGCTGCTGGAGTTCCTGCGCCGCCGCGGCCTGGCCAAGCGCAACTCCGCGCTGATGCGGACGGTGATCACCCAGGTCAAGGCGCAGCCCGAGCTGTGGCGGGAGTACCACGACACGGTCGTCCAGGCCCGCCGGGACGCGCTGCTGGCGGTCCTGCGGCGGGGCATCGCGAGCGGCGAGCTGCGCGGCGACTGCGACATCGACGTCCTCGCCGACCTCTTCGCGGCGCCGATGCTCTCCCGGGCGCTGCTGCACGAGTGGAAGGAACTGCCCGAGGGCCTCGCCGAGCAGATCGTCGACACGGTCCTGGACGGTGTTCGGCCGCGCACCTGAGACCGCGCCGGGCCTGGTCGGGCGACGTTGCGGCCCGTCCGGCGCGGCGTGCAGAATGATCTTCCCGTCGCCCGAATCCGACCGCTCGATGAGCGGTTCATGCTCGTTCTGTCACAGCACCTGTCGGCGCGCATGCCCGCGGAACTCACGGCCGTCCGTGCATCGTCCCCTGAGGGGACAGCACAGGCTGAGCATCGCCTATGGTCAAGGGCACGGAAGCCAGGGGCCAGGCGGGGCGCACGAGCACGGCAGTGAGGGCATCGGGATGACGCAGGCGTACATGTCGGAGGCGGGGCGGGGCGCGGGCCCCGGCGGGACCGGCCGCCGGACGGGCCGCGCGACCGGCTGGTGGCGTCGTGAGGGCATGTGGCGGCGCGGGATCGTGCTGGCCGTGCTCGCCGTACTGCTGGGCCTGCTGATGGTGCTCCACGCCGACGTGCCCAATTCGGTGGGCAACCTCGGCAGCCTGCTGGAGACGTTCCTGCCGTGGGTGGGGCTGGGCATCCCGGTACTGCTCGTCGCGGCCCTGCTGCGGCGCTCGGCGATCGCGCTGGTCGCGCTGGTGCTGCCGGCGGTCGTCTGGGCGAACCTCTTCGCCGGGCAGCTCACCGACAAGTCCGGCGGCGAGGGCAATCTGACGGTCGCCACGCACAACGTCGACGCCGACAACCCCGACCCGGCCGGCACCGCCCGCAAGGTCGCGGCCTCCGGGGCCGACGTGATCGCGCTGGAGGAGCTGACCGGCGAGGCGCTGCCCGAGTACCGGTCGGCGCTGGCCAAGAAGTACCCGTACCGCTCGGTCCAGGGCACGGTCGGCCTGTGGAGCAAGTACCCTCTCTCCGACGCGCGCCCGGTGGACATCAAGATGGGCTGGACGCGGGCCCAGCGCGCCACGGTCACCACGCCCGACGGGGAGCGGATCGCGGTCTACACCGCGCATCTGCCGTCGGTCCGGGTGAAGGTCAAGGCCGGGTTCACCGCGAACCAGCGGGACCGGAGCGCCGCGGCGCTGGGTGAGGCCATCGCGCACGAGCCGCTGTCCAAGGTCGTCCTGCTCGGCGACCTGAACGGCACGATGAACGACCGCTCGCTCGCCCCGGTCACCGCGCAGATGCGGTCGGCGCAGGGTGCGGCGGGCGACGGCTTCGGCTTCAGCTGGCCGGCCGCTTTCCCGATGGCCCGGATCGACCAGATCATGGTCAAGGGCCTGGACCCGGCCTCGGCGTGGACGCTGGCGTCGACCGGCAGTGACCATCTGCCGCTGGCGGCGTCCTTCAAGATCTGAGGCGGTCCGTCAAGAACTGAGCCGCCGGGGCGCGGGAGCGTACGGCGGCCGCACGGCACCGATGCGGTGGGGCGGGGTCACGGAGGTGGCCCCGCCCCCACCGCGTTTCCCTCATTTTCCCCTCTTCCGGGGTCAGGACTTGTCGCTGTAACGCTCTGTTCGCGTGCGGGAATGAATCGCCTGCGACACTTTGTTCCGGAAGAGAACTTAAGGCTGTCCCTGTCTCGCGCGCGCCACTGCGGGCGCGCCACCCCCTTGATCCTGAAAGGTCACTCATGCCCTTGGCTCTGCTCGCGCTCGCGATCTCGGCCTTCGGTATCGGCACCACCGAGTTCGTGATGATGGGCCTGCTGCCCAATGTCGCGAACGACCTGGGCACCTCCGTGCCCACCGCCGGCTACCTCGTCTCCGCCTACGCTCTCGGCGTCGTCATCGGCGCCCCGCTGCTGACCGCACTCGGCTCGCGCATCCCACGCAAGCGGATGCTGCTGCTCATGATGGCGGTCTTCACGGCCGGCAACCTCGCGTCCGCGCTCGCCCCGAACTTCGGCCTGCTCATCGCGGGCCGGCTGCTGGCGGGGCTGCCGCACGGCGCGTTCTTCGGCGTCGGCGCGGTCGTCGCGGCCCGGCTGGTGCGGGAGGGCCGCCAGGCCCGCGCGGTCGCCACGATGTTCCTCGGTCTGACCGTCGCCAACATCGTCGGCGTGCCCGCCGCGACCCTGCTCGGCCAGCACCTCGGCTGGCGCGCGACCTTCCTGGTCGTCGCCGCCATCGGCCTGATCGCCATGGCCGCGCTGGCCAAGCTCGTCCCGTACGTACCGCGTGACGAGCAGAGCGGTGTGAAGCACGAACTGCGCGCCCTCGGCAACCGCCAGGTGCTGCTCGGCCTGCTCACCGCCGTCTTCGGCTTCGCCGGCGTGTTCGCCGTCTACAGCTACCTCGCGTCGATGATGACCAAGGTCACCGGCTTCAGCGAGGGGACCGTGCCCGTCGTGCTGGCCCTCTTCGGCATCGGCATGACCCTCGGCGCGCTGGCCGCGGGCCCGCTGACGGACCGGGCGCTGCGCCCGACCCTGTACGGCTCGCTCGCGGCCCTCGCCGTCGCGCTCGTCGCCTTCCACTTCACCGTTCACGTGCAGTGGGCGGCCCTGGTCACCGTCGTGGTGCTGGGCGCGGTCGGCTTCATGACCACCACACCCCTCCAGATGCTGGTGATGAACAAGGCCGAGCACGCCCCGACGCTCGCCTCCGCCTCCAACCACTCCGCGTTCAACCTCGCGAACGCGGGCGGTGCCTGGCTCGGCGGCGTCGCCATCGCCGCGCACTGGGGCTGGACCTCCCCGACCCTGGTCGGCGCGGTCCTGGCGGTCGTCGGCCTCGCCATCGCGGTGACGGCCGGCCTGCTGGACCGCACCCCGACCCGCTCCCGCATCGTCGCCGCCAGCGACGACAAGGTCCGGCACGAGCCCGCCCGGCTCGGCTGAACCGCCCGGTTCCGACGGCCGGCCCGGCGCCCGCGCGGCGCCCGGCCGGCCGTTGCCGTTTCCGGCGGCCGGATCGCGGCCCGGGCCTCGGCGCGTACGCCCTCGGGCAGGTCCGGGGGCTGTCCCGTGGTCCAGACCGCCTCGACGGCCATCCGGGAGATCCGCCAGCCGGTGTCCGTGCGGCGCAGCCGCGCCTCGTAGCGGCCGCCCACGGTGAACAGGGGGTCGGCGCCGGGCCCGCGCCGCTTCAGGGTGGCCGGGTGGTGGACGTGGGTCATCAGCGCGTTCCAGGACGCGGTGACCTCTCCCGTCGCGGGGTCGGTGGCGAGCAGGAGATCGCTGGAGACGTGCTGGGTACGTGCGAACCGCCCGATCGCCTCCTCGGTGTGGCGCACCGCGGCCGCGCCCTCGGCGGGGCCGATGGGCGTCACGACGCCGATGTCCTCCGTGAGGTACGCGTCGGCCCAGCCCGCGTCGAACTCGCGGGCGTCCAGTGCGCGGAAGAAGCCGCTGACGAGCAGGGAGATCTCGGTGTGATCCGGTGTCGTGGTCATGATCCGAGCCTGCTCCCTCAAGCAAGGTTGAGGTCAAGCCCGGCCGGGCGTCAGCGGGAGACCGGCTCCCCGCCCTCCCGCCACCGGCTGGTCACCGGCAGCCGGCGGTCCTTGCCGAACCCCTTGGCGGAGATCTTCGTACCCGGCGGGTACTGGCGGCGCTTGTACTCGGCGGCGTCGACCAGCCGGAGGACGCGGGTGACCAGCTCCGGGTCGTAACCGCGGGCGAGGATCTCGGCGTGACCGAGGTCGCGGTCGACGTACAGGTCCAGGATCGCGTCGAGGGTGGGGTAGTCGGGCAGCGAGTCGGTGTCGACCTGGCCGGGCCGCAGCTCCGCGCTGGGCGGCTTGGTGATCGAGTGCTCCGGGATGGGCGGTGTCTCGCCCCGTTCCGCCGCCGACCGGTTGCGCCACTTCGCGAGCTGGAACACGACCGTCTTGTAGACGTCCTTGATCGGGCCGTACGCCCCCACGGAGTCGCCGTACAGGGTCGAATAGCCGCAGGCCAGCTCGGACTTGTTGCCGGGGGCCAGCACGAGGTGGCCCTCCTGGTTGGAGATCGCCATCAGCGTCGTGCCGCGGATGCGCGACTGGAGGTTCTCCTCGGCCAGGCCGGTGAGCGCCAGGGACTCCATGTACGCGTCGAACATGGGCCCGATGGGGACCGTGCGGTAGTGCAGGCCGGTACGGCGGGCCAGTTCGGCGGCGTCGTCCCTGGAGTGGCCGGAGGAGTAGCGGGACGGCATGGAGACGCCGTACACGTTCGCCGCGCCCAGGGCGTCGACGGCGACGGCCGCGACCAGCGCCGAGTCGATGCCGCCGGAGAGGCCGATCACCACGCTGCGGAAGCCGTTCTTGGTGATGTAGGCGCGCAGGCCCATGACCAGCGCGCCGTAGATCTCCTCGGCGGCGTCCAGGCGCGGTGCCGGGGCCGGCACCGGCAGCGGCTCGTACGGCGGCAGCGGCTCGGCGGAGAGCGTGACGTGCTCGATGCGGAGACCGTCGTCGACGACGCCGGACGGCGGCCGGTCCGCGGCGGCCGGCAGGTCGAGATCGAGGAGCAGGCACTCCTCGGCGAACTGCCGGGCCCGGGTCAGCACCTCGCCGTGCGCGTCGACCACGATCGAGTCGCCGTCGAACACCAGGTCGTCCTGGCCGCCGGTCATCGCCAGGTACGCCGTCGTGCAGCCGGCCTCCTGGGCGCGCTTGCGCACCAGCTCCAGCCGGGTGTCGTCCTTGTCCCGCTCGTAGGGGGAGGCGTTGACGGAGAGCAGCAGGCCCGCGCCCGCCGTACGGGTCGCCGGGACCCGGCCGCCGTCCTGCCACAGGTCCTCGCAGATGGCGAGGGCGATGTCGACGCCGTCCACCCGGACGAGGGGGAGCGTGTCGCCGGGCACGAAGTACCGGTACTCGTCGAAGACGCCGTAGTTCGGCAGATGGTGCTTGGCGAAGGTGAGCACCACCCGGCCGCGGTGCAGCACGGCGGCGGCGTTCTGCGGGGCGCCGGCCGGGCGTCCGTACCGCGGCTCGGCGTGCTCGCGGCGGTCCAGGTAGCCGGTGACGACGACCGTCTCGCCGAGGCCCTCGTCGGCGAGGCGCGCGGCGAGGGCGCGCAGCGCGTCGCGGCTCGCGGCCACGAAGGAGGGGCGCAGCGCGAGGTCCTCCACGGGGTAGCCGGTCAGCGCCATCTCGGGGAACGCGGCAAGGCGCGCGCCGCGTCCGGCCGCCTCCCGGGTCCGGCGCACGATCGTTTCGGCGTTCCGGGCGAGGTCGCCCACCCAGAAGTCGGCCTGGTGCAGAGCGAGACGGAGTCGAGGCACGCGGCCGAGTGTAGGCGGCGGGACGACGCGCGGTGCGGCGTGCGCGTTTCGGGAGCGTTGCCGTTCCGGGACGGGCCCCCGGCGGGTGCCGGAGGCCCGATTCCCGTGCGGGAGGCGCTGCTTCCCGGCGCTACTTCCGGTAGCCGAGGACGGTCATCATCCCGGACTCCGAGTGGTAGACGTTGTGGCAGTGGATCATCCACAGGCCGGGGTTGTCGGCGTCGAAGACGGCGTGCACGGTCTTTCCGGGCAGCACGATCGCGGTGTCCTTGCGCGGGCCGCTGCCGCCGCCCAGCGCGAAGGTGTGGCCGTGCAGGTGCATCGGGTGCCACATCGTCGTCGTGTTGCGGAAGGAGAGCCGTACGCGCTCCCCCGAGCGGACCGGATAGCGCTGGTCGGGGTCGTACGGCCGGCCGTTGAGCGCCCAGTCGTACTTCGCCATCGAGCCGGTGAGGTCGAACGTCACGGTGCGGTCCGGCCTGCGCGACCGCAGCCGCACGGCGGGATCCGCCGTCAGCCGGTCCGCGGTGAGCAGCTTGCCGGACAGCTCGGCCGGGCGTACGGCGGCGTCGGGCGCCGCGCCGCCGCCGGTGCGCAGCACGGCGAGACCGGCACGCTTCTTGCCCTCGGCGACCGCGGTGAGCGGGAAGGCGCCGTCCTTGACCGTGACCAGCACGTCGTAGCGCTCGCCCATGCCCAGCAGCAGTGCGTCGGTGTCCCGGTGGCGCACGGGGAAACCGTCGGTGTGGGTGACGGTCATCGCGTGGCCGCCGAGCGCGACGCGGAAGGCGGTGTCGCCGCCCGCGTTGATCAGGCGGATCCGGATCCGGTCGCCCGGCCGGGCCCGGAACGTCTCGGGGTCCGTCGGCGTACGGCCGTTGACCAGGTAGTACGGGTACGCCACATCGCCCGCGTCGCCGCCGAGCAGCGTGCTGGTGGCGCCCATCATCATCCGGGAGGGGCCGCCCGAAGCCGGCTTCGCCGCGGCCGTCATCGACATGTTCGACATGTCGTGGCCCATGTCGCCGTGGTCCGTGCCGCCGTGGTCCATGCCGCCGTCCCCGTGGTCCATGCCGCCGTCGCCGTGGTCCATGCCGCCCATGCCCTTGCGGAGTTCGGCCAGTACGGCGTCCGGGGTGGAGCCGTCCACCCCGTCGACCCAGTCGTCCAGGACGACCACCCACTCCTTGTCGTACTTCAGCGGCTCCTTGGGATCCTCGACGATCAGCGGGGCGTACAGGCCCCGGTCCTGCTGGGTGCCGGAGTGCGGGTGGAACCAGTACGTACCGGGGTGGGCCGCGGTGAAGCGGTACGTGAACGACGCGCCCGGCTTGACGGCGCGCTGGGTGAGGTCGGGGACCCCGTCCATGTCGTTGCGGAGGGCGAGGCCGTGCCAGTGCATCGACGTGGCCTGCGGAAGGTGGTTGGCCAGGGTGAGGGCGAGGGTGTCGCCCGCGGTGACCCGGACCTCCTTGCCGGGCAGCGCGTCGCCGTAGGCCCAGCTGCGGACCGTGCGGCCGCCGAGGTCGAGGCGGGTGGCGGCGGCGGTGAGGGCGACCTCCCGGACGGTGCCGCCCTTGGTGGCCCGGGCCTTCTCGGCCGCGCCGACCTCGGCGCCGTCGGGGGAGACGAAGCCGCCGGGGCCCTCGGGGCGGCTGACGGTCCGGCCGGCGTGGTCCTGGCCCGATGTGCCGGCGGAGCCGGACGAGCAGGCGGCGAGCAGGCTGCCGCCGGCGGCGGCGATGCCCGCGCCGAGGACGGCGCGGCGGGTGTGCGTACGCATGGGAACACCTCGTGATGTGGTGCGGGTGAAGGAGCAGGGCACGCGGACCGCTGACGGGTACGGCGGGATGCCGGTACGCGTCGGCGGCCGGGCGCTGCTACACGCGCAGCACGGCGAGACGGGCGAGGCGTTTCTGCCGGGGGAGCGGCGGCGGGATCGGCCACAGGGCACGCAGCAGGCGGGCCAGGGCGGCGGCGGAGAGCCCGGGACGCCGGCGCCGGACGAGCAGCCCGGCGGCGGCCAGCAGCGCGAGCGACCAGACCGAGAGCACGGCCAGGCAGACCGAGCCGGGGTCCATGCCGTGCGGACCGGGCGCGGCGGCGTGCCGATGTCCGTCGTGCGGCGGGGCCTGCGCCACCGGGGCGTGGGCTGCCGGGGCATGGTCCGAGGGGGCGTGCGCCACAGCGGCGTGGCCCGCCGGGGCGGCGGCCGTGGTCCGCGCCGCGGTACCGTGCCCCTCGCCCGGCATCGGGTGCCCAAAGGTGTGCATGGTGACGATGCCGGCCACCAGCGCCGCGAACAGCAGCAGCCGGCCGCACCACGCGGCGGCCTTCCACTGTGCGCGCATCGGGTCTCCCACGGGGGCAGGCGTACGGTCGAGGGTTACCGCAGCACCTTACCCCCGCGGGGTATCAGGGACGCGCCCGGGGTTCAGCTCTGCTGCGCCTTGTCGTACAGGTTCTTCGCGTCGTTGCCGAAGTACGGCCCGAACATCGTGTTGGGCAGGAAGGTGTAGCCGAAACTGTTCACCGAGGTCTGCAGGCCGGTACCGGTCGCCTCGTTGAACGACTCGAACCACGGACCGCCGCTGGAGCCGCCGGTCATGTTGCAGGGCAGCGCGTGGTCCTTGGTGAGCAGCATGTCCTTGGTGCTGTTGCCGCTGCAGTAGATGAGCTTGCTGCCGTCGTACGGGTCGGCCGCCGGGTAGCCGAACGCGTACATCTTCTTGTTGTAGCCGGAGTTGAAGGAGACGCCCTGGCCGCCGACGGTGTCCGTGAGCCGCTTGCCGCTCAGCGGGGCGACGACCGCGGCGCCGACGTCGTAGTTGATGTCCTCGCTCGCCGTCCACTGCGGTGTGGAGAGGGTCTTGGTCGCGGCCCACTCGCCGTACGGGGCAGCGCCGTCCTTGTAGCCGGGCACGAAGATCCAGTTGGTGTGCCAGGCGCCGTCCAGCTTCACGCAGTGCCCTGCGGTGAGCACCGTACTGCCGTTCTGGCTGGTCACCGCGTCACCGGAGCACGAGGCTTTACGGCCCTGGTAGGTGAAGAAGACCCGGCCGGTCGTCTTCACGACCTGGCCGCCGCCGGTCCACGGGGCGCCAATCTGCGGGAAGGCCTTCAGCCCGGGCAGCGACGGGAGCGGCAGGGACGGGAGTGGCAGGGTGGGCCGGACGGCCGCCGCCCTGCCGCGCGGCACCGCGTCCGTGGTGGCGCGGGACGCCGCTGCGGAGAGCTGCTGCCGGGCCCGCGGCAGCAGGTCCAGTGGCTTCGCGGCGCGCATACGGGTGGCGGTCCAGTAGGCGGCCGCCTTCTTCGCGTCGTGCTTCTTCGCCGCGGGCTGCTTCGCGTCCTGGGCGGACGCGGCCGGTGCGGCGCCGGGCCGGTCGGCGGCCACGGCCGGTGCCGCGAGCGCCGTGGCGCCGAGCGTGCTGGCGGCGAGCAGTGCTGTAACGGTTCTGCGGGCCGTTCGGGCGGACGTGCGGGAGCGGTGGCGCCGGGCGGTGCCGGCGCGCAGGTCGGTGTGTCTCACGCGTACCCCCTGGTGCGATGGCCGCGCGGGTGCCGCGGGCCACGACGTACGGGCCGCCGGCCGGCGGCCCGGAGCGGAGCGGGCGGTGCGGATGTACGACGCCGTGCAGAGGCCGTGCAGAGGCAGCGTCCCACCGCCCCGGCTTCGCTGTCAGGAGCGCGTCAAGGGTTTGGCCGGAACGGCGGGGGAACCACGAAACCCCGTGCGTCCCCCGGGCCTGCCCGAAGGGGCCGCGACAACGTAATGTGACGGTAACCCCCGCACGCGATACTGGCGTGCCGCGCCCCGCTCCGGGGCAAGGGCGTGGACAGGCCGTTCGACCTGCAAGGATTGGTGAACATGGACAAGCAGCAGGAGTTCGTGCTCCGCACGCTGGAGGAGCGCGACATCCGCTTCGTACGGCTGTGGTTCACCGATGTGCTCGGTTTCCTGAAGTCGGTCGCGGTGGCCCCCGCTGAGCTGGAACAGGCCTTCGACGAGGGCATCGGTTTCGACGGCTCGGCCATTGAGGGCTTCGCCCGGGTCTACGAGTCCGACATGATCGCCAAGCCGGACCCCGGCACCTTCCAGATCCTGCCGTGGCGCGCCGAGGCCCCCGGCACCGCCCGGATGTTCTGCGACATCCTGATGCCGGACGGTTCCCCGTCGTACGCCGACCCGCGCTACGTCCTCAAGCGGATCCTGGCCAAGACCTCCGACCTGGGGTTCACCTTCTACACCCACCCCGAGATCGAGTTCTTCCTGCTGAAGGACAAGCCGGTGGACGGCGGCCGGCCCACCCCCGCCGACTCCTCCGGCTACTTCGACCACACCCCGCAGAACGTCGGCATGGACTTCCGGCGCCAGGCGATCACGATGCTGGAGTCGATGGGCATCTCGGTGGAGTTCAGCCACCACGAGGGCGCCCCGGGCCAGCAGGAGATCGACCTCCGCTACGCCGACGCGCTCTCGACCGCCGACAACATCATGACCTTCCGGCTCGTCATGAAGCAGGTCGCGCTGGAGCAGGGCGTGCAGGCGACGTTCATGCCGAAGCCGTTCTCGGAGTTCCCCGGCTCCGGCATGCACACCCACCTCTCGCTCTTCGAGGGCGACCGCAACGCCTTCCACGAGTCGGGCGCCGAGTACCAGCTCTCCAAGGTCGGCCGGTCCTTCATCGCGGGCCTGCTGCGGCACGCCGCGGAGACCTCCGCGATCACCAACCAGTGGGTGAATTCCTACAAGCGGATCTGGGGCGGCGCCAACCGCCCGGCGGGCGCCGGCGGCGAGGCGCCCTCGTACATCTGCTGGGGTCACAACAACCGCTCGGCACTGATCCGGGTCCCCATGTACAAGCCCGGCAAGATGGGCTCGACGCGGGTCGAGGTGCGCTCCATCGACTCCGGCGCCAACCCGTACCTGACGTACGCGGTGCTGCTGGCCGCCGGACTCAAGGGCATCGAAGAGGGGTACGAACTCCCCGCGGGCGCCGACGACGACGTGTGGGCTCTGTCGGATGCCGAGCGGCGCGCGATGGGCATCGAGCCGCTGCCGCAGAACCTCGGCGAGGCCATCTCCCTCATGGAGCGCAGCGAACTGCTCGCGGAGACCCTCGGCGAGCACGTCTTCGACTTCTTCCTCCGCAACAAGAAGCAGGAGTGGGAGGAGTACCGCTCGGAGGTCACGGCCTTCGAGCTGCGCAAGATGCTGCCGGTGCTCTAACGGCGCAGGCACGGCACGCTTATCTGAAAAACCGATCCGGCAGGTTCTCCGAGAGGCAACCGCCCGATGGCACTTCCCGCTCCGCAGGGACGGCGGAGCAGCACGTTCACCCGGCTGCTGCGGCACGGTTTCACCGATCCGCAGGCAGCCGGGAAGCTGCTGGACGCCCCCGAACTGTCTTCCGTCCGGTCCGACTCGGTGCTGCTCGAAGCGCTCGGGACCACCGCCGATCCGGACCAGGCGCTCAGAGGACTGGTCCGGCTGGTCGAGGCGCAGCCGGAGGGGGACCAGCAGCGGCTGCTGTCCACCCTGGTCACCGCCAAGCCGCTGCGGGACCGGCTGCTGGGCGTGCTGGGCGCCTCCGAGGCGCTGGCCGACCACCTCGTCCGGCACCCGGGGGACTGGGAGACGCTGGCCACGTACGAGTCGGTGGACCTGCACCCCACCACGCCGGAGTTCGAGCAGGCGCTCGCCGAGGGCATCTGGGGCGAGCGGGGCGCCAGGCTCTCCCGCGAGGACGCGCTGCGGGCCGCGTACCGCCGGGCGCTGGTGGGCATCGCGGCGCGTGACGTGTGCGGCACGACGGACGTGGCGCAGACCGCGGCGGAGCTGGCGGACCTGGCCACCGCCACCCTCCGGGCCGCGCTGGAGATCGCCTCCGAGGAGCAGCCCGGGGATGCGGCCGTCAGCCGGCTCGCCGTCATCGGCATGGGCAAGTGCGGCGGCCACGAGCTGAACTACGTCTCCGACGTGGACGTCATCTTCGTCGCCGAGCCCAAGGACGGCGTCGAGGAGCACGACGCGCTGCAGGCCGCCACCCGGCTCGCCGCCCGCATGATGCGGGTCTGCTCCGACGTCACCCCCGAGGGCACGATCTGGCCCGTCGACGCCAACCTCCGCCCCGAGGGCCGCAACGGCCCCCTCGTGCGCACCCTCAGCAGCCACCTCGCGTACTACCAGCGCTGGGCCAAGACCTGGGAGTTCCAGGCCCTGCTGAAGGCCCGCACGGTGGCCGGCGACCCGCAGCTGGGGCAGGAGTACGTCGACGCCGTCACCCCGCTGGTCTGGCAGGCCGCCGAGCGCGAGAACTTCATCACCGACGTCCGCCACATGCGCCGCCGGGTCGTCGCCAACATCCCCGCGGGCCAGGTCGACCGCGAGCTCAAGCTCGGCCCCGGCGGCCTGCGGGACGTGGAATTCGCCGTGCAGCTGCTGCAGTTGGTGCACGGCCGCAGCGACGCCACGCTCCGCAGCGCCACCACCCTCGACGCGCTGAAGGCGCTCGCCGCCGGCGGATACGTCGGCCGCCAGGACGCCACCGCGCTGGACGCGGCCTACCGCTTCCTGCGCACCCTGGAGCACCGCATCCAGCTGCACAAGATGCGCCGTACGCACCTGATGCCGGAGGAGGAGCCGGACCTGCGCCGGCTCGCCCGCTCGCTCGGCATGCGCACCGAGCCGGTCGACACCCTCCGCAAGGAGTGGCGGTGGCACGCCCGCGAGGTGCGCCGGCTGCACGAGAAGCTGTTCTACCGCCCGCTGCTGGACGCCGTCGCCGTGCTGGAACCGGGCGAGATCCGGCTCTCCGCGAAGGCCGCGGGGCAGCGCCTGGAGGCACTGGGCTACGAGGACCCGGTCGCCGCGCTGCGCCACCTGGAGGCGCTGGCCTCCGGCGTCACCCGCAAGGCCGCCATCCAGCGGACCCTGCTGCCGGTGCTGCTGGGCTGGTTCGCCGACTCCGCCGACCCGGACGCCGGACTGCTCGGCTTCCGCAAGGTCTCCGACGCGCTCGGCAAGACCCCCTGGTACCTCCGGCTGCTGCGCGACGAGGGCGCGGCGGCCGAGAACCTCGCCCGGGTGCTGTCCGCCGGCCGCCTCGCCCCCGACCTGCTGCTGCGCGCCCCCGAAGCGGTCGCGCTGCTCGGCGCGACCGACGGGCTCCAGCCGCGCGGCCGGGCCGCGCTGGAACAGGAGATCCTGGCCGCCGTCGGCCGCGCGGACGGCGCGGAGCAGGCGGTGGCGGCGGCCCGCGGGGTGCGCCGCCGCGAGCTGTTCCGTACCGCGGCCGCCGACCTGATCGGCGCGTACGGCACGGAGGCCAGCCCGGCCGAGGAGGACCACGGGCAGGCGGTGGACGCCGTGGGCTCGGCGCTGTCCGACCTGAACGCCGCGACGATCGCGGGCGCCCTGCGGGCCGCGGTGCGCGAACAGTGGGGCGACACCCTGCCGACCCGCTTCGCGGTGATCGGCATGGGCCGCTTCGGCGGCCACGAGCTGAACTACGGCTCGGACGCGGACGTGCTGTTCGTGCACGAGCCGCGCGAGGGCGCCGACGAGCAGGAGGCCGCCAAGGCCGCGTTCGCGGTGGCCAACGAGATGCGCCGGCTGCTCCAGCTGCCCTCCTCCGACCCGCCGCTGATGATCGACGCGGACCTGCGCCCGGAGGGCAAGACGGGCCCGCTGGTCCGCACGCTCGCCTCGTACGCCGCGTACTACCGGCGCTGGTCGCTGGTCTGGGAGTCGCAGGCGCTGCTGCGGGCCGAGCCCGTCGCGGGCGACGCCGGGGTCGGGCAGCGCTTCATCGAGCTGGTGGACCCGCTCCGCTACCCGCGCGAGGGGCTGGGCGAGGACGCGGTGCGCGAGATCCGCCGGCTCAAGGCCCGGATGGAGTCCGAGCGGCTGCCGCGCGGCGCCGACCCGACGATGCACACCAAGCTGGGGCGCGGCGGCCTGAGCGACGTGGAGTGGACCGTCCAGCTGCTCCAGATGCGGCACGGCCACGAGCTGCCGGAGCTGCGCACCACCCGGACCCGGGTGGCGCTGGCCGCGGCGCGCGCCGCCGGGCTGATCGGCGAGGAGGACGCGCGGACGCTGGACGAGGCATGGGTGCTGGCCACCCGCGTACGGAACGCGGTGATGCTGGTACGCGGCCGGCCCGGCGACACGTTTCCGGGCGATGCCCGGGAGCTGGCGGCGGTGGGGCGCTACCTCGGGTACGAGGAGGGGCACGTCGGGGAGATGCTGGACGACTACCGGCGGTGCACGCGGCGGGCGCGCGGCGTGGTCGAGGAGCTGTTCTACGGCGGCTGAGCCCCGGCCCGGTCAGCCGGCGTCGAGGAGGCTCCGGCAGTGCGCCAGGAAGCCGGCCAGGGTCAGGTCGAACGCCCGGTCCGCCCTGGCCGCGCCCGTGGCGGCCTGCGCCGCGGCCAGCCGGGGCGCCTCGGTGCCCTCGCTGACCTCCCACATCGTGTCCGGCGCCGACATGTCCAGGGCCGAGCCCAGCACGATGTTGTCCAGGCCGGTGATCATCGGCAGGACGAGGGACGGGGCGAAGCCCGCCGCCAGCAGCAGTCCGGCCACGGACTCGTACTGTGCGAGCACCCGCGGCGCGCGCACCGGTGAGGTCATGAGCATCGGGATGGCACGCGGATGGGCGGCGAACGCCGCGCGGTAGGAGCGTGCCCACTGCTCCAGGGCCGCGTCCCAGGGCACGCCGTCCAGCGTGCCGGCGTCGATCGCGTCGGTGACCCGCTCCCGCAGCAGTTCGATCACGCCGGCCCGGCCGTCCACATGGTGATACACCGAGGCGGTCTGCACGCCGAGCCTGCGGGCCATCTCCGGCACGCTGAAGTCGCCCTTCTCGTCGACGAGTTCGAGCGCCGTCGCACCGATGCGTTCCCGGTCCAGCAGGGCCTTCCGCGGCCGCCCCATCTTCTGATCTCCCGCCCGTGAGGTCTTCCGGAATCGTACGGCGGCGACTACATTGCCGAAACCGAAAGGCTTTAGGTTTTTTCGCCCGCGGTCGAGCTGCCGTCCCACCCGTGTTCGTGCCGGACCGCTTCACCCCTCTCCCGCAGCAGAAGGGCAAGAGAGCGCATGGCCGTAGAGTCCGGAGCCCGTGACGGGGCGCCGCAGCACACCGCACCACCACCCGGCGAGGGCGCCCCCGCCCTGCGCACGGGCACCCTCGGCGTCGCCGACATCGCCTTCTTCGTGGTCTCCGCCGCGGCCCCGCTCACCGTCATGGCCGGCGTCGCGCCGCTCGCCATCGGCATCGGCGGCATCGGCGCCCCGGTGGGCTACCTCCTCGCCGGCGCCACCCTCGCCCTCTTCGCGGTCGGCTTCACCGCGATGACCCGGCACGTCCGGCACGGCGGCGGCTTCTACGCGTTCATCACCCGCGGCCTGGGCCGCCCGGCCGGCTTCGGCGCCGCCACGCTGGCCCTGCTCGCCTACAACGGCATGCAGATCGGCGTGTACGGCCTGCTCGCCACCGGCACCCAGGACGCGCTGGAGGCACTGTGGGGCATCCACGTGCCCTGGCCGCCGATCGCGCTCGGCGGCGTCTTCGTCATCTGGTACCTGGGCTACCGCTCCATCGACTTCGGCGCCAAGGTCCTCGGCGTCCTGCTGGTCGCCGAGACCGGCATCCTCGTACTGCTGGCCGGCGGGGTGCTGCTGGACGGCGGCGCGGACGGTCTCGCCCTGGACTCCTTCACGCCCGGCCATGTCCTCGTGCCCGGCACCGGCGCCGTCCTGGCCTTCGCCTTCGCCGCCTTCACCGGCTTCGAGTCCACCGCCATCTACCGCCGGGAGGCCCGCAACCCCGGCCGCACCATCCCGCGCGCCACCTACATCGCCGTCGGCTTCCTCGGCCTCTTCTACGCGTTCAGCGTCTGGATCGTCATCCAGGCCTTCGGCAGCACGAAGGTGCTGAAGGCGGTCGCCACCGACCCGGCGGGCCTCTTCTTCACCGCCACCACGCACTACGTCGGGGCCTGGGCCGCCGACCTGATGCACCTCTTCATCGTCACCAGCATCCTCGCCTCCCAGTTGGCCTTCCACAACGCGATCAACCGCTACGGACTCTCGCTCTCCCAGGAGGGCGTGCTGCCGCCCTTCCTGGGCCGGGTGCACGCCAAGCACCGCTCCCCGTACATCGCCGGAGCGCTGCAGAGCGCCCTCGCGCTGCTGGTCGTCGCGGGCTTCGCGCTCGCCGGCGCCGACCCGTACCAGCAGCTCCTGCTGTGGATGAACACCCCCGGCATGCTGGGCCTGTTGACGCTCCAGGCGCTCACCGCCGTGGCGGTGCCCTTCTTCTTCCGCCGCATCCGGCACACCGAGGGCCGCTGGCGCACCCGGGTCGCGCCGGCCGCCGCGACCGTGCTGATGGCGGGCGCGCTCTGGCTGGTCGTCGCGAAGATCGGGCTGATGACCGCGGCGCCCCTCGCCACCAACACCGCGCTGGTCCTCACCGTCCCCGCCGCCTTCGCGGTCGGCGTGCTGCTCGCCTTCCGGATCCGCCGCAGCCGCCCCCGGGTGTACGAAGAGTTCGCCGCCGAACCGCCCGGCTGACGGCCGCCGCCCGTACCGACCCCGCACCACCGCCCTTCCGTAAGGAGAACCGTCGTGTCCCAGCCCCTCCCCGCCGCCGACACCGTCCTGACCGGCGCCCGCGTCCGTACGCTCGATCCGGAACGGCCCTGGGCATCCGCCGTCGCGGTCAAGGACGGCCTGATCACGGCCGTCGGCGAGGAGCACGACGTACGGGACTGGCGCGGCGCGCACGCCGAGGTGATCGACCTGGCCGGGGCCACCCTCACCCCCGGCCTGGTCGACGGGCACAGCCACCCCGTCTGGGGCGTGGAGATGTCCGCCGGGCTCGACCTCTCCGGCTGCCGCGACCTGGACGGGCTGCGGGACGCGCTGTCCGCAGCGGCGCGCGCGGCCGGCCGCGGCGACTGGGTCCTGGCGTGGGGCCTGGACCACAACGTCTTCGGCGGCCGGCCCGTGCACCGCGAGCTGATCGAGCCCGCGCTCGGCGGGGTGCCCGCCTTCATCCGCCTGTACGACGGGCACTCCGCGCTGGCCAGCGGGCCCGCGCTGGCCGCCGCGGGGATCGACGGTCCGCGCGCGTTCGACCAGCGGGCCGAGGTCGTCTGCGACGCGGACGGGCGGCCCACGGGGCACCTCGTCGAGCACGCCGCGATGGACCTGATGGGCCCCGTGCTGCCCCGCCCGACGGCGGCCGAGCGGCGCGCCCGGCTGCTCACCCTGCTGCGCGGGATGGCCGCGACCGGCCTGACCGGCGCGCACGTCATGGACCTGGAGGGCACGGACGTACTGGACCTGCTCACCGGCATCGAGGCCGACGGCGACCTCCCCGTACGGCTGCGGATCGCCCCCTGGTGCATGCCGGGCGCGGACACCGAGGCCCTGGACGAGCTGATCGCCCTTCAGAAGCGGGCCGGGCGGCACTGGCGGGTGGGCGGCGTGAAGTTCTTCATGGACGGCACCGTCGAGGGCGGCACCGCCTGGCTGGAACACGCCGACTGCCACGGCCAGGGCACCGAGGCCTTCTGGCCGGATCCCGCCACGTACACCCGCGCCGTCCATCACCTCGCCCGGGCCGGCGTACGCACCGCCACGCACGCCATCGGCGACGCCGCGGTCCGGCACGTGCTGGACACCGTCGAGGCGATGGCCGACCCGGGACAGCGCGGGCGGCACCGCATCGAGCACATCGAGACCGTGCCGGACGCGCAGCTGCCGCGGTTCGCCGCGCTCGGGGTGGCCGCCTCCATGCAGCCCACCCACACCGCGTACACCCGTGCCGACCACACCGACGAGTGGTCCAAGCGGGTGGGCGAGGAGCGGGCCGGCCGGGCGTGGCGGTGCCGGGACCTGCGGGACGCGGGCGCCGTGCTGGTCCTCGGCTCCGACTGGCCGATCGCGCACTACGACCCGCGGGGCGTGCTCGCCACCGCCCGGCTGCGCCGCCCCGCCGGCGCGCCGGACACCGCGCCGGTCACCGTCGAGCAGGCGCTGACAGGGGAGATGGCCCTGGAGGGCTGCACGTCGCACGCGGCGCTCGCGGTGGGCGAGGAGGCGTACGCGGGCCGTATCGCGCCCGGTTTCCGGGCCGACCTCACGGCGCTGGGGGCGGACCCGGTGACGGCACCGGCCGACGAGGTGGGGGAGGCGCCGGTCGCCCTGACGATGACCGGCGGGCACGTCGTCCACCGCGCCTGACGTGGGCCCCGGCCGCGCGCCGGGATGCCCTCACGCCCCGGACGGGCTCGGTTCCGACGGACGGGTCGGGGCCGGGCCCGGACGGGGCAGCCGGGCGAGGGACGTGCCGTACCAGAGGCGGGCGACCGTGAAGGCGAAGGCCAGGCAGAGCACGCCGCCCACCGCGTCCAGCCAGAAGTGGTTGGCGGTGGAGATGATCACCACCAGGGTCAGCACCGGATACAGGACGCCCAGCACCCGCACCCAGGTGGCCCGCGCCAGCAACGCGATGGTGACGCCGCACCACAGGGACCAGCCGATGTGCATCGAGGGCATCGCCGCGTACTGGTTGGACATGCTCGCCAGGTTGCCCGAGGCCATCGAGCCCCACGTGTCGTGCACCAGCACGGTGTCGATGAAACCGCCGCCCGGCATCAGGCGGGGCGGCGCGAGGGGGAAGAAGTAGTAGCCGAGCAGGGCCACCGCTGTGGTGAGGAAGAGGACCAGCCGGGAGGCGGCGTAGCGGCCGGGGTACCGGCGGTAGAGCCAGACCAGGACGCCGACGGTCACGATGAAGTGGAGCGTGGCGTAGTAGTAGTTCATCGCCACGATCAGCCACGTCACGGCGTTCATCGCGTGGTTGACGGTCTGTTCGACCGCGATGCCGATGCTGTGCTCGGTGCGCCACACCCAGTCGGCGTTTCTCAGCGCCTCGGCCTTCTGCTCGGGCACGGCGTTGCGGATCAGGGAGTACGTCCAGTAGCTGACCGCGATCAGCAGGATCTCGAACCAGAGTCGAGGTCTGGCCACGCCGCGCACCCGGGCCGCGGCCACCCGTCCGCGCGCCGGTACGGTGCGCTGCGACGGTGCCGCCGGTGTGCTTCTCCGGCCCTCCAGAATCCTCGCCTTGGCATCACCCATAGTGCGACAGTTTGCCAGAAAGCGGGATAGACCGGATCATCCCGGAGTCGGGTCCTGGACAGCCCGTCTCGCCCTGGAGTGGGAGGGTATACCCCCGCTCGCGTCGGGGCCGGTGCGCCGCGCCGAGGCCGTCGAACCCCGCACCACCAACTCCGGATGGAAGACGAACTCGCTCCGCAGCGGCGCCCGCGAGGACTCCTGCGGCCCCTCCGGCAGGTCGGCGCCGACCTCCTCCAGCAGGGCCCGCACCGCCGCCTGCCCCATGGCCTGGACCGGCTGCCGGATGGTGGTCAGCGGCGGGTCGGTGAACGCGATGAGCGGGGAGTCGTCGTACCCGACCACCGACACGTCGTCCGGCACTTCGAGGCCGCGCTGCCGGGCCGCCCGGATCGCGCCGAGCGCCATCATGTCGCTCGCGCAGACCACCGCCGTGCAGCCGCGCTCCAGCAGCGCGCCCGCCGCGGCCTGCCCGCCTTCGAGCGTGTAGAGGGAGTGCTGCACCAGCTCACCGGCCTCGGCCGGAGCCATGCCGAGCTGCTCGCGCATGCTGCGCACGAAGCCCTCGATCTTCCGCTGTACGGGCACGAAGCGGCGCGGGCCGACCGCGAGGCCGATGCGGGTGTGGCCGAGCGCCACGAGATGGGTGACCGCGAGGGAGATCGCCACCCCGTCGTCCGGCGAGATGAACGGCGCCTGCACCTTGTCGGAGAAGCCGTTGATCAGAACGAACGGCACGCCCTGGCCGCGCAGCGCCTCGTACCGGCCCGTGTCGGCCGTGGTGTCGGCGTGCAGGCCGGAGACGAAGATGATGCCGGCCACCCCGCGGTCCACCAGCATCTCGGTCAGCTCGTCCTCGGTCGAGCCGCCGGGCGTCTGCGTGGCGAGCACCGGGGTGTACCCCTGGCGGGTCAGGGCCTGGCCGATGACCTGCGCGAACGCCGGGAAGATCGGGTTCTCCAGCTCGGGCGTGATCAGCCCGACCAGCCCGGCGCTGCGCTGCCGCAGGCGTACCGGGCGCTCGTAGCCCAGGACGTCCAGTGCGGCGAGTACGGACTGGCGGGTGGTGGCGGAGACGCCGGGTTTGCCGTTGAGCACCCGGCTGACGGTGGCCTCGCTGACACCCGCCTGTACTGCGATGTCAGCCAGGCGCGCGGTCATGGAAGGCGACCTTACCGGTCGGGATCCGGCTTGCCCACCACGCGCAGGATTCGCCGGGCAGGCGCACCCGGCCGTCCGCGGTGCCGAGCGGCGCGCTGGCGAGCAGCAGTTCGCCCTCGGCCGACACCTCCACCGGCCGGGTACGGGTGTTGAGTACGCAGAGGAACCCGTGCCGGCGCAGCGCGAGCACCCCGTCCGGCGCGTCCAGCCACGTCATCGGGCCGTCGCCGAGGCCCGGCAGGGCCCGCCGCCAGGCGAGCGCGGAGCGGTACATCTCCAGGGTGGAGGCCGGGTCGCCGGTCTGCGCCTCGACGCTCAGCTCCGCCCAGTCCGCAGGCTGCGGCAGCCAGCTCCCGCCGGGCCCGAAGCCGTACGGCGCCTCCGTGCCGGACCAGGGGAGCGGCACCCGGCAGCCGTCGCGGAAGCCGTCCTGGCCGTCGCCGCGGAAGAACGCCGGGTCCTGGCGGACCGCGTCGGGGAGTTCGGTGACCTCGGGCAGCCCCAGCTCCTCGCCCTGGTAGACGTAGGCCGAGCCGGGCAGCGCCAGCATGAGCAGGGCGGCGGCGCGGGCCCGGTCCCGGCCGCCGAGCCGGGTGGCGTGACGGACGACGTCGTGGTTGGAGAGCACCCAGGTGGTGGGCGCGCCGACCAGGGCGGTGGCGGCCAGCGAGTCGTCGATGACGGTACGGAGTGCGGCCGCGTCCCACTCCGCCTGCAGGAAGTGGAAGTTGAACGCCTGGTGCAGCTCGTCGGGGCGTACGTACCGGGCCAGCCGGCGGGCGTCGGGGGCCCAGGCCTCGGCGACGCCGATCCGCTCGGCCGGGAGCGACCCGGGCCGCGCGTCCCGGGAGTAGTCGTCCAGCAGCCGGCGCCAGCGGCGGTGGATGGTGTGCACGCCGTCCTGGTCGAAGAAGGGCAGCACGTCGGTGCCGATGAGGCGGGCCTGCTGCCGGCGGCCGACGTCGGGCAGCCCCGGCGCCTTGACCATGCCGTGCGCGACGTCGATGCGGAAGCCGTCGACGCCGCGGTCCAGCCAGAACCGCAGGATCGCGTCGAACTCCGCGTGCACCTCGGGGCGGTCCCAGTCCAGGTCGGGCTGTTCGGGCGCGAAGAGGTGGAGGTACCAGTCGCCGCGGTCGGTGCGGGTCCAGGCCGGGCCGCCGAAGACCGACTCCCAGTCGTTGGGCGGCAGCTCGCCGTGGGTGCCGCGGCCCGCCCGGAAGACGTACCGCTCGCGGGCGAGGTCCGGGTCGCGGAACCACGGGTGCTGGTCCGAGGTGTGGTTCGGGACGATGTCGACGATGACGCGCAGGCCCAGCTCGTGGGCGGTGTCCAGGAACGCCTGGGCGTCGTCGAGGGTGCCGAACAGCGGGTCGACGGCGCGGTGGTCGGCGACGTCGTAGCCGCCGTCGGCCTGCGGTGACGCGTAGAAGGGCGTCAGCCAGACCGCGTCGGCGCCCAGTTCCTTCACGTAGGGCAGGCGCGCGCGGGCGCCGGGCAGGTCCCCGACGCCGTCCCCGTCGCCGTCCCCGAAGGAGCGCACGTAGATCTGGTAGATGACGGCGTCGCGCCACCAGCCCGTGCCGGGCCGGTCGGGCGCCGGCGGCGCGGTGGGTGCGGGAAAGGTCAGCTCATCGGTCATCGGCCGTCCTTCGGTCGATCGGGCTACAGGAAGATCAACGCCCGGACAGGCCCCGGGGTGACGGGCCGAGGTAACCGGGCTGCAACATCTTCCGGTGTCCTTGCAGAAATTTGCCGCAAGCTCTTTCGGTTTCTTTTCGCCGCTGTTACGTTCCTGACGCCCTCTCGGGCGATTCCCTGTGCATCTCGTGCGTATCTCGGCGTTTTCCAGAAGGAGTTCACATGCGACGTGGCATAGCGGCCACCGCGCTGGTCGCGGGTCTGGCACTGACGGCGACCGCGTGCGGCGGCGACGGCGGCGGCGAGCAGCAGAGCGGGGGTGAGCTGTCGGGCACCGTCACCTTCTGGGACACCTCCAACGACGCGGAGAAGGCCACGTACAAGAAGCTCGCCGAGGGCTTCGAGAAGGAGCACCCCAAGGTCGACGTCAAGTACGTCAACGTGCCCTTCGGCGAGGCCAACGCCAAGTTCAAGAACGCGGCGGGCGGCAACTCCGGCGCCCCCGACGTGATGCGCACCGAGGTCGCCTGGACCGCGGACTTCGCCAACCTCGGCTACCTCGCGCCGCTGGACAACACCCCCGCGCTGGACAAGAACGAGGACTACCTGGAGCAGGCCGCGGGCAGCACCCGCTTCAAGGGCAAGACCTACGCCGCGCCCCAGGTCATCGACACCCTCGGCCTCTTCTACAACAAGAAGCTGCTCAAGGAGGCCGGGGTCGGCGTCCCGAAGACCTTCGACGAGCTGAAGACCGCCGCCAAGAAGATCAAGTCCAAGACCGGCGCCACCGCGCTCTACCTGCGCGGCGACGACCCGTACTGGTTCCTGCCCTACCTCTACGGCGAGGGCGGCGACATGGTCGAGGCCAAGGGCAAGAAGGTCCGCATCGACGACGCCGCCGGCGCCCGCGCCTTCGCGACGCTCAAGGACCTGGTGGACTCCAAGGCGGCCGTCACCGACGCCACCGACGGCCAGGAGAACCAGCTCAAGGCCCTCAAGGACGGCGACGTCGCGATGGCGATCGACGGCCCCTGGGACATCGAGGGCGCGCTGGCCGGCAAGGAGTTCAAGGACCGGGCCAACCTCGGCGTCGCGCCCGTGCCCGGCGGCAGCAAGGCCCAGGGCTCCCCGCAGGGCGGCTGGAACCTCGCCGTCTACGCCGGGTCCGGCAACCTCGACGCCTCCTACGAGTTCGTGAAGTACATGAGCTCCGCCAAGGTCCAGCAGCAGACCACCGAGAAGCTGAGCCTGCTGCCGACCCGTACGTCGGTCTACGACGTGCCGTCCGTGCAGAACAACGAGATGGTGAAGTTCTTCCGGCCCGCCGTCGAGAAGGCCGTCGAGCGCCCCTGGATCGCCGAGGGCAACTCCCTCTTCGAGCCGATCAAGGTCCAGATGAACAAGGTCCTGACCGGCAGCGCCACCCCCGACCAGGCCGCCAAGGCCACCGGCGACGCCTACCGGAAGCTGCTCAAGGACTACAAGTGACCACGCTCGCTCCCACCAAGCCCCAGGGCAAGGCGGCGCCCCCCGCGCCGCCCGGCCGGGTGCGCCGGGCCCTGAGCACCCACTGGTACGCCTGGACCATGGTCGCCCCGGTCGTGATCGTCATCGCGGTCATCATCGGCTACCCGCTGGTCCGCGGCCTGTACCTCTCGCTCACCGACGCCACCGAGGCCAATGTCGCCCGCGACATCGGCATGAACCACATCCCGGCGACGTACAAGTTCGTCGGCCTGGACAACTACACGTCCGTCCTGAGCGACGGCGTCTTCTGGAGCCGGCTCGGCTGGACCGTGACGTGGACCGTCGCCTGCGTCGGCATCACCTTCACGCTCGGCCTGACCCTCGCCAACCTGCTCAACCGCAAGCTGCGGGGCCGTACCTTCTACCGGCTCGCGCTGATCCTGCCCTGGGCGATCCCGGCGTTCATCTCCGTCTTCACCTGGCGGCTGCTCTACAACGAGAAGCACGGCCTGCTCAACAAGCTGCTCCAGGGCGGCGGCATCGACGCGATCCCGTGGCTCAACGACCCCACCTGGGCGAAGCTCTCCGTCATCGCCGTCAACGTCTGGCTCGGCGTGCCGTTCATGCTCGTCGCACTGCTCGGCGGGCTCCAGTCCATCCCCGGTGAGCTGTACGAGGCCGCCGAGATGGACGGCGCCACCGCCTGGCAGCGGTTCCGGCACATCACCGTGCCGTCCCTGCGCTCCGTGTCCAGCACGGTGATCCTGCTCAGCACGATCTGGACCTTCAACATGTTCCCGGTGATCTTCCTGCTGACGCGCGGCGGGCCCGGCGACGCCACCGAGATCCTCGTGACGTACGCCTACCGGCTCTCCTTCGTCGACAGCCCGCGCAACTTCTCCTCCTCCGCCGCCTGGGGCGTACTGATCCTGCTGCTGCTCTCGGCCGTCGCGGTGGTCTACCGCCGCGCGCTGCGCAAGCAGGGAGAGGTGTGGTGACGATGCGCGACAAGAAGCGGAGCCCCCTGGCCTCCACCGGACTGCACGCCACCCTGATCGTGGCCGCCGTGATCGCGGTCTTCCCGCCGCTGTGGCTGCTGGTGACCTCCTTCAAGCCGAAGAACGACGCCTTCACGACCGCGCCGGTCACCCACTTCACCTTCGGCAACTACACCCACGTACTGGCCGAGACCTCGTTCCTGACCTGGTTCGGGAACTCCGTGGTGGTCGTCGGCGTCACCACCGTGCTCGGCGTCTTCCTCGCCGCGACCACCGGCTACGCCGTCAGCCGCTTCCGCTTTCCGGGCATGCGCCCGCTGATGTGGCTGCTGCTGATCACCCAGATGTTCCCGGTGGCCGTGCTGATCGTGCCGCTCTACAACCTGCTGGCGGGCCTGGGCCTGCTCAACCAGCCGGCCGGCCTGGTCGTCACCTACCTCACCATCGCCGTGCCGTTCTGCGCCTGGATGATGAAGGGCTTCTTCGACACCATCCCGGTGGAGATCGACGAATCGGGCCGGGTCGACGGGCTCAACCCCTTCGGCACCTTCTGGCGTCTCGTGCTGCCGCTGGCCCGCCCCGGCCTCGCCGTCACCGGCTTCTACACCTTCGTCACGGCCTGGGCCGAGGTCGCCTACGCGTCGGCCTTCATGACCGGCGAGGAGAACCTCACTCTCGCCGGCGGCCTGCAGACCTTCGTCAGTCAGTACAACAACGACTGGGGGTCGATGACCGCCGCCGCCGTGATCGTCGCGGTGCCCGCCGCACTCGTCTTCGCCTTCGCCCAACGCCACCTCGTCGCCGGACTGACCGCCGGTACGACCAAGGGCTGACCACGACCAAGGGATGACATGACCCAGCAGCACAAGGCCACCGCCACCCCTGCCGCAGCGCCCGCCACCGGCTGGTGGCGCGACGCGGTGATCTACCAGGTGTACCCGCGCAGCTTCGCCGACGGCAACGGCGACGGCATGGGCGACCTGGCCGGCATCCGCGCCCGCCTGCCCCACCTGAAGGAACTGGGCGTCGACGCCGTCTGGCTCAGCCCCTTCTACGCCTCGCCGCAGGCCGACGCCGGCTACGACGTCGCCGACTACCGTGCCATCGACCCGATGTTCGGCACCCTCGCCGACGCCGAGGCCGTGATCCACGAAGCTCACCGCCTCGACCTGCGCATCATCGTCGACATCGTCCCCAACCACTGCTCCGACCAGCACGAATGGTTCCGCCGCGCGGTGGCCGAGGGCCCCGGCTCGACGCTCCGCGACCGCTTCCACTTCCGCAAGGGCCGCGGCGAGAACGGCGAGGAGCCGCCCAACGACTGGGAGTCCATCTTCGGCGGCCCGGCCTGGACCCGGCTCCCGGACGGCGAGTGGTACCTCCACCTCTTCGCCCCCGAGCAGCCCGACTTCAACTGGGACCACCCCGCCGTACACGACGAGTTCCGCTCCATCCTGCGCTTCTGGCTGGACCTCGGCGTCGACGGCTTCCGGGTCGACGTGGCGCACGGCCTGGTCAAGGCCGAAGGGCTGCCCGACATGGGCCACGGCGAACAGCTCAAGCTGCTCGGCAGCCAGGTGCTGCCCTTCTTCGACCAGGACGGCGTGCACGAGATCTACCGCTCCTGGCGGCAGGTCCTGGAGGAGTACGCGGGGGACCGCATCGCCGTCGCCGAGGCATGGACGCCCACCGCCGACCGCACCGCGCTGTACCTGCGCCCCGACGAGCTGCACCAGGCGTTCAACTTCCACTACCTCAACACCGGGTGGGGCGCCGCGGAGCTGCGTACCGCCATCGACGAGTCGCTGGACGCCATGCGGCCGGTGGGCGCGCCGACGACCTGGGTGCTCTCCAACCATGACGTGGTCCGGCACCGCACCCGCCTCGGCGGCGGCCTGCCGCGTGCCCGCGCCGCCGCCCTGCTGATGCTGGCGCTGCCCGGCTCCGCGTACGTCTACCAGGGCGAGGAGCTGGGCCTGCCGGAGGTCACGGAGCTGCCCGACGAGGTCCGCCAGGACCCCTCCTTCTTCAAGGAGAACGGGCAGGAGGGGCTGCGGGACGGCTGCCGCGTGCCGCTGCCCTGGTCCGGCACGACAGCCCCGTACGGGTTCGGGACCGGTGGCAGCTGGCTGCCGCAGCCGGCGGAGTGGGCGGAGCTGAGCGTGGCGGCGCAGACCGGCGACCCGGACTCCACGCTGGAGCTGTACCGCACCGCGCTCACGATCCGCCGAAAGCACCCGGCGCTCGGCGCCGGCGACGCGGTGGAGTGGCGGCCCGCGCCCGAGGGCGTGCTCCACTTCCGCCGCGCGGGCGGCTTCACCTGCGCGGTGAACACCACGGCGGAGCCCGTACGGCTCACTGTGCCCGGCCGCCCGGTGCTGTCCAGCGGCGTACTCCCGGAGGAGATCCCGGGGAGCGCGGACACGTACGAGCTGGCGGCCGATACGGCCGTGTGGTGGGCGGAGTGACGCTGCCCCCGAGGCTCTCCGACATCGCGGCGCAGGCCGCGGTCAGCGAGGCCACCGTGAGCCGGGTGCTCAACGGGAAGACCGGGGTGGCGGTCGCCACCCGGCAGCGGGTGCTGGCCGCACTGGACGTGCTCGGGTACGAGCGTCCGGTGCGGCTGCGGCGGCGCAGCGCGGGTCTGGTCGGGCTGGTCATCCCGGAGCTGACCAACCCGATCTTTCCGGCGTTCGCGCAGATCATCGAGCAGGCGCTGGCCGGGCACGGCTACACGCCCGTGCTCTGCACGCAGATGCCGGGCGGCGCCACGGAGGACGAGCTGGTCGAGCAGCTGGAGGCGCGCGGCGTCACCGGCATCGTCTTCCTCTCCGGGCTGCACGCGGACACCGGTGCCGACCCGTCCCGCTACACCCGGCTCACCGCGCGCGGCGTGCCGTACGTCCTGATCAACGGCTACAACGCGCACGTCCAGGCGCCGTTCGTCTCGCCCGACGACCGGGCCGCGGCGCGGATGGCCGTCACCCACCTCGCCGCCCTGGGGCACACGCGGATCGGGCTGGCCGTCGGCCCGTCCCGGTACGTGCCGTCCCGGCGCAAGGCGGAGGGGTTCGCCGCGGCCATGGAGGAGCTGTTCGGCCTGTCCGGGGGAGAGGCCGAACGGCTCGTCCAGCACACGCTGTTCAGCGTCGAGGGCGGGCACGCGGCGGCCGCCGCGCTGCTGGACGCCGGCTGCACGGGGGTGGTGTGCGGCAGCGACCTGATGGCGCTGGGCGTCGTACGGGCCGCCCGGCAGCGCGGGATCGCCGTGCCGGGGCGGCTGTCGGTCGTCGGCTTCGACGACTCCCAGCTGATCGCCTTCGCCGATCCGCCGCTGACCACCGTGCGCCAGCCCGTACAGGCGATGGCGACGGCAGCGGTCGGCGCGCTGATCGAGGAGATCCAGGGGAACCCCGTGCAGCACACGGAGTTCGTCTTCCAGCCGGAGCTGGTGGTGCGGGGCTCGACGGGGCCGGTCCCGAGGGAACCGGCCCGGCCGGCCGGGCGCGTGGGGCCCGCGTGACAGCGGGCCCCCGGCCGGCCGGACCGGGGCTTGCGGGGTTGACGGTAACACCGTTGCAATGTCTTGCGTAAGGTCTTGCAACAGTGGGGTGAACGGGCTACAACTGCAACGGCCTTACGGGCATGGCGCGTTGCCGGGCAAGGCCTTCCACCCCCTCAGGAGGAACCATGCCCCACCACAGATCCCTCGCCCGCTGGTGCGCGGCGGCCGCCGTCACCCTCACCACGGCCGCCCTCGCCACCCCCGCGAACGCCGCACCGCCCGGCACCAAGGACGTGACCGCCGAACTCTTCGAGTGGCGCTACGACTCGGTCGCCCGGGAGTGCAAGGACACCCTCGGCCCGGCCGGCTACGGCTACGTCGAGGTCTCCCCGGCCACCGAGCACATCCAGGGCGGCCAGTGGTGGACCTCGTACCAGCCGGTCAGCTACAGGATCGCCGGCCGGCTCGGCGACCGCACCGCCTTCAAGAACATGATCGACACCTGCCACGCGGCGGGCGTGAAGGTCGTCGCCGACGCCGTCATCAACCACATGTCCGCCGGATCCGGCACCGGCACCGGCGGCTCCTCGTACACCAAGTACACCTACCCCGGCATCTACCAGCCGCAGGACATGGACGACTGCACGGGCCAGATCACCAACTACCAGGACCGCGGCAACGTCCAGAACTGCGAACTGGTGGGCCTGGCCGACCTGGACACCGGCGAGCCCTACGTCCGCTCCCGCATCGCGCAGTACCTGAACGACCTGCTCTCCCTCGGCGTCGACGGTTTCCGCATCGACGCCGCCAAGCACATGCCCGCGGCGGACCTCGCCGCGATCAAGGGACAGCTGAGCAACCCGGGCGTGTACTGGAAGCAGGAGGCCATTTACGGCGCGGGCGAGGCGGTCTCGCCGACCGAGTACCTCAACACCGGCGACGTCCAGGAGTTCCGCTACGGCCGCGACCTCAAGCGGGTCTTCCAGAACGAGAAGCTGGCCTACCTCACCAACTTCGGTGAGGGCTGGGGGTACATGGCGAGCGGGAAGTCCGGGGTCTTCGTCGACAACTGGGACACCGAGCGCAACGGCTCCACGCTGAACTACAAGAACGGCGCCGACTACACCCTCGCCAACGTCTTCATGCTGGCCTGGCCGTACGGCTCCCCGGACGTGCACTCCGGCTACGAGTTCTCCGACAACGACGCCGGCCCGCCCAACGGGGGCACCGTCAACGCCTGCTGGCAGGACGGCTGGAAGTGCCAGCACAAGTGGCCCGAGATCAAGTCCATGGTGGCCCTCCGCAACACCGCCCACGGCACCGCCGTCACCCACTGGTGGGACAACGGCAACGACGCCATCGCCTTCGGCCGCGGCGACAAGGCGTACGTCGCGATCAACCACGAGGGATCCGACCTGAACCGGACGTTCCAGAGTGCGCTGCCCGCCGGGAACTACTGCGACATCCAGAGCGGCCGGACCATCACGGTCGACGGGTCGGGACGGTTCACCGCCACCCTCGCCCCGAACACCGCCCTCGCCCTGCACACCGGCGCCCGCAGCTGCGGCTGACCCCCTGAAGGAGAACCACGACGTGACCGGCACCCTCCGCCGAACCGTCACCGCGATCGCCGCGGCGCTCTGCGCCGCGGCGGCCGCCGCCCTGCCCGGCGCCGCCCCCGCACAAGCCGCGCCGCCGCCCTACCCGGCCAAGGCCGAAGCCCAGTGGATCGACCGGGACACCGTCGTCTGGAAGGGCGCGCCCGACCCGGCCGGCGGCACCCTCCAGCTCGAATCAGGGCCCGACGGCGACCGGCGGCTGCGCCTCGCCCCCGGCACCCTCACCCCCGCCGAACGCGCCGAGTACCCGCACCTGAAGGACTTCCCCGCCTTCACCGTCGACCCGCGCGACCGGGCCGCGGCCGCCTCCGCGCTCCGCGACCGCCTCGTCGCCACCCGCCGGGCCGCCGACGGCAGCCTCCGCGAGTCCACCGGCGTGCAGATACCCGGTGTCCTGGACGACCTCTACGCCGCCGCCTCCCGCGCCCGGCTCGGCCCGGTCTTCGACCACGGCCGCCCCACCCTCGCCGTCTGGGCACCCACCGCCCGCACCGTCGCCCTCGAACTCGACGGCCGCACCGTGCCGATGACGCGCGACGACCGGACCGGGGTGTGGAGCGTGCGCGGCGAGCGCGGCTGGACCGGCAAGCCGTACCGCTACGCCGTCACCGTCTTCGCGCCCGCCGCCGGGCAGACCGTCACCCACAAGGTCACCGACCCCTACGCCACCGGCCTCACCGCCGACTCCGCGTACAGCCTGGTCACCGACCTCGCCGACCCGCGGCTGGCCCCCAAGGGCTGGGACCGGCTGAAGAAGCCCGCGGCCGTCCCGCTGCGCGACGCCCGCATCCAGGAGCTGCACATCCGCGACTTCTCGATCGCGGACCGCACCTCCAAGCACCCCGGCCGGTACCTCGCCTTCACCGACCGGTCCTCCGACGGCATGCGGCACCTGCGGAAGCTCGCCAGCACCGGCACCAGCCACGTCCACCTGCTGCCCGCGTTCGACCTCGGCACCATCCCCGAGAAGCGCGCCGACCAGGCCGCACCGGACTGCGACCTCGCCGCCTACCCGCCGGACTCCGAGAAGCAGCAGGAGTGCGTCGCGAAGACCGCCGGCAAGGACGCCTACAACTGGGGCTACGACCCGCTGCACTACACCGTGCCCGAGGGCTCGTACGCCTCTGACCCCGACGGGTCGGCCCGTACGCGGGAGTTCCGCGGCATGGTGCAGGGGCTGAACGGCGCCGGCCTGCGCACCGTCATGGACGTCGTCTACAACCACACCGTCGCGAGCGGTCAGGACCCGAAGTCCGTACTGGACCGGATCGTGCCCGGCTACTACCACCGGCTGCTGGACGACGGCACCGTCGCCACCTCCACCTGCTGCGCCAACACCGCGCCCGAACACACCATGATGGGCAAGCTCGTCGTCGACTCGATCGTCACCTGGGCGAAGGAGTACAAGGTCGACGGCTTCCGCTTCGACCTGATGGGCCATCACCCGAAGGCCAATATCCTCGCCGTGCGCAAGGCCCTGGACGCCCTGACCGTGCGCAAGGACGGGGTGGACGGCAAGTCGGTCGTCCTCTACGGCGAGGGCTGGAACTTCGGCGAGATCGCCAACGACGCCCGCTTCGTGCAGGCCACGCAGCGGAACATGGCGGGCACCGGCATCGCCACCTTCGACGACCGTGCCCGCGACGCCGTCCGCGGCGGCGGCCCCTTCGACGCCGACCCGCGGGTCCAGGGCTTCGCCTCCGGCCTGTTCACCGACCCCAACACCTCGCCCGCCAACGGCACCCGCGACGAGCAGAAGGCCCGGCTGCTGCACTACCAGGACCTGATCAAGGTCGGGCTGACCGGCGGCCTCGCCGACTACACCTTCACGGACTCCTCGGGCCGCACCGTCAAGGGCTCCCAGGTCGACTACAACGGCGCCCCCGCCGGTTACGCGGCGGCCCCCGGCGACGCGCTCGCCTACGCCGACGCCCACGACAACGAGACCCTCTACGACGCCCTCGCCTTCAAGCTCCCGCAGGGCACGAAGGCCGCGGACCGGGCTCGTATGCAGGTGCTCGCGATGGCCACCGCCACCCTCTCCCAGGGCCCGGCGCTCTCCCAGGCCGGCAGCGACCTGCTCCGCTCCAAGTCGCTGGACCGCAACTCCTTCGACAGCGGCGACTGGTTCAACGCCCTGCACTGGAACTGCGCCGACGGCAACGGCTTCGGCCGCGGCCTGCCGCCCGCCGCCGACAACAAGGACAAGTGGACCTACGCACGGACGCTGCTCGCCGACCTCGCGCTGCGCCCCGGCTGCGACGCGATCACCGCCGCCTCCGCCGCGTACCGGGACCTCACCCGCATCCGCGCCACCGAACCGGACTTCGGCCTGGCGACCACCGGCGAGGTGCAGCGGGCGCTGTCCTTCCCGCTGTCCGGGGCCGGCGAGACCCCCGGGGTGATCACCATGCGGCTCGGCCGGCTGGTCGTGGTCCTCAACGCCACCCCCGAGCAGCAGCGGCAGACCGTACCGGCCGCGGCCGGAGCACCGTACGCGCTGCATCCGGTCCAGGCCCGCGGCGCCGACCCCGTGGTGCGGACTTCCTCGTACGACGCGAAGACCGGGGCCTTCACCGTCCCGGCGCGTACGGTCGCGGTCTTCACCCGCGGCTGACCCGGCGCCGGGCGTCCGGTGCCCGGCTCAGGCCCGCTCGCCCGTCCGTTCCCCCGGTCCGCGTATCGCGGGAACGGACGGCAGCACGGCCCGGACATCCGGCTGGCACAGCATCATCGCCAGGTCGTCCCGGAGCGGTGCCGCTGTGTGCGTCATCAGCAGAGCGTGCAGCGCCTCCAGCGCGTCGTCGAGCGTGGGGTGGGTCAGCGCCTCGCGGACCCGCTCGTCGAGCGGAAAGGGCTCACCCTGCGCGTCGAGCGCTTCGATGAGCCCGTCGGTGTACAGCAGCAGGCGTTCGTTGGAGGCCAGCCGCACCCGCTGCCGGAACGGGGCGGGGTGCAGGCCGAGCGGCAGGCCGGGCTCGTCGGGGTCCAGCGACTCCAGCCGGTCGCCGATCCGCAGCGGCGCCGGATGGCCGCAGTTGACCAGCCGCACCTCGCCCGGCGCGAACTCGGCGAGCACGGCCGTGACGAACCCCTCGGCGTCCAGCTCGGCGGCGAGCCGGGTGTCCAGGAATCCGGCCAGCCGGACCAGGTCGGGCGTGGTGAAGGCGTGGTCGCGGAAGCAGCCGATGGTGACGGCGGCGAGCCGCGCCGCCTCCAGGTCGTGGCCGCGCACGTCACCGATCAGCACCCGCAGGCCGTACGGGGTGTGGGCGGTGTTCAGCAGGTCGCCGCCGACCAGGACGTTCTCCGCGGCGGGGAGATAGCGGGCGGCGACGCTGATGCCGTCGAGGTCACCGGAGAGCGGCCGCAGCAGCGCCTGCTGTGTGCTGTGCGCGACCGCGATCAATGCGGCTTCGTGCGCGTCGTGAGCGTCCGGGGCCGCGGGGAGGGCGGGAGGCGGGGCCGGGAGCGGCGCCGGGGCGCTGCCCCGGCGGGAGTTCCCTAAGCGCCGTACGGTGAACAGACCGCAGACCAGGCCGGAGGCGAAGCCGCAGCCGTATACGAGCAGCGTGCCCATGAACTCCATGCCGGTCACTTCACGTCCTTCCCACGCAGCGCCGTGGGAAGGCCACTTTGGCATCGCCGCAGACGGCGACGAAAGCGAATGCAAGAAGCTGGTGAGAGTCGATCGCGCGGCGGTCGGATGTGTCGATGAGTGACGCCCAGTCGGTCGTTTTCGAAGGCCAGGGCGGTCGTGGCGGTGTTCAGGCGTCGGTCGGTACCAGGGACAGGAGCCGCGCCGCGAGTTCCGCGAACGGGCCGTCGATCGGCTCGGCGGCGAGGATCGCCCGCAGCGTCTCCGCCATCCCCTCGTCGTACGCGGCGCTCACCGCGGCCAGCGCGGCGAAGTCGTGCACCAGCTGCCGCTCCAGCTCGGCGCGCGGGATGCGCTTGCCGTCCAGCCACTGGAGCGCGGTGGACTCCGCGAGCGAGATCCAGGAGCGGATCACCAGCTCCATGCGCGGCGCCGGGACCGTCAGGCCCAGGTGGTCGACGATCTGCTCGTAGGCGGACTGCCGGACGCCGTTGATCATGGCGCTGGTGCGGCTGGAGCCGACCGCGGGACCGCCGCGCATCAGCGCCGAGAAGCCGGGCCCGTGCTCGTCGACGAAGTCGAAGAAGCGGCCCATCACCCGCAGCAGCCGCTCGCCCAGCGGCCCCTCGCGCGGCTCGACGAAGCGCGCGGCCAGCTCGTCGGCGGCCCGGCCCAGCGCCGCTTCGTACAGGCTCTGCTTGCCGGGGAAGTAGTGGTAGACCAGCGGCCGCGAGATGCCCGCGGCCTCGGCTATCTCGTCGATGGAGACGTCCTCCGGGGCGCGGTGGCTGAAGAGGCCCAGAGCCACGGAGATCAGCTGTTCACGGCGTTCCTCGACACCCATCCTGCGGCGCACCCCGGTCGTCATGCGAACACCCTAACGACCGGGGTGCGGCAGCGGTATGCCACCGTCGGTGACCGGCCGGACCCGCGCCGGTTCCGGCTACAGGTCGAGCACCAGGCGTGTGCCGTGGCACCGCGAGACGCAGATGAGCATCTGGTCCTCGCGCTCGGCGTCGGTCAGCAGCTCGTCGCGGTGGTCGACATCGCCCTCGACCACGTGCTGCCGGCAGGTCCCGCAGAAGCCCTGCTCACAGCTGTACGGCAGGTCCGGCACGGCCTGTTCGCGGAGGGCCCGCAGGATGCTCTGGCCCTCGGCCACCGCGACCGTACGGCCGGTGCGCCGCAGCTCCACCTCGAAGGCGCCGCCCGCCGTGCCGGCACCCCCGGCCGCCGGTGCGAACGCCTCGGTGCGCAGCTCCAGCCCGTCCGGCAGCAGTTCGGCGACCGCGTCCATCAGGGGCTGCGGGCCGCAGCAGTAGACGGCGGAGCGCGGCGGCGCGTCGGCGAGCGCGGCGGCCAGGTCCGGCCGCCCGTCCTCGTCCTCGGCGACGACCGTCACCCGGTCCCCGCCCGCCCCCGCCAGCTTCTCGATCTCGGCGAGGAACGGCATCGAGGCGCGCGACCTGCCGCCGTACACCAGCCGCCAGGGCACGCCCTCGCGCTCGGCCCGGCGGAGCATCGGCAGGATCGGCGTGATACCGATGCCGCCCGCGACGAAGAGGTAGGCGTGGGACTCCTCCAGCGGGAAGCGGTTGCGCGGCCCGCGCACCTCCACGACCGTGCCCTCCCGGAGCTGCTCGTGCACCTCGCGGGAGCCGCCCCGGCCGTCCTCGATCAGCCGGGTGGCGATGGTGTACGTCCCGGTGTCGGCGGGGTCGCCGCAGAGCGAGTACTGGCGCACCGCGCCCGAGGGCAGCACCAGGTCGACATGGGCCCCCGGCTCCCAGCCCGGCAGCGAGTCGCCCTCCAGGCGCAGCCGTACGACCCCCTCGGCCTCCTCGGCGCGCTCGGCGACGAGGAGTTCGCGGCGCGCGCTGCCGGGGCGGCCGGTGCCGGATATCGGCTCCTCCAGGGCCGGCAGCGGCCACAGCGGGGAGTCCTTGACCCGGCGGCGCAGGGCCCGGCCGACGAGCAGGGCGGCGCCGGCGGTGACCACGGCGGCGCGGACGCCGCGGGAGCGGACGATGGCGGTCATGTCAGGCGGCTCCACGGGTGCGGGCGTCGGCCGCGGTCGCGGCGGGGGAGTCGGCGAGGTAGGCGGCGGCCTGCGTCGTGCTGCCGTACTGCGAGGGGTGGTACGTGCGGTGCAGGTACTGCGGGATCGTGCGGACCACGGCCCCGGTGGTCGGCAGGACGCCCTGCCGCCCGGCGCGGAAGAACTCCTTGAAGGAGGCCTTGCCGTCGAGCAGCGTGGGGTCGTTCGTCATGAAGAAGCGCACGCCGCGCTGCCACAGGAAGACCAGCGCGGCGAAGGCGGTGGCCCAGGTGCGGGTGCGGCGCCGGTAGCCGCCGTCGAGGTGCACGAAGAGGTCGAAGGCGACCGAGCGGTGCTCGACCTCCTCGGCGCCGTGCCAGCGCAGCAGGTCCAGCATGGTCGGGTCGGCGCCCTTGGCGTCCAGCGCTTCGGCGTTGAGCACCCAGTCGCCGAGGAACGCGGTGTAGTGCTCGATCGCCGCGATCAGCGCGACCCGCTCCAGCAGCCACCAGTGCCGGGCCCGGCCCGGCGGCAGGGTGCGGTCGCCGAGCAGCTTCTCGAAGAGCCAGTCGACCTGGGCCGTGTACGGCGTGGGGTCCAGGCCCTGCGCCTTGAGGTGCGGCAGTACGTCGTCGTGCGCCTGGGAGTGCATCGCCTCCTGGCCGATGAACCCGATGACGTCGGCGCGCAGCCGGTCGTCCCGGATGTACGGCAGCACCTGCTTGTAGACGTGCACGAACCAGCGCTCGCCGGCCGGCAGCAGGAGGTGCAGCACGTTGATGGTGTGGGTGGTGGACGGGTCGCCGGGGACCCAGTGCAGGGGCGTCCCGCTCCAGTCGAAAGCGACGTTGCGGGCCTTCAGCGGAGTGTGTTCCGAGGCGACCGGCGCGGGCCGCAACGGGGCCTTGTTAGACATGGCGTCAATGTACTGGGCGGTAAGAAGGAGCGACAGCCCCTTGCAGAGGATTTCCCGCCGGTATGCGAAAGGGGCCACGGGACGACCCCGTGACCCCCGCGCCCGCCTCTCCTCAGTGCAGCGCCGTGAACCTGCCGCCGTCCGGCAGCCGCGCGGACAGCCGCGCGTGCGCGCCCGCCTTCGTCCGCACCGCCAGCAGCCGGCCCTTCGTACGGCCGGACACCCCGCCGCCCGCGGTCACCCCGCGCACCTCCGCGCTGCCCGCCGCCACCAGCCACCAGTGCCCGGCCGCCGACTTCCACAGCACCCCGGCCAGCGCGTGCGGCGACCGCGGCCCGCAGGCCCGGCCGCCCTCCGTACGGGCCGCCACCGCACCCGGCGGATACCGGCGGGCGCCCGGCCCGTCGCCGTCGCCCGCCACCGGCGCCTGGAACTGCGCCATCGCCCGGCTCCCCGGCCCCCGCCAGGTCTCGGCGCGCGTGCACAGCCAGGTCGCCTTCCCGCCGTCCTCCGGCAGCTCCTGGCGCGCGTACTCCCAGGCGTTCACCTCCCGCACGCCCAGCGCCCGGACGGCAGGCAGCTGGCAGGCCGTCCGCGCCCACGCGGTCCGCGCGTCCCGCCCCGCCGGCTCGCCCGCCCGGCCCGGCTCGCCGTACGTCAGCCGGGCCGGGGTCAGCTCGCCCAGGTCGGTGTAGAGCCGCCCGGCCATCGTCAGCGCGGGCCAGCCGGTGCAGGACGGGCCGCGTCCGGGCGCCGGGGCCGGATCGGTCACGCCGTCCGCCGCGCGGTGCAGCGCCGCCGCCCGCTCCTCCGGGCCGCCCGTCAGGTCCGCGAACGTCACCTCACGCACCCAAGGAGCCGTCAGATAACGGACATTGCCGTCCGTACGGCTGACCACCAGCGCCGCCGCGCCGGCCGCGTCCGCGCCGTCCGTGCGCGCGAAGTCCAGCACGGCGCCGCCGCCCGGCCCGTCCACCGACTCCGCGTACCGCACCACGCGCAGCCCGTCGTACAGCAGCACCACCGCCGCCCGGTCCACCTGGCCCGCGTACAGCAGTTGCGCGGGGCCGGCGGCGGGTCCGGAGGGCGTACCGGGCGTCGCGGAGACCTGCACGCGGTCGCCGGGGCGGGCCCAGGCCGCCAGCGCGCGGCGCAGCAGGGCCGTGTCGTGCGTCCGGCCGCCGCGCGCGGGCCAGGCCGAGAAGTCCTCCCGCGCCGCGGTCCGCCAGGCGTCGGCCGGGACGCGGGTCAACTCGCCCGGCCGCAGCGCCGCTTCGGCCGCGGCGTTGCGCGCGTACGGAGGCGCCGCCGCGCCGTCCCGCCCCCAGCCGTCGCCCGGCAGGGCCAGCAGCGCCCCGCAGACCACCGCGGCGACGCCCGCCGCCAGCGCGACGCGTACGTGCTGGCGCCGCCGGATGAGGTCCGTCGGCCGCGCCTGGAGCGAACAGGGGTCGAACTCGGCGGAGTCCAGCAGCGAACCGTCCCGGCTGCCCGAGGGGGCCGGGGCGCCGTCCGCCTCGGCCAGCGCCTCGCGCGGCTCCGCGATGCCCACCGCCGCCAGCACCCGCCGCACCTCGCGGTCGCCCATGCCCTCCAGGCCGCGCAGTGCGTACGCCGCGCGGGCCGGGGCCGACAGCGCGGAGAGCGCCTGGTCCAGGGCGAGTTCGTCGGCGCCGCCCGAGCGCGGGAAGAGCCGCAGCCCCCACACCTGGGGGAGCGGCGGCGGGAGCTGGGGGAGCGGCAGCCGCAGGCGCCCGAACCGCAGCGCCGGGCGGTCGGCGGCGAGCGCCGCGCGCAGCACCCGCTGCCGCACGAAGGCGTATCCCGGGTCCGGCGCGGGCCGGCCGTCGGCGCGTTGCGCGGGCAGCACGGTCTCCGCGGCGGCGGTGCGGTGCCGGGGGAGGGCCCGCTGGGCGACGGCGTGCGCGGTGAGCACGCGGCGATTGCGGCCGAGGCGGGGCGGCAGGACCAGATAGGCCAGCCGGACCAGCCGGGGATAGTGCTCCACGAGCGCGGCTTCCGCCTGCTCGACGTCGATGACGCCGAGCGGGGAAGTGCGGTCCGGTGGTGGGGTTATTGCCTGCTGCTGCTCCACGTTCCGTAGAACGAGTGATTCATGGGATGGTCACTTTGACCGTCCGGCGGGTCAGCGCTGCCGGTCGAGGTCGAACTCGCCGTCCCGGGCGCCCAGGACGAAGGCGCGCCACTCGCCCTCGGTGTACCGCAGCACCACGTCGGGGTCGGTGGAGTTGCGCATGGCCACGGCGCCGCGCTCCAGGAACGCGATCTCCACGGCCTCCTCGGAGTCGCCGGGGGCGCGCTGCCAGACGGCATCGGAGATGTCGAGGGCGTAGAGCCACTCCTTCTCAGCTGCGGCGCTCATGCGGTGCACTCCTCGCGATAGCCGGGACGGTCCGGAGGTCAGCGTACGCCGAGCGGAGCGGCTACGGGGAGCGAACGGACGACCCCGGACAGTGCCGCACCGTCCGGGGTCGCCGCCTCGCCACCGCGTCGAGTCAGTCCGTCCGCCAGTCGCTGAACTCCACCCGGCCGCGGTCGCCCGAGCCGCCGTTGGCCGCCGACATGTGCAGGCCGGCGTCCTGCGCGGCGGCCGCGCCGGGCACGGTGGCGGTGGCCACGGTGCGCCAGGTGGCGCCGTCGTCCGTGGAGTACTCGCCCTTGAACGCGCCGCCCGCCTCCCGGGAGAGCCGCAGCGTCACCGGTGCCTTGACACCCGTCACGCGCTCGTAGCGGTCCAGCGTGCCGTCGCCGTCGGTGTCGTAGGACAGCGCGACACCGTTGCCCGGCGTGACGGAGAGATTCACGAAGCCCGCCGAGCCCCCGGCGCCCAGGCTGTTGCGGGCGGCGATCCCGGCCCGTGCCCACGGCCCGGTGGCCGACTGCTCGGTGACCTTCACCGTCACCGAGCCGCCTGCACGGAGCGACTGCGGGCGGTAGACGGCGCCGAACTCGGCGGTGGCCTTCCACAGATCGGTGCCCGCCCCGTCGATGGCGAACCGCCCGTCCAGCTGACCGAAAACCGCCTCGTTGGTGGTGACCGTGCGCAGGTCCTTGTCCAGCGGCCCGGCCACGAAGAGCGAACCCGACTGCACCGCCGAGACGGCCGTCTCGCCCTTCGGCCCGTAACTCACCGTCAGTTCGTACGGCATCGGCTTGAGCGGCGACGTCAGTGGCTCGGCGGGTGCCGCGACCCGCCAGTCGACGTCTCCCTTGCCGCCGGCCGGTATCGACGGCAGCGAGACGGGGCCGCGGTCCTCGGCGTCCAGCCCGCTCAGCGCGAAGTCCACCCGGCCGGTGTCCCGCAGCCCGCTGAGGTTGTGCAGGGTCGCGGTGAGGGTGGTCGCGCCGCCCGGCTCCATGGTGGCCGGCTCGGCGGCGACGACGACCCGGCCCTGGTACGGGGCCTTGGCAAGCACGTCGTGCACCTGCTGCGCGGTGCGGTGCGCGTCGGTGGTGGGCCGCAGCGGATAGTCCTTGCGCTCCCGCGTCCACGGCTCCTCGAGCGCGTACCAGTCGAAGGTCTTCGGCTTGCGGCCGGCGGCGAGCGCGTCCTCCAGCTCGTCGAGGTACCGCTGCCACTGCGGGAGGTGGAAGTCGCCGATGAGGCCGTGCCAGTCGCGGTTGGCGTAGTTGGCGAGCTTCCCGCCGTCCGCGGTGGGCCGGTCCGCCCAGGTGGTGATCAGGGCCCGCGCGGAGTGCTCCAGCTGCGCCTTCTCCTTGTCGCCGGTCCCCATCCGCTTGGCGGCGTCCAGCCAGGGGCCGAGGAGGAAGTGCCGGTGCGCGCCCGTCATGTCCTCGCTGAGCCGCATCAGTTGGAGCCACAGCTTGGCGAGGGTGCGGAAGGCGTCGAGGTCCTTGCGTTTGTACGCGTCCTCCAGCTGCGGGATCAGCTGCCAGGAACGATTCGCCAGCGCCTGCCGGCCCAGGTCGGTCAGGTCCAGGCGGTAGGCGTCGCTGTTCCGCAGCGCGGGCCGGACGCCCAGCAGCGCGGCGAACGCCACGTCGAACCGCGCCAGGTCGAACGCGGGCGTGTGCGTGGCGTAGTGCGTGCCGGACCGGGCCGACAGCGACGGGCGCGCCGCGAAGATCGAGTCGTGCGGCCGGCCGTCCTTGCTGCTGATCTCGTACGTGCTCTCCCGCAGCGCCGCGAACGCCGCCCGGGCCTTGGCGTCCCGGCCGCCGTACCGCGCGTCCGCGTACCCGTCGAACCACGCCGCGCGGTCCACCGGGTCGTCCCGCCAGGCCAGCTCGCTGAAGAGCTCGAACGCCGCCGGGTCCCGCTCGGCGGCCTCGGGCATGTACGCCGTGCCGACCAGCTTGCTGCCCTTCTTGTCCCGCCATGTGGTGAACCGCTCGGCCCACATGTGGGTCTTGGCCCCTATGGTCGTCCGGCCGCCGAAGTTCGGGATCGAGCCGAAGACGTACGGCACGTTCCCCCAGTCCTTCTCCCGGTCCTCGACCGTCTCCAGGTCGGAGAGGCCGTCCACGATCAGCAGATGCTCGGGGTCGAGGGCGTCCAGCAGGTCGCGCCGCGGGTTCTCCTGCCAGCCGAGGATCACCCAGACGGCGTCCTTGTGCGCGGCCAGCATCGCCCGCTCCACGGCCTTCGCCGCGGCCGGCACCGGCACCTTGCCGGGGTCGCCGCCCTCGTGCAGCAGGTCCATCTTGAAGTGCCGGACGGTCCCGAAGATCTCCTTCTGGTGGCGGTAGAAGGACCGCGCCACCTTCGTGAAGATCGTGGTGCGCGGGTCCAGCCAGTCCGGGCGCTTCAAGCCCGACCAGGTGCCCTGCGGGACCACCGCCGCGCCGGGATTGCGCTTCACGAAGCCGTCCGGGACGGTGCCGAAGTAGCCCGGCAGGACCGGGTGCATGCCCAGTGACCGCAGCCGGTCGGCGATCCGGCGGCCGAGGTCGGTGCGCTTGGCGAGCAGTTCCTTGCTGACCGGGCCGCCGTAGCCGCTCATGTTCTGCAGCAGCCACCACGGCTGGTGGGTCGGGGCCGGCAGCCAGGCCCGCGCCTCGGCGTCGGAGTACCCGAAGTCCTTGAGCACCCGGTGGTACACGGCCTCCGAACCGGCCGTGACCAGCACCTCGTTCACGCCGTGCAGCGCGAGGACGTCGATGGTCCGCTCCCAGTGCGCCCAGTCGGCGTACGGCGCGGTGTACCCGTCGTGCGTGTCGTTGAGCGCGAAGCGGTGGGGGAGTTTCGTGGCGCGTTCCAGCGGTGCCTTGGGCGCGGGGAGCTTCGCGGGGAGGTTCAGTTGCTCGCCGGCCCAGGAGATGTGGGCCTGGCAGACGTACTTCAGGTACCAGTTGACGCCGGTCAGCATCGCGGCCGGGCTGGTGCCGGTGACCTCGATGCGGCCGGGGGAACCGGTGACCCGGAACCGCTCGGCGGTGCCGGCGGCCCGCTTCTGGGGGGTGAGTCGGAACTGGTCGGCGTGCCGGGGGAGGAGGCGCCGGAGCGCGGCGCGCGCCGGTGCGGAGTCGAAGGGAGCTGCGAGGGGGGAGCCCGTCGGGCCCGCGGGGCGCGCCGGCCCCGGTACGGCGGAGGCGGCCATGGCGGGGGTATGCCCGCCGACCGCAGCGGCGACACCCAGGGCGCCGGCGGTACCCAACACGTTGCGTCTCGTGACGTGGCTCACGCATGCCCCCACTGCTCGGCAGTATCAACGGTTACGTGCGAGGGGAAACGCTAACGGTCGATCAGCTCGTAACCAAGGATGCTGATACGACCAGAACGCGCCGAATGTCGCTGCTGTGGACCAATGGAGTGAAAGGGGTCCGGCAGGCTCCCGGGCGCCCTCGTGGCGACGGCGCCGGGCGTTGCCCCGGCCCTTCGGGGCCAGTGTTCGGCGGTTTCTTACCCGCGCTCCTTCTGGGCTTCACGCGACGGGGCGGCGGACGGGGGGACAGTCGGCCGGGCGGACCCCGCTCAACCGGATCGGAGCTGTCATGTCCACATCTCTTCCGACGACGCCGTACCCGCAAGGCCGGCCCACCCCGCCCGCCCCCGCCGCGTACACCACCGCCATCGCCGACTCCACCGCGCAGATCCGCGCCGCACAGCGGCTGCGCCACCGGGTCTTCGGCGAGGAGATGGGCGCCACGCTGCACTCCCCGCTGCCCGGCCACGACATCGACGCGTACGACGACCTCGTGGACCACCTGATCGTGACCGAAACCGCGACGGGCGAGGTGGTCGGCACCTATCGGCTGCTGCCGCCCGGCCGCAGCGAACGGCTCTACTCCGACAGCGAGTTCGACCTCTCCGCGCTGGCCGCGCTGCGCCCCTCGCTCATCGAGGCCGGCCGCTCCTGCGTCCACCCCGACCACCGCACCGGCGCCGTCATCAACCAGATGTGGGCGGCCCTCGCCCGCTACACCCTGCTCTCCGGCCACCGCTACCTCGCCGGCTGCGCCTCCGTCCCGCTCGCCGACGGCGGGCAGTGCGCCCGGGCCGCCTGGGAGCTGGGCCGCACCCAGCACGCCGCGCCCGACGAACTGCGCGTACGGCCGCTCCGCCCCTGGCTCCCGGACGCCGGCACCGCCACCGCCGGCGGGGCCGCCGCCTACGCGCAACTCCCGCCGCTGCTCCGCGGCTACCTGCGGGTGGGCGCGTGGGTCTGCGGGGCGCCCGCGCACGACCCCGAGTTCGACGTGGCCGACTTCTTCGTGGTCCTGGACATGGACCGGCTCAGCGACCGGTACCGGCGGTTCTTCCTGGGCGACCAGCGGTGAGCGCGCACAGCGCGGCCCCCGCCGCCGTCCGGCCCGGCGTCTGGGACACCCTCTCCACCTGCACGTCCGGCTGCATCGCGCACGGCGCGCCCCGGGTGCCGCTCGCCGGGACCGCGCGCCGCGCCGCGTCCTTCGCCCACGTACTGCTGCGGGCCGTCGCCGACCGGGACCGGCTCGCCGAACCCGGCCGGCTGCGCCGCCACGCCCGCGCCGCACTCGGCGCGCTGGAGGTGGCGCTCGACCACGACGGCCCGCTGCTGACGGTCGCGCCGGAGGAAGCGGGCGGCAGTGCGGGGACCGGCACGCTCGTCGTCGCCAACCACATTTCCTGGCTCGACATCCTCGCGCTGCTGTCCGTGGAACCGGTCCCGATGCTCGCCAAGCGCGAGGTCGCGGAATGGCCCGTCATGGGACCGCTCGCCCGGCGCGCCGGCACCCGCTTCCTGGACCGCGGCAGCCCGCGCGCCCTGCCGCTCGCGGTGGCCGACCTCGCGGCGGCGCTGCGCGGCGGCCGCTCGGTGGTGGTCTACCCGCAGGCCACGACCTGGTGTTCGGCCACCGACGGGGACTTCCGGCGGGCCACGTTCCAGGCGGCCGTCGATGCGGGCGCGCCGGTACGGCCGGTCACCGTCCGGTACCTCCAGCACGGCACGCCCTCGACGGTCGCGTCCTTCGTCGGCGAGGAGGACCTGGCGTCCTCGCTGCGCCGGGTGCTCGCGGCGGGCGGGCTCACCGCCCGGGTCACGGTGCATCCGCCGCTGCTGCCGGACGGGCGGGACCGGCGGGAACTGGCGGCGGCCGCCCAGGCGGTGGTGCTCGGCCGACGGCACCGGGAGCCGGCCCGCCCCGCGTGACGCCGCCCGGTACGGCCCACCCGGGGACCGGCGGGTCCCTCCCGGGTGACAGGATTGCCGCCTGTGACCTCCGATGCCCGCCCGCCGTTCCGCGCCGTGCGCGCCGCGCTCTTCGCGGCCGTGTGCGTGACGCTGGCGGCGGCCGGGCACGCGGTCATGTCCGGGCACGGCATCCCGCCCGGGGTGCTGGGCGCGGCCCTCGCCGTTGTCGGCGCGGCGGCCTGGCTCGCCGCGGGCCGGCAGCGCGGTCTGCCCGCCATCGCCGGCGGCGTGCTGACCGTCCAGGCCGCCCTGCACCTGGCCTTCGCCACGGCGCAGGGCTCCGGGGCCGGCGCCGGAGCCCCGATGACGTGCGGCATGTCCGGTACGGCCGGGACGCACGGCGCGACAGGCATGCACGCGATGACCGGTTCACGCGGTATGGCGGGCATGCACGCAGGCCATGACATGGCCGGCATGTCCGGCGGCGGTCATGTCATGGGCGCCGGGCACGACATGGCGGGCGGTATGTCCGCCGGCATGACGGCCGCGCACCTTCTCGCCGCCCTGTTCTGCGCGCTCTGGCTCCGGTACGGCGAAGCCGCCTTCTTCCAGCTGCTGCGGTGCGTGGCGGCGCTGGCCTTCCGGGCGCTGCGGCTGCTCGTCGTGATCTGCCGCGGCGCGGCGCCGGAACGCCGCACGCGCGTCCCGGCACACACCCGGCCGCGCGTGCCCCGCTGGGAACTGATCGCCGACGCCGTCAGCCGGCGCGGCCCGCCCCCGGGCGCGGTGCTTCGTATCACCGCGCCCGCCGGACCGCCCCTGCCCCGCTGACGACCGGGCCGGGACACGGCCGCGGCGCGGACATTCCGCATGTTCGCCGCCGAAAGGTGAAGGCATCACCATGTCCGTAACCACCCCTGCCCGCACACCCGCGGTCGCCGAGCCACCGCCCCGGGCCTCCGGATGGCCCGCGCTGCGCCCGCTCGTGCTGCGGCTGCACTTCTACGCGGGGCTCCTCATCGCCCCGTTCCTGCTCGTCGCCGCCGCGACGGGCCTGCTCTACGCCGGCTCCCTCCAGGCGGAGAAGATCGTGTACGCGCACGAACTCCGCACCGAGCCCGGCGGCACCGCCCTCCCGCTCTCCCGCCAGGTGGACGCCGCGCTGCGCGCGCACCCCGAGGGCACGGTGACGGCGGTCCGGCCGCCCGATGCTCCGGACGCCACGACCCGGGTGATCCTCGACGCGCCGGGCCTCAAGGACGACAACTCCCTGGCCGTCTTCGTCGACCCGTACACCGCCAAGGTGCGCGGCGCGCTGGAGAGCTACGGCAGCTCCGGCGCGCTGCCGCTGCGTGCCACCATCGACCACCTCCACCGCGACCTGCTGCTCGGCGAGCCCGGCCGGCTCTACAGCGAACTGGCCGCCAGCTGGCTGTGGGTGGTCGCGCTCGGCGGCGTGCTGCTGTGGCTCGGGCGGCGGCGCTCCGCACGCCGACTGCGCGGCACGACGGGGCGGCGGCGCACGCTGTCCTGGCACGGCACGGTCGGCCTGTGGTCCGCCGTGGGCCTGGTCGCGCTGTCGGCCACCGGCCTGACCTGGTCGGCGTACGCGGGCGAGCACATCGGCCGGCTGCAGGACGCGCTCGGCGGCGCCACCCCCGCCGTGTCGACGCAGGTCCCCGGCGCCGCCACGGAGATGCCGGGCATGGACCACGGCGCACACGCCGGACACGAAGGCCACGCCGGGCATGAGGGGCATGCCGGTCACGAGGGACACGGCGGCGGAGCCGACCGGCCGCTCGCCGGTCTCGACGCCACCCTGCGCACGGCGCGGTCGGAGGGCCTGTCCGGGCCCGTCGAGATACGCGTACCGACCGCCTCGGCACCCGCCTTCGTCGTCCAGCAGACCGACAAGGAGTTTCCGGCGCACCTGGACTCGATCGCGGTCGACCCGGCGAGCGGCCGGGTCACCGACCGGCTCGACTTCGCCGACCACCCGCTGCTCGCCAAGGCCACCCGGTGGGGCATCGACCTCCACATGGGCCTGCTGTTCGGCCTCGCCAACCAGGTGGCGCTGGCCGCCCTGGTGATCGCGCTGATCCTGCTGATCGTCTGGGGCTACCGGATGTGGTGGCAGCGCCGTCCGCGCCGGGACGCCGGACTCCGGGGCGGCCGCGCCCACCCGCGCGGGGCCTGGCGGCGGGTGCCGGTGACGGTACTGCTGCCGCTGGCGGCGGCGACGGCCGTACTGGGCTGGTTCATGCCGCTGTTCGGCATTCCGCTGGCCGGCTTCCTGGTGCTCGACGTGTGTGCCGGGGCAGTGGCCCGGCGGCGCGCACGGGCCGCCTGAACCCGGCGTTACGCAAGGAGACCCGTGGGGCCCGGCCGGTGCGGCCGGGCCCCACGGCCCGCGGTCAGGAGACCGGCACGTACTTGTAGCCGACCCGCCGCACCGTGACGATCGACGAGCGGTGCGCCGCGCCCAGCTTGCGGCGCAGCCGGGCGATGTGGACGTCGACCGTGCGGCCGTCGCCGACATGGCCGTAGCCCCACACCGTCGTCACCAGCTGGTCGCGGGTGTGCACCCGTTGGGGGTGCGCCACCAGATGGGCCAGCAGCTCGAACTCCAGGAAGGTCAGCTCCAGTTGGCGCCCCTCGACGTGGACGGTGCGGCGCTCGGGGTCGACCTGGACGCCCCCTTCGCCGTAGATGGCGGCCGGGGTGGCGGGGACGGCCGGCGCCTCGGGCTCGGGCCGCTTCTCGGCGGCCGGTACGAGCACGAGGTAGCCGACCATCGGGGGCCGGCCCGGCAGCTCGGGCAGGGTGTGCGGGGGAGCCGGCAGCCAGGTGGCGTCGGCCCCCAGCAGGTCGGCGACCGGCGGTACCTCGCCGGGTGTCACGGCACGCAATCGGGGCGGGGCGGGAACGGTGGCCGTCGGAGGAGTGGCAGGAAGGGTTCGGACATTCGTCATGAGGGTCAGCTCTTTCGCGCAGAGGGGCGTCGGGGACGTCGTCGTGCGCGGGGCTGCCGCTTCAGGTGCGTTGCGGGCCCGCGCTCAATGCGCGCGGCAACACAGACGGTCGAAGAGGTGATCCTGCCGGGACGGCCAGAACGGCTCCAGGTCGGTGCGACCTGTCGCGTTGTCGTGGAAGCTGGCCATGCCCCCATTGAACCAGACCGGACGTGATCTGTCCTTCGTCCGCCCGTCGTACGGACCGGCATGCGCAAGGGGCGCCCCGCGTCAAGCGGGGCGCCCCTCAAGGGAATTGCGCGGCCGGGCATGTCGTCCGGCCGGGCCCGGATCAGACCTGGAGGGCCTTCTCCAGCGCGGTGCAGCAGGTGTCCACCATCAGGCGGGTGACCACGTACGGGTCGACGTTCGCGTTCGGGCGGCGGTCCTCGATGTAGCCCTTCTTGTCCCGCTCGACCTGCCACGGGATGCGGACCGAGGCGCCGCGGTCGGACGCGCCGTAGCTGTACTCGTCCCACGGGGCGGTCTCGTGGGCGCCGGTCAGGCGGTCCTCGATGCCGGTGCCGTACTGCTTCACGTGCTCCAGCGGCTTGTCACCCTCGCCGAGCGACTCGCACGCGGTGATGATCGCGTCGTAGCCCTCGCGCATCGCCCGGGTGGAGAAGTTGGTGTGCGCGCCCGCGCCGTTCCAGTCACCCTTGGCCGGCTTGGCGTCCAGGGTGGCGGAGATGCCGTAGTCCTCGGCGGTGCGGTAGAGCAGCCAGCGGGCGACCCACATGTGGTCGGAGACCACCAGCGGCGGCAGCGCGCCGACCTGGAACTCCCACTGGCCCGGCATGACCTCGGCGTTGATGCCGGAGATGCCCAGGCCCGCGGCGAGGCAGTTGTCCAGGTGCTTCTCGACGACGTCGCGGCCGAAGATCTCGTCGGCGCCGACACCGCAGTAGTAGCCGCCCTGCGGGGCGGGGAAGCCGCCCTCGGGGAAGCCGAGCGGGCGGGTGCCCTCGAAGAAGGTGTACTCCTGCTCGATGCCGAAGATCGGCTCCTGGTCCGCGAACTTCTCCGCGACCTCGCGCAGGGCCGCGCGGGTGTTGGAGGCGTGCGGGGTCATGTCGGTGTTGAACACCTCGCACAGGACGAGGATGTGCTCGCCGCCGCGGATCGGGTCCGGGCAGCTGAAGACGGGCTTGAGCACGAGGTCGGAGGCGTGGCCCTCGGCCTGGTTGGTGCTGGAACCGTCGAAGCCCCACAGCGGCAGGTCGGCGAGCTCGGTGCGCTCAGCGAGGATCTTGGTCTTCGAGCGGAGCTTGGCCGTCGGCTTCGTGCCGTCGATCCAGATGTACTCGGCCTTGATGGTCACGGGGGCTTGCCTTCCTGCGGGGCAGTACGAATACGCGTGCGGGCGTACTCATGCACCCTGGCAATGAGCCGTTTCCCGGCCATTGCTCGAATGTGAACCCCGTGTTACTCGGGCCCCTCCGTGACGCACCCCACCCCGGGAGGGGCAGGGCGTTCGCGGTGATAAAGGGGCATAGTGCCCCGGTCACTCGACGACGATCTCCACGGGAATGTTGCCGCGGGTCGCCTTCGAGTACGGGCAGACCTCGTGCGCCTGCTCGATCAGGCGGGTGCCGGTCCCGTCGGCCAGCGCGTCCGGGAGCTCCACGCGCAGCGTGACGGAGAGGCCGAAGCCGCCGGCCGGGTCGGAGCTGATGCCGACCTCCGCGGTCACCGACACGTCCTTGGTGTCCACCTTCGCCTGCCGGCCGACCAGTCCCAGCGCGCTGGCGAAGCAGGCGGCGTACCCGGCCGCGAACAGCTGCTCCGGGTTGGTGCCCGCGCCGTCGCCGCCGAGCGCGGGCGGCATGGCCAGCGCCAGGTCCAGCTGCCCGTCGGAGCTCACGGCCCGGCCGTCGCGTCCGCTCGCGGTGGCCACGGCGGTGTACAGAGCGCTCATCAGAACCATCCCTCTCCGAGATTCGGAGCCGGTCGGCCGTCGTCCGGCCCCGGTCTCCCTGATCGTGCTGCCATCACAGCACACAATTAAATGATGCACAACTTAAATGTGCGCCACTGTGATGTCTGCTATGGAGACGTGCACGATCAGACTGTGTGCGATAAGAGCGTGCGCAAAGCGGCAGGTAGGCTGTGTGCATGGAGGAGAAGGCTGTGCGTATGGAGGAGAAGAAGGCCGGCCGGCCGGACGCGGGAACGGCGGCGGAGGCCGCGCCGGAGGACTATCTCCGGCTCGACCAGCAGATCTGCTTCGCGCTGCACGCGGCGACCCGCGCCTTCGGCGGCCTCTACCGCACCGCGCTGCGCGACCTCGGCCTCACCTACCCCCAGTACCTCGTCATGCTGGTCCTCTGGGAGCACGGCGAGATGCCCGTGAAGCAGATCGGCGCCCATGTGCGGCTCGACTCCGGCACCCTCTCCCCGCTGCTCAAGCGCCTGGAGGCGGCCGGCCTGGTGCGCCGGGAGCGCAGCGCGGCCGACGAGCGCTCCGTCACCGTCCGGCTCACCGCCGACGGCGCGGCCCTGCGCACCCGGGCCGCGGAGGTGCCCCGCCGGATCGCCGGCGCCACCGGCCTCCCCCTCGCCGAACTGGCCGATCTCCGCGGCCGGCTGAACGCCCTGACGGAGACCCTCGACGCCGCCGCCCTCGACGGTCCCGGCTGCGACTGATCCCGACTTCGGCTTCGGCTGATCCCGCCCGCGCCGGTCGGTCGGCCGCCGGATGCTCCCCCTCCGCGCCCCCGGACATGCCCGCCGGGGCCGTGTGCCGTGTCACAGTCGCAAAGTGCGACGGGGATACCTCAACTGCGTTACTCATCCGTAGAGTTGGGGCGTCCGCCCCCGCGTGGAGAGGATCGCATGAGCACTCTGGAAGCCCTGACGCTCGACCAGGTGGTCGACACGACCCGCTATCCCCTGACGGCACTGGACGGAGCCGAGGGCCGGGCCGTGATCGACCGGGCCCGCCGGGACCTGGCCGAGGTCGGCTGCACCGTACTGCCGGACTTCGTCCAGCCGGCCCTGCGCGACCTGCTGCGGCAGGAATGCTCCGCACTGGCGCCCCGGGCGCACTACGACGTCGAGACGGTCAACGTCTACAACATCGCGGTCGACGACTCGCTGCCCGCCGACCACCCCGGCCGCATCCCCTTCGAGCGGGGGAACGCCTTCGTCGCCCGGGACCGCATCCCGCGAGCCGCGCTGATCAGCCAGCTCTACACCCACGAGGCGTTCCGCACGTTCATCGCGCGCTGCTTCGGCCTCGCCGAACTGCACGAACTCGCCGACCCGCTCGCCGGACTGGTCCTCAACGTCGTCGAGCCGGGCAGGGAGCACCCCTGGCACTTCGACACCAACGAGTTCACCGTCAGCATGCTCACCCAGGAAGCCGAGACCGGCGGCGCCTTCGAGTACTGCCCCGGCATCCGCTCCGCCGACGACGAGAACTTCGACGACGTCCGCGACGTCCTCTGCGGCCGGGGCGACCGGCTGACCCGCCGCCTCCCGCTGCACACCGGCGACCTCCAGCTCTTCAAGGGCCGTTACTCCCTGCACCGCGTCAGCCCCGTGGCGGGCGGCACCTCGCGGCACTCGGCGATCTTCGCGTACAGCGAGCGCCCCGGCGTCATCGGCAGCGTGGCCCGCACCCGCCAGCTCTTCGGCCGGGTGCTCCCCGAACACCTCGCCGCAGCCGAGAAGCGTGCCGTACGCGGCGACCAACTGCTGGACTGACCCGCCACGGGGCATCCTCCGTACGACAGGGCGCCCCGCCGCACACCGCAGGAGATCCGCAGGACCACCCGCAGGACGTTTTCCCATTCGCGATCCACGGAGGAGCAACCCCGTGCGCTTCGACACGACCGGAAAAGTCTCGCTCGACCACATCTACACGCAGCCCGACCCGCGTGCGTACTTCACCGTGCTGCGCACGCTGGACTATTGCGTGCCGCAGCTCGCCAAGCCGTACTTCGCCAAGCTCGTCAAGGAGTACCGCGAGGACCACCGGGTGGCGGCACCGAAAGTCGTCGACATCGGCTGCTCGTACGGCATCAACGCCGCCCTGCTGAAGTACGACGTGGGCATGGACGAGCTGTACGCGCGCTACGGCGACGAAGCGACCGCCGGCCTCACCCGCGAGGAACTGCTGGCGCGCGACCGCGAGCTGTCCCGCGCCCGCCGGCCCGCGCACCCCACCCGCGTCGTCGGCCTGGACTCCTCCGAGAACGCGCTGTCGTACGCGCGGGAGGCCGGCTTCCTCGACGACACCGTCCACGCCGACCTGGAGAACGAGGACCCCACGCCGGACCAGCGCGCCCGGATGGCCGGCGCCGACCTGGTGTTCTCCACCGGCTGCGTCGGCTACGTCACCGAACGCACGCTCACCCGCGTCGTCCGCGCGCAGGGCGCCCACCGGCCGTGGATGGCCCACTTCGTGCTGCGGATGTTCCCCTTCGACCCGGTCGAGCGCGCCCTGGCGGGCCTCGGCTACGAGACCACCCGCGTCGACGGGATGTTCAAACAGCGGCGGTTCGCCTCTCCGGAGGAACAGACGCTCGTCCTGGACACCATGTCGGAGGCCGGAGTGGATGCCACCGGGCTGGAGGCGGAAGGCTGGCTCTACGCACAGCTCTACGTCTCCCGCCCGTACGGCCCGGCAGGACGCGCCAGGCCCCTCGGACGCACCAGGTCCCTTGATCGTCACGACCCGAATCGAGAGCAGCTTTGAACCCCAGTCGGTCCACGGCCACCGCCCCCTCGGGCAGCGCCGCCCCGTCCGTCTCCGCGCCTCCGTCCACCTTCGCCCACGAGGACACCCTGCCGCGGGTGCCGCTGCCGACGCTGGCGGACAGCTGTACGCGGTTCCTCGACTGGTGCGGTCCGCTGCTGACCCCCGAGGAGCGGGCGGCGACCGAGGCGGAGGTGGCCGCCTTCAGCGGTCCGGACGGACCGGGCCCGGCGCTCCAGGCGGCGCTGGAGGAGTACGACCGCACCCCCGGCGTGCACAGCTGGCTCGACACCTTCTGGCCGTACCGCTACCTGGGCCGCCGGGACCGCATCGCCCTCAACGCCAACTTCTTCTTCCTCTTCCAGGACGCGGGGCTGCCGCAACTGGAGCGGGCCGCCGGGCTGATCGCCTCGGCCGTCGCCTACAAGCGGCGGCTGGACCGGGAGGAGATCCCGCCGGTGCTGCTGCGGGGCGCGCCGCAGACGATGGAGCAGAACAAGTACCTCTTCTCCACCACCCGCATCCCGGGCGCCCAGCAGGACACGGTCCGCCACCCGTACTCGGCGGAGTGGCCGGGTCCGTCCGACGCGCGCCACGTCGTGGTGTTCTTCCGGGGCGCGATGTACCGGATGGACGTCCTGGGCGCCGACGGCACCCCGCACACCCCCGCCGACCTGGAGGCGGGGCTGGCCGCCGTCATGAAGGCGGGTGCGGAACCGGCGCGGCGGGACACCTCCGTCGGCTCTCTCACCACCATGGCCCGCGCCGACTGGGCGGCCACCCGTGAGACGCTGCGCGCGCACCACCCCGGCAACGCGGCGGCCCTGGACGACATCGAGACCGCCCTCTTCTGCGTCTGCCTGGAGGACTTCGCGCCCGCCGACACCCAGGAGACCTGCGACGAGCTCCTCTACGGGGACCGCGGCAACCGCTGGTTCGACAAGGCCGTCTCCTTCGTCGTCTTCGCCGACGGCCGGGCCGGCATCAACGTCGAGCACTGCGGCCTGGACGGCACGACGATCCTCAGCTTCGTCGACACCCTCCTCGGCACGCCGGCCGAGGAGCAGTCCCGGGAGTCGGGCGCCCGCTCCCAGGGCCGCCCGGAGTTCTCCGCGCTCACCTGGCACCTGGACGACGCCCTCCGGGCGCGTGCCGACGCCGCCGCCGAGGCCTTCGCCCAGTACGGCGCGGACACCGCTACGCAGACCGTCTCCTTCGAGGACTTCGGTTCCACGGCGGCCAAGGCGCTGCGGGTCTCGCCCGACGCGTTCGTGCAGCTCGCGTACCAGCTCGCCCACCAGCGTGCCAAGGGCAGGCTGGGCGCCACGTACGAATCGATCGCCACCCGGCAGTGGCGGCGCGGCCGCACCGAGGCCATGCGCGTCGTCACCCCCGAGATCCAGGCGTTCGTGGCGGCCATGGAGGACCCGGCGGCCGACGCCGGGACCCGCCGGGCGGCCTTCCGCGCGGCCGCCGCCGCGCACGTCACCCGGGCAAAGGAGTGCCAGGCCGGGGACGCCCCCGAACAGCACCTCTGGGAGCTGGAACTCATCCAGCGCCGCCGCGGCACCGAGCTGGGCATCACCGAACAGCCCGCCCTCTACCGCTCCCCGGGCTGGCTGACCATGCGCGACGACTACCTGAGCACCAGCTCGGCCCCGTCCGAGAACATCCAGTTCTTCGGCTTCGGCTCCACCAGCAGCCGCTGCATCGGCATCGCGTACGTCCTCCTGCCCGACCGCTTCAACCTCTACCTGAGCACCCCGCGCCCGGTGGCCGACCAGATGCACGCCTTCGCCACCCACCTCCGCACCGCAGTCACCGAACTCCGGGAACTGCTGGCGGGGGAGTAGCGCGGAACGATCTCCGCCGGCTGAGGGCCGCCACCCGGATCGGGGTGGCGGCCCTCATGGATGTATCACTCATGAATGTGCTGGTGGGGCCGGATTTGCCCCGGCCCCGGGGCGGTATGTCACAGTGGGCCGTCCTGGTGGGCCGGGCGCGCGCGTGCGCTGCCGCTGCCGGGAAACCCCCTATCTCAGACGAGCCTTCCGGTCGCGCCTGCCACGTGCCCGGAATGTCGGAGTCTGCGCATCTTCCTGTCCCTACCTCCCCTCAGAGAGCGATGCTGGCAACGACTCTTGTCCCCCGGACCGCCGACCTGTTCGACCAGGGCCTGGAGAGCCGCACCGGCTCGGCCCTGTTGCGCTTCGGTGCCGCGCGGCAGCGACCGGCCGGCCGGGCCGGCTGGACCGGCGACGGCGCCGCCGCCTGGCTCGACGACGCCCGCGGCCATGTGTGGAGCGTCGGCGAACCGGAAGCCGCCGCCGGACTCGTCCTGCGCGCGGCCCTGGGCCTGCCCGACCGGGTGCGGGAGTTCACCGGCCCCCGCGGCACCGAGACCCTGGTCGGCCGCCACCTCCCGGTGACCGGGATCGTCGAGTGGATCTTCCGCTGGACGATGGACGAGCCGCCCGTCCAGCGCGGCGAGGACCGGGTCGTCGCCCTCGACGAGTCCCACCACGACGAGCTGCTCGCCTTCCTCAACGCGCACAGCCCCGCCCACTCCACCGGCCCCGGCGCCGAGGGCGTCAGCCTGTGGGCCGGCATCCGCGACGCGGACGGCCGGCTGGTCGCCTGCGGCGCCCTGAGCAGCCTCCGGGACAGCGGCGCCCCGCTGATGGCGTCCGTCGCGACCGACGCCGCCCTCCGCGGACAGGGCCTCGGCGCGGCCCTCACCTCCTGGCTCACCCGCTACGCCGTACGCCGCCACGGCTTCTGCACCCTCTGGCAGCTCACCGACAACACCCCCGCCGAACGCCTCTACGACCGCCTCGGCTACCGCAACGAAGACCCTTGCGTCTCGGGGCGGATCGCTTCCTGAACGCACGGCCGGTCTCTCCCGGCAGCACAGGCGCGGAACCTCCCGTTTCGGGCTATACCAGAGGATCAGTGGTGTCCTGATGTGCGGCTGACGGGAGGTCCGGCAATTGCTGACCATCGACCTGGCGGTCTTACTCGCTGTCATCCTCTTCCTGGTGATGCGTCGTCCCCCAAGGCCCAGAAAGCGCATCGATCAGGTCCTGGTGGTGTTCGCCGCTGTGGCATTCGGAGTCCTCATCGCCACCACCCCGCTCGGTCAGGGAATCCTCGACCTCCTCGGCGAAGTCACACGCGGCGTATCACAAGCCGCCTCCTGAACGCCGCGAGGGCCGCCACCCGGAAACCTGGATGACGGCCCTCGTGCGACACTAGCGCCGCTCTTAGAGGTCTGATGCCCTCGCCGCTACGAGCGGGGAGGGCATCAGCGCTTCCTGACGAATCTCTGTCACGCGGCTTCGGCACCGTGCGGCGTGTCCGCCGCACCGGTCCGTGCGCTTCGCAGCCGCGCCGTCCACGCCGTGATCTGGGTGAGGTGTTCGAGGAGCAGCCCGACATGAGGGTCAGGCTGCACCAGCAGGGTCGTCAGCCCGCCAGCGGTACGTTCTGCGGCCCAGGTGTGGTCGAGGCTGGTGAAGTCGTCGTCGATCCAGGCGACCGGTGCGTCGCCGAGCCAACTGTCGACGTAGTCGCGTTTCCACAGGTAGCCGTTGGGGTGGCTGGTCGTGATCTGTGGGCGGGGAAGATCGACGTACGGGAGGGGCGGGAGGTCGAGCAAGGGCCCGATCATGGTGGCGGCGTCCTGGCGCCAGCTCGTGCACCAGACCGGCGCGAAAATTCCAGTGCGGATGAGGTCCAGAAGCATGGGGCCGTGGGCTGGGTTGAGCCAGACCGTGACGGGTTGGTCAGGGTTCCGGCCGGTCGGGAGGACGTCGTGGCGGTCGTGGGTTGCGGGGGTGGTCCCTTCCGGGGAGGGGAAGGGGATCAGGACACCGTCGATGTCCATGAGTAAGTAGGGCAGGCGCATCGGTACCTCCGGGTAGGTGGGTGAGGCGTGTGGGTCAGCCCTTGCGTGCGGTGATGAGGAGCGTGGTCGGGCAGGAGTCGCCGCGAGAGCCGTAGAACTCCTGAGCCGCGGTGAGCCGCAGACCAGCGCGGTCCAGATGGGTGGCCCAGCGGTCGGTGTCGAACTCCCAGCGGGCGATCGGCAGGCGGGAGCCGTCGGGTACCGCGACGTAGTCCCGGAGCGGCCGGTCATCGAGGGAGGGCCGTCGCCCTCCCCGGGCGGGGTGCGGTACGGAGAAGGCCAGGATGCGGCCTGGGCGTAGGCGGTCTGCGATGGCCGGCAGCAGGAGCTTGGGGTCGACGAGGCCGACGGCGCCGAAGACCGAGCAGATCGCGTCGTACGGCTCGTCGGTGGCTTGCAGGTAGTGGAGGGCGTGGCCGGCGGCGAAGGTGACGCCGGCCAGGCGCCCATAGTGGGAGCGGGCGCGGCGGACCTGGAGGCCGACGAGGTCCACACCGGTAGCTATGGCCGCTCGTCGGGCGGCGAGGTAGGCGACGTTGTGGCCGGGGCCGCAGCCCAGTTCTAGGATCCGCATGCGCCGCAGGTCCGTGCCGAGGATTTCCGAGCCGGGGCCGAGCCCCGGTCGGGTGGTCCATTCCATGCGGCGGGGGACGGGCAGCGGCTGGGCGGGGCTGTGATGGGTGCGCTGGAGGGCGTGGGCGTGCCAGGGGGAGGCTTGGGCCAGCATCTAGACCTCCAGGAGTTGGAGGGTATCGGTGAGGTGGCGGCGGACGACTTTGATGTAGGCAGGGTCGGTGGCCGGGTCGTTGATCCAGCGGATGGACTGCTCCATGAACCATTCGATGGCCCACATCCGGTGCCATCCCAGCGCCCATACCTCCGCCGACAGCCCGCCGCGTCGGGCCAGGACGTCGGGAGTTCCGCCCTGGACCGCGTACGTCTCCAGGAAGGTGCGCAGACGTGCGGGGTCCGGGGTGTCGATGGTGCCGTGCCAGCTGGCGAGGTCGAGCAGGCCAGGACCGGTGAAGGCGCGGGCGAAGTCCAGCAGCCGCCAGCCGTGGTGCCCGAGGTGGAGGCTGGTGGGATGGAACTCGGAGTGCACCCAGCCGAAGGGGGCGATGGCGGCGCCCTCTGCCCGCGTGTCGGCGGCCTTGGCGATCTGCCCCAGGCCGGTTTCGATGTCGTCAGTGTCCTGCCAGCGCCCGGCCTCGCGAAGGCACCCGAGATGCTCCAGGGCGCGAAGAGGTAGTTCTCGGAGTCCCTTCTCATCCAGCGTCGCCAGTGCGTGGGTCGGCTCTGCTCCGTGCAAGGCGACCGCGGCAGCGGCGCCGTCGAGGCTGTCGGCCTCACGGACCGGCTCGCCGAGGTCTTCCAGCAGCATGCCGAGCCAGCCTTCACGTACGGCCGAGGCGTGGACCTGCGGCACGGGTACACCGCAGTTGTGGGCCAGGCGAAGGGCCTGGTCCTCGCGGTCGAACGGTCGCTGGGCGTACTTGAAGATGGCCGTACTGCTGTCGGGAAAGGTCAGCCGTTCGACGCCGGACATTGACCACACCCGTACCTTCGCCCGCTGCGGTGCGGGCTGGGTGGTGAGGGTGAACAGGTCGGTGAGCAGTTCGGCGATCAGGGTCTCGTCCATGGACAGTGCTCCGGTCAGTGAGGTGAGCTGGCGACGTCCGGGGCAGGCGAAGACGGCCGGCCCGCCCCGGAGCCGTACAGGTGCCGCGAAAGCGGTTACGCGGCCGGGGTCACGCGGTGGGCGTAGACCCGTTCGATCCACCCGGCCTTGAAGGCGGCCAAGTCCTCGCGGAAGGTGGCCATCGAGGCACCGTAGGGCGCGACGACGCCACCGGACTGGTCCGGCACGGACTGGCAGCCGTGCACCAGCCGCCCGCCGAGCGCGGCATGCGCCTTGATGGACTCGATCCGGCGGTGCTCGTTGAACCAGCCTCCGTGGTAGACCTCGTCGAGCAGGCCGCCCATCGCCTGGTCGAGGTCGAAGACGACGGAAGTGGCGGCCGGGAAGAACCAGCACGGGCCGACATTGGAGATGCGCCCGTCCAGCTCCACCTTGTTCAGCGCCATCAGCGTGGCGGCCTCGCGCAGCATCCGCAGATGCGCCGCGGTGACCTGCGGCAGGCCCAGGCCCGCCAGGTGCTCCTCGCGGAAGAGATAGGCGTACACCTCGTACGCGGTGGCCAGCACACGCGCCGCGTCCGAGGTGGACTCGGCGTGCTCCTTGATGAATTTCAGCGCCAGCTGCTCGACCGCGCTCTCCGCGGTCTCCTCGACGGGCAGCAGCCGGGCCTTGACCAGCTCCCAGTCGGCGACGAGCCAGCTCGCGGACTCGAATCGGAAGAAGTACTCGGCCGGGTCGATGGTGATGCGCCGGCCCTCGACCTGGATGCCGGACAGGCGGCTCCAGCGCGGATCGAATGCCTCGGGCAGCTCGACCGTGATGGCCGCGGTGTTGATGGTGGTCACCGTGTCTCCGTCTCTCATCAGACGGGCCGGGGCATAGGAATGCCCGGGCCCATGGCGGTGTACGGAACTGCGGGAGCCGCCCGGCCAAGGGGGAGCCTGGAACACGGTCTTGCCGTTCCGGGCGGCTGCGAATAAGTGAACCGCTCGCCACACACAGTGGGTACGGTGGTGAGGGGGCCGAGGGGTATACACGGTTTACAGCTCTGGATCGGAGAGGCCGTGGCAGCGCCCAGAGAATCCAACGCACGCCTGCGCGAGACCATCGAGGCCATCGGCTGCACATACGAGGCGCTGGCCAAGGACGTTCGCCGCATCGCCGCCGAGAACGGCGAGATCGTCAACACCAATAAGTCGGGCGTCTCCCACTGGGTGAACGGCACCCGACGCCCCTCCGGCCGGATCCCGCAATATGTCGCCGAGGCGCTCTCCCGCCGTGCCGGACGCACCATTACCCCTGCCGACATTGGTCTGGCCGCCGCCGAAACGTCCGCCCTCGGCGACGCTGACCCGGTGATTGCGGCAACCGAACTCGGCAGAGCTGATGTCCAGCGCCGCCGCTTCCTCGCGGTCGCCACCTTCACCACGGCCGGCGTCGCCATGCCACTGGGCTACGACCATGAGGCCACCTCCCGCATGCTCCGCGCCAGGACCGCCACTACCGCGGTCGGGGCGGAGGACGTCGACGTGGTCCGGCAGATCACTGCCGCCTTCAGCGCCGCCGACGAACGCCTCGGTGGCGGCCACGGCCTGACCACCGTCACCGCCTACCTCGCCGACACCGCCGCGCCGATGCTCCGCGCCCGCTTCCCTTCCGAGGACGTACGCCGTGCCGCCTTCGGCGCGGTCGCCGAACTCGCTTACCTCGCAGGCTGGAAACACCACGACCTTGGTCAGGAAGGGGCAGCTCAGCGCTACTACCAAGTCGGCTACCAGCTGGCCTGCGAAGCCGACCCCCACGGCCACGCCGCCTGGATGATGCGGGCCCTCGCCCACCAGGCCCTCAGCCTCAAGCAGCCCCACCACTGCGTCGCCCTCGTCGAAGGCGCCCTCGCCCGCGGCCTCGGCCACGTCGACGGCCAAACCGAAGCCCTCCTCCACATCACCCACGCCCGCGCCTACGCCGCCGTTGGCGACAAGGCCCCCGCTGCCCGCGCCCTCCTCGCCGCCGAAGACGCCCTCCTCCGCGACGACAGACCGCAGCCCAGCTTCTCCCTGGTCAGCGGCCCGGCTGCCGGCACCGTCGCCAGCCACACCGCCCGCACCCTCACCGACCTCACTGACCATCCCGGCACCGAACTCCAGCACCGAGCAGCTCTCACCCGCTGGGACCCGATCAAGTACAAGCGCGTCCATGCCCTCACCTACGCGGACCTCGGCGACAGCCTCGCCGCCCAGGCCCGCGCCGACGAAGCCGTCGCTGCCTGGACTCAGGCCCTCACGCTCATGAACGGCATGACGTCCGACCGCACCCGCAAAGCGATCTCCTCCATCAGATCGACGCTCGCGATCTACCAGCGCCGCAAGGTGCCCGGAGCCGCCGACCTCGCCCGCCGGGCCCGCGAAGCCCTGACCTAACTGACCTACTATGCCGATCAACCCGGCCGATGAAGGGATCCCCGTGGCTCAGCCGAACACCGACGACCGCCCCCAGGCACTCAAGCCCGCCCTCGACTCCATGACCCTCCTCGTCGCGGCCGTCATCGTCCACGACAAGGCCACCAACCGCGTCGTTCTCCTCCAACGCAGTGAGAACGCCAAGTTCGCCCAGGGCATGTGGGACCTCCCCGTCGGCAAGAGCGAACCCGGCGAGCCCATCACCGAAACCGCCGTTCGCGAGCTCTACGAGGAGACGGGCCTGACGGTGAAGCCGGAGTCGCTCAAGGTCGCCCACATCATCCACGGCGCCTGGGGCGTCGAAGCCCCCAACGGCTTCCTGACCGTCGTCTTCGTCGCCCACGAATGGACCGGTGAGCCCGAAAACCGAGAACCGCGGAAGCACGCCCAGGTCCGGTGGGTCGGCGCCGACGCTATTCCCGAAGCGTTCGTCGACACCACCGCCAGCGCCCTCCGCCGGTACCTTGCTGGGGGCCCGGAGGTGTCACTGGACGGCTGGCGATAGAGGCGCCCATGCGGCTCGACAGGTTGCCAGAGCAGGCTTTTCGCCACTTGTTCTCGGCAACCAAGATCGGTCGCATGATGATGAGCGAAGTAGCCACCAGGAGCGTTCTTGCCTTGTGAGCGCCGCCACCGCCTACGCGAGCTCAACCTCTACCGTCAGTTCAACGCTGAGCCAGACGGGGCGAGGCAAGCGTCAGCCGTCAGCTGTCGGGGGCCGTACACCGGAACTACACGTCTGGCAATCCTCTGCAGTAACGTCATTGACCGCTCGGCAGTCACCGCAACTCCAGTGAGTGGGCGCAGGCAACGATTCACGTGCATGCTTGGGCCGGACCGATAGGTCGGCATCTTGGCATAGCGCGTTCATGATCGATCCGTCGGAGTCAAGCCCTGAAGCCACCGGAATCGTCATTCGTGCGGCATATCGGTGGTCCGCCGAATCTGACGCGGCGGACCACGCCAGCAACGGCCTGCGCTCGCCCCCAGAGGTGAGAATCGCGACCATGTAAAGCAGTCCCGCCCGCCACCGGCTCCAACTGGCCATATCCTTCTCGAGAAGCTCCTGGCTGCACCATGGTGGTTCGTTCACGTGGACGAGAACGACTGCCGCTGCCCATGCGATCCAGTCGGAGTCCGCTTCAAGGCACGACAGCAACCTTCGTTGCTGCTCGGTCGTGAGAGCCGTATTCAGATCGTCTGAAGGTGAAGGTTCGACCACTGGATTTGTGGCAGCCACCAGCCAATCCCCATTTACGGTCTGGCTGTCGGTTGCCTCTTCGCTTATCCGCTGAATATGGCGAGCCTGTCTTGCTACCGCCGACTTGTCGATGCCGTACGCGTCAGCTAGTGCGTCTAGCCAACAGCGTCGAACCTCTGCACTGTCACGCACAAAAGCTCGATCAAACTCGACTGCTGCAACTTCGCCGTAGCCGGTTACTGTGAGCAGGTCAGCGATATCGGTCAGCGACCAGAGTGTGTCGTCGTTTGGGGTTTCACCCGGGGCAGCGAGAGAACTGAGGTCGGCAAGAAGTTCTGTTCTGTATTCCTTGTGTGTAGACGCCCATCTTTGAATATCCGCAGCAATGCTGCCCCAGCGTCGGCTAATATCCACGCCCGCACGCACAAGTGCGGCGAAGATGCTGTCAGCGATGCCGCCACTGGCATGCATTGCGATCTGGAGCATTCTCTCGCCCGTGTCCTCCGCGAGTTCGTCAAGGTGACCGGCTGCGCCCAAAGCCACATGGGCCAGTCCAGGTGCGAGGCGTCCTCCGCCAACCAGGGCGTAGCTTCGACGGCTCTCTCGAACCATCTTCGAGTCAGGCGGAAGCGGAATTGCCAGTGCTGAATGAACCGCAGCCACCCCCGCGTCATCCAAGGAGCGACTGTCCGTCGTCGCATCAGTCAGCTCGCACAGTGCCGTGGCGATCGTTTCAGAAGGCTCATCGAGCGTTGCCGCCGCGACCAGGTTGGCACGCTGGGGCCTGCACGAGCTTGGTAGCGCAAGTAGGCAGGCAGCTTGGACAAATGGCCATGGGCCAGCATCGCGGCTCTTATCCCAGAGCGTCGGAAACCAGGTCGACGGGTTTCTAGGGCCCCGTTTCGCAGGTGGGCCGTCATTGCAGGAGGCGAGAGCTCCGGCGGTGAGTTGGCTCAAAGTACGTTCGATCGCATCGGGTGTAAGCGCCACGATCCCCCGGATCGCAAGGTTGGCCACCATAAGAGTGGCTTCTGGCCGACCAGTTGCCCCGACTTCGAGGAGTGCTTCGATGGTTCTGGGGGCGAGTCCGGCGGCGAGCGCGATCGCACCATCTGAATCGGTGTAGATGAGTGCTTCGCTCAGCCAGTGCCTCAGTTCCTCTAGAACGCACGTACTCGCCCACATCGCAGTAGCGATTTCGGCGAACACTTTGCTGCGGGTCGTGAGTTCGTCTGCAGCGTTCACGACGAAGACAGCGACGTGCTCGTCCCAGAAGCGGAGTACTTGTTCTGCCACCTCACGAGCTTGGGCAGGTGGCATAGCCCACTCCCCGGGGTCCCTCAGCATCTCGACCAAGGATACGAGGGCTTCTGCGCGCGGCGGAGTTGCTCCACCATCGAGGATGCGTCCCAACACGGTGAATCCGCGGAGCAGCATGGCGGAGGTCAATGCAGGCGACCAAGGCCGAGCCGGGCCCAGAGCCTCACGCGTCTGCTCCCATCTCTGCACGGACTGCTCGACAGCTCGATGCAGCAAAGTCGCGCGGCCTCTCGGAAGGTCTGCGTCTGATGCGCTGGCGCAGATCAGCGCCAGCAAGATAGCCAGCAGCGGTACCGCGAGGAGGTGGTCGTGCTGGTCTCTGGCGTCTCTAATCCACGCCCGCCGCGTCGCCAACCACACCTCTCGGTCGGACTCAGCGACGCGTGTAGCAGCACACGCAACGAGGATGTCGTCAACGGTGCTATCCAGGTCGCTCGGAGCCGCCAGTTCCACGCGCGGGAGTCCGAGTCGAGCAGCCGGGATCTGGGCGTTCGCCCGCGTAGCCAGTACAAAGCCGGTTCTGGGGTGCAGGGAGTCGAGGATGTTGGCGAGTTGCTGCGCGACCCACGGTGCGCGAGCGCCGCACTCGTCAAGCCCGTCACAAAGGACGATGGCACGACCTTGCACGAGTTCCTCAGTCAGGTATTCAGCCAGAGGCACACGCTGCTCGGCGGCGACCACGTCTGCCGTGGCCCCGTCGATTATGCCGTCGATCGTCAAGCGATCGGGCTGCTGCTTCATCAAATGCGGCAACGACACTCGTACCGGAACAGGGGCATGAGGGTGTGTGGCGCAGTGCGCAGCGATCTCTCGCAACGCGACAGACTTCCCTGAACCCGGCTGACCAACGACGAGCATGCGGCGCCAACGCCTCAGGTACCGGAGCAGACCCTCGGACACGTGTGAGCCCTCAACGTCGATCTTGAGCCCGTCGAGGAGTCCGTCGACGACAAGGGTGGGGAGATCTTCGGCGAGCAGACTGAGGTCCAGCCGTCCAGCATCTGCCTTCAGCCGGCCGCGGTAGTTATTGACAGCAGCTAGCCGAGATGCGACGCGCATGGCCGCCGGACCACCTCGGTCAGCAATCACAGTCAACCCAGCGCTGTTCAAGGCCATAACCCAGGCGTCGATATCGCTTCCGAGCGCCTCGCCAGCCTGCCGATGAAAGAGGTCAGAGAGAACGCTCACGGCGCGCTGCCCCTGCTCATCGACAACGACATAGTCCATCAGCGCAGCCAAGAGGTCTCGGGCGGTCGCCGACCCCGTTGAATTGGGCAGGTGGAGGACGCGTGCTCGGTCCAGGACCAGCTCGCGAGCGCTTGCTGGGAGCAGGTCGTAAAGGGCACCGAACGCGTCACGTTCGTACTCAGTCTCCATCCTCAGCCCGGCCCTGTGCCGCCGCAACACGCGGTCGAGATACTTGGCAGGGCCGGTAAAATCTTCACCCGCGATGACCAGAAGATCGTCAGGGTCTAGCTCGGAGGCTTGCGCGACCCAGCCGGCGACGGTCTCCTGGAGCGGGCGCGCCTTGCTGACCTTGCGCTTCGCGGAGACATACGCGCGGCGTCCGTCAGAGAAGGTGACCCGGATATCGTCGGTCGGATCGTCGGTCTCGAAGTCAAGCCGAATCGGAACTACCCCGTCCGGCAGGTCCAGACCCGACACCGAGCGGCTGCGCAGCCCATGCACAGCAAGGTGTGTGGCCAGAGCGCATCGGAACACACTGCCAACCTCGCCAGCCTGTCCTGCCCGGCTCATCACAACCTCCCCGGAACCGCAGAGCTGATACCTGTGCGCCTGCCCCAATGCGGACACATTGCGCAGGATTGATATCTGTGGACCATCTTGGACTCCAGCCCCCTATGCCAGGTACTCAGGCAGGCGTCCTGCTATAGCAGCATGGAATTGAGATCAGCGTGAACGAGGCACACGGCCCGAGGTCGATCTCCCGGCCTGTACTGACTCGTCAACATATGGATGAGCGTAGCCGCCTCCCTCATCAACCGAGCGTTCTACTGCTGACAGGTCGGGACTGAGAAGCAGCACTCGAACGAGCAGGAGACGCAGCAGTCGGCCAAGCTGCCGTGTGCCCAGCGCCTGAACTCCACCCTTGCCATGAAGAGCGTTGGCCACCATCGCCCGCCACCCGAGTAGTCGCCCCGTCAGTGGGGTGACACCTGCAACGCGTGAGGGCCGCTACCCCGTTGCAGGGGTAGCGGCCCTCACTGTCGTTACTGACGCTTGGTCAGGCACGTGACCGGGCGGTGCACACGCGGTGCACCAGGGGGTGGAAAACAGCTGGGAACCGTGAGAACTCGCGAGAAGAGTTTCCGCAGGTCACAGTCAGTTTCCGGAAGATCGCCCAGGTCGCCCGACCTCGCTTCTTAGAGGTCGAAGTACAGCTCGAACTCGTGGGGGTGCGGGCGGAGCTGGATCGGGGCGATCTCGTTGGTGCGCTTGTAGTCGATCCAGGTCTCGATCAGGTCCGAGGTGAAGACGCCGCCCTGCTGGAGGTACTCGTTGTCCGCCTCCAGGGCGTCGAGGACCGCGGGGAGCGAGGTCGGGACCTGCTGGACGTTCGCGTGCTCCTCGGGAGCCAGCTCGTACAGGTCCTTGTCGATCGGCTCGGCCGGCTCGATCTTGTTCTTCACGCCGTCCAGGCCCGCGAGCAGCAGCGCCGAGAAGGCGAGGTACGGGTTGGAGGACGGGTCGGGCGCACGGAACTCGACGCGCTTGGCCTTCGGGTTCGAGCCGGTGATCGGGATACGCATGGCCGCGGAGCGGTTGCGCTGCGAGTACACCATGTTGACCGGGGCCTCGAAGCCGGGGACCAGGCGGTGGTAGGAGTTCACCGTCGGGTTGGTGAAGGCCAGCAGCGACGGGGCGTGCTTGAGGATGCCGCCGATGTAGTAGCGGGCGGTGTCCGAGAGGCCCGCGTAGCCCTGCTCGTCGTAGAAGAGGGGCTCGCCACCGGACCACAGGGACTGGTGGACGTGCATGCCGGAACCGTTGTCACCGAAGATCGGCTTGGGCATGAAGGTCGCGGTCTTGCCGTTGCGCCAGGCGACGTTCTTCACGATGTACTTGAAGAGCATCAGGTCGTCGGCCGCGGCGAGCAGCGTGTTGAACTTGTAGTTGATCTCGGCCTGGCCGGCGGTGCCGACCTCGTGGTGCTGGCGCTCGACCTTCAGGCCCTGCTTGTCCAGCTCCAGGGAGATCTCCGCGCGCAGGTCGGCGAAGTGGTCGACCGGCGGGGCGGGGAAGTAGCCGCCCTTGTAGCGGACCTTGTAACCGCGGTTGTTCTCGACCGCGCCGGTGTTCCAGGCGCCGGCCTCGGAGTCGATCTCGTACAGCGAGCGGTTCGCGGAGGTCTCGAAGCGCACCGAGTCGAAGACGTAGAACTCGGCCTCGGGGCCGAAGAACGCGGTGTCGGCGATGCCGGTGGAGGCGAGGTAGGCCTCGGCCTTCTTCGCCACGTTCCGCGGGTCACGGCTGTACTGCTCGCCGGTGATCGGGTCGTGGATGAAGAAGTTGACGTTGAGGGTCTTGTCGCGGCGGAACGGGTCGACCCGCGCCGTGGACAGGTCCGCGCGCAGCGCCATGTCGGACTCGTGGATGGCCTGGAACCCGCGGATCGAGGAGCCGTCGAACGCCAGCTCCTCCGTCGGGTCGAACGCCTCCGCGGGCACCGTGAAGTGCTGCATCACACCGGGCAGGTCGCAGAACCGGACGTCGACGAACTTGACGTCCTCATCCGCGATGAACTTCTTGGCCTCGTCGGCGTTCTGGAACATCCAACTCCTCCTAGCCCGGTCACCGGTCGGCGGCTCGGGGTTGCTCCTCGGATCGCGACCATGTGCGGTGGCGCGCTCGCCCGACCTTAGGTAGGCGGGATTTCCCAAGCATGACCCATTTGTTTCGCTCAGGTTAACCGGCGCGCGGCGGCCGTGGCCCTTCGTGGCGGGCGCCCGTGGCCCTTCGTGGCGGCCGTGCCACGTACCGGTACGGCCGTGTCACGCCGCACGGCGGGGCGGTCGCCGTACCCCGTTACGGGCGCCCCGCCCCGCGGGAAATGTATGCGGTCGCAGTACCGTGGACGGGTGGACAACAGGCAAGCAATGGGATCGTGGCTCTCCGGGCCCCGCGCGGCGGCCGAGGACATGGGCATCGACTTCGGTTACCGGGGCCAGCAGCTGGGGCTGCCGGAGCACGGACCCGGCTCGATCGCCCGGCCGGGCCGCCGGATCGTGGCCCTCCTCGTCGACTGGGCGCTGTGCATGCTCATCGCGTACGGGCTCCTCAGCGGCGGCAAGGCGAACGCGGCGAGCAACTGGGCGCTGCTGGTCTTCCTCGTCCTGACCCTGCTCACCGTCGGCACGGTCGGCTTCACGCCCGGGAAGCGGCTGCTGGGCCTGCGGGTCGTCGCCGAGGGCGGCGGCCGGCTCTCGCTGCCGCGGGTGCTGGCCCGGACGGTCGCGCTGATGATCGTCATCCCGGCCGCGATCTGGGACCGCGACGGCCGCGGCCTCCACGACCGTCTGGCCCGGTCCGTACAGGTACGGATCTGAGGCGTCCCCGCACAGGTACGGATTTCGCGGCGCGTCCGCGCGTACGCACGAGAGCGGCCCGGGACCATGAGGTCCCGGGCCGCAGCCGTGTCGTCACAAGGCTGTGTCGTCACAAGGCTGTGTTGTCACAAGAACGTGTCGTCACAGGGACGCCGGAGGCGTCACCGCATCCGGCCGCCCTTCGGCATCCGCATGCCCTTGGGCATCGGCCCCTTCGGCACCGGCATGTTGCTCATCAGGTCGCCGAGCGCCTTCAGCCGGTCGTTGGTGGCCGTCACCTGGGCGCCCGGAAGCACGCGCGGCAGCTTCATCAGCGTCGTGCGCAGCTTCTTCAGCGGTACCTGGCCCTCGCCGTCACCGACCACGAAGTCGTGGACCGGCGCGTCGGCGACCGTACGGGCCATCCGCTTCTTCTCCGCGGCCAGCAGGCCACGGAGCCGGTTCGGGTTGCCCTCGCCGACGAGCACGATGCCGGGCTTGCCGACCGCACGGTGCACGACGTCCTGGTTGCGGTTCATCGCGACCGCGGGCGTCACCGACCAGCCACGGCCGATGTTCTCCAGTACCGCCGCCGCGGCACCCGGCTGGCCCTCCATCTGACCGAAGGCGGCCTTCTCGGCCCGCCGGCCGAAGATGATCGCCATCGCCAGGAAGGCCAGCAGGAAGCCCAGGATGCCGGCGTACACGGGGTGGCCGATCAGGAAGCCGATGGCAAGGAGAACGCCGAATACGACGATGCCCACGCCCGCGACGACAAGACCGACCTTGGAGTCGACCCGACGGGTCATCTTGTAGGTCAGGGCGATCTGCTTGAGTCGCCCCTGGTTCGCAGTGTCTGCGTTTTCCTTCCTCGCCATGTACGAAAGTTTACGTGGCCGAGGTGCTCCGGGTCGCCGCGGCCTCCAGTACGTACTGGGCGGCCCGTCGGTCCTCCGCCCGGCGCCGGTCCTCAAGGACGGCAGTCCAGGCATTTCGGCGGGCGGTGCGCTGACCGTTGCGCATCAGCAGCGACTCCACGGCGCGCAGGGCGCCGGTGACGGACGGGATCGGCAGAGCAGCCGGGATCGGCAGAGCAGCGGTGTCGCGGACGGGCGCGGCCTGCATGGCGTGAGTCCCCTTCGGGGTGGTGGGAACAACGGGGGTGTGAGCGGTGCGTGCATCCATCGTCACTGAAAGCCTTACGGAAAGGTGTTACCAACGGATGACCGCACGGTCAAACGCCCATGAAACGTCGGCACGGCCCGCACCCCTCCAGCCTGGGAGAAGTGCGGGCCGCACTGTCCGGCGTGTGCCGGGATTCACATCCCCGGGGCCCGAAACGAGCGCTCACGAATGCAAAGAATTCACGAATGATCATGCGGATGGGCGGCGCCCGAAGGTGATCGACGTGGTGCTACGGCGCCCCGTCCACCATGCGGGCGCTTCCCGATGGTGATCACATTGCGGGGCGCTGCCCGGCAGTGTGCTCACACCGCCGGGCGCTTTCCCGAGGGTGTGCTCAGACCGCCGGGCGCTCCGCCTCTTCCGCGCGCTTGTCCATCGCCTGCTGGTAGAGCCGGCCGGCCCGGTACGAGGAGCGGACCAGCGGCCCGGACATGACGCCCTTGTAGCCGATCTCCTCCGCCTCCTCCTTCAGCTCGACGAACTCCTGCGGCTTCACCCAGCGGTCGACCGGGTGGTGCCGCACCGACGGGCGCAGGTACTGGGTGATCGTGATCAGCTCGCAGCCCGCGTCGTGCAGGTCCTGCAGCGCCTCGCTGATCTCCTCACGGGTCTCGCCCATGCCCAGGATCAGGTTCGACTTGGTCACCAGGCCGTCCTTGCGGGCCTCGGTGATGACCTTCAGGGACCGCTCGTAACGGAAGCCCGGGCGGATCCGCTTGAAGATCCGCGGCACCGTCTCCACGTTGTGGGCCAGCACCTCGGGGCGCGAGGAGAAGACCTCGGCCAGCTGGTCGGGCTCCGCGTTGAAGTCCGGGATCAGCAGCTCCACGCCCGTGTCGGGCATCAGGCCGTGGATCTGCCGGACGGTCTCGGCGTACAGCCAGGCGCCGCCGTCGTCCAGGTCGTCACGGGCGACGCCGGTGATCGTGGCGTAGCGCAGCTCCATGGTCTGGACGCTCTCGGCCACGCGGCGGGGCTCGTCGCGGTCCAGCTCCTGCGGCTTGCCGGTGTCGATCTGGCAGAAGTCGCAGCGGCGCGTGCACTGGTCACCGCCGATGAGGAAGGTGGCCTCGCGGTCCTCCCAGCATTCGAAGATGTTGGGACAGCCCGCCTCCTGGCAGACCGTGTGCAGGCCCTCGCTCTTCACCAGGCCCTGCAGCTGGTTGTACTCGGGGCCCATTTTCGCCCGGGTCTTGATCCACTCGGGCTTGCGCTCGATGGGGGTCTGGCTGTTCCGGACCTCCAGGCGCAGCATCTTGCGTCCGTCGGGTGCGACAGCGGACACTCCGGCTCCCTAAGCTTCGTTTCTTCGGCGTACCCAGGGTACGCCCGTTGATTCGCACGTCTTTACGTGCTGCGCAACCCGCTACCGCCGGGCTGCATTCCGCCGGGCCCGCTCGTGGGGGCTCCGGCGGGCCGGGTCAGACGGCGCGGGGCAGGAGCTCGGCGTTCTCCAGCACGTCCGCCAGGTGCTTCTCGGCGACCGGCAGTACTTCTTCGATGGTGACCTCACGGCCCAGTTCGTACGAGAGCGATGTCACGCCCGCGTCCCGGATTCCGCACGGCACGATCTTGTCGAACGAGGTGTTGTCCGGGTTCACGTTCAGCGCGAAGCCGTGCATGGTGACGCCCTTCGCCACCCGGATCCCGATCGCGGCCAGCTTGCGGTCCTCACGGCGCTGCCCGGCGTTGGACGGCGCGTACTCCGGACCGTTCAGCCGCGGGTCGAACAGCTCGTCGTTCACGCGCGGGTCGAAGTCGAGGTTCAGGCCGCCCAGGGCCGCGCGCTGCTCCACGGGGTCGCCCAGCACCCACACACCGCTGCGGCCCTCGATACGGGTGGTCGCCACGCCGAACTCCGCCGCCATGAGGATCAGCGCCTCTTCGAGGCGGCGTACGTGCGCCACCACGTCCACCGGGCGCGGCAGCTTCTGGATCGGGTAACCGACCAGCTGGCCCGGACCGTGCCAGGTGATCTTCCCGCCGCGGTCCACGTCGACGACGGGGGTGCCGTCCAGCGGGCGCTCGTTCTCCGCCGTACGCCGGCCCGCCGTGTACACGGGCGGGTGCTCCAGCAGCAGGCAGGTGTCCGGGATCTCGTCGGCGAACCGGGCGGCGTGCACCCGGCGCTGCTCCTGCCACGCCGTCTGGTACTCCACGGCGTCGGCGCCGAAGCCCATCCGGACAAAGCGCAGCTCACTCATGGCGGCTCCTCTTATCGCAACCTTCGCGCCCGTCCCCACTGTACGGCCGTGCCCGAAAAGCACGTCGGGCGGCCGGTTACGAGGGGGTATGGGGGGCGGTCGCGGGATGGTGCGGCGGTGCGGGGCCGGTGACGGGGCGGTGTGAGGGGCGGTCTCGGGGCGGTGCGGGGGCCGGTCGCGGGGCGGTACGGGCGCGCGGAGCCAGCCGCAGCTTCTCGCTCCCCGCGTGCACGGCGCTCGCCGCAGGTGTTCTTCCCCCGCGCGCACGGCGCTCGCCGCACTTCCTCGTTCCCCGCGCGCACGGCGCTCGTCCCGCCGCGGCGCCCCGCTGCGCGCTGCCGCGGGTGGCTGTGGAGGCGGCCCGGTACGCATGCGGGTGATCGCCCTCCACTGTGCGTGCGGACGGCCGCCCGATGTGCATGCGGGCAGCCCTCCGGTGTGCGTGGCGGCGGTCGCCACGAGGGACGGCGGCGGGCTCTCAGGGGCGAGGCCGGGCAGGCGCCGGGGGGCGGGCCGGGCAGGGCGTCAAGAGGGAGCGCGGAACCGGACACCAGGTGTGGACCGCGGGGAGCCGTGTCGGCCTGCGGAGCTGTGCTCACACGATCGGATGAACGCGGACGAATCGTGGCCGGAAGTCCTCCTTGGGCCGCTACATTCACGCCGTTCCAGGAGGGCGAAAGCGCCGGACGGTGTCGACCGGGCCCGGGCGGCGCGGCCCGGAAGGCAGGAGACCGTAAAGCTGATGACGGAACGACCCGACCCAGGCCCACAGCTTGAGGGATCGCCGCAACGCACACCCAACCGCAGACTCGCCGCGCTGATCGCCGAGGCGGGTTTCTCCAATGCCGGTCTGGCCCGCCGGGTGGACCAGCTGGGGCTGGAACACGGGCTCGACCTGCGCTACGACAAGACATCGGTGACCAGATGGCTGCGCGGCCAGCAGCCACGCGGCACCACCCCCGCGCTGATCGCCGAGGTGTTCACCCGCCGCCTCGGACGCCGGCTGTCGGCACAGGACCTGGGACTGGACGCCTGCGCACCCGTGTACGCAGGGCTGGAGTTCGCCGCGACCCCCACCGAAGCGGTGGACATCGTCAGCGGCCTGTGGCGCAAGGACTCCGGCAGCCACGCCGAACTGCGGAAGATCGCGTTCACCCCGGCCGGTCTGGTCGTCCCCAGCCGCGACTGGCTCATCGGCCGCGCCGACGAACGCGTCGCGCGCGGCGAACCGGTCCCCGAGGCCGGGCTGCCCGGACCGGCCGGGCAGCCCCGGGTGCCCGCGCAGATCCGCGCCGGAGTGCCCCGGCAGCGCCGCCCCGACCGTACGGAGCGCCCGGACCCGGCGCACGGCTACCGCGTGTCCGGCGGCGACATCGCCGCCCTGCGCTCGGTCGGCGAGCTCTTCAGGACGCTGGACCACGCCTACGGAGGCGGCCACGCACGCCAGGCCCTCGTGCGCTACCTGGAGCACGAGGCCGAGCCCATGCTGCGCGGCTCGTACAGCGAGGCCACCGGACGGCGGCTCTTCTCCGCCACCTCCGACCTCACCCGGCTCGCCGGCTGGACCTCGTACGACATCACCGCCCACGGACTCGCGCAGCGCTACTTCGTGCAGGCGCTCCGGCTGGCCCAGGCGGCGGGCGACCGCGCCTACGGGAGCTATGTCCTCATCACGATGAGCCGCCAGGCGGTGTACCTGGGCCACGGCCGGGAGGCGGTCCAGCTCGCCCGCGTGGCCCAGCAGGGCATCGGCAGCGGGCCGCCGCCCCTGGTGCAGACGCTGTTGCACGCCGCCGAGGCCCGCGGCCACGCCGTACTGGGCGAGGTACGCGCCTGCACCGCCTCCCTGGCCCGCGCCGAACGGGCCCTGGAGGCCGCGCGGCCCGGGGACGAGGTGCCGCACTGGGCACGCCTCTTCGACGAAGCGCAGCTCGCGGACGAATTCGGGCACTGCCACCGCGACCTCCAGCAGTACCGCGCGGCGGCCCAGCACGCCGAACGCTCACTGCAGCTCCGCGGCGCCGGCTACGCCCGCAGCCGGCTGCTCTGCCGCATCGTCCTGGCGACCGCCCGGCTCGGCCTCGGCGAACTGGAACAGGCGTGCACGCTGGGCGCGGAGGCCGCCGTACAGGCCGCGGAGATGCGTTCCGTACGGGTGCATGAGTACGTACGGGACTTCGAACGCAGACTGGAGCCGTACCGGGACGCCGCAGCCGTACGCGGCTACCGGGACAAGGTGACCGCGCTGGGTTGAGTACCGGGTCGCCGCCCGGCGCGGGAGGGCCCGGGGCGCGGCGGGGCGGGACCGCGGCGTGGCCCCGGGCGCGGACCGGGAAGCGGGGCCGGCGGGCAGGAAAGCGGGGCCGGAACGGCGAGGGTGCCGTCCCGGCCCCGCCGCGTGAGGGCCGGGCTGGGGCCGACGGGGGCCGGGCCTGTGGGCGGTGGCCGGGCTTCGGCGGGGCCGGGCTGTGCCGCGGACCGGGCTTCGGCGGTGGCCGGACGCCGGACGCCGGATGCCGGGCACTGGTGGCTCTCAGGCGGCGTCGAACAGGGTGGGGGCGGAGTCGTCCGCCATCGCCATCCCGAAGTCCTGCAGCAGCGCGCGGGCGGCCCGGCGGCCTGAATGCAGCGCGCCCTGGACGGTGCCGGTGTCGCGATGGTCGCCGCAGACGTACAGCCCGGCCAGTACGCGTACCGGCCGCAGCGGATCGTGCGGCGCGGGCATGGCCGGCACGGCGTACGGATCGTGGTGCGCGGCGAGCAGCCGCCAGCCGTCGGTCGTCGTGCCGTACAACCGCTCCAGCTGCGGGCGGACCGTCTTGTCGAGCGCTCCGGCCGGCAGCGTCGCGGCGGAGCCGAGCACCGCCGTGGTGATCAGCGACCGGCCGGGCGGCGTGCGCGAGGGATCGACCGCGCTCGCGACGTAGCTGTACGCCACCGGTCCGTCCGTCGGCAGGAACAGCGTCGCGTCCTGCGCCTGTGGATAACTCAGGGCGCTGTCGGCGGTGTGGTGCAACATGGTCACCGGATGGAATTCGGGGACCCGGAGCCCCGGCAGCAGCTCCGCGGCATCGCGGGCCCCCGTGGCCACGAGCGCCGCGCGGCACCGGAGTTGACGCTGATCGGAGGTGGTGACGAGCGTCGTGGAGACGGAGACGGCACGGACGGACGTGCGCACGGTGCCCGGCGGCAGCGAGGCGGCGAGCAGCTCGGGGACGCTCGCCGCACCTCCCGCCGGAAGACAGAGCCGCCCGGTCGCGAAGGCCTCGAGGGTGAGGGCCGCGCCGAGGCTGGATCCCTGCAGCGTGGGGTCGCCGAGCAGGGCGGTCAGCAGCGGCCGGAGCGCGGCCGCGCGGGGCGACAGGACATCGTGGACGGGCTGGTCGCGGCCCGGGGCCGGGGCGGTCCGCGCGGCTCGCTGCGCGCTCGGGGCAGTGCGCAGCGCCTGGAGCCGGGAGGAGCCGAGCGAGGGCAGCCGGGGGGCGCCGAGACCGAGTCCGGGGAGCCGGGATGCTCCCAGGGACGGCAGGCGGGCGGTGCCGAGCGGCCCCAGGTGGCCGAGCGTGCCGAGCGACCGTATGGGGCCCAGCTGCCCGAGGGTGGGCAGGCGGGGCGTGATGAGTGAGGGGAGACGGGAGGCCGCGCTCTGCGGTGCTCTGGAGGAGGGCAGGCGGGGGCCGGGGAGCGAGGGGATACGGACGCCGGAGCGCGGCGCGGGGCGTGCGGAGGCGCGCGAAAGGGCGCGCGCGGTGGAGAGTGCGACCCTCGTGCTCCGTACGGCGCCGATGCGTTGTGCGCGACGCCCGTTGTGCAGGCAGATACCGGGGGCGAAGGGCCGCAGTGAGAGGTCGCCGAGGGCCGGGGTGCCGCTCAGCTCCGGATAGGAGGTGACCAGCAACTGGCTGCCGTGGTCCAGGCGGTAGCCGTCCAGCTGCTCGGTGGTGGCGCGGCCACCGACGCGGTCGGCGGCCTCCAGGACGGCGACCGTGGCGCCGGCGCGGGTGAGGTGGTGCGCGGCGGCCAGTCCGGCCACTCCACCACCGATGATGACGACGTCCACGGTGTCCGGCGGAGGCGCCGGCTGGGGCGAGGGGGTTCGGGAAGCGGGGGTGCGCGGCACGTGTCCCTCCCAGGGTCGGCCGGGGTTTCGGCCCACGTCTCATGCCCTTCGCGAGCCTCCCTGATACCCACCCCCGCACCCGGACCGACGCACACGGGGTCGCACGCCGCCCATGCACCCCGCGCGTGCCAGAGGCAACCCGCACAACAACCCAAAAGACCAACACGAAGGGGGGCGGGGGAGGGGGGGAGGGGGCCCCACCAGAGGGGCCGCCTCACCACCCGCCCGGCCCCAGCCCCCGCACCAGCCCGTGCCCCGGCCCCAGCTCCCACCCCGACTCCGGCCCAGGGCCCCGGCCCCCCGAGGGCCCCGGCGCCGCTCCGCCCCGCCTTCCTCCCGCCCCGAGTTACTGCTTCGGCCTCAGTCGCGCTCGGCTGCTCTGATGGCTGAGGTGATGGTGGGGTGGGTGAAGGTGAAGCCGGAGTCCTGGAGGCGGGTGGGGACGACGCGCTGGCTCTGGAGGACGTCCTCGGCGAACTCGCCGAGGGCCAGGCGGAGTGCCTGGGGCGGGACGGTGAAGAGGGTGGGGCGGCGCAGGACCTTGCCCATGGCGGCCGTCGCCTCGCGGTTGGTGACGGGCTCGGGTGCGGTGAGGTTCACCGGGCCGGACAGTGTGGCGTCGTCGATGAGGTGGCGGAGGGCGCGGATGTGGTCGTGGAGGGAGATGAACGACCAGTACTGGCTGCCGTTCCCGAGCCGGCCGCCGAGCCCGGCCTTGAAGATCGGGAAGAGGCGGCCCCAGGCGCCGCCGGAGCGCGAGACGACCAGGCCGGTGCGGGCGAAGGCGGTACGGATCCCGGCCTCGACGGCAGGCTCCGCCGCGGCCTCCCAGTCGACGCAGACCCCGGCGAGGAAGCCGTCGCCGGGCGGGGCGTCCTCGTCGACGCGCTGCGACCCGGTGTCGCCGTAGTAGCCGATCGCGCTGCCGCACACGAAGGAGCGCGGCGGGGTGTCGAGGGAGGCGAGGGCGTCGGCGATCGCGGCCGTGCCCAGGACCCGGCTGTCGCGGATCTGCTTCTTGTACGCGGCAGTCCAGCGGTGGTCCCCGACGCCGGCGCCGGCGAGGTGCACGACGGAGTCGCAGCCCGCGAGCGACGCGGTGTCGACGGTCTGGCGTTCGGGGTCCCAGGCGACTTCGTCCGTGGCGCGTGGTGCGCGCCGGACGAGGCGCAGCACTTCGTGCCCGTCCGCGCGCAGTGATTGCAGGAGCGCCGTGCCGATGAGACCGGTCGAGCCGGTGATCGCGATCCGCATGGTCCCCATACTGCCGGTCGTGACGGGTGCGTGGCACAGTGACCCGCATGCCCGAGCTGATCGTACGTACCGCCGTGCCCGCCGACGAGGCAGCGCTGGGGGCCCTGGACCGGCGTACCTGGTCGCCGCTGCACTCCGTCCAGCCGCGGCCGGAGCCGCCGTACGACCCGTTCTTCGACGCCTGGCACGTGCCGGACGACTTCCTGGTGGCGGTGGCGGACGGGCGGATCGCGGGCTATCTGCGCCTGGTGCGGCCGACGCCGCTGGACTGCAATGCCCATGTGCGGCAGATACAGGGGCTGGCGGTGGACGACCGGGTGCGCGGGCGCGGGGTGGCCCGCGCGCTGCTGGCCGCGGCGGTCGACCGGGCGGTGGCGGAGGGCGCGGAGCGGATGACGCTGCGGGTGCTGGGGCACAACGCGCCGGCCCGGCGGCTGTACGAGTCGGCGGGGTTCCGGGTGGAGGGCGTGCTGCCGGGGGAGTTCCGGCTGGAGGGACAGTACGTGGACGACGTGCTGATGGGGCGGAGTCTGGATGGGGGTCGGGATGGGGATGGGGTGGAGGTGGGCGGCTGAGGGGCGGGGGATCACGGGCCACGGGCCGTGGGCCACCGTCAGCACCGGCCGTGCCCCGAGTCAGGGCCGAAGCGGCCCGGGCGTGCGGTTGAGGTCCACCGGCCGCCCAACCACCGGCCGCGTCCTCACCACGACGTGTCGCGGAAGCGTTCCCAGAGGGCGGGGAAGCGTTCCTCCAGGGCGGCGTCGTCCTCGAAGTCGATCACGGTGCCGAGCGGTTCCCGGGGGGCGGGGGCGATGCCGAGGTCGGGCATCACGGCGCCGGTGAGGCGCTCGTACGCCTCGTCCGCCGCGTACCCCAGGTCCTCGGCGTCGCCGTCCTCCTCCTCGTCGAACTCCGGGAGCAGGTCGGCGAGCCGGTCGGGGTCGTGCAGCGCGCCCTCGAAGACCTCGCGGCCCTGGCCGATGAGCCAGCAGCGGAAGTAGTCGAAGGCGTCGTCGCTCGCGCCGTCCAGCAGGATGGCGGCGGCGGCCCACAGGTCCCAGGAGTAGGCGCGGTTGTAGCGGGCCTCGAAGTGCCGGGCGAAGTCGATCACGGCGTCGGGGTCGCGCCGCATCAGCCGCTCGACCAGCAGATCGGCCTGTTCCTCGGGGTCGCCCTCGGCGGCCTCGCGGGAGTCGTCGATGAGCTCCCAGAACTCCGTCTCGTCCATCACAGGGTCCAGCATCCAGCCTGCCGCCCGGCGACGCACGCGGAGCGCGGGCATCCGTCCGGGTCGTTACCGACACGGAATTCCACGGAAAACCGGACAGGAGGTGACGGGATGCGGTGCGAAAGTCGCGTCACGCGAAGGAAAGAGGGAGCAGAAGTGGGCGCAAAAGCGACGGGGAGCAGCGGCACGGCGGCGGAGGCCACGGGGACCACCGCGGAGGCCACCGGCGTCACCGCGGAGGCCACCGGCGGTACGGCGGCAGGATCCGGGGCGCTGGCCGGCAAGGTGGCGCTGGTCGCCGGGGCCACCCGCGGCGCGGGCCGGGCGATGGCCGTGGAGCTGGGGCGGGCCGGCGCGGTCGTCTACGTCACCGGGCGTACGACACGGGATCACGTCAGCGAGGTGGGCCGGGCCACCGAGACGATCGAGGGCACGGCGGAACTGGTGACCGAGGCCGGGGGGATTGGCATCGCCGTACCGGTCGACCATCTGGAGCCGGACCAGGTGCGCGCGCTGGTCGAACGGATCGAGCGGGACCACGGGCGGCTGGACGTGCTGGTCAACGACCTGTGGGGCGGTGACCGGCACGTCGAGTGGGACAAGAAGGCGTGGGAGCACGACCTCGACAAGGGGCTGCGGGTGCTGCGGCTCGGCGTCGAGAGCCACCTGATCACCAGCCGGTACGCGCTGCCGCTGCTGATCCGGCGGCGCGGCGGGCTGCTGGTGGAGGTCACGGACGGGACGGCCGAGTCCAACCGCGAGTACCGCAAGCCGCTCTACTACGACCTGGCGAAGAGCGCGCCGATCCGGATCGCGCAGGACCTCGGGGAGGAGCTGGCGGAGTACGGCTGCACGGCGCTCTGCCTCACGCCGGGGTGGCTGCGCTCGGAGGCGATGCTCGACACCTACTTCAAGGTGCCGGAGGAGAGCTGGCTGGACGGGTGCGCGCAGAATCCGCACTTCGCGATCTCGGAGTCGCCGGTGTTCGTGGGGCGTGCGCTGGCGGCCCTGGCCACCGATCCGGACGTGGCGCGGTGGAACGGGCAGTCGCTGTCCAGCGGCGGGCTGGCGGGGGAGTACGGCTTCACGGACGCGGACGGTTCGGCGCCGGACGCCTGGCGGTACATGAAGGAGGTGCAGGGGCCGGGGAAGCCGGCGGATGTGACGGGGTACCGGTAACCACCGGTCTCACGTCCCGTACAGCTCCGCCATGCGCCGGCCCGCCTCCGCGAAGCGGGCGCGCAGCTCCGGCGGGGCCAGGACCTCGGCCTCGGGACCGAGGCCGAGCAGCTGGGAGCAGGCGACGTCGGGGGACTCGACGGCGAGCGTGACGGTGATCCGTCCCTGGCCGTCGGGGTCCGGCGCCGCGTCGAGGGCCTCCCGGGCCGCCGCGCGGTCGGTGACGTGCGGCAGCCGGCGGGCGCCCGCGGGCGTGAGCCGTACGGTCACCTCGTCCCGCAGGATTGAGCGGGCGAACTGCGCGGCGCGCTCCTCCCAGAAGGCGGGCAGGTCGAAGTCCGGGTCGCGGACGAAGCGGTCGGCGCCGGCGGCGACGGAGCGGAAGCGGTCGACGCGGTAGACCCGGCAACGGGCCCCGTCGCGGCCACCGGCACCGGCACGGTCACCCGTACCGGCACTATCACCGGCACCGGCACGGCCGTCCGCCGCGTCGGCCGCGAGGTACCACACTCCCGCCTTCAGGACGAGTCCGTACGGCTTCAGGACACGGTCGACCTCGGTGCCCTTGCGGTCGTAACGGGCGGTCAGCACGCGGTCGTCCCACAGCGCCTCGGCGATCGTGGGCAGCAGCTCGGGGGTGCTCGGCTCCTGATACCAGCCGGGCGCGTCCAGGTGGAAGCGCTGCGCCGCGCCGGTCGCGGCGTCCCGCAGCTCGGGGAGGAGGGCGGCGGAGACCTTCAGGCGCGCGGCGGAGGCGGCGTCGGCCAGGCCCAGCTCGCGCAGCGCGGAGGGCACACCGGCGAGGAAGAGGGCCTCGGCCTCGCTGCGGCCCAGGCCGGTCAGGCGGGTGCGGTACCCGCCGATGAGGCGGTAGCCGCCGGTCCGGCCGCGGTCGGCGTAGACGGGGATGCCGGCCTCGGACAGGGAGAGGACGTCCCGGGCGACCGTGCGCTCCGAGACCTCCAGCTCGCGCGCCAGCTCGGCCCCCGTCATCGAGGACCGGGACTGGAGCAGCAGCACCATCTTGATCAGCCGGGCAGCACGCATGAGGTCATGATGCCGCCCGCCACCGACAACCGGGCCGCTGCCACTGACAACCGGTCCGCTGCCGCCGAGGGCGGGCAGCGGACCGGCCGGAAAAGGTTTCCCGTGCGGAGGTCCGGGCGCGGGTGGTTGCCTCCGCACGGGAGTCGGTGGGCGTACGGGCGCGTGGCCCGTACGCCGGGGGTGGCGCCGGGGCTCCCTCACGGCCCCGGCGCCCACCGGGAGGCACGGTCCCGGTGCTGACCGGAGCACTACGGCCCCGGCGTCCTGCGGGTACGGCACTCGGGCCGTACGGGGATACGGCTCACAGGCCGTACTTCTCGGCGGCCTCCTTGACCGTCTCCGCCTTGACCTCGCCGCGCCGGGAGAGCGCCGCGAGGACCTGGACGACGACGGACTGCGGGTCGACGCCGAAGTAGCGGCGGGCGGCCTCACGGGTGTCGGAGAGACCGAAGCCGTCGGTGCCGATGGAGACCCAGTCCTGCTCGACCCAGGGGGCGATCTGGTCGGGCACGGCCCGCATCCAGTCGCTGACCGCCACGACCGGACCCTCGGCGCCGGCCAGCGCGCGGGTCACGTACGGCACGCGGTCCTCGCCCTTGAAGCGGGCGGCGTCGCACTCCAGCGCGTCGCGGCGCAGCTCCGTCCAGGACGGCGCGGACCAGACGTCGGCCGCCACGTCCCACTCCTCGGCGAGCATCCGCTGCGCCTCGAGGGCCCAGTGGATCGCGGTGCCGGAGGCCAGCAGCTGGGTCTTCGGGGCCTTGTCGGTGGCGCCCTCGGCCTGCTTGAAGCGGTACAGGCCCTTGAGGATGCCCTCCTCCACGCCCTCGGGCATGGCCGGCTGCACCTTGGTCTCGTTGTAGACCGTCAGGTAGTAGAAGACGTCCTCCGCGTTCTCGCCGTACATCCGGCGGAGGCCTTCCTTGACGATCACCGCGACCTCGAAGGCGAACGCGGGGTCGTAGGAGAGCGCCGCCGGGTTGGTGGAGGCGATGAGGTGGGAGTGGCCGTCGGCGTGCTGGAGGCCCTCACCGGTCATCGTCGTACGGCCGGCGGTCGCGCCGATGACGAAACCGCGGCCGAGCTGGTCGGCGAGCGCCCAGAACTGGTCGGCGGTCCGCTGGAACCCGAACATCGAGTAGAAGATGTAGAACGGGATCATCGGCTCGCCGTGGGTGGCGTACGCCGTGGCCGCGGCGGTGAAGTCGGCGAGCGCGCCGGCCTCGGTGATGCCCTCGTTCAGGATCTGACCGTTCTTGGCCTCCTTGTAGTACAGGAGCTGGTCACGGTCGACCGGGTCGTAGTTCTGGCCCACGGGGGAGTACAGGCCGGCGCTCGGGAAGAGCGACTCCATACCGAAGGTACGGGCCTCGTCGGGCACGACGGGAACCCAGCGCTTGCCGGTCTCCTTGTCCCGCATCAGGTCCTTGACCAGGCGGACGAACGCCATCGTCGTGGCGATCTCCTGGCTGCCGGAGCCCTTCTTCAGCGCGTCGAACGCCTTCTCCGACGGCATCGGCAGCGGCTTCGGGGTGACCTTGCGCGCCGGAGCCGGGCCGTCGAGGGCGGTGCGGCGCTTGCGGAGGTACTCCATCTCGGGGGAGTCCTCGGCGGGGCGCCAGTACGGCACCAGCTTGTCGTCCAGCGCGCTGTCCGGGATGGGCAGCTCCAGGAGGTCCCGCATGGCGCGGAACTCCTCGCCGGTCAGCTTCTTCATCTGGTGGTTGGCGTTGCGGGACTCGAAGCCCGCGCCGAGGGTGTAGCCCTTGACGGTCTGCGCCAGGATGACGGTCGGCGCGCCCTTGTGCTCTACGGCGGCCTTGTACGCGGCGTAGACCTTGCGCGGCTCGTGGCCGGCGCGGGAGGTCTGGAACAGCTCGGTGATCTTGGCGTCGGACAGGCCCTGGCCGATGGCCTTCAGGGAGTCGTTCGCGCCGAAGAAGTGGTCGCGGATGTAGGCCGCGTCGCGGGTGGCGTACGTCTGGAACTGCGCGTCCGGGGTCTCCCGGAGGCGGCGGACCAGGGAGCCGTCGGCGTCCTGCGCGAAGACCTCGTCCCAGGCCTGGCCCCACAGGGATTTGATGACGTTCCAGCCGGCCGCGCGGAACTGGGCCTCCAGCTCCTGCACGATCTTGAAGTTCGGGCGGACCGGGCCGTCCAGGCGCTGCAGGTTGCAGTTGATGACGAAGGTGAGGTTGTCCAGACCCTCACGGCCCGCCAGCGCCAGTGCGGCGGTCGACTCGGGCTCGTCCATCTCGCCGTCGCCCAGGAACGCCCAGACGTGGGAGTTCGAGGTGTCCTTGATCTCGCGGTGCTCCAGGTAGCGGTTGAAGCGCGCCTGGTAGATCGCGGAGATCGGGCCGAGGCCCATGGAGACGGTGGGGAACTCCCACAGCCAGGGGAGGCGCCGCGGGTGCGGGTAGGAGGGCAGGCCCTCGCCGCCGGCCTCGCGGCGGAAGTGGTCGAGGTGGTCCTCGGTGAGCCGGCCTTCGAGGAAGGCGCGGGCGTAGATGCCGGGGGAGGCGTGGCCCTGGATGTAGAGCTGGTCGCCGGAGCCGTCACCCTCCTTGCCGCGGAAGAAGTGCTGGAAGCCGGTCTCGTAGAGCCAGGCCGCCGAGGCGAAGGTGGCGATGTGGCCGCCGAGGCCGTCCTTGGAGCCGCGCGTCACCATGGCCGCCGCGTTCCACCGGTTCCAGGCGGTGATGCGGGCCTCCATCGCCTCGTCACCGGGGAACTCCGGCTCGTCGGCGGTGGGGATGGTGTTGACGTACTCGGTCTCCAGCAGACCGGGGAGGGCGGATCCCTCGGACTGCGAGGCGTGCTCCAGAGCGCGGCGCATCAGGTAGTCCGCGCGCTGCGGGCCCGCTGCCTTGGTGACGGCGTCCAGCGACTCGCGCCACTCGGCCGTCTCCTGCGGGTCCCTGTCCGGGAGCTGGTCGAGCTGGCTGTACGCGGGGCGTACGGGATCGGGCATGGGTGGCCCCTTTCCGGACGGAGGGAGGGAGGGTGCGAGGTGGTGCTGGCAGGCAGGTGTCGCGCCCCGCTGACCGACGATACGCCCCTGATCGATGATCGATCAACGCTCACGGGCGGAAAAACCCCAGGTCGGCACGGGGTGTCGCCGATTCGGGCACCGCGTGCCAGGCTCAGATGAGCCCCCGGAGGCTCACTCCGGTACGTCCCTCAGCGTCCCCTCCGGACCCCTCCGGCGCCCCTCAGACGCGAGGTGCGCAGCTCAGGACGTGTGTCCGCAGGATTTCCCCGATCTTGGGGTCGCGCCGCCGGAACGCGTCGACGATCTCCTGGTGGTCCTGCGCGTGCGACCGGGGGTCGGGCGAGAACCAGCGGATCGACAGCGTCGTCCACACCTCCACGCCCAGCGACTCCCAGGTGTGCAGCAGCACACCGTTCTCCGCGGCCCGAATGATCTCACGGTGGAAGGCCACCGTGTGCCGCACCTGTGCCTCGCCGTCCGCCGCCGCGTCGGCCGTGGTGAGCGCCGCCACCTCGCGCTCCAGGGCCGCGGTGTCGTCCGCCAGCCGGCCGGCCGCCAGCTCCGCCGCGACCTGCTCCAGCCCCGCCCGGACGGGATAGCTCTCCTTGAGGTCGGCCGCGGTCAGGTTCCGCACGCGTACGCCCTTGTTCGGGGCCGACTCGATCAGCCGCAGGCTCTCCAGCTCGCGCAGGGCCTCCCGTACGGGCGTCTGGCTGACCTCCAGCTCCACCGCGATGCGCCGCTCGACGATCCGCTCGCCCGGCTGCCAGCGGCCGCTGACGATCCCCTCGAGGATGTGCTCGCGGATCTGCTCGCGCAGCGAGTGGATGACGGGTGGGGTCATGCGGGTGCTCCTTAGCGGCGGACGGGCCGGCGCACGGGACGGGCGGGCCAGCGTTTCATTATCTGCGGAAGCGCAACGGGGGACGGCCCCGGTTCGTACGAACCGGGGCCGTCCCCTTCGTCACACCTGCTGACGACCGGGCGGGATCAGAGACCGATCTCGGTCTCGAACTCGGCGGCCTCCAGGATCTGCTTGACCGTGGTCAGGTAGCGGGCGGCGTCCGCGCCGTCCACCAGACGGTGGTCGTAGGAGAGCGACAGGTACGTCATGTTGCGGACCGCGATGGTCTCGCCCAGCTCCGGGTGGTCCACGACCACCGGACGCTTGACGGTGGCGCCGATGCCCAGGATGGCGACCTGGTTCGGCGGCACGATGACGGTGTCGAACAGCGCACCGCGCGAGCCGGTGTTGCTGATCGTGAAGGACGCGCCCGACAGGTCGTCCGGGCTGATCTTGCTCTCGCGGACCTTGCCGGCCAGCTCGGCGGTCTTCTTCGCGATGCCCGCGATGTTCAGGTCGCCGGCGCCCTTGATGACCGGGGTCATCAGG
>NZ_JBEYUN010000021.1:0-144725 GCF_040643545.1 Streptomyces sp. NPDC047117 | reverse complement strand
TCGCCTCCCTGCGCGCCCAGGGCGACGGCGGCCTGGACCACTCCGCCCTCCTCCGCGGCGTCGAGCGCCTCTCCGGCCTCCCCACCCAGGGCTGAGGGACGGGCCGAGAGGGGGAGCGACCGATGCCGACACCGAGGACGACCGCAGCGGCGGTGGCCGCCCGGATCGTCCGGGACGAGGGCGCCGACCACGCCTTCGGCTGCCCGGACGCACCCGGCGACCCGCTGTACGCGGCGTTCTCGGCGGGCCTCGGTCGCCGGACGGCCCGTCATCCCCAGTCGGCCGTGCACATGGCCGACGGCTGGGCCCGCGCGAGCGGGCGGCCGGGGGTCGTCGTCGCGGGCGCGGCGTCCGGGCCGGGACTGGTGCCCGGCCTGCACACCGCGCACGCCGACGGCGTACCGCTGGTCTGCCTCGCGACCGGGCCCGGCGCCGCCGGACCGGCCCGGCCGGTGACCAAGCAGGTGCTGCCGGCCGTCTCCGCCGCCCGCCTGCCCTGGGCGCTGCGTGCGGCGTTCCGCACGGCCCGCGAGGGCCGGCCGGGACCGGTCCTGGTGGAACTGTCCCCCGGGGCGGCCGAGACGGAGATCGCGTACGCGCCCGCGGCCGACGCGCCGCTGCCGGTACGGCACGGCGCGCCCCGGGCCACGCAGGTCACGGCCGCGCTGGAGCTGCTGCTGGCCGCGCGCCGGCCGCTGCTCCTGGCGGGCGGCGGGGTGCCGGAGTCAGGGGCCGGCACCGCGCTGCGCACGCTGGCCGAGCGGCTGCGGGTGCCCTTCGTCGACACCCCCGGCGGCCGCGGCTGCGCGGGGGACGGCCACGCCCTGCACGTAGGGAGCGTCGGCTGCCCGTCGGGGGCGGGAGGCCGGGCGCTGGCCGTCGCGGACTGTGTCCTCGCCCTCGGCACCGGCCGGGGCGCCGACCTCCTCACGGGGGCGCGGACGGTGGTCCAGGTGGACGCCGACCCCGCGGCGCTCGGTGGGTACGGCACGCCCGGCATCGGGATCGTCGCCGACGCGCGGCTGTTCCTGGAGGCGCTGCTCGGCGCCGCCGGGGAGCGCGCGGAGCGGCCGCCCCACCCGTGGGCCGAGCCTGCCGGGGCCGCGGTCCGGGCGGCGGGCCCGCGGAGCGGTCCGGTACCCGCCGGGCAGGTGCACGCCGGCATCGACGCGGTCCTCGGCACGGACCCCGACACCTGCTTCGTGCTCACGGAGGAGGTGTACGCGGAGTGGGGCGCCGCGGCGTTACCGGTCCGCCGGCCGCGCCGGCTGCTGCTCCGCGGCCGCGGCGGGCCGCCGGGGTGGGAGATCCCCGCGGCGCTCGGGGCCCGGGCGGCGCTGTCCGCCACGGCACCGGACGCCCTGCTGGTGGGCATCTCCGCGGGGCCCGGACTGCCGCCGTTCGCCGAGGAGTTGACGGGGGCGGCGGAGCACGGAGTGCCGTACGTGCAGCTGCTGCTCGACCGTGACGAGCGCGGCCCGGACACGGTGCGCCTCGCCGAGGCGTACGGCTGCTCGGGGCGCCGGGTCACCGGCCGGGAGGACCTGCGCTCGGCACTGGAGTGGGCCCGCAAGGAGACCGTCTCCACGCGGCGCCCGGTACTGGTCTCCGTCCTGGCCGCACCCGAGGCGGCCGCACCCGAGGCGTGAGCCTCGCACACAAGCTTCCGGCGGCGGCGCCGACACCTGTCCTGTCGCGCCCAGGTGCCGCCGCCGGGACCCTTTTCCGGCCGCTGCGTGCGGTGGTAGAAGGACCCCAGCAAGTTTTCAACAAACTGTTGACGTTTGGTTGGAGCCCTCCATACGCTCCAACATGCGGAAGTCGGCTTCCGCGCTCTTCGTACGGAAGGTCACCATGTCGAAGCCCACGCTGACGGCGCGCACACTCACCACGGAGTCGGGCGCCCCCGTCGCCGACAACCAGAACTCCGCCACCGCCGGCGTCGGTGGCCCGATCGTCCTCCAGGACCAGCACCTCATCGAGAAGCTCGCCCGCTTCAACCGGGAGCGCATCCCGGAGCGCGTGGTCCACGCCCGCGGCTCCGGCGCCTACGGCTACTTCGAGGTGACCGACGACGTCACCGGCTTCACCCGCGCCGACTTCCTCAACACCATCGGCAAGCGGACCGAGATGTTCATCCGCTTCTCGACCGTCGCCGACAGCCTCGGCGGCCCGGACGCCGCCCGTGACCCGCGCGGCTTCGCGGTCAAGTTCTACACCGAAGAGGGCAACTACGACCTCGTCGGCAACAACACCCCGGTGTTCTTCATCAAGGACCCGATCAAGTTCCCCGACTTCATCCACTCCCAGAAGCGCGACCCCTTCACGGGCAAGCAGGAGCCGGACAACGTCTGGGACTTCTGGGCACACGCTCCCGAGGCGACCCACCAGGTCACCTGGCTGATGGGCGACCGCGGCGTGCCGGCCTCCTACCGCCACATGAACGGCTACGGTTCGCACACCTACCAGTGGACCAACGCCAAGGGCGAGGCCTTCTTCGTCAAGTACCACTTCAAGACCAACCAGGGCATCCGCTGCCTGGACGCCGACCAGGCCGCCGAGCTGTCCGGCAAGGACGCCAACTCGCACCAGACCGACCTGCTCCAGTCCATCGAGCGCGGTGTGTACCCGTCCTGGACGCTGTACGTGCAGGTCATGCCGGCGGCCGAGGCGGCGGACTACCGCTTCAACCCGTTCGACCTCACCAAGGTGTGGCCGCACAAGGACTACCCGCTGCAGCGCGTGGGCCGGATGGTCCTGGACCGCAACCCCGACAACGTCTTCGCCGAGGTCGAGCAGGCCGCGTTCTCCCCGAACAACTTCGTGCCCGGCATCGGCCCGTCGCCCGACAAGATGCTCCAGGGCCGGCTCTTCGCCTACGCCGACGCGCAGCGCTACCGCCTGGGCGTCAACCACACCCTGCTGCCGGTCAACGCCCCCAAGGCGACCACCGCGCACAACTACGGCCGGGACGGCCTGATGGCCGCCAACTCCCAGGGTCGGGGCGCCAAGAACTACGAGCCGAACAGCTACGACGGCCCGGTGCAGACGAACGAGGCGCTGTCCTCCCCGTTCGCCGTCAACGGGCACACCGGCACCCACGAGGCGCCGCAGCACACCAAGGACGACGACTTCTTCCAGGCCGGCGAGCTGTACCGGCTGATGTCCGAGGACGAGAAGAAGCGTCTGGTGGCGAACATCGCCGGCGGCCTCTCGCAGGTCTCCCGCGACGACGTCATCGAGAAGAACCTCGCGCACTTCCACGCGGCGGACCCGGACTACGGCAAGCGCGTGGAGGCCAAGGTCCGCGAACTCCGCGAGGACTGACCGGAGGACCGAACACCGGTCCGAAGACTGCGTGAGGACTGACGGGAGGTCAGCACCCTTGCGCGTCCGTACCGTCCGGCCCGTTGAGGGGTGGCCGGGCGGTACGGACCGGCCGGCGGCCTCGGTCGCCGGCCGACGGTGGCTCCGCGGTGCCGTGGGAGTAACCAGTGCGGTGGGACGGACGCGTCTCATAGGGAAGGGCGCGTCCTCTCCCCCGTCACCGCGGAGCACGCCATCATCCGTCACATCAGCCCCTCCACCAGACTCCGTCCGGTGGCGCGTGTCCTGTCGCGCCTGTAACCCGTGTCACCGGACGGTCACCACCCGCAGGGCCCGGCGCTCCGTACGGTCACGGAGCGCCGGGCCCTGTGTCGCTCTCCGCGCGTTTCGCCGCGCGAACGTCGTATTCCGGGGGACCATGGGCGGTGATGAACCGACCAACCCGCCAGGAGCCGAACATGGCCGACAGCGTGCCGGTGCGCTGCCCTACGTGCCGCCGCGAGAACGCCTTCACGCCGCCGACCTTTCCGTGCGCGTGCGGGGCACCGCTGACCATGCCCGTGCTGCGCGGCGGGGTGCCCGTCGAGATCCAGCACCGCACCTGGCAGAGCTCCTGGGTCGAGGTGCGGTGCGAGTCCTGCGGGCGGCTGGACGAGTGGCCGGCGCCGGAGTCGGCGTGCTCCTGCGGCACCGTCGCCCGCGTCCCGGTGATACCGGCACCGGGGCCGCCGGCACCGGAGACCACCCCGCCCGGCCGCGCCTCGCACCGCTACCGCTCCCCCGCGCCGCCGGCCGTACTGCGCCCCGCGTTCCGGCCCGTGACGATACGGACCGCGCGGGACTGCGTCACCGCCGCCGTCCAGTACCTGAAGTGGCTGGGCTTCGCCGAGGTCGTCCGGGCCCCTGAGCGCAGCTCGTCGGGGGTGGACGTGCGGGGGCGCGGGCTGGTCGCCCAGGTCGACCCGACCACCCGTCCCACGCGCCTCCGCGAGATCGAGACGGTCTGGCTGAACGGACTCAACGACTCGGCGCTCGCGGTGTTCTTCTCCCTGGCGGGCTACGCCAAAGACGCCCGAACCCGCGCCGACACCCTCCACCTCCCCCTGTTCGTCATGGACCTCACCGGCACCCCGCAACCGGTCAACGACGCGGCGGACGAGCTGATCAGGAGCGGGCCCTGACGGTTGCGTTCGGGGCGCGGTCCTCGGGGCGCGGTCCTCGGGTTGCTTGCGTCGTGGTGCCGGGGGCGGGGGCTGCGGGGTGGGGTCCTGGACCCATGATTTACGGCCCGTTCGGCGGCCTTCGCACATGCGGCCCCTGTTGGGCCACAAATCACGGGCAGTCGTCCAGGACCCCACCCCTCCGCCCCCACCCCCTCCCGTCGTACGCCAACTGCCGCACAGCGGACCCTTTAGAGAACGAAGCCCTCGGGGAAGGGGTCGTGCGGGTCCAGTACGTAGTTGGCTGTGGCGGTGATCCAGGCTCGGCCTGCGAACTCCGGGATGACGGCCGGTAGTCCGCCTACCTCTGTGGTGTCGATCAGTTGGCCGTGGAACCGGGTTCCGATGAAGGACTCGTTCACGAAGTCGGTGTGGAGCGGGAGTTCGCCTCGGGCGTGGAGTTGGGCCATTCGTGCCGAGGTGCCCGTGCCGCAGGGGGAGCGGTCGAACCAGCCTGGGTGGATGGCCATGGCGTTGCGGGAGTGCCGGGCGTTCGAGTCCGGTGCGAGGAACTGGACGTGTTTGCAGCCTGCGATGAGGGGGTCGGTGGGGTGGGCGGGGCGGCTCTGCTCGTTGATCGCGGCCATGATGTCCAGGCCGGCGGAGAGGATGTCCTGCTTGCGGGATCGGTCGAAGGGGAGGGCGACGTCGTTCAGTTCCACGATTGCGTAGAAGTTGCCGCCGTACGCCATGTCGTAGCGGATCTCGCCGAGACCGGGGACGTCCACCTTGGCGTCGAGTTCGAGGGCGAAGGCGTCGACGTTGCGGAGGGTGACCTTCTCGGCGGTGCCGTCGCGTACCGTGACGCGCGCCTCGACGAGGCCGGCCGGGGTGTCCAGGCGGACGGTGGTCTCCGGCTCGGTGACCGGGACCATGCCCGTCTCGACCAGGACCGTGGCGACGCCGATCGTGCCGTGTCCGCACATCGGCAGGAAGCCGCTGACCTCGATGTAGAGGACGCCCCAGTCGGCGTCGGGGCGGGTGGCCGGCTGGAGCAGGGCGCCGCTCATCGCGGGGTGGCCGCGCGGCTCGTCGACGAGGAAGCGGCGGAGGCCGTCGAGGTGTTCGACGGCGTACCGGCGGCGGTCGGCCATGGTGGCGCCGGGGATCGGGGCGACCCCGCCGGTCACCACGCGGGTGGGCATGCCCTCGGTGTGGGAGTCGACGGCGCTGAGGGTGCGGATCGATCTCAACGGGACGCTCCCAGCTTTTCGAGGGCGGTGATGGCTCGGGCCATGTCGGCGTGGACCTGGGCGCGGTGTTCGGGGACGAGCGGGCCGCGCGGTGGGCGGCAGGGTCCGCCGTACCGGCCCACCTGGTCCATGCCCGCCTTGATGGCCTGCACGAATTCGGTACGGGAGTCCCAGCGGAAGGCGGCGACCAGCGGCTCGTACAGTGCGCGTGCCTCTTCCAGGCGGCCGGCCCTGGCCAGTGCGTAGAGCTTTGCGGACTCGGCGGGGAAGACGTTCGGGAAGCCGGCGAACCAGCCGGTCGCGCCCATGAGCAGGCTCTCCAGCACGACATCGTCCGCGCCGCTGATGATGTGCAGGCCGGGGGCCTGTTCCTTGATGTGCAGTACGCGGCGGACGTCTCCGGAGAACTCCTTGACCGCCACTATGTTGTCGATTCGGGCGATCTCGGCGAGGAGTGCGGGCGTCAGGTCGACCTTGGTGTCGTACGGGTTGTTGTAGACCATGACGGGGAGGCCCACGGCGGCCACCGCCTCGAAGTGGGCGATCACTTCGGCGGGGTTGGCGCGGTACATGGTGGGCGGCAGGCAGAGTACGCCGTCGGCGCCGTCCTCTGCGGCCGACTCCGCCCAGTGGCGGGCCTGGTGGCTGCCTGCGCCGTGCACGCCGACGATGACGGTGCCGTCGCCGTTCGCCGTTTCGACCGCGGTCCGGGCGACCGCGCGGCGTTCGGCGTCGGTGAGGGAGGAGTACTCCCCCAGCGAGCCGTTCGGGCCGATCCCGTCGCACCCGTTGTCCAGCAGCCAGCGGCAGTGTTCGGCGTACCGGTCCAGGTCGACGGCGAGCCCGGCCGGGGCCGCGGGGTCCGCGCGGTACGGGAGTGCGGTCGCGACGACCACGCCGCCGAGACCTGCGGGGCGGTGGGAGGCGGTGCTGTTCATGTGGTGCTCTCCTTCGGGTCGGTGTGGGGTGCGGTGGGAGTGCGGGCCAGTTCGCCCAGGCGGATGGGCTGGGCCAGGGGGCGGCGGTGCGGGGCCGCGGGTGGCAGGCCCTCCGCCGGGTGGCCGGGCGGGGCGCCGCGCAGCCGGGTGGTGAGTTCGGCGACGGTGGGGCCGCAGATGCGGGCCTGGCAGGGGCCGAGGCCCGCGCGGGTGGCGAGCTTGGTGACGCGGGGCGCGGCGCCGGACGCGTCGGTGGCGGCGCGGCAGAGCGTGCCGTAGTCCGTCTCCTCGCAGCGGCAGATCACCGTTTCAGGGCGCAGCCAGCCGGGCCAGGCGGGGCCGATGGGGTGGGCGGCGGCCAGGCGGGCTGCGAAGGCGCGGCCGTGGTCGCGGTTGCGGCGTACCCGGCGCAGTGCGGGGGCCGCGGGGTCGCCGCCGGCCGCGAGCCAGCCGGCGAGTGCGCCTTCGGTACGGGCGGCGGGTGCGCCCGCGATGCCGGTGGCCTCGCCTGCCGCGTAGACGCCGGGCACGCTCGTGAGCTGGTCGTCGTCCACGGCGACGAACTCGCCGGCCGCGGTGCGCACCAGCGCGCAGCCCGCGGCGAGCGGCAGTTCCAGCTGTGGGCTGAAGCCGTGGCCGACGCAGAGGGCGTCGACGGGGACGGTGCGTTCGCTGCCGGGTACGACCGACCAGTCGGGGCGCAGGCGTGCGGTGACGGCCTCTTCGACACGGCCCTCGCCGCGTGCCTCGATCACCGCCCGGCCGGTCCGATACACAACCTGATGTCGTGTCAGCTGAGCTACGCAGCGGCCCAGTTCGGCCGCCTTGGCGGGCTGGGACGCCAGCTCCCAGGGGCGGCCCGTCCAGCCGCGGGCGACCGTCGCTGCCGGGTTGGCCTCCAGGACGGCCCGCAGGCCGGCGCCGGCGGTCAGCAGTGCGGCGGCGACCGGCAGCAGGAACGGGCCGGTGCCCGCGAGCAGCACGGCGTCGCCGAGCACCAGCCGCTCGCTTTTGACGAGCGCCTGCGCGGCACCGGCCGCGTACACTCCGGGCAGGTCCCAGCCGGGGAAGGGCAGTACGCGGTCGTGGGCGCCCGGGGCGAGGACCAGGGCGTCGGGGGTGAGGACGCGGCGGGTCCTGTTGGTGCCGTCGGCGGGGCCGGTGAGGGTGTGGACGAGGGGTGGGCCGGGCTCCTCGGGGGCCGGCCGCTCCAGTGCCCAGACGGAGGTCTCGGCGAGCCAGGTGCAGCGGGGGTGGCCGAGGACGATGCGGCGAAGGCGGTCGAAGCGGGACCCGGTGTCGCGCGGTCCGCCGAACTCCTCGGCGAGCGTGCGGTGGTACTGGCCGCCGGGCCGCTCCGCCGCGTCGGCGAGGGTGACCCGGGCCCCGGCCGCCAGCGCGGAAGCGGCGGCGGCGAGACCGGCGGGTCCGGCCCCGACGACGACCACGTGGCGGCGGGCGTCCGTACGCGGTGCGGCCGTCATGCCTCGTCCTCCCCGCCGTCCGGTGCGGTCCGCGTCTGTGTCCTCACCACGTCCCCGTCCGCGGCGCGGCGGCGGCAGGCCCGTACGTCGGGGACGCCGTTGACGGTCAGGACGCAGTCGAAGCAGACGCCGATGCCGCAGAACACGCCGCGCGGGGCGCCCGAGCGTGCGGTGCGCCAGGAGGTACGGCCCGCGGCGAGCAGTACGCCCGCGATGCTCCGGCCCGCGATGCCGGTGACCGGCTCGCCGTCCACGGTGATCCGCACGGGGCGTTCGGGCGGCTGTCCGGGGGTGCCGGCCGGGGTGCGGAACAGTCGGGGGCTCATGCGCTCTCCTCACTCGGGGCGGTGGCCGAGGTGCCCAGTACGGCCGGGCGGTCCACCCGGAACGGGTCCGGGTCGAGCTCCGGGCCGTCGCCGCACACCAGGTCGCGGAGCAGGCGGGCGGTGCCGAGGGAGAGGCCGATGCCGGCGCCCTCGTGGCCGCTCGCGTGCCACAGGCCCGGCAGCCTCGGGTCGGCGCCGATGACGGGGAGGTGGTCGGGGACGTACGGGCGGAAGCCGCCGTAGGCGCGCATCACGGCCACGTCGGCGAGGCCGGGGAAGAGCCGGAGGGCCTTGGCGGCGATCGTGGAGAGCACCTCGGGGCGCAGCCGGTCGTCGAAGCCGGCGCGGCGGCGGGAGGAGCCGAGCAGCACGCTGCCGCCGCGGGTGGCCTCGACGACGGCCGAGGTCTGCAGGTCCTCTGCGCTGCTGCCGACCGCGCCCACGTAGTCGGCGTCGTAGACCTTGTGGAAGACGGTGGGCGGCAGCGGCGCCGTGACGAGGATGTCGCCGCGGCGCGGGCGGACGTCGACGGGCGCGCCGAGGCGGGCGGCGAGCCGTCCCGACCAAGGGCCCGCCGCGTTGACGAAGAGGTCGGCTGCCAGGTCGCCTTCGGTGGTGCGGACCGCGGTGAGGCGGCCGCCGCGGGTGCGGGCGCCGAGCACTTCGCAGCCGGTGCGGAGGGTGGCGCCCTGCGCGAGGGCGTCGCCGAGCAGTGCGGCGGCCGCGGCGGCGGGCTGGACCTGGGCGTCCTCGGGGTAGTGCAGGGCCGCGGCGTGGTCGCGGGTGAGGTGCGGCTCGGCCGCGGCGAGTGCGGCGGCGTCGAGCGGGTCGGCCCGTACGCCGGCCGTGCGCTGGGCTGCGGCGAAGCGGGTGAGTTCCGCGGCGCCGGCCTCGGTGGTGGCGACGACGATGCCGCCCTTGGGGTCCCATTCGACGGCGCGTACGGCGTCGGCGCCGCGGGGCGGGCGTCCGGCGACGGCGGCCAGCGTCTCCGGCCACAAGCGGCGGGAGAGCTGGGCGAGCCGGAGTTCGGGGCCCGGTCCCTTGTCGGAGACGAGGACGTTGCCCTCGCCGTGCGCGGTGGTCGCCTCGGCGGCGCCGCCCCGGTCCACGACCGTGACCCGGAAGCCGCCGGTCAGGGCGAGTTCGCGGGCGCAGGCCGCGCCGACGATGCCGGCGCCGATGACCACCACCCGCGTTCCGTTCATCGACCGCATAGGCCGCTCCTTCGTTCGCTTTACCGAACGATGCGAGGCTAGGAGGGGCTCAGGGGAAGGTCAATGGGGTGGGCATGGCTTTGGGCTGACGGTACGTCAGTAATTGGATCCCGGTCCTCAGGCGTGCGGCCCCAGCGCGGGGTGCGCGGCCCGGCCCTCCGGGCGCCGGTCGGTTCCGTAGTGGAGCAGCAGTACCGAGCGGACGGGGCCACCCAGTGCGGTGTACGCGTGCGGCCGCGAGGCCTCGAAGCCGATGTAGTCACCGGGTCCGAGCTCGATGCGCTCGCCCTCGACGTCCACGGCGAGCCGGCCGGCCTGCACGATCGTGTGCTCGGTGCCGACGTGGCCCAGCGAGTTCTGCCGCGCCCCCTCGCGCACCTGCTGGTCGTACACCTCGAAGCCGCCCTCCCCCGGCTCGAAGCGGCGCAGCGGGCGCAGGTCCACCGCGTCGCCGCTGAGCACCTCCACGTCCGCGGCGCGCACCACGGTCGGGCCGTCGGCGGGGCGGGTGTCCAGCAGTCCGGAGATCGGCACCTCCAGCGCGCGCGAGAGGCTGAAAACCGTCTCGATGGTGGGGTTTCCGGTGCCGGACTCCAGCTGCGACAGCGTCGCCTTGCCGATCCTGGAGCGCCGGGACAGCTCGGAGAGCGAGAGCCCCCGCTGCGCCCTGGCGTGCTTCAGGTTCGCCGCCAGCATGTCCCGGATCGAGCCCTCGGGGACGCTCATCCTGCCCGCCCTTCCGCGGCGATGCGGCCGCGCTCCTGTTCCGTCGACCGAACGCCACGTACGGAGATGCCGTTCGTCTTCCCGAACAGTTTACGGACTGCCGCGGCAGCAAGAAGGGCGCACGGAACCAGCCGTGAACCAGCCGGTCTCATGCGCCCGTTCTGTCGCGTCACGCCCCCTTCGCCCCTGGCGGAACGGCGGGCGAGACTTATCCCACAGCGGCCGCCTCGCCCTGCGGGGCGGCCGGCGGCACCGGGCCCGCCGACGAGCCGCCGTCCACGGCGATCTCGGCGCCGGTGAGGTAGGCGGAGGCGTCCGAGGCGAGGAAGGCGACCAGGCCCGCGACGTCGTCCGGCAGGCCGATGCGGCCCAGGGCCACGCCCGGCGCCGCGCCGCCGTTCGGCATCGCCGCCACCTCGGCCACCATCGGGGTGTCGATGACGCCCGGGTGCACGGAGTTGACCCGGATGCCGTACTCGCCCAGCTCCAGCGCGGCGATCTTCGTCAGGCCGCGCAGGCCCCACTTGGACGCGCCGTAGCCGCCGGTGCGGGGTATGCCGGTGAGTCCGCCGACGGAGGAGATGTTGACGATCGATCCGCCGCCGGCCGCGATCATCGCCTCCCGGACCGCCTTGATGCCGAGGAACGGGCCGACGAGGTTGATCCGCAGCGTGCGCTCGAAGTTCTCCATGGTCTCGTCGGCCAGCGGCATCGAGCGCAGCACGCCCGCGTTGTTGATCAGTACGTCCACGCCGCCGAACTCCGCGACCGCGGTGGCCACGACCGTCTGCCACCCCGCCTCGTCGGTCACGTCGAGGTGGACGTAGCGCGCCGCCTCACCGATCTCGTCGGCGACCCGCTTCCCGGGCTCGTCCAGCACGTCGGCCAGGACCACGCGCCCGCCGAGCCGGGCGAACAGCCGCGCCTCCGCCTCTCCCTGGCCGCGGGCGGCACCCGTGATGACCGCGGTCTTGCCTTCGAGCGTGAGCACAGAGCTTTCCTCCATCACCTCGTCAAGGGGCCTTTCAATCAGCCATATGACGAGTAGACAGGTCAAGAGCGTTGCGCGATCTTCACCGAAGGACGCCGCCCGCTGTGACCTCCCCCTCCGGCCGGGTGAACTTGGCCGGTCATGTGCTTGCTGATGCCATAGCGATTTCCTCGCATGACAGGACGGGCTGAAATGTTCCTTGTGCGAGCCTCCACGACGACACACGAACCCGCCCACCGCTGACAGCACCGAGCCGCGGTTCGCCCGCTTCTCGGCACAATGACCTCATGTTCGATCACCGCGCCCTGCGCGCCTTCTGCCTGGAATTCAACGGCGCCGTCGAGGAATTCCCCTTCAACCCCGACACGGCGGTCTACAAGGTGGGCGGGAAGATCTTCGCGCTCTCCGCGCTCGACGCGGCCGACCCGCTCACCGTCAGCCTCAAGTGCGACCCCGAGGAGGCGGTGCGGCTGCGCGCGGCGCACCCCGAGATCGTCCCCGGCTACCACCTCAACAAGCGGCACTGGAACACCGTGACGCTGACCGGCGACCTCCCGGACGACCAGGTCAAGGAGCTGATCGAGGACTCCTACGACCTGGTCGTCGCGGGGCTGCCGCGCGCGCAGCGCCTCAGGCTGGACCGTCCCTGAGCTCCGCCGCCAGCCGGTCGCGGAGTTCGACCTTGCGTACCTTGCCGCTGACCGTCATCGGGAAGGCGTCCAGGAGGTCGAGGTAGCGCGGGACCTTGTAGTGGGCGAGGCGGTCGCGGCAGAAGTCGGCCAGCTCCGCCTGGGTGAGGGTGTCCGCCGGGTCCTTGAGGATGACGCAGGCGGCGATCTCCTCACCGTACTTCTCGTCCGGTACGCCGACCACCTGCACGTCCGCGATCTTCGGGTGGGAGTAGAGGAACTCCTCGATCTCGCGCGGATAGACGTTCTCGCCGCCCCGGATGATCATGTCCTTGATGCGGCCGACGATACGGAGGTAGCCGTCGTCGTTCATGACGGCGAGGTCCCCGGTGTGCATCCAGCCGTCCGCGTCGATGACCTCGGCCGTGCGCTCGGGCTCCTCCCAGTAACCGAGCATCACGCTGTACGCGCGGGTGCACAGTTCGCCCGGCTCGCCGCGCTCCACCGTCTCCCCCGTGGCCGGGTCGACGACCCGCACCTCGATGTGCGGCAGCACCCGGCCGACGGTCTCCGTGCGGTGCTCCAGGTCGTCGTCGCGGCGGGTCTGGGTGGAGACGGGAGAGGTCTCGGTCATGCCGTAGCAGATGGAGACCTCCGCCATGTGCATCTCGGCGACCACCCGCTTCATGACCTCCACCGGGCAGGGCGAGCCGGCCATGATGCCGGTACGCAGCGAGCTGAGGTCGTAGGAGGCGAAGTCGGGGAGGTTCAGCTCGGCGATGAACATGGTCGGGACGCCGTAGAGCGAGGTGCAGCGCTCCTGCTGGACGGCGCGGAGCGTCGCCGCCGGGTCGAAGGCGGGCGCGGGGATCACGGAGCAGGCGCCGTGCGAGGTGATCGCGAGGTTGCCCATCACCATGCCGAAGCAGTGGTAGAAGGGCACCGGCAGGCAGACCCGGTCCGCCTCGGTGTAGCCGACGGCCTCGCCCACCCAGTAGCCGTTGTTGAGGATGTTGCGGTGCGAGAGGGTGGCGCCCTTGGGGAAGCCGGTGGTGCCGGAGGTGTACTGGATGTTGATCGGGTCGTCGGGCGTGAGGGTCGCCGCGATCTCCGCCAGCCGCGCCGCGGGCACCGAGGTCCCGGCCGCCAGCAGCTCCTCCCAGGTGGGGTCGGCGATGTACACGACCTCGCGGAGGCGCTCCGCGTCCGGGCGCACCTCCGCCACCATCCGCCGGTAGTCGCTGGACTTGTGCGCGGTCGCGGAGACCAGCACCTCGATGCCCGACTGGTTGAGCACGTACGCCAGTTCATGCGTCCGGTAGGCCGGGTTGATGTTGACCATGACGGCCCCGATGCGGGCCGTGGCGTACTGGGTCAGCGTCCATTCGGCGCAGTTGGGCGCCCAGATGCCGACCCGGTCGCCCTTGGTGACGCCCTTGGCGAGCAGGCCGAGCGCGACCTCGTCGACGGCGCGGCCGAACTGCTCGTACGTCCAGCGCCGGCCGCCGGCCACGTCGACCATCGCCTCGCGGTCGCCGAACCGCTCGATGGCCAGCTCCAGGTCGGCGCCGATGGTGCGGTCCAGCAGCGGGCGGTCGCGCTCGCCGCTCTCGTAGGACAGCGGACGGCCGTCCGGTGCCGTGGTCTCGTGCGCGCTCATCGGTGGTCCTCCTCGCGGTACTCGGCGCCGCGGTCGCCGCCGGCGGTGCGCTCGCGCAGCTCGATGCGGCGGATCTTGCCGGACACGGTCTTGGGCAGCTCGGCGAACTCCAGGACGCGGACGCGCTTGTAGGGGGCCAGCACCTCGCGGGAGTGCTCGAAGAGCGCCTTGGCGGTCGCCGGGCCCGGCTCCCAGCCGGCGGCGAGCACGATGTACGCCTTGGGCACGGCGAGCCGCAGCGGATCGGGCGCGGGGACGACGGCGGCCTCGGCGACCGCCTCGTGCTCCAGCAGGGCGCTCTCCAGCTCGAACGGGCTGATCTTGTAGTCGGAGGCCTTGAAGACGTCGTCGGCGCGCCCGATGTAGGTCAGACAGCCGTCGCCGTCCCGGGAGCCGATGTCGCCGGTGCGGTAGTAGCCATCGGCCATCGCCTCGGCGGTGCGCTCGGGGTCGCCGTGGTAGCCGGCCATCAGGCCGACCGGGCGGTTCCGCAGGTCGAGCGCGATCTCGCCCTCGTCGCCCGGCTCGCCGGTCACCGGGTCCAGCAGCACCACGTCGTAACCGGGCGTGGGACGGCCCATGGAGCCGGGTTTGAGGGGCTGCCCCGGGGTGTTGGCGACCTGGACGGCGGTCTCGGTCTGGCCGAAGCCGTCGCGGATCGTCACGCCCCAGCTCTGCCGGACCTGTTCGATGATCTCCGGGTTGAGCGGCTCGCCGGCCGCGACGGTCTCGCGGGGCGCGGTCTTCAGCGCGCTCAGGTCGGCCTGGATGAGCATCCGCCAGACGGTGGGCGGCGCGCAGAAGGTGGTGACGTGCGCCCGGTCCATCTCCGCCATCAGCCGGGCCGCGTCGAACCGGGTGTAGTTGTAGAGGAAGACGGTGGCCTCGGCGTTCCAGGGCGCGAAGAGGTTGGACCAGGCGTGCTTGGCCCAGCCCGGCGAGGAGATGTTCAGATGCACGTCGCCCGGCTTCAGGCCGATCCAGTACATCGTCGCGAGGTGGCCGACCGGGTACGAGGTGTGGGTGTGCTCCACCAGCTTGGGCCGGGCCGTCGTCCCGGAGGTGAAGTACAGCATCAGCGGGTCGTCCGGCGCGGTGTCGCCGGTGGGCTCGAAGGTGTCGGGACTGTCGTACGCGTCCTCGTACGCGAGCCAGCCGTGTGCCGCGCCGCCCACCGCGATCCGGGTGTAGTCGCCGGGCACGCCGTCGAACTTGGCCGTGTCGGAGGACCGCACGATCACATGGCGGGCGCGGCCCCGCTCGACGCGGTCGGTGAGGTCGGCGGGGCCGAGCAGCGGCGTCGCGGGGATGACGACGGCGCGCAGCTTCATCGCGGCGAGCGCGGTCTCCCACAGCTCGGCCTGGTTGCCGAGCATGACGATGATGCGGTCGCCGGCGCGTACCCCTTTCGAGGTGAGCCAGTTGGCGGCGCGGTTCGACCGGCGGCGCATCTCCTCGAAGGTCAGCCGGGTCTCCCGGCCGTCCTCCTCGACGATGTGCAGCGCGAGCCGTTCGTTGTCGCGGGCGATGGCGTCGAACCAGTCCAGCGCCCAGTTGAAGCGCTCGGGGCGCGGCCAGCTGAAGCCCTCGCGTGCGGCCTCGTAGTCCTCCCGGTGCCGCAGCAGGAAGTCCCGTGCTGCCCGGAACGTTTCCGTCGGGCTCGTCCCGCGCGTGTCCGCCATGTGTCCTCCTCATTGCCCCGCGGCTTCCGGCCATCGTGTAATCAGTGACGCAGGTCTCACCACCCCCGAAAGGGGGGAAGCGGAGGGTAGCGCGTGCGGAACGATGCGGAGCGGAACGAGTCCGCCGAAGTCAGGGCGGCGCTGCTGCGGCTGCGCCGGGCCAGCGGACTGCCCGTGGCCTTCGGCGGTCTGCTCTCGGGCGGCGGCCGCTTCCGCATCGGCGAGATGACCGGCACCGCCACCACCGCGCTGCGCGGCCTGCACATCGACTCCGGCAACGGGCTGGGCGGCAAGGCGGCGGCCCGCTCCCGGCCGTTCGCGGTGACCGACTACCACTCCTCCGTGGTGATCAGCCATGAGTACGACGCGGCGGTGGCGGCCGAGGGGCTGAAGTCCGTCCTGGCGGTGCCGGTCGTGGTGCGGCGCCGGGTGCGCGGCGTGCTGTACGGGGCGCTGCGGCAGCCGCTGCAGCTGGGTGACCGGCCGCTGTCGGCCGCGCTGGAGGCGGCCAGGGAGCTGGAGCAGGCGCTGGTGGTGCAGGACGAGGCGGAGCGGCTGCTGTCGGTGGCCCGGCAGCCGACCGCCGCCGATCCGGTGATGTGGGAGGAGGTCAGGGAGGCACACAGCGCGCTGCGTGCCCTGGCCAACCGGGTCGGCGATCCGGCGCTGCGGCAGGAGATGCTGGCGGCCTGCGGCCGGCTCGCGGCGGCCTCGGGCGGGTCCCGCGGCGGCCCCGTGGTGGCCCTGGCGCCGCGCGAGGTGGACGTGCTGTCCTGCGTGGCCTCCGGCGCGACGAACGCGGCGGTCGGCGAGCGGCTGGGGCTGCGCCCGGAGACGGTCAAGGGGTACCTGCGCTCCGCGATGCGCAAGCTGGGCGCCCACAGCCGGCTGCAGGCCGTGGTCGCAGCCCGCCGGGCCGGCCTGCTGCCCTGAGGCGCCGGGGCCGCGCGTACGCCACGCGCCCGGCCCACCGGGCAGGCCGCGGTCGCGTTCCTGGGAGAGGCTGGAGGCTGCCGTCGGTCGGTGTGTGGCGTCAGTGAGGAGGCGGCCCGTGTCAGGTCCCGCGACCGGGAGCGAGGGAGGGCCCGTGCTGCCGGCGGGGCTGGCGGCCGGGGTCTACATCCAGGACGGCTTCGGGCGGATCTCCTACGTCAACGCCCGGGCCGAGGAGCTGCTGGGCCGTCCGGCCGCCGAGCTGGTGGGCGGCGATCCGCACGAGCTGCTGCACCGCAATGCCGACGGCACCCGGCTGCCACGCCCGAACTGCACGCTGCTCCAGGCGTTCCTGGCCGGCGAGACGGTGGCCCTGGACGGCTGCCAGTGGTTCGCGCGCGGGGACGGCGAGCAGATCTGCGTCGGCGGGCTGTCCGTGCCGTACGAGGTGGACGGCGCACCGGCCGGCGCCGTCGTCCTCTTCTTCCGGCGGCCGCCCGAGGAGGAGCGCGAGCCCGCCGACGCGGCGAACGTCGCGGCCCTCACCGACCTCGCCGACCGGCTGACCATGGTCGCCGAGACCACCGCCGTGCTGACCTCCACCCTGGACCTGGACGAATCGCTGAAGCGGCTCGTACGGCTGGTCGTGCCCCGATTGGCGGACTGGGCGGTGGTGGATCTGCTGGAGGAGCAGCACTCGCTGCGCCGGGTCGCCGTCGTGCACCACGTGAACGGGCAGCACGTACGGGTGGACGAGCTGGCGGGCCCGATGCCGCCGGTGCTGGAGACCTCGCGGATGCCGCTGTCCAGCGTGCTGCGCGGGGCCGCGCCGCGGATCGTCTCGCCCGAGGTCTACGCGGGGCCGCCGGACTCGGGGATCGCCGTCCAGCAGCGCGAGATGTTCAAGGCGATCGGCATGCGCTCCGCGGTGGTCGCGCCGCTGCGCGGCCCGGGCAAGGTGCTCGGCGCGCTGACCCTGGTCCGTACGGACCAGGAGAAGCCGTTCGACGCGGCGGAGCTGGCGCTGGTCGACGACATCGCCCGCCGGGCCGGGCTCGCGGTGGACAACGCGCAGCTGTACGAGCGGCAGCGGCGGGTCGCCGAGACCATGCAGCGTCACCTGCTGCCGCCGCTCCCCCGCATCGAGGGCCTGGAGATGACGGTGCGCTACCACCCGGCGCCGCACGCGTCCCGGGTCGGCGGCGACTGGTACGACGTCTTCGGGCTGCCGGACGGGAAGACGGCGCTGGTCATCGGGGACGTGGTGGGCCACGACCTCCAGGCGGCCGCCTGCATGGCCCAGGTGCGCAACATGCTGCGGGCGTTCGCCTGGGAGCACACCGAGGCGCCGTCGGTCACCGTCGACCGGCTGGACCGGGCGCTGGTGCACATCAGCGAGGTCCAGCTGGCGACCATGATCCTGGCGCAGGTCGAGCGGGACGGCGACTGGTGGCTGCGCTGGACCAACGCCGGGCATCCGCCGCCGCTGCTGGTGCACGACGACGGCCGGGTGTGCTTCCTGGAGCAGGAAGCCGCCGACCTGGTGCTCGGTACGGAGCTGTCGCCGGGACGCACCGACTTCCGGCAGGTGCTCCCGCCGCGGAGCACGGTGGTGCTCTACACCGACGGGCTGATCGAGGCGCGCGGCCTGCCGCTGAGCGAAGGCCTGGACCAGTTGGCCAGCTTCGCCGCCGCGCTGGCCGACCGCTCGCTGGACGACTTCTGCGACCAGCTCATCAGCCGCGCCCTGTACGCCGCCAACGAGGACGACGTGGCGCTGCTGGCGCTGCGTGTGCCGGGGGACGGCTGAGGCGGGCCGCTACTGCGCCGAGGGCGCGGGCATGCCGAAGTCCAGGACCTCGTTGGCTTCCCGCTCGGTCTTCTCGGCGTACTCGCGCGCCTCGGTGGCGACATCACCGTGCTCATTGATGAGCTGATCGTAGATCGGGGTGAGCGGTCTGTCCGGCGAGTTCATCGTGCAGTGTTCCTTCGTTCTCGGACATGGCGACAGCCGCCCACGAATGGCGCGGACGGCCGGCCGCCGATCTTATCGTCCGCCTACCGGGAGCAGTACCCGCTGTCTCAGGCAACGGACCCGATACGGCGTGCGGTGACCGATGTGTCGTGATGGATCGGGGTATGTGCGCCGGTGAGCGGCGTTCCCGTACCGCCGCGGCGCGCGGCGACGATCTCGGCGGCGATCGACAGGGCGGTCTCCTCGGGCGTACGGGCGCCGAGGTCGAGGCCGATCGGCGAGCGGAGCCGGTTCAGCTCCAGGTCAGTGAGGCCGGCCTCGCGCAAACGGCGCAGCCGGTCCAGGTGGGTGCGGCGGGAGCCCATGGCGCCGACGTAGGCGACGGGGAGCCGCAGGGCCCGCTCCAGCAGCGGGACGTCGAACTTGGCGTCGTGAGTAAGCACACAGAGCACCGCGCGGGCGTCCAGCTCCTGGGAGTCCAGGTAGCGGTGCGGCCAGTCGACCACGATCTCGTCGGCGTCGGGGAAGCGCGCCTGCGTGGCGAAGACGGGCCGGGCGTCGCAGACCGTGACCCGGTAGCCGAGGAATTTCCCGGCCCGGACCAGGGCCGCGGCGAAGTCGATGGCGCCGAAGACGAGCATCCGCGGGGCCGGCACGGACGATTCGACGAGGAGGGTCAGCGGGACGCCGCACCTGCTGCCGTCGGCGCCGATCTCCACGGTGGTGGTGCGGCCCGCGTCCAGCAGGGCGCGGGTCTCCTGGAGCGCGGTGCGGTCCAGCTCGGGGTGGCCGCCGAGGCTGCCGGTGTGGCTGCCGTCGGCGCGGACGAGCAGGGCACGGCCGAGGAGCTCGGCCGGGCCGGAGACGATGCGCGCGAGGGCCGCCGCCTCGGCGGAGACGGCGGCGGCCACCGCGGCCACGAGCGTCCTGGAGGTGCTGTCCACCGGGGCCGAGGGGTCGTCCGGCCCCTGCGATGGCTCCGGGGCGCTCGCGCGTACCGGGGTGACGAGGATGTCGATGATGCCGCCGCAGGTCAGGCCGACCGCGAAGGCGTCCTCGTCGCTGTATCCGAACTGCTCCAGCACCGGCTCACCGGTCTCCAGGGCCTGTTGGCACAGCTCGTACACCGCACCCTCCACGCAACCGCCGGAGACGGACCCGATCGCCGTGCCGTCGCGGTCGACGGCGAGCGCGGCGCCCGGTTGCCGGGGCGCGCTGCCGCCGACGCCCACCACGGTGGCCACGGCGAAGTCGCGTCCCTGCTCGACCCACCGGTTCAGCTCGTCGGCGATGTCCAGCATGTCCAGCTCCTTGTCTGCGATTGCGCGGAGGGCCGATGCGGCCTCCGCCCGGGCACGGTGCCCGGCTCGGGCGGGTCTCCCCTACCCGATGTCGTTGAAGGCGAAGTTGGCGATGAAGACCAGCGCCAGGACCCACATCAGCGGGCCCGGCTCGCGCCACTTGCCCTGCGCGAGCTTGATCGCGCAGTACGAGATGATGCCGACGGCCACACCGTTCACGATCGAGTAGGTGAACGGCATGATCACCACGGTCAGGAAGACCGGGATGGCCACGGACCGGTCGCGCCAGTCCACGTGCCGTGCGTTCTGCATCATCATCGAGCCGATGACGACCAGCGCGGCGGACGCGACCTGGGCGGGCACGATCTCCGCCAGTGGGGTGAAGAGCAGTGCCGCACCGAAGAGCAGACCGGTGACGGTGGCCGACAGGCCGGTACGGGCGCCCTCGCCGACGCCGCTGGCGGACTCGATGAAGACGGTCTGGCCGGAGGCGCCGGAGACGCCGCCGATCGCACCGCCCGCACCGTCGATGAGCAGCGCCTTGTTCAGCCCCGGCATCCGGCCGAGGTGGTCGGCGAGCTTGGCCTCCTGGCCGACGGCGATGATCGTGGCCATGGCGTCGAAGAAGCCGGCCAGGACCAGGGTGAAGACGACCATCGCCACGGTGGTGGCCCCGAGCTCGGCGAAGCCGCCGAACTCGATCTTGCCGAACAGGCTGAAGTCCGGCGACGAGACCAGGGTGTCCGGCAGCGACGGCGTGGCCAGGCCCCACTGCTTGTCGCCCAGGCCGAAGACCGCGGTGACGATGAGCGAGAAGACCGTGCCGACGGCGATGCCGATCAGGATCGCGCCGGGGATGTTCCGGGCCAGCAGCATGAAGATGACGACGAGCGTCAGGCAGAAGGCCAGGACGGGCCAGCCGGACAGGTGGCCGTGGACGCCGAGGGTGACCGGCGCCGAGGCGTTGCCGATGCCGACGAACCCGGCCTTGACCAGGCCGATCATGGTGACGAAGAGGCCGATGCCGATGGTGATGGCGTGCTTGAGGCCGAGCGGGATCGCGTTCATGATCTTCTCGCGGAGCCCGCTGATCACCAGGAGCATGATCACGACACCGTAGATCACACACATGCCCATGGCCTGCGGCCACGACATGTCACTGATCACCTGGGTGCCGAGCACGCCCGAGACGCTCAGACCGGCGGCGAGCGCCAGCGGGACCTTGCCGACGACGCCCATGAGCAGCGTCGCGACCGCGGCCGCGAAGGCGGTCGCCGTGATCACGGCGCCCGGCTGGAGTGTGCCGCCCACCGCGTCCTTGCCGCTGAGCAGGACGGGGTTGAGCAGAAGGATGTACGCCATCGCCATGAAGGTGGTGATGCCGCCGCGAAGCTCCCGGCCGAGGGTGGAGCCACGCTCGGATATGTGGAAGTACCGGTCGAGCCACGACCGGCCGGCGGGCTGGCGCGAACCCGCGCCTGCGTCCTCCGCCGTGGTCGGCTCGATGGTGGGCTGGGTCATGGTGCCTATCTCCCAAGGTTCATAGGGGCACTCACAAGGGGGGAAGTGTGAGATTTGGGATGGAGCGGGCCGCACGACCCGGGGGACGGCCCGAGACGAACGTTTTTCAGCCAATGCGGCGCCGGAGGGATCCTAGGAGCCGCTGCTGACGTGGGGGAAACTCCGGGCGGTACGAACCGCGGGAGGACGGACAGGACACCCCAAACCATCCGCACCGCCCGGAGCATCAGGTGCCGGTGAGGTGTTCGGGCCGCACCGGCGTTTTCGTGAGCGCCAGGCCTGTCGCCGCCCGGATGGCGGAGAGGACAGCCGGGGTCGAGGACAGGGTCGGCGCCTCACCGATGCCGCGCAGCCCGTAGGGAGCGTGTTCATCGGCAAGTTCGAGGACGTCCACGGGGATGGTGGGCGTGTCCAGAATGGTGGGGATCAGGTAGTCGGTGAAGGAGGGGTTGCGGACCTTCGCCGTCTTGGGGTCGACGACGATCTCCTCCATGACCGCCACGCCCAGGCCCTGGGTGGTGCCACCCTGGATCTGGCCGACGACGGACAGCGGGTTGAGCGCCTTGCCGACGTCCTGCGCGCAGGCCAGCTCGATGACCTTGACCAGGCCGAGCTCGGTGTCGACCTCGACGACCGCGCGGTGCGCCGCGAAGGAGTACTGCACGTGGCCGAAGCCCTGGCCGGTCTCCAGGTCGAAGGCCTCGGTGGGGCGGTGCCGCCACTCCAGCTCGACCTCCACGGCCTCCTCGCCCAGCACGTCCGCGATATCGGCGAGCACCTCGCCGCCGTCGGTGACGACCTTGCCGCCCTCCAGGAGCAGCTCGGCGGTGGCCCACGCCGGGTGGTACGTGCCGAGCTTGATCCGGCCCTTCTGCAGGACCTGCTCGCGCACGGCCTCGCAGCTGTTCTTCACCGCGCCGCCCGTGACGTAGGTCTGCCGGGAGGCGGAGGTGGAGCCGGCGGAGCCGACCTGGGTGTCGGCCGGGTGGATGGTGACCTGCTGGACGCCCAGCTCGGTACGGGCGATCTGCGCGTGCACGGTGATGCCGCCCTGACCGACCTCGGCCATCGCGGTGTGCACGGTCGCGACCGGCTCGCCGTTGATGACCTCCATCCGCACCTTCGCGGTGGAGTAGTCGTCGAAGCCCTCGGAGAACCCGACGTTCTTGATGCCGACCGCGTAGCCGATGCCGCGGACGACGCCCTCGCCGTGGGTGGTGTTGGACAGGCCGCCGGGCAGCGCGCGGACGTCGGCACCCTCGGTGGTCTCCCACTGGTTCTCCGGCGGCAGCGGCATGGCCTTCACGCGGCGCAGCAGCTCGGCGACCGGAGCGGGCGAGTCGACCGGCTGCCCGGTCGGCAGGAGCGTGCCCTGCTCCATCGCGTTGCGCTGCCGCAGCTCGACGGGGTCCATGTCCAGCGCCTTGGCCAGCTTGTCCATCTGCGCCTCGTAGGCGAAGCACGCCTGGACCGCGCCGAAGCCGCGCATGGCGCCGCACGGGGGGTTGTTCGTGTAGAGCGCGACGGCCTCGATGTTCACGTCGTCGACGACGTACGGCCCGACGGCGAGCGAGGAGGCGTTGCCGACCACGGCCGGGGAGGCCGACGCGTACGCGCCGCCGTCCAGCACGATGCGGCACTTCAGGTGGGTGAGCTTGCCGTCCTTGGTGGCGCCGTGCTCGTACCAGAGCTTGGCGGGGTGCCGGTGGACGTGCCCGAAGAAGGACTCGAACCGGTTGTAGACGATCTTGACGGGCTTGCCGGTGCGGAGCGCCAGCAGGCAGCCGTGGATCTGCATCGACAGGTCCTCGCGGCCGCCGAAGGCACCGCCGACGCCGGAGAGCGTCATGCGTACCTTCTCCGGCGGCAGACCGAGCACCGGCGCGATCTGGCGCAGGTCCGAGTGGAGCCACTGGGTCGCGACGTACAGGTCGACGCCGCCGTCCTCGGCCGGCACCGCGAGGCCGGACTCCGGGCCGAGGAACGCCTGGTCCTGCATGCCGAAGTCGTACTCGCCGGTGACGATCACGTCAGCGCGCTTGGCGGCCTCGTCCGCGTCGCCGCGGATGATCGGCTGGCGGTGGACGATGTTCGGGTGCGGTACGTGACCCGCATGGTGGTCGTTGCGCCCCGGGTGGAGCAGCGGGGCGTCCTCGGCGAGGGCCGAGGCCTCGTCGGTGACGACGGGCAGCTCCGCGTAGTCGATCTTGATCTTGGCGGCGGCCCGCCGCGCGGTCTCCGGGTGGTCGGCCGCGACCAGCGCGACCGGCTCGCCGTGGTGCCGCACCCGGCCGTGGGCCAGTACGGGCGTGTCCTGGATCTCCAGGCCGTAGTTCTTCACGGCCGTGGGCAGGTCGTCGTAGGTGAGGACCGCGTAGACACCGGGCTGGGCGAGCGCCTCGGAGGTGTCGATGGAGCGGATCTCGGCGTGCGCGACGGTGCTGCGCAGCGTGAAGCCCCACAGCATGTCCTCGTGCCACATGTCCGAGGAGTACGCGAACTCGCCGGTCACCTTCAGCGTGCCGTCCGGGCGCAGCGTGGAGGCCCCGATACCGGCCGGCGTCTTGCTGCCCTGGGTGAGATTGGTGGGTGTCCGGGTGACTCCGGCCATGGTCAGGCCCCCGTTCCTGCGGTCTCGTTCTCGCCGCGGGCGGCCGCGAGGCGGACCGCGTCGAGGATCTTCTCGTAGCCCGTGCAGCGGCACAGGTTGCCGGACAGCGCCTCGCGGATGTCGGCGTCGGACGGCTGGGTGTTGCGCTCCAGCAGCTCGTCGGCGGCGACCAGCAGGCCCGGCGTGCAGAAGCCGCACTGGACGGCGCCCGCGTCGATGAAGGCCTGCTGGATGGGCGAGAGCTGCACCTGCTCACCCGTCCGGCTGTCGCCCGGACCGGCGGGCTTGGCGGCCCAGGCCTTGGCCTCGTCCAGCGTGGTGCCCTTGGCCCCGCCGCAGGCACCCGTGCCGCAGCCGGTGCGCTCGGCGCGCTGCTGGGCGAAGTCGGCCAGGCCCTCGACCGTGACCACGTCGCGGCCCTCGACCTGCCCGGCGGCGACCAGGCAGGAACACACCGGCACGTCGTCCAGCCGGACCGTGCAGGAGCCGCACTCGCCCTGCTCGCAGGCGTTCTTCGAACCCGGCAGGCCCATCCGCTCGCGGAGCACGTACAGCAGGCTCTCGCCTTCCCAGACGTCGTCGGCCGTCTGCTCGCGGCCGTTGACGGTGAACTTCACGCGCACTGTGCGCCTCCCTGTGCAGTGCGGCCGTTGCCGCGGTAGGACTCCCACACCCAGCCGAGCGTGCGGCGGGCCATCACGCCGACCGCGTGCCGGCGATACTTCGCGCTGCCGCGCACGTCGTCGATCGGGTTGCAGGCACCCGTCGCCAGCTGCGCGAACTGCTTCGCGACGGCCACCGGAACCGGTGCGCCGGACTCCCAGAGACCGGCCTCCTCCAGCGCCGCCGCGAGAAAGGTCTCGGCCTCCTTGGCACGTACCGGGGTGGGGGCGGCCGAACCGATGCCGGTCCGTACCGTCTTCGTCTCCGGGTGCAGCGCGATACCGAACGCGCACACCGCGATGACCATGGCGTTGCGCGTACCGACCTTGGAGAACTGCTGGGCCCCGGTGGCCTTGGGCAGGTGGACGGCGCGGATCAGCTCGTCCTGCTCCATGGCGTTGCGCTTGACGCCGACGTAGAACTCGTCGATGGGGATCATGCGCACGCCGCGGGCCGCCGACTCCACCTCGACCTCGCCGCCCGAGGCGAGCAGCGCGGGGTGCGCGTCGCCGGCCGGGGAAGCGGTGCCGAGGTTGCCGCCGACGCCGCCGCGATTGCGGATCTGCGGGGAGGCGACGGTGTGCGAGGCGAGCGCCAGGCCCGGCAGCTCGGTGCGCAGGTTCTCCATGATCTGGGTGTACGGCACGGAAGCGCCGAGCCGTACGGTGTCCGCTCCGGTCTCCCACTCCCGCAGATCACCGATGCGGTTCAGATCCATCAGGTATTCGGGGCGGCGGTGGTCGAAGTTGATCTCGACCATCACGTCCGTGCCGCCCGCGATCGGCACAGCGGTGGGGTGCTCGGCCTTCGCGGCGAGCGCCTCCTCCCAGCTGGCGGGGCGAAGGAAGTCCATGTGTGGCTCTCTTCTCGGAAAATCGTGCCGTAACCACTACGGTCGGCGGTGTCAACTGGCCCTACGGTGACGGAGCCGCCGCCGAAGCCATCCGGCCGCCGTCTCTCGGGTTGTTCATATGTCGTTCACGCGATGTGACCCAGTACACGCGCCCAGCGCCCGCCCGGTGCAGTCACCGAAACCATGAAGCGGTTGGCTGGCCAGGGCACCCGTCTTGTAGATTCGAACGAAAAGCGGGGCCCGGCAACCTCGCGGTATTCCACCGGCAACACGAGACGGAAAGATCGGCGGGCGAGGTCATGCGGCTCCGCGCACTTCTGGACACCGACTCCCTTGGCCTGCGGCTTCTCGGGGGCGAGGACGAACTGGACCGCACGGTGCGGGGGGTGATGACCACCGACCTGCGGGATCCCACCCGCTACCTCTCCGGGGGCGAACTGGTCCTCTCCGGCCTGGCCTGGCGGCGGGAGCCCGAGGACTCGGAAAACTTCGTCCGGATCCTTGCCACGGCCGGAGTGGCCGGGCTGGCGGCCGGCGAGGCGGAGCTGGGCTCCGTCCCCGAGGACCTGGTGCTCGCCTGCGCGCGCCACCGCCTGCCGCTGTTCTCCGTCTCCGAGGCGGTCTCCTTCGCCTCGATCACCGAGTACGTCGTACGGCAGGTCTCCGGTGAGCGCGCCGGCGACCTGGCCGCCGTCGTGGACCGGCACCGCCGCCTGATGACGTCGGGCCCGGCGGGCGGCGGCCCCGAGGTCGTCCTGGACCTCCTCGGCTCCGACCTCGACCTGACCGCCTGGGTGCTCTCCCCCACCGGACGGCGGATCGCGGGCGCGACGCCCGGCGGCGAGGCGGCGGGCGCGGCGGACACCACCGGAACGGCGGACGGCGCCCGGCTGGCGGGCGAGCACCTGGCGGCGGCCCGCAGCGGGCGCCGCAGCCCGCACCGGGTCCTGCTCGGCAACACCACGTACTCCCTCTTCCCGATCCGCAGCGGCGGCCGGGACCTGCGCGAGACGCTGCTTTCGGACTGGCTGCTGGCGGTCGAGGCGGACGCCGGCGACTGGCCGGCGGAGCGGCTGGACCTGCTGCACGGCGTCACCCAGCTGATCGCCGTGGAGCGGGACCGGCGCGACGCGGCCCGTACGGTGCGCCGCCGGCTCGCCCAGGAGGTCCTGGAGCTGGTCCAGACGGGTGCGCCGCCCGCAGAGATCGCCGCCCGGCTGCGGGTCGCCGCGCCCGTGCTGCTGCCGGGCCTCGGCACCGCGCCGCACTGGCAGGTCGTGGTCGCCCGCGTGGAGTGGGAGGGCGGCGACCTCCCCGGCGGCCCGGTCGCCCAGTCCCTCCTGGAAGAGGTCCTGGTCGATCCCGGCGCCGCGGGGCCCGACCCGGCCGACCGGATCGCCGTGGCGCACACCGGGGACGAGGCGGTCGCGCTGGTACCGCTGCCCGCCCTGCACGACGACGACTCCGACGCCAAGACCGAGGGGCTGCACGCCGGCGCGCTGCTCGCCGCGGTCCAGGAGCCGCTCTCCCGCGGGCTGGCCGACGACGGCCGGCTCACCCTCGGCGTGAGCGCCGCCGTCCACTCGGCGGAGGGCCTGCGCGGCGCGCTGGAGGAGGCCCGGCACGCCCGCCGGGTCGCGGCGGCCCGGCCCGGCGCGGTGTGCGCCGCCGGCCACGAGGAGCTGGCCTCGCACGTCCTGCTGCTGCCCTTCGTCCCCGACGACGTGCGCCGGGCCTTCACCGCCCGGCTGCTGGACCCGCTCCGGGACTACGACCGGCGGCACCGTGCCGAGCTGATCCCCACCCTGGAGGCGTTCCTGGACAGCGACGGCTCCTGGACCCGCTGCGCCGGCCGCCTCCACCTGCACGTCAACACCCTCCGCTACCGCGTCGGCCGCATCGAGCAGCTCACCGGCCGCGACCTGTCCCGCCTGGAGGACAAGCTGGACTTCTTCCTGGCCCTGCGGATGACGTGAGGACCGTCCCGGCGGCTGAGGTGACCGGTCCTGCGGAGGGCGGGACCGGCCCTGCGGCGAGCGTGCGCGGTCGTGCGGAGGACGTGCGCGCGGGTGGCTCCCGGGGCCGCTCGCCGGGCCCCGCGCACCCCGTGATCACGGCTCGATAAGGTTTTCCCATGGCGATGACGGACGGGCCGGAGGCGGCCGCCGAGCCGGGACCGGCGGAAGCGGCGGCACCTGACTGGCAGGCGCCGAGCGAGGTCGAGCAGCAGCTGTACGACGCGAAGACGCGCGGGGACTGGTCCGCGTACTTCGACGTGCTGGCCCGCACCGAGCTGTACATCGCCGACTCCCGGGCCGCGGCCGACGCGCATCCGGGAACGGTGCGCTTCCAGCCGTACTGGGACCAGCGGACCGGGACGCCCTGCCTGGCCGCCTTCACCACCGGCATGCTGCCCGCACCCGTCGCCGACCCGGTCTTCTGGTCCGGCTCGCTGGACTGGTACGCGCGCAACTGGGAACCGCACGACCCGCCGTGGCTCGCCATCAACCCCGGCAGCCCCTGCGAGGCGTACTTCCCGGCCTCGCCCGAGCACCGCGCCCTGTGGCAGCGGCACGCCGCGGCCGCCGCCTCCGCCCAGGAGGAGCCCATCAGGCTGCGCGCGCTGCACCTGGGCGGGCCGCTGCACGGCCCGGTGGCGCACGGACTCGCCTGCGGGGCGCTGCTGTTCGTCAAGAACGGCCAGCCGTGGAACGCCATGGCCCACCACGGCCGGGGCTACTACCCGGAGAAGAAGCAGCTCGCCGAGTTCTGGGGCGTCACCGACCGGGCCGGCTGGCAGCAGTCCCAGGAGCGGCTGATCGCCGCCGACATGGTCAGCGAGGTCTGGGAGTTCGCGCTCGCCGTACGGCGCTCCCTCGCGCTGGACTTCGCGGGCGCCGTGAGCGTGGACCACTGGCGCGGGGTGGCCGAGCGGGTGCTGCGGCACAACGCGGCGAAGGGCGCCGAGGTCAAGATCGGCCCGGAGGGCGTGACGAAGACCGAGCCGCCCGGCGAGGCGGAGGTCGCCTCGCAGGTCGCGGGGGTGCAGCGGCTGATCGGCCGGATCGCCCGGTACGAGGCGCGGTTCCGCGCGGACGGCGTGCTGCCCGAAGGCAAGTTCGTCCGCTCCACCGAGGCGTGGGACTACGGGCGCGCCTCGGGCATGGCCCGCTGGGGGCTCGGCGCGCGCTACTGCGACCTCCAGGAGGCGGAGCAGGCCGTGCTGCGGGCCGGCCGGGCGAGCCGGAACGCGTACCGGTCCTGGGAGGACTTCTCGGCCGGTTTCATCCTCGGCCGCTGCCTGCAGTTCGACGAGGAGGAGTTCGGCCACTGGTACGGGGACATGGTGACGGCGCACCGCATCCTGACCACCGACCCGGCCAGCCCCTGGCGGAACATCCCCTGGGAGTGACACCCCGCCTCGGGTGACGCACGGCTCTCGACGCGCACGTCACCTCGCGCGCGTCCCCGCGCCCGTCGCGCACCCCCCGATCCGGTGGACCGCACCCCGCCAGGCGTCCACCGCCGACTCCTGCAGCGGGACCGGGCGACGGGATCATGGGGCGGACGGTGAGCGCCGGACGGCGCGCGGCCGACGGCACGACACCACGTCACTCCTTCGAGCGGATTTCGCGCGACGCCGCCCGGGCGATCGAAGCGCCAGGTCACGGCATTCCAGGACGGACCGCCCGGCCCGTACGCCCCACCGGAGAGCCGCAATCCGCTCTCCTAGCGGCTCAACTCCGCTCCGTACACGGCCCGCGGGAGATTGTGAAATCATTCACCCAGCCCCTTGGCCCCACGCCGAAATTCGTGCTGAGATTCGCCCACTGCTTCCAGTCCAGGCTCAAAGGTGCGCTCGGGGAGGGCAATGTGGCGGATACCGCCATGCCGGAATCTGCGGAATCCGACGGCTCCGAAGGGACCGTCGAACGACTGCCGGTGCCGGGGGCACCGGTGACGGGACTGCCGGCCGCGCGGACGGCCGAGGGAGCCGCTGCCGACGGGGACGGCCCACTGGACCGGGCCGTGTGGCGACTCCGCTCCCGCGGCTGCTGGGAGGACGCGGCCGCCCTGCTGGAACCACACGCCGCAGCGCACGCGCCCGCCGCGCTGCGCCGCGCCGCGCTGCTCGTGGAGCGCTGCATGTTCACCTGCGCGGGCTGGGCCGAGGCCGAGGACGCCCTGCGGTACGCCGAGGCCCGTGCGGCCACCGACGACGAACGCGGCGACGCGGCCTGCGAGCGCGGCCATCTCGCCTACGCCGCCACGGTCCTGGGCGTACGGGACCGCGCCGACGAGGCGCGCGCGGCACTCGGCCGCGCCGCCGCCCTGCTGCCCCCGGCAGCGCCGGGACGCGCCCTGCTGGACTTCCGGCGCGGCCTCATGGCCGAGCACCTCGCCGACAGCCCGCAGTCGGCCCGCGCCGCCTACCGCCGCGCGCACGCCGCCGCCACCGCCCACGAAGACCCGCTGCTGCTCTCCTTCACCTGGCGGCACCTGGCCGGACTCGCCCTGCGCGACGGCGAGTTGGCGGAGGCCCGGCACGGCTTCGCCGAATCCCTCCGGATCCGCGAGGAACTGGGCTACCTCATCGGCACGGCCCCGGCACTCGCCGCCCTCGCCGACGCCGCCCCCGAAGAGGAGGCCCCCCGCCTTCGCGCCGAGGCAGCCCGCCTCTTCCGCCTCATGGACGGCGTCCCCACCTGGCTCGCGGATCACCTGCCGACAGCGGCATAGCGCACCTCCGCCGGGCGCCGCGCGGGCGCGCCGGACGGCGCGGGCTCAGTGCGGAAAGCGCGTGCCCGTGAGGTGGTCGCGGAGGATGCGTTCGGCGAGGGCCGGGTCCTGGGCCGCGAGGGCGTCGAGGAGGGCCATGTGGTCGGCGGCGTCGGCCAGGAGGTCGGCGACGCCCGCCGTCGCGCCGCCGCAGGGCCAGCCCGTGCGGCGGTGCAGGTCGTCGGCGACGAGCGTCAGCTGCCGGTTGCCGGTCAGGTCGAGGAGCGCGCGGTGGAAGGCGCGGTCGGCCTCCGCGTACGCCACGCAGTCACCGTGGCCCGCGGCCGTGACCGTCGCGGCGGCCGCGGGGCGCAGCTCCTCCCAGCGCTCGGGCGGCAGCGCGCGGGCCAGCCGCAGTACGGCCGGCACCTCCAGCATCGACCGGACCTCGGCCAGCTCGGCCAGGTCGCGGGGGGTGCGCTCGGCGACCCGGAAGCCGCGGTTCGGCACCACCTCGACCGCGCCCTCGACCGCGAGCTGCTGCATCGCCTCGCGGACCGGGGTGGGAGACACGCCGAAGCTCTCGGCCAGCGCGGGCGCCGAGTAGACGGCGCCGGGCGCCAGCTCGCCCGAGAGCAGGGAGTCGCGCAGCGCCGCCAGGACCTGCGCGCGTACGGAGTGCCGCTGGGGCTTGCGCACGGTCGCTGCGGGGGGCGGCGCGGTCGCGGTGTGGGTACGGGCCGCGGGCTCGGCGTCCGCGCGGGGGCCGCCCGGTGCCGATGTGGCCGGTACCCGCTGCGCGCCGTCCGCATCGGCGGGATGCCGCCCGCGCACCGGCTCCGCGCGCCCCTGAGCGGGCACGCGGGCGCGTATCCGCGGGGGCTGCTCCGCCGCGCGCTGCTCCATGGGGTACCTCCTGATGTCCTTGTGCACCATAGGCGGCCCCCGTCGCAGGTCAAACCTCGGAGTCATCCGCTAAGGTAAGCCTTACCTGCCAACGACAGCGATTCGGTGGTCCCCCGCATGGCTTCTTCCGCGCTCGCCGCCCCGCCGTCCCCTTCCCCCGTGACCGGCGCGTATGCCCGGCTCACCGAGGTCTTCCCCCATCTGCGGATCACCGAGCTCGGCCCGGAGGACCCGGCCCCGACGGGCGAGGGCTGGACCGGCGCCGAGGAGCTGGCGGCCGGCGGCGCGGCCCTGGACGCCTTCCTGGCCTGGGACGCCGCGCAGGTGGTCGAGAACTACGGCACACAGGCGCGGCCCGACGTGGTCGCGAGCTTCGGGCTGCACCGTTACGCCTGGCCCGCCTGCCTGCTGATCACCATGCCGTGGTTCCTGCACCGCCGGGTGCCGCGGCTGCCCGCCGGCGCCGTCTTCTTCCCGCGCGAGATGGGCCACGCGGCGGTCCGCATCACCTCCTTCGCGTGCCTGCCCGGCGACCCGGCGGCCGAGCTGCCGGGCGCCGTGGTCGTCGCCGACGAGGAGGCGCTGCGCGCCGAGGTGCGGTCCGCCGTCGCCGAACACCTCGCGCCCGTACTGGACGGCTTCCGCCCCCGCGTGCGGCGCGGGCCGCGCGCCCTGTGGGGCATGGCGACGGACGAGATCGTCGAGGGCATGTGGTACCTCGGCCATCTGCTCGGCGAGGAGCCGCGCGCGGTGGCCGAAGTCGAGCGGCTGCTGCCGGGCGCGACGGCGCCGTACGTGGGCGGCGCGGGCTTCCGCGAGCTGACGGGGCCGGCCGGCGAGAAGCTTCCGACGCGGGACCGCGCGAGCTGCTGCATGTTCTACACGGTGCGTCCGGAGGACACCTGCGTCACCTGTCCGCGTACATGTGACGCGGACCGGGTCGCGCGGCTGACCGCGAGCGCCTGACCCCGAGCCACTCCGTCATCGCCACCCGATCGAGTGGCGGTAATCGAACTCAACTGCCGTCCTTCTCAAGGGTGTACGAACAGTTCACCCCTCCCGGCGGGCCCTGACGCCTCCTTGGCGTTCTCTTGCCCCGAAAACCCCTGCGGAACCGGCCGACTCCGCCAGGATGTCGCGCGAAAACGCGTACCGCGATGCAAGGGGTCCCAGATGGCAATGACGGACATATCGCTGGACTGGCTCGTCCCGGGAGCCCTGCTGCTCATCGGTGTCTCGGCAGCCGTCGCCGTGGTCCTGCGCGGCAAGCGCGGCCCGGCGAAGACGACGGCCGACGACTCCTGGGAGCGCAGCGAGGAACGCCGGCGCCGCAAGGAGGCCGTCTACGGCTCGGCGGCCTACCTGCTGCTCTTCTGCTGTGCCGCGGTGGCCGCCGCGCTCTCCTTCCACGGCCTGGTCGGCTTCGGCCGGCAGAACCTCAGCCTCTCCGGGGGCTGGGAGTACCTGGTGCCGTTCGGCCTGGACGGCGCGGCGATGTTCTGCTCCGTACTGGCGGTGCGCGAGGCCAGTCACGGTGACGCGGCGCTCGGCTCCCGGATACTGGTGTGGACGTTCGCGGGCGCGGCCGCGTGGTTCAACTGGGTGCACGCGCCGCGCGGCCTGGACCACGCGGGCGCCCCGCAGTTCTTCGCGGGCATGTCCCTGTCGGCCGCCGTCCTCTTCGACCGCGCGCTGAAGCAGACCCGCCGGGCGGCGCTGCGCGAACAGGGCCTGGTGCCTCGGCCGCTGCCGCAGATCCGCATGGTGCGCTGGCTCCGCGCGCCGCGCGAGACCTTCGCGGCCTGGTCGCTGATGCTGCTGGAGGGCGTACGGAGCCTGGACGAGGCGGTCGAGGAGGTGCGCGAGGACCGGCGCGAGCGGGAGCGCACCCGGCGCCGCCGCCGTGAGCACCGGAAGCTGGACCGGGCCCGGGTACGGGCGCTGAACCGGCAGCACCGGTGGGGCCGCGGCGCCCGTCAGCTGCCGGCCGTGGACGCCGGGCGGCCCGCCGCGCAGCAGTCCGAGGCCCCGGCCATCGAGGGCCAGGTCGGAGTACCGGCAGCGGGGGGCCGGGCCGCCGAGAACCCCGCACTCGACGGCCCGGCGGCCGATGACGGGACGGCCGCCGGTGACGCACTCCGGTCCCGTCCCGCTCTGAAGGCCGTGACCGGCCGTACCGGCGGCGGTGCCGAGCGGTCCGGCGGGCGGACCGTGGACCTCACCGCCGAGGACGACACGCAGACGCTCCCGCGGCTGGACTCCCTGGAGGAGAAGCTCGCCGAGATCGAGCGGCAGTTCGGCTGAGCGGACCGTGGCCCCGGGTCACGGCGGAGCGGCGGGCCGGGACCCGGAGTCCCGGCCCGCCGCCGTGTGCCGGTGCGCGGCCCGCGCGTACGGGAGGTACGGAGAACGGCCTTCAGGTCCCCGTGCCGCCCAGTTCGAACCACACGCACTTGCCGACTCCGTGCATCCGTATGCCCCAGGCGTCGGCGAGCGAGCGCACCAGCATCAGTCCTCTCCCCGAAGTGCCTTCGGTGGTCGGTCTGCGGGACCGCGGCCGCCGGGACACGAAGTCCCGCACCTCCACCCGCAGACGGTCGGTCACCGTGGCGGTCACCACGGCCCCCCGGTCGGTGTGCACCAGAGCGTTGGTCACCAGCTCGCTGATGAGCAGCTCCGCGATGTCCGACCTGCCGGTCTCCCCCCAGTGGAGCAGCAGGTGACGCAGGTCCTTGCGGACGTCCGCCACCGCCGTGAGGTCGGCGCGGCGCAGCCGGCGCCGGATGGCCCTCGGCCGCTGTCCCTCGGTCCATGTGTCGATGCAGGTGTCGGCGGACCCGATGATCGGCCCGCCGCCCCGTCCGTGCACCTGCTCGCCCCGTACAGGCTGACGATTCATCCTCCCCGCCCCGAGCGTTCCCGTGTCGCCGGTCTTCCGGACAACCTCACGGCGAACCATGCCCACCGGGAGACATGCCAAGCTTCATCCCGTGCTTGTGCATATGCCATGGGATGCCCGTTTGGTACCGACCAACGTCCGGTCCGGCGGTCATGACAAGGGCGGCAGCCCGGTGGCGGCGCGGCCGTCCGTAGGACCAATTCGCCCCCGCTGCCGACCGGTCCGCTGCCGCAGCCGGTGCTCCGCCTCCCGGTGGGCCGTCGAGGGAGCGGGTCCGCCGACCGGCCCGGTGCGTCTACGTCCGCGTCCGCGCGGCTACGGCGGGCCGTCGCACCCCGGAAGCCCCTGACGTCTTCTGCCACCGCCGGGCACAGGTGCGGGGCATGTGCCCCGCTGGGCGGTGACGGCTCACATGCGCGGGATGTTACGGAGATTGGACCGGGCCATCTGCACCATCCGGCCCACTCCGCCGTCCAGCACGATCTTGCCCGCCGAGAGCGCGAACCCGGTCACCATGTCCGCGCTGATCTTCGGCGGGATGGACAGCGCGTTCGGGTCGGTGACGACGTCGACGAGCGCGGGACCATTGTGCTTGAAGGCGTCCCGCAGCGCCCCGCGGAGCTGCTTGGGCTTCTCCACCCGGACGCCGTACGCGCCGGCCGCCCTGGCGATGGCGGCGAAGTCGGGGTTGTGGTTGTCGGTGCCGTAGGAGGGCAGCCCGGCGACCAGCATCTCCAGCTCGACCATGCCGAGCGAGGAGTTGTTGAACAGCACGACCTTCACCGGCAGGTTGTGCTGCACCAGGGTGAGGAAGTCGCCCATGAGCATGGAGAATCCGCCGTCGCCCGACATCGAGACGACCTGCCGCCGACGGTCCGTCAGCTGCGCGCCGATCGCCTGTGGCAGCGCGTTGGCCATCGAGCCGTGGGTGAACGAACCGATGACGCGGCGGCGCCCGTTGGGGGTGAGGTACCGCGCCGCCCAGACGTTGCACATGCCCGTGTCGACCGTGAAGACCGCGTCGTCGGCTGCCTCCTCGTCGAGCACGGAGACGACGAATTCCGGGTGGATCGGCACGTGCTTGTCGACCTTGCGGGTGTACGCCTTGACCACGCCCTCCAGCGCGTCGGCGTGTTTCTTCAGCATCCGGTCGAGGAACCGGCGGTTCTTCTTCTCCTCGACCAGCGGCGTCAGGCAGCGCAGGGTCTCGCGTACGTCGCCCCAGACGGCGAGGTCCAGCGTGGAGCGGCGGCCGAGGTGCTCGGGACGCACGTCCACCTGGACGATCGGCACGTCCTTCGGCAGGAAGGCGTTGTACGGGAAGTCCGTGCCGAGCAGGATCAGCAGATCGCACTCGTGGGTGGCTTCGTAGGCGGCGCCGTACCCGAGCAGACCGCTCATCCCCACGTCGAAGGGATTGTCGTACTGAATCCACTCCTTGCCGCGCAGCGCGTGGCCTACCGGTGACTTGATCTTCTCGGCCAGTTCCATGACCTCGGCATGGGCGCCCGCCGTACCGCTGCCGCAGAACAGCGTGACCTTGCCGGCCCCGTCGATCATGCGGGCGAGCTGCGCGATCTCCGCGTCGCCGGGGCGGACGGAGGGCCGCGAGGTGACCAGCGCGTGTTCCTCGGCACGCTCGGGCGCCGGCTCGCCCGCGATGTCGCCGGGCAGCGCGACCACCGAGACGCCGCTGCGGCCCACCGCGTGCTGGATCGCGGTCTGCAGGACGCGCGGCATCTGCTTGGTGCTGGAGATCAGCTCGCAGTAATGGCTGCACTCCTGGAAGAGCTGGTCGGGGTGGGTCTCCTGGAAGAAGCCGGTGCCGATCTCGCTGGAGGGGATGTGCGAGGCCAGGGCCAGTACGGGGGCCATCGAACGGTGCGCGTCGAAGAGGCCGTTGATGAGGTGGAGGTTGCCCGGCCCGCAGGACCCGGCGCAGGCGGCGAGCCGGCCGGTGATCTGGGCCTCGGCCCCGGCCGCGAACGCCGCGACCTCCTCGTGCCGGACCTGCACCCACTCGACGGCCGAGGTGCGGCGGATGGCGTCGACGACGGGGTTCAGGCTGTCGCCGACGACTCCGTAGAGCCGCTGGACCCCGGCCCGCGCCAGGATGTCGACGAACTGCTCGGCCACGGTCTGCTTCGCCATCGCGCGCACGCCCTTCGGGTGGGGATCAGTGGCTCGCGCCGCCGGCGGGGGTTTGCCCGCCTTTGCGGCATCGGGTCGGTTCTACCACTCATCCCCGGGACGGCCCCGGAAGGCGTACGGCGTGCTGCGGGGCCCGGCCCCCGCGTCCCCCGGCTGCCCTTTCAGCCGTCCCAGACCGCGGCGGCCGTACGGTCCTTCGCGTGCCCCTTGAGGCGCAGCTGGGCGTCGGCCAGGAAGGCGGTCAGCCCCGGCGGTTCGGTCTCGGCCCACCGCCCCGCCAGCCGCGCGGCGAAGTCGGGCGCTTCTCGCAGCGGCTCGGCGAGGCCCGCGCTGCACAGCAGCAGGGTGTCGCCGGGGCGGGCCACCGAGGCACGGAAGCGGAACGGTTCACCTGCCGCGCCGGAAGGCCCGCCGACCGCCGTACCGGTCCCGTCGGCCAACGCACCGGCCCCTCCGGCCGCCTCCCCGGCACTCTCGTGGGCGCCCGGCGCCCCGGTGACGCCGAGGTTCATCGTCGGCTCCGGGTCGGCCAGGCCGCGCTGCGCCGGGATGCCGGGCGGCCGCGTGCCGTACCCGACGACCGGCCCGCCGGTCGCCCCCTCCGCCGGCAGCGGCGGCTCCAGGTCCTGCCAGACGCCGTCCCGGAGCCGGAAGAGGCCGCCCCCGCCGACGCCGAAGAAGACCCGGGTGCGGCAGGCCGGGTCGGCGGGCAGCAGCAGGCAGCGCAGCGACGCGGTGTACGCGTGCGGCTCCAGGCCCAGCTCGGCGGCGCGGGCCCGCAGCCGGCCGTAGCCGCGGTCGGCGAGCCGCTGCAGCCCGGACTTGAGGGCTTCCCGGCGGCCGGTGCGGATGTCGTCGGCCAGCCGGGCACCGGAGCGGCCGACGGCGGCACCGATCCACCGGCAGGCGTCGCGGGCGGCGCGGTGGCCCTCGGGCGAGGCGTGCGCACCGGAGGCGACCGCGACCAGGATCAGGGTCTGCCGCCCGGCGCCGAAGCGGGCGGTGAGCAGGGCGTCGCGGCGCGGGTCGCCGCGGTAGCGCGCGGAGTCGCCCCGTACGGAGGCGGCGCGCAGCGTGAGCGTGCCGTACTGCGCGCCGTCCAGCTCGGTGTCCGGGACCAGCCCGGCGAGGTCGGCCGGGTCGGCGGCGGGCAGCGCGACCGGCTCTGCCGCGTACGTGGGCGGCCGGTCCCCGACGAACTCCACGGCGGGCGGCGGCACGGGCGGCGCGAGGGAGGCGGCCCCGGCGACGGGCGCCGGACGGGCGGCCTCCGGAGCGCCTATCACCGGCTCCGGAGGGACGGCCACCGGCTCCGGATCCTCCTCGGCGGCGGACGGCGGCCCCGGCACCGGCCCGGCCACTTCTTCCGGCGGCCCCGGCACCCGCCCGGCCACTTCCGGCGGCTCCGTGACCGGCTCGGTGCCGGTGGCACCGACCGCGCGCAGGGCGGAGTCCACGCGGTCGTCGAGCGAGTCGGGCGCGGCGGAGGGGCCCGCGTCACCGGGCTTGCCGTCACCCGCTTCGTACAGTTCGTGCCACCAGTCGTCCTCGTGTCCGCGTGTGTCCCCCTGCTGGCTCATGCCCCGTATTGTCCATCGCGGGTGGGCCGGGAAACAGTGCACGAACGGGTGCTCCGCGAACGCATCAGCGGACCGCGGCGACGCCCTCCAGCGTGAGCAGCGCGCGCTTGCGGTCCAGGCCGCCCGCGTATCCGGTGAGCGAGCCGTCGGCGCCGATGACGCGGTGACAGGGGCGCAGGACCAGCAGCGGGTTGGCGCCGATCGCGGTGCCGATGGCCCGTACGGCGGGCCGGGAGGCCCCGATGCGCCGGCCGATCTCGCCGTAACTGACGGTCTCGCCGTACGGCACGCCGTCCAGCGCCGCCCAGACGCGCTCGCGGAAGGCCGTGCCGCGCGCGACCAGCGTCAGGCCGAACTCCCGGCGCTCGCCCGCGAAGTACTCCTTCAGCTGCCGCTCCGCCTCGGCGAAGGCGGCCGGTTCGCGGGCCCAGTCCGGCGCGGGCACGACGCCGCCCTTCTGCTCCGGGACGGAGAGGGCGGTCAGCACCGTGCCGCCGGGGGCGTCGGCCGACGCCTCGCCCACCAGGGTCAGCCGGCCGAGGGGGCTGTCAAGCTGCGTGTAGAGCGGCATGGTCGCAGACGTCCTTCTGGTCGTGGTCTTCGGATCCGAGGGCGGCACCGGTACGGAGGCCGGCGTGCCGGAGGTACTGGAGGGCGTACGAGCGCCACGGCCGGTGGTCGGCGCCGGCGGGGGCGAGGCCGGGCGGGCCCACGTCGGGGTCGCCCAGCGCGCGCCGCCTGATGACCGCCGCCGCTGCCGGGCCGACGCCCGGGAGCGCGGCGAGGGCGCGTTCGGCGGCGTCCCGGTCCGCGCCCGCTTCGAGGTCGACGGCGCCGTCGGCGAGCGCGGCGCACAGGGCCCGCACCCCCTCCCCCGCGTCGGCCGCCACCAGCTCGTCCGGGGCCGGAAAGAGGTGGGTGAGCGTGCCGTCGGGGGCGTCCAGGGGCTTCCCGTACGCCCGCACGAGGGCCGCGGCGCGCTCCGGGGACCCGCCGAGCACGATCCGTACGGCCAGCTCGGCCGGGTCGGCAGCGCCCGGCGAGCGCAGCCCGGGGCGGGCGGCGACCAGCGGCCGGAGCAGCGGGTCGGCCGCCAGCCGGGCGGCGACCGCGTACGGGTCGGCGTCCAGGTCGAAGAGGCGGCGCAGCCGCTGGCTCGCGGTCGGCAGATCGCGCAGGTCGGTGAGGTGCAGCCGGCTGTCGAGCCAGCCGGAGCCGGCCGGGCCGCCGGGCCTGCCGGGCCGCTCGTCGACCTCGGCGACGGCGGTGCCGTACGTGAGGCGGAGGGTGCGGCGGTACGTACGGGTGCCGGGCCTGCCGACGATCTCCTCGATGCCGGGCACGGCCGCGGCCGCCAGGTCGTCGAAGATCTCGCGGGCGGCGTACGGGCCGCGGAAGGCGAGCCGGAGCGGGACGCCGCCGGGCGTGCCGCCGTTCCCCGGCGCCGCGTGGCCGCGGGCGCGGGCGCGCAGCTCGCTGGGGGTGGAGCCGTAGATCTCCCGCATGGTGGCGTTGAACTGCCGGACGCTGGCGAACCCGGCTGCGAAGGCCAGCTCGGTGACCGGCAGCGGGGTGGTCTGGAGGAGGATCCGCGCGGTGTGCGCGCGGCGGGCGCGGGCCAGGGCGACCGGCCCCGCGCCCAGCTCGGTGGTGAGCTGGCGCTGCACCTGGCGGGCGCTGTAGCCGAGCCGGTCGGCCAGGCCCGCGACGCCCTCGCGGTCGACGACGCCGTCGTCGATGAAGCGCATGGCGCGGCCCACGAGGTCGGCCCGGACGTTCCAGTCGGCCGAGCCGGGGACGGCGTCCGGGCGGCAGCGGCGGCAGGCCCGGAAGCCGGCGCCCTGGGCGGCCGCCGCGGACGGGAAGAACCGCACGTTGACGCGCTTCGGGGTGACCGCCGGGCAGCTCGGACGGCAGTAGATGCCGGTCGTCACCACGGCGAAGAAGAACTCTCCGTCGAAGCGCGCGTCCCGGCTGGCCACCGCCTCGTACCTGCTGCTTTCGTCCATCACACCGTCCAGTGTGCGGGATCCCGGCGACGGCTTCCGGCGGAAATCGGACATGGCGTCCGGGCCGCCCGCGTACGGGCGGCCCGGACCGCCCGGCTACCCCCGCATCCCCCGCTTCCGCTCGCCCATGTGCCGGCCGAGCGCCTGCTTCTGCTTCCAGTCCCGGCGCAGCTCGGCGCGGAGCCGGGCGTCGGTCTTGGCGACGAGGCGCTGGTTCTCCCGGAGCAGCTTGCGGTAGCTGTCCAGGCGGCGCTCCGCCAGCTCGCCCGTGTCCACCGCCGCCAGCACCGCGCACCCGGGCTCGGACGTGTGCGCGCAGTCGTGGAACCGGCACTCGGCGGCCAGCTCCTCGACGTCGGTGAAGGTACGGGCGAGGCCGTCCTCGGCGTCCCACATGCCGACGCCGCGCAGCCCCGGGGTGTCGATCAGCACCCCGCCGGCGGGCAGTACCAGCAGGTCGCGGGTGGTCGTGGTGTGCCGGCCCTTGCCGTCCCGGTCGCGTACCGCGTGCACGTGCTGCACGTCGGTGCCGATCAGGGCGTTGGCGAGGGTGGATTTGCCGGCGCCGGACCGGCCGAGCAGGACGGCGGTGCCGCCGGCCAGCGCCGCGGCGAGGACGTCCAGGCCCGCCCCGGTGGCGGCGCTGACGCCCACTACCTGCACGCCGGGCGCCGCGCCCTCGGTGTCGGCGACGAGATGGGCCAGGCCCGCCCCGTCCGGCACCAGGTCGGCCTTGGTCAGGGCGACGAGCGGGGTGGCGCCGCTCTCCCAGGCCAGGGACACGAAGCGTTCGACGCGTCCGAGGTCGAGGGGTTCGGCGAGCGAGACGGCGATGACCGCGGTGTCGAGGTTGGCGGCCAGGATCTGGCCCTCGGACCGCTTGGAGGAGGCGGAGCGCACCAGGGCGGTGCGCCGCGGGAGTAGCGCGCGGACGACGGCGTCCGTCCCGCTGCCGGGATCGATGACGGCCCAGTCGCCGGTGCACGGGACCTTCAGCGGGTCGCCGGTGGCCACGAGCGCGGTGGAGGCGAGGACGGTGCGGACGCCGTCGGCGTCGGGCACGACGGCGTCCACCCGGCCGCGGTCGATGCGCACCAGACGGCCGGGCAGCAGGCCCTGCCCGGCGAAGGGGGCAAAGCTCTCCGCGAACCCGTCGTCCCAGCCGTACGACGACAGCGGGTTCGACGAGGACGCAGCAGATGAATCGGAGGAGGAGAAAGACAAGGGAAACCCTTCACAAGGGCGACCCCGGCACCGCGCGCCGCGGAGGGCGCGGGAAGAGAAGTCGAAAGGGTCAGCCGGAGATCGCGGAAGCGGAACTGATGATCGTCCGAGTGCGGGCAGCACCGATCGCAACGACAGCCATCGGTCACACCTCCTTCGTCATCCACAGCCGAAACACGCGCCGGCGAACGGCAATCGGCCGGTCGCCGTGACGCGTGATCCCACCGTAGCCGTGCGCCCGGCCGGCACGCCACGCAATTTCCGCGACCGGACCTCAGCCCGCTGCGCCGGAGCTCAAGCCCGGTTAGGCCAACGGCTTCTCACACGGAGCACCTGAGACGCCCCCACGCCAGGTTCTCCCCTCGCGCTGCCACGAAACTCCGTCCCTCCGGCGGTCCGGTGTGGTCCGGCGTGAACACCTCGCCGTCCAGCGTGCGCAGTTCGGCCCCGGCCTCGGCGGCCAGCAACGCCCCGGCCGGCAGATCGACCCCCTCGGCGCGGTACCCCACGAACGCGTCGATCGTCCCCCGCGCCAGCAGCACCCACCCCAGCAGCGGCGCCCACAACTGCAGCACCCGCCAGGACTCGCGCTCCAGCTCGGTACGTATCCGGGCGGCGGCCGGGTCACGGCCCACCCCGTACCCCTGCGTCCAGGCGACGACGGGCCCGGACTCGGGGAGGACCGAGGCAGGCCCGGTGAGCCGGCCGGCGGGGCCGTATGCGCCCCGGCCCGCGACGGCGTGGAAGGTGGCGCCGGTCACGGGCTCGTGGACGACGCCGAGGACCGGCCTCCCGCCGTCCATCAGACCGATGCCGACGGCGTACGCGGGCAGCCCGATGGCCACGTTGTTGGTCCCGTCGAGCGGGTCCACCAGCCAGGTGCGACCGCCCTGAGGCCCATGGTCCCCGGCCTCCTCGGAGACGATCCGGTCGTCCGGGAACGCCTCCCGCAGCCGCGTCACGATGATCTTCTCAGCGGCGAGGTCGAGGTTCAGCACCACGTCCCGGCCGCCTTTGGCGTGCACGGTGTGCGCGGAGTGGAAGGAGGCGGCGAGCAGGGCGCCGGCCTCCTCGGCGGCGGCCATGGCGGTGCGGCGTTCGCGGTCCAGGTCACCCGGCATGCAGCCTCCTCAGGGCGGTGCGCAGCAGTCGCGAGGTGTCGGCTCCGGCGCAGCGCCGCCGGGTGGTGGTGCGGCCCCGGCCCCGGGCGTCGACCGGGCCGAGCGACAGGTCCCGGCCGCCGGGGCGGGAGCGGCCCAGGACGAGGGTGGCGGCAGGCCCGTCCGCGCGGGAGGCGTGGAAGAGGCCCGCGGGAAGGCGATACGTTTCGCCTGCTGTGCACACATGGGGCGGGCACGGCTCGCCGTGCACCAGGGTGTCGGTGGGGTGCACTTCGTCCCTGCCGTCGGCCTCGCTGAGCACCTCGTATATCCGGTGCGTCGGCTCCCCGGACTCCACCACGTCCATGGGCTCGTGCGCGACGCGCCCGTACAGGACGTGGCTGGTCAGGTCCCAGCTGTGGGCGTGGTGCGGTTCCACACCCGGCTCGGTGTCGGTGCCGTGCCCGAAGAAGTGCAGGCAGACGCCGAGTTCGCCGTCGCGGACGACGGGCAGGCACACGAAGCCCAGCGGGTGGTGGACGACGGGTACGTCAAGGGTCCCGGCCGACACCTGCTCCAGCAGGCGGGCGGAGTACGCGGTGGCAGCGGCGGCGGCCATGGGGCCGTCCAGCTGCTGTTCGAGCTCGTGGAAGTGCATGTCACCTCCGGTACGGGTCCACGCCGTTAAGGGCCAGTTCGATGATCTCGCTCACCTCGGAGTCGGAGTACGACGGCAACGGCTTGCCCACGGCGTCGAAGAACGTCCGGGCCTCGTCGGCGGTCGGGTAGTCCGACAGCTCCGTCACCCCCGAGAAGTCGATGCGCGGTGCGTGGTTCCGGCTCTGGTGGAGCTCGATCTCGAAGTACTTGTAAAGGAGGGACTCCCGCTCGATGAGGAAGTTCTCCCTCGTCGGGTCGTCCTGCGTGAGGATCAGGTACCTGTCGGAGAGGTCGTAGCGCAGGGCGCTGACACGAGTGGTGGTGTGCACGCTGATGTCGAGCGTGGGCAGCCGGTTCAGGTGCCAGAACGCCGCCAGGACCGTGGCGTACGAGCCCTTGCGGGTGCGGTCGAGCGTCCAGAGGCCGGCGCTGCCCGGCGGGCTGAAGCTCTGCCGGAAGCGGGAGTACTCCTGACAGGATTCCGTCGAGCCCGGGTCGATGATCTCGATGTGGACGGTGAGCCGTGAGCGGCGTTCGCGGGCGGCCTGGACCAGCTCGGGCAGGGTGACCGGGCGGATGTGGGAGCCCGTGCCGCCCTTGAACTGCCACTGCGTGGTGTCCTGCCGGGCACGGCGGTGGACGTCGTACATCTCGTCGGGGCGAACGGTCCGGATCAGCGCGTTGTCCTCAAGACTGCGGGCGGTCCGCTCGACCTGCTCCTCCAGCGGGCTCACGGACCGGGTGACCGACTCCTCCACGGTCTTGCCGTGCGCGGAACGGTCCTTGAAGCTGGCGATGGCCATGATGCCGAGGACGGCCATGGTGAAGCCGAAGCGCGCGTCCTCGGGAACCAGGTCGCTCGTGAAGTCGATGAGACCGACGCTGAAGGCCAGCACGATGGGCAGCAGGACGTCGAGGTAGTCGTACATCCAGCGCAGCGCGCGCTGCAGACGGCGCGAGCGCCGCTGGTCCGCGGTGGTCACGCGTCACCCCTGGTGGTGTCGAGGCCGGGCAGTACCTCGCCCATGGCCATGCGGCGGACCGCGGGCAGATGGTCCTCCAGGTCACCGGGTTCGAAGCGCGTCATGCCGATGACGTGCCAGAACTCGTCGCTGACCGTGCCGTGGGACTTGTAGCGGCCGGTGGGCGAGAGGGCGGCCCAGCCCTCGGAGAGACCGAGGAAGGTGCCGCGCAGGGCGGGCTCCCCGTCCAGGGTCCACAGCCGGGCCACGCCGTCCTCTCCCCCGCTGACCAGGAGTGAGCCGTCCGGGGAGAACGCGAGGGACAGGACGCGGCCGGTGTGCCCGGTCAGCGCGTGTACCTCGGCGCCGGTCTCCGCGTCCCGGATGCGGATGATGCGGTCGTCGCCCGCCGTGGCCAGCAGGGGCCGGGACGGGTGGGCGGCCAGCGCCCAGAGACGCTCGCCGGAGCCGCGCATCCGCAGGGCCTCGGCGCCGCCGCGCCAGACGATGACGTCGCCGTCCCAGCCGGCGCTCGCCACCCAGGAGTCGTCATGGCCGAACGCGACCCCGTACACCCGGTCCTGGTGGCCGCGCAGCGTGTGCCGGATGGAGCCGCTCCGCACGTCCCAGATGCGCACCACGCTGTCGTCGCAGCCCGTGGCGAGGCGCTCGGAGTCGTGGCGGAAGGCGATCGAGCGGACCCGTCCCGCGTGCTCGGCGAGGGTGGTGACGTGCCCTCCGGAGCTGCGGAGGTTCCATACTCCGACGGTGTCGTCGTCGTTGGCGGTGGCCAGGAGTTCGCCGTCGCGGCTGAAGGCCAGTGCCCACACGTGCTCGGTGTTGGCGTCGAACTGCCGCTGGTACTCGCCGTCGGACGAGCTGAACAGGTACACGTCACCGTCGTTGCTGGCGGCCGCCACCTGCCCCTCCGGCGCGGGACTGAACAGGGCCGACACCAGCCGGTCGCCACGCCCCTGCAAGGTGGACAGGCACTTGCCGGTACGAGCCGCCCACACGCGCACCGCACCGTCGCTGCCGCCCACGCTGATCCGCTCGCCGTCCGCGCTGAAGCTGACGGCGACGACCCGGCGGTTGTGCCCGTTCACCAGCCGCTTGCCGCGCCCGGCGGCGATCTCCCAGATGTGGGCCCCGCCGTCGTTGCCGACCGTGACCAGCTGGGACCTGCCCTGCGTGGCGTCGCCGGCGCGGGAGGACCGGAAGGCGACGCACCAGGCGGACCCGCGGTGCACCTCGGGCTGCTTCGGGTGCTGCCGCAGGTCCGGGGTCGACGTGCCGGCCACCGTCCACAGCCGTACGGAGCCGTTGCTGCCGCAGGCCGCCAGGTGGTTGCCCGCCGGGTCGAAGCGGACCTGGTACACGCCGCCTCCCAGCGTCTCCAGACAGCCCAGGGAGGCACCGACCGAGACGTCCCACAGCCGCACCTGGCCGGAGGTGTCACCGCTGGCCAGCCACTTGCCGTTGGGGTGGAAGGAGAGGGTGTACACGCGCTCCGGGTGGCCGGCGAAGTCGTACAGCAGCCGCCCGGTCCCCGTCTCCCACACCCGGACGTGTCCGCCCTCGCCGTCGCCGTTGTCCGCGGTGACGAAGCGCCGGCCGTCCGGGGCGAACGCGGCCCGGTACACCGAGCCGCGGTGCCCGTCGATCTCGCGGACGCACTGCCCTGTGGCCAGGTCCCACATCCGGACCCGGCTGGAGGCGTCGCCGGTGAGCAGCAGCGTGCCGTCCGGGCTGAAACCGGCGGTGTAGACCGGAGCCGCGTGCCCGGCCAGGTGGTGGACCGGGCGGCCGTCGGCCGGGTCCCACACGGTGACCAGGCCCTCCTTGTCGCCGGTCACGAGCAGCTTGCCGCTCGGCTCGACGACGACGGGCCAGACGCCGTCGGGGTGCACTTCGAAGCGGTGCCGCTCCCTGCCGGTGGCCGGGTCCCAGGTGACCACGTGGCCGTCGGCGCCGCCCGTCACCAGCAGGTCGTGCGCGAACTTCACGGCATACACACGCCCGTGGTGCCCGCGCAGGGTACGCAGCGGCCGCCCGTCGTCCGGGTCGCAGATGAGGACACCGCCGTCCTCGGTGCCCACGGCCAGCAGCTCGCCGTCGCGCGCGTACGCCATGGGCTCGGGCAGCCGGACGTGGTGGAGGTCGAAGCCGTAGGGGACGCCGACGGCCGCGGGCCGCAGGCCCACGTCGACGGGCATGCCCGGGGCGATCGCGGCGGAACGCAGCTCGGGCGCGGCCGGCTGCTCGGGGTCCATGCGGGTGCTGACCAGGGCGGCTCTGCTCCAGCGGCTGCCGGTCAGGCGCGCGCCGCGCAGGTCGGCGCGGATCAGGCGGGCACGGGAGAGGTCCGCGCCCTCCAGGCAGGCGCCGGACAGGTCGGCGTCGTCGAGGTTGGCGGCCGACAGGTTGACGCCGGTGAGGTCGGCTCCGGCGAGCTTCACCCCGGTCAGTACGGTTTCGCCGAGGTCGGCGCCGGTGAAGTCGACGCCGGAGAAGTCGCGGTGGGAGAGGTTCTCCCCGCGCAGCACGACGCCGCGCAGGGCCACGTCGGTCGGGATGCGCAGCCGGTGGTTGACGCGTACCGCGTTCTGCCGGGCAGGGCTGTCCGGGGCAGTGCCGTCGCCGAGGACCCGGCGCACCCATTCCTGGCAGTCGCCCCGGTCGGCCAGGTCGCAGAAGAACTCCACGGCCAGCTGGGTGAGCGGCCGCGCCGCCAGCAGCGGCGGCGTGCCCTCCTCCGGTCCGGCCAGTTGGCGTGCGGCTTCGCGGGCGATCAGCCACTCCACGACGGAGGAGTGGATGAACTGGAACAGGTTGTCCTCGGTCCGCACCAGGAGGCTGCCGGCGCCGACGGCCTGCGCCCGCTCCTCGGCCGTCATGTGCGACCGGGTGAGGCCGTCCAGGGCCCGCCCGGTGGTCTCGGCCAGTTCGTCCAGCCGCAGCACGCTGCGCCGCGTCTCCCACAGCCGTACGGCCAGCGAGGACACGGCCTTCCACAGGTCCTCCAGCGACAGGCCCGGTGCTGCTCCCGGCCCGCCGCTGCCCCGTTCGACCTCGAACTCCAGCCACGCGGTGAGCACTTCCTCGTACAGTCCGGCGGCGCTCAGGGTCCGCCCGGCGCCGGCCACGGACTGCAGCTGTTCGTGGCTGAGGGCGGTGACGAAGGACAGCAGCCGCGGGTTGCCGCACAGCTCCAGCAGGTTGGGGATGCCGGCGAGGAGGTCGTACCGCTGCTCGGCCTTCTCCCTGGAGTCGTACGTGCGCTCCAGGTACTCCTTGATCTGCTGCGGCTGGAAGCTCTCCACGGTCAGCACGCGGCGCTGCGGCAGGGCGCCGACGCGCTCGCCGAGGGCGGTGAAGACCTGCTCGGTGGATTTGAAGTGCTGGGTGCGGCTGGTCACCACGATCTTGGTGTTGTCGACCGCGGCGTCCAGGAGTGCCTGCAGATGGTCGGCGGCACGGTCGTAGCTGACGCGGTTGACCAGCTCGTCGAAGCCGTCGAAGAGCAGGACGATACGGCCCTGGCGGATCATGTACTGCAGGGCGTTGGTGTCGATGCGGCTCACGCCGTGATTGGCGAGGTGCGTGGTGACCAGGCCCATGAGGCTGTGCGCCCGGTCGAAGGTGTTGAGGGGGATGAACACCGGCGTCAGGTGCGGGGACTGCTCGGGCAGCCGCCGGGCCAGCTCCCGCAGGGAGAAGGTCTTGCCGTGGCCGAAGTCGCCGAGGAGCAGCACGAACCGGCCGTGCTCGGTGTCCAGGGTGTCCAGCAGTTCGTCCACGAGGCGGCCGTGCCCCCCGCCCTCGGCCCCGGGAGTGACCTCTCGGTACCGCTGCGGCAGGTACAGCTCCGGCCGGTAGGCGCGGTCGGCACCCAGCCGCGCGTTCTGGTCGGCCACGTACGCGCGCAGATCGATCAGGCCCTGGAACTCCAGGAAGCTCCGTACCCGGATGCGGTCGCCGAAGCGCTCCACCACGTCCCGCGGTGGCGCCTGGCCTCCGTACACCAGCACGTTCTCCGCCGTGGTGCCCTCGGCCGCGCGGACCTGCTCGGCGAAGCGCGCCAGGTCCTCCTCGCGGGGGTCACCGGGCAGCGCGGCGACACGGGACTGGAACACGAGGCCGTCGCGCTTCCAGGTGGCGACGAACTGGGTGGTGGGGTCGTCGCTGCGCCGCACGGTGACATCGCGGATGCCGACGTCCTGCCACTTGGCGCGGCAGATCTCCTTCACCTGGTCGGTGAACGTGTCGCTGACCGGGTCGGGCTCCTGCCTCGGCGCCTGCGAGGGGAATGCCTGGGGGCCCAGCGGGGTGCGGACGCGCCGCCACTCCTCGCGGAACTCGGCGGCGGGGGCGGTGGGAGAGTGCCAGCGGGTGACCCCGGAGGCGGAGACCTTCAGCAGCTGGAAGCGGGCCGGTGCCGCGGCGCCGAAGACGGGGAGCGTGCCGAGACGGGTGTCGACGGGGTCTCGGCGAGTGGTACGCGGGTCGTTGACCGGGCCGTGCAGCAGCAGGTTGAGCCGCGGTGCGGCCAGCCGCTGGAACGCCTCGGCGTCGCGGATCGCGCCGACCCCCGGGCCGCCGGTCGCCGCGGGTGTCTCCAGCGGGTGCCGTATCGCGCCGATGCGCAGCCAGCCGTCCCGCTCGTACTGGTGGAGGGCCTCGGCGAACCAGGTGATCTGGTCCCGGCCCACGTAGCCGAACTGGTCCTCGGGGCGGTGGCTGTACGCCATCGTCGAGTTGAAGCCGGCGACGACGGTGTTGAGCTCCGGTACGGGGAACAGCGTCCAGGGCTGGTCGGCGGCGAAGACCCGGTCGATGCCCTCGTAGAACTCGTGGAACAGCTTCGCGTAGTGCCGCCACTTCTCCCAGTACGGCGGCTGCGGCGTGACCTCGTCGGCCTCGCAGGAGGAGAAGTAGGAACTGCACGCCTTGAGGCTGACGTCCTCCGCACCCGGTACGAGGACGACTTGGTGGGGGCGGAGGTCGAGCTGGGCGCGCAGGGAGGTCAGAAAGGAGAGCGCCTGCCCGCACTCGCGCGGAGTGCCGGAGGCCGTCAGATTGCCGGTGACCACGACGAGGTCCGGTCTGGGAGCGTCGGCGTCCTGCAGCTCCAGCAGATCGCCGCGCAGCTCGTGGAGCGTGGCGTCCGGCTCGTTGCCGCGCCCGAAGTCCGGGCCCGGCAGGTGCAGCACGCTGATGTGGTCGCCCTCGCGCTCCGGGGCGTTCAGCGGATAGACCGGTGCGGTCCGCGGCCGGAGCCGCCCGGGGAACCACGGGTCGCCGTTGCGGGTCGCCGCCGTCCGCTGCGGCGGCACCGGCGGGGAACTCGCCGCCGTGCCGGGGAAACCCGGACGCCCCGACGCCTGCGCCCGCCCGTTCAGCGCGTCCCGCGCGCGGACCAGCAGCATCTCCCGCGCCTCCGCCTCGCCCCGGGCGGCCACCAGGTCGATGTACGTGATGGTGGCGAGCAGCCCGTCGATCGGCGCCTCGTCGATCCGTACGGTGATCAGACGCTGTTCCGGGTTGTCCGGGGAGGCCCGCAGGGCGGCCTGCCACTCCATCCGCCCGTACCGCGAACGCGCGTAGTTCTGCGACAGCACGGCGATCACCGCGGCGGACTCGCTCACCCCGCGGTCCATGTAGTCGATGAAGTTCGTGCCCGCGGTGAAGTCCCACGCCTGGATGACCGTGCGGTATCCCTCACGCTCCAGCGTCCACGCGATCCACGTCGCCCACGCCTCGTCCGCGGGCGAATAGCTCACGAAGAAGAGCGGGCGGTCGCCGGGACCGGTCTGCGTTCCCCCCTCGGATAACATGCGCACCATGGTAGGAGACCTGAGCCTCCGTGGCAGGTGGGCGAGAGTGTTCTCCTCACCCGCCGTCGCTTTTGTGCGGAGACGCGTCCTCAATCTCGACGGGCTGGCCGTGGCACTGCTCGCGGCCGGCCTTCTGCTGTGGGGCACCGGCGCCCTGCCCTCGGAGCGGGCGTTCGAAGTGGGCGAGCGCATCGCCCCGCTGCTCGCCTTTCTCCTCACCGCCGTGGTGCTGGCCGAACTGGCCGGCCGCGCCCAGGTGTTCGACGTCGCCGCCACGTGGGTCGCGCGCCTGGCGCGCGGCAGCTATCCCCTGCTGTTCCTGTGGTGCGTCGCCCTCGCCTCGGCCACCACCATCGCCCTGAACCTCGATACGACGGCGGTGCTGCTGACCCCCGTCATGCTGGCCCTGGCCTCCCGCGTGGGCATCCGTCCGGTGCCGCTGGCCATGACCACCGTGTGGCTCGCCAACACCGCGAGCCTGCTGCTGCCGGTGTCCAACCTGACGAACCTGCTGGCGGCTCAGCGAGTGGTGCTGGTGCCCACGGAGATGGCGGCCGTGATGTGGGCCCCGCAACTCGCGGCCATCGCCGTGACGATGGTGTGCCTGTGGGGCTTCTACTGGCGGCGGTCGGCGCGCGGCGACGAGGTGTACGTGCCGCCGGAGCGCCCGGAGGCCGCCGACCCGTGGCTGTTCGGCGTGTGCGCAGCGGCGTGCGGACTGTTCCTGCTGGCCATCATCGGCTTCGACGTCGCGCTTCCGGCCGCTTCCGCGGGAGCCGCCTTCCTCGCCGCTGCCGCGTTCTTCGTGCGGCGCCGGGGCGAGCTGCGCTGGTCGCTGGTGCCGTGGCGGCTGCTGGCCCTCGTCCCGGGGATGTTCCTCGTCGTCGACTGGATCAGTTCGCTGGGGCTGCGGGACCTGCTGATGTCCGCTGTCGGCAGTGACGGCGGCTTCGCCGGCCTGCTGCGTACGGCCGCGGTCGGTGCGGGCCTCTCGAACGTGCTGAACAACCTGCCTGCCTACCTGTCGACGGAGTCGGTGATTCCGGCCGACGCGCACACGCAGTTGCTCGCGCTCCTGATCGGCGTCAACGTCGGTCCGCTGGTGACGCCGTTCGCGTCGCTGGCCACGCTGATCTGGTTCGAGAGGTGCCGGGCGCACGGCATCCGGATCGCGAAGCTGCCGTTCGCCGGGGCCGGGCTGGTGCTGGCGAGTGCGGGCGTGGTGGCCTGCACGGGAGCCCTGTACCTGGTGGCGTAGGAGCCCCTGGACCACATCGCCGGCACCGCACTTGCTCGGTATTCCAGGTCCAGCAGGTCACTTATCTCCTGGGGGAGATGTGGTTCTCGAACGGCCGGCTCCATGGGGACACGACAGCGTCTGACGTATTGCCAGGAAAATTTAGTTGCTCCAGTGCCTCTTTTCGGTCTGTGTGACACCTGAGTAAGGTGTGGCGTCAGCTGGGCCCTCGGAGCAAATTCGACCACGCCGCGGGCTCCGTAATTCCACATCGCCGGACGACGGGGAAAGGAACGGCACGCAGCATGGCCGCTGGCCTGTTCGAAGGGCAGTACGTATGGCATCCGGCGGCCGACGATCGCCGGCTGGCGAGCGCCTGTGTGGATGTGCGCGCCGGACGCTACTTCAGCGCCCGGGAGGTGTTGCAGGAGACCCGGCGCGATTACGGGGTACGCGCCCACCGTTCGCTGGTTCTCGCGTCCGAAGCGGCCGATTCGGATCTGACCGAGCGCTGGCTCGCCGAGGAACCGGGCACGGAGGCGGCCCTGTTGTGGGCCCGGGTCGCGGTGCTCCGCGCCACCCGCGCCGCCGAGACCGGCGACCGGCACGCCACCACGCTGAGCCGGATAGCGCTGTCCGCCTGTGACCGGGCGGCGGAGCTGGCCCCGCTGGACCCGACCCCGTGGGCCGCCAAGCTCTCGCTGGCCCGCTTCCAGCGCCATCTGGACCCGGCGCCGGAGGGGTTGATCACCGCGCCGCCCGGCCCGTGGTCGCTGTTCTCGCACATCCTGCGGCTGGACCCCTGGCACCGCGAGGCCCACCACCGCTTCCTGGGCTGCTTCTTCGCCCGGCACGGCGGTTCGGCGGGCGCCGCCTGGGACGTCGCCGCGTTCCTCGCCCAGCGCGCGCCCGCGAACTCGGCGCTGCGGGTGCTGCCGTTGGTGGCCGCGGTCGACGCGTACGACCCCGCGGCGCCGCTGGCCGACCACACGTGGGAACAGCCGCAGTGGCGTACGACGGCGCTGCGGATCTACCAGCACTGGCTGCCGGAGGTGGCCGGCTACCGCTTCACGCCGGTGCTGGACCTGGCGTATCTGGCACACGCGCTGTGCATGGCGCGGCACGAGTTCGAGGCGCGGGCGGTCTTCACGGCCATGGGCCCGTACGCCTCGCGGATGCCCTGGAGCGTGTTCGGCGACCCGGCCGAGCAGTTGAGCAGGGCACGGCGCCGGTGCGGGCTACCGGTCCCGCACGCGCCGGACTCCTCCTGAACCGGTTCCGACCCGCCGGCTCCCCCCACTGTGCTGCCGGCGCGCACCGCCCGTCCCCCCAGAAAGGTACGTCCGTGTCCGACTCCGCATCCGATTCCGCATTCCTCTCGCGGGTGCGTTCACCGAAGCCGGCGGCGCCGCCGGCCGCTCTGGACGACGACGCCACACTGCACGCCATGGGATATCCGCGGAAACTCACCCGCAGATTCCGGGCGTTCGACAATTTCGCGATCTCGTTCACGATCATCAACATCATATCCGGGATCTTTTCGTCCTTCGGTTTCGGCATGAATGCCGGCGGACCGCGCATCCTGGTATTCGGCTGGATCGCGGTGTCGATCCTCGTACTGTTCATCGGCGCCTCGATGGCGGAAATCACCTCCGCCTACCCCACGAGTGGCGCGCTGTATTTCTCGGCGGGCAAACTCGCCAAGCGGCACCGCGGCGCCTGGTCCTGGTACACGGGCTGGCTGAATTTCGTGGGCCAGGTCGGCGGGACGGCCGCCACCGGCTACGCGGCGGCCACTTTCATCCAGGCGTTCCTCGCGATGCAGTGGCCGTCCTACCAGGTGTCCGAGCAGCGCACGGTTCTCATCACGGCGGCGATCCTGCTGGTCCAGGCGCTGGCCAACACCTACACCGTGCACCTGGTCGCGATCCTGAACCGGATCTCGGTGTGGTGGCTGCTGATCGGCATGGTGGTGATCGTGGCGGCTCTGACCGTACTGCCCGAGCAGCACCAGTCCGCGTCGTTCGTGACGCATTTCGCCAACAACACCGGCTTCACGAACGGCCTTTACGGCGCGCTGCTGGGGCTGCTCGTCACCAGCTGGACGTTCACCGGTTTCGACGGCAGCTTCCACATGTCGGAAGAAACCGTGGGCGCCACCGTCAACGCGCCCAAGGGAATCATGCGGGCGATCGGCTACTCCGCGATCACGGGCCTGATCCTCATGCTCGCGCTGGTCTACGCGATCCGCGACTACGCAGCGGAAGCACGCGCTGACGCGCCGCCCGTACAAATTCTCATCGACGCGCTCGGCACCGGCACCGCCAAGTTCCTGCTGCTGATCGTGATCGGCGCGATGCTCTTCTGCGGCCTGGCCAATATGACGAGCAACACACGGCAGATCTTCGCCTTTTCGCGGGACGGCGCGATGCCCGGCTCGCGCTGGTGGCACTCGGTCTCCCCGCGCACCCGTACGCCCGTCAAGGCCGTCTGGCTCGCCGCCGCCTGCTCGCTGGTGCTGGTGATCCCCGGCTGGTGGTCGCACACCGCCTTCACCGCCATCGTCAGCGTCAACGTCGTCGGCCTCTTCCTGGCGTACGGCGTGCCGATCTTCCTGCGGCTGCGGCTCGACACCTTCGAGCCGGGGCCGTGGAACCTGGGCCGCTGGGGCAAGCCCGTCGCGGCCGTCGCGGTGGTCTGGATCGTGCTGAGCAACGTGCTGTTCATGCTGCCGCAGGCCTCCCCCATCACGCCCGGCTCGTTCAACTACGCGCCGATCGCGCTGGCCGTGGTGCTGATCATCGCCACGGTGTGGTGGTTCGCCACCGCCCGGCACCGCTTCCAGGGCCCGGTCAGCTACGGCCGTCCCGACGAGGTCGCCGCGATGGACCTGATCTGAGCGACGCCCTTCGCGCGCACCGCCGTGCCCCGCTCCGCCACCACGGAGCGGGGCACGTCCGTCCGCTCAGCCGTTGAGGACGGTGTACCCGATGATCTGCGCGCCGACATCCGTGCGCGGCTGGTGCCTGCTGCCCGGCGCGAACACCACGTAGGTGCCGGCCGGATGGCGTTCGTCGCCCTCGATGATCTCGCCGTGGACGCGCTCGCCGGCCGGGTCGGGCTCTCCTCCGCCGTCTGCGGCGCCGCTTCCGGGCTGCCGTGGGGACGACGCCGGGCGCGTACCGGCGGGTGTTCGGCGCGCGGCAGGGAGCCGCGCCCGGGCGCCGCGCCGCCTCACCCCTGGTCGTCGCGGTCGCGCGGGTCCTGCTGCGGGGCGTCCTTCTTGAAGTGACGGAGGCGGGCGCGTACGTGGTGCACGGGGTGGAACTTCGACCACCGCTCGGGGAACTCCGACGGCGGCTCGGGCCCCGGCTCGCCGTCCGGGCCGCCGCCCGCGCCGCCCTCCTCGCCCTCCTCGGCCTCGCCGTCGTCCAGTTCGTGCGCCTCCTCGGCCTCCTCCCGGGCCCGGCGCATGACTTCGGCCTCCTCCTTGCGGCGCTCCTCGCGTTCGGCGCGGCCCGCCGCGGTGGCGAGCGAGGGCCAGACCCGGTCCAGGGCCGCGTTGACCGCCGCGCCGACCAGCACCGCGAAGGCCGAGACGCCGATCCACAGCAGGACCGCGACGGGGGCGGCGAGCGAGCCGTAGATGGTCGGCCCCTCGACCGTGGAGGCGAGGTAGACGCGGAGCAGCAGGCTGCCCAGTACCCACATCGCGAGCGCGACCACCGCGCCGGGGATGTCCTCCTGCCACGGGGAACGGACCGGCACGGACACGTGGTACAGCGTGGTGAGGAAGACGACCGAGAGCAGCAGGACGACCGGCCAGTACAGCACCCGGACGGCGTTCTCGCTGGCGGGCAGCAAATGCACGACCGTGTCCGGGCCCGCGACCATCAGGGGCAGCGCGATGGCGCCGAGGACCAGCGCGATGAGGTACAGGAAGAACGCCAGCAGGCGGGTGGCGACGATGCCGCGCTTGCCCTCCAGGCCGTACATGATCGTGATGGTGTCGACGAAGACGTTCAGGGCCCGCGAACCCGACCACAGGGCGATGGCGAAGCCGATCGAGATGACGTCGGGGCGGCCGCCGCGGAAGACGTCCGCCAGCAGCGGCCGGGCGATCTGGTCGACGCCCTTGTCGGAGAGGACGGCGGCGGACGCCTGGAGAATGTTCTGCCGGATGGTCTCGATGGTGTCGTGGCCGATCCACGGCTCCATGTAGCCCAGCAGTCCGATCAGGCCGAGGAGCAGCGGGGGCAGCGAGAGCAGGCAGAAGAAGGCGGCTTCCGCGGCGAGTCCGGTGACGCGGTACTCCATGCAGGAGTTGACGGTGTCCTTGAGCAGCAGCCAGCCGAGGCGGCGTTTGGACACGTGGCGGTACAGGACGCGAGCCCTGTGCAGACGGCCCCGGGGATGGTCGGCTGGTTCATTCGCTTGCTGCACCTCCTCACCGTATCCGGCACGAAAGGTACGACTCGCAACCTGTCCGGCCCGGTCGGGGCCCGTTCACGGACCGGGGCGCGCGACGGCCGGAGGGGGCGCGGTGGCCGGGCCACGCCTCTGCTCGGGGGAGAGACGCGGCGTCCGGCCGCCACGCCCCGGCACGGAAGCGGTGCCGCGCCGACTCGGCACCGCTTCCGACGGGACAGCCGGGCGTGGCACGGGCGGACCCGGTGAACGGGCCCGGCCACCGGTTCACGGGGACGGCTCGCACCCACCCTTTCCGCCCGTAACGGGGGAGGACAACCGTTGCACGACGTTGCAACGGATCTGCCGATTCGGCACTCGGCGAGGGCCGTGCCCCGGCACGATGGGCCGCGGCGATCACGAGAACTGCACAAGCGGAGCGATGTTGAGCACACGGCACCACGACAGGACCCGGACCCCCGTCCTGGCAACGGCGCTGGACTCCCGGGAAGCGGCCCGCCGGCTGGCTTCCGTACGAGAGGCCACCCTCGCGGGGGACGAGCCGCCCGACGCCCCCCGCACGGTGATCGGGGAATCCTGGCGGCGGATGCTCGGTACGGGGCTGGACCCGGACCGGGACCGCCGCGAACGGCCGCTGTCCCGCACCGAGCTGGAGGAGCGCCGGCACCGCTCCGGGCTCGCGCAGTTGCTGCCGGTGCTGCACTCCCACCTCCTCCCGTCCGCCGAGGCGGCCCGGCAGATCCTGGTGGTGACCGACCCCGAGGGCCGCGTGCTGTGGCGCGAGGGCTCGGCGGCGGTGCGGCGGATGGCCGACCGGCACGGGTTCGAGCCGGGCGCCGCCTGGACGGAGGACGTGGTCGGCACCAACGGGATCGGTACCGCGCTGGTCACCCGGCAGCCGGTGCTCGTGCACTCCGCCGAGCACTACGTCCGCACCCACCACCAGTGGACCTGCGCCGGGGCCCCGCTGCACGACCCGCGTGACGGGCGGCTGCTCGGCGTGGTCGACCTCAGCGGCCCCGCCCACTCCTTCCACCCGACCACCCTCCCGCTGGTCTCCGCGGTCGCCCGGCTCGCCGAGTCCGAGCAGCGCACCCGCCACCTGAAGACGCTGGACCGGCTGCGGGCGAGCGCGACGCCGCTGCTGGCCCGGCTCGGCGGCCGGGCGCTGGCGGTGGACCGGGACGGCTGGACGGCGGCGGCCGTCGGCACGGCACCGCCGGAGCGGGTGGCGCTGCCCAGGTCCCCGCAGGCCGGGCCGGTGTGGCTGCCCCGGTACGGCAGCTGCGTGCTGGAGCCGCTGCCGGGCGGCTGGCTGGTACGGATCGGGGACGACGGGCCGCTGGACCCGGGGCCGAGCCGGGTGGTGCTCGACCTCAGCGGCCGGGACCGCTGGACGGTGACGGTCGCCGGGCCGGCCGGCAGCTGGTCGCACGAGCTGAGCCCGCGCCACGCCGAGCTGCTCTTCACCCTGGCCGCGCACCCCGACGGGCGCACCGCGGCGCAGCTCTCCCTCGACCTGTTCGGCACGGACCGCCGCACGACGACGGTCCGCGCCGAACTCTCCCGGCTCCGCCGCACCCTCGGCTGCGTCCTCACCCACCGCCCGTACCGCTTCGCCGACGGCATCCAGGTGGAACTCCTCCGCCCGCCCCACCCCACCGCCCTCCTCCCCCACTCCACGGCCCCCGCCGTCCTGACGGCCCGCGGCCACGTACCCCACGGCTGAACTCCGGCACCCCGAAAAGCTCGGTTGGCGGACATGGTGTTCGCCGTGGACGGGACCGGCTGACAGCTGCCGTTCGGCGTGCTTCCGTTGCGTCATGACCGATCAACTCAGCGATTCCGTGCAGCTGTTCACCTCCTCCTACTTCGCCGACCCGCACCCGGCGCTCGCCGGGCTGCGGGAGGGCGAGCGGCCCGTCGTGCCGGTGGCCATGCCCGGCGGGTACCGGGCGTGGGCGGTGAGCCGGTACGCGGACGCGAAGGCGGCGCTCACCGACCCGCGGCTGAGCAAGGACGCGGACCGGCACTGGACCGCGTACCGGGAAGGGCGCATACCGACCACGGCCGAAGTGGTGCTCACCACCGGCGCGACCATGCTGACCGCCGATCCTCCGGACCACACCAGACTCCGCGGCCTGATCTCCAAGGCGTTCACCGCGCGCCGGGTGGAGGCGTTGCGGCCGCGGATCGCCGGGCTGACGGCGGGGCTGCTGGACGGCATGGAGCGGGCGGCGGCCGACGGCGGGCCCGTCGACGTGGTGCGGGAGCTGGCGGCCCCGTTGCCGATGGAGGTGATCTGCGAGCTGTTCGGGCTGACGGACGGCCCGGACCGGGCCGTGCTGCGGCGGTCGACCGAGACGCTGTTCTCGGCGACGGCGGGGCCGGAGGCGGCGGCCGCGGCCCGGACGGAGGTGTACGCGGCGCTCGGGCGGCTGGCCGAGGCGAGGGCGGCCGCACCCGGGGACGACCTGACCTCCGCGCTCGTGCGGGCCCAGGAGGCCGGCGACCGGCTGTCGCCCGGGGAGCTGGTGGGCACGCTCGCGCTGCTGCTGATGGCCGGGCACGAGACGACGGTCAACCTGATCGGCAACGCGGTACTGGCCGTGCTCACCCATCCCGCGCAGCGGACGCTGCTGGCGGAGCGGCCGGAGCTGTGGCCGCGGGCCGTGGAGGAGACGCTGCGCTGGAACGGCAGCGTGGTCATGGCCATCTACCGCTTCCCGGTCGAGGACGTGGAGATCGGCGGGGTGCGGATACCTGCGGGCGAGCCGGTGATGATCTCGCTGCCGGGCGCGGGGCGCGACCCGCGGCGGCACGCGGACCCCGACGCCTTCGACGTCGCGCGCGAGGACCACGGTCACCTCGCCTTCGGGCACGGCATCCACCACTGCCTCGGCGCCCCGCTGGCCCGCCTGGAGGCCGCGGTCGCGCTGCCGGCCCTCTTCGCGCGCTTTCCTGGGCTGCGGCTCGGCACGGAACCGGAACGGATCCAGTGGCACGAGTCGGTGGTCTCCCGCGGCCCGGCGGCGGTGCCGGTCCGCCTCACCTGAGGCGACGGCCCGGCGTGACGCGGGGACCGGCGGCCCGTGCCGGTCCCCGCCATGATTGGCTGACGGCCATGAGCGTCACTGTCACCACCTGGTACCTGGAGCAGACCGCCCCCTCCGACCTGGTGCCCGCCGCCGGGCCGCCCGCCGAGCAGGAGGTGCGGGTCGTCCGGTCCGGGACGCCGCTGCCGGAGTTCAGCCGGTTCCTGTACACGGCGGTGGGCCAGGACGTCACCTGGACCGACCGGCTGCCGTGGACGTACGCGGAGTGGGCGGCGCACCTCGGGCGGCCCGGTACGGAGACGTGGGTGGCGTACGAGCGGGGGACGCCGGCCGGCTTCATCGAGCTGCAGGCGGATGCCGAGGGTTCGGTGGAGATCGTCTACTTCGGCCTGATACCGGCGTTCCGCGGCCGGCGGATCGGCGGCCACCTGCTCTCGTACGGCCTCGCGCGCGCCTGGGACCTGGCCGAGCGGTGGCCGGAGTGCGCGCCGACGAAGCGGGTGTGGGTGCACACGTGCAGCAAGGACGGGGAGTACGCGATGGACAACTACCGGCGTCGCGGTTTCCGGCTGTACGACACCACCGTGGAGGAGGAGCCCGAGGTCGCCTCGCCGGGGCCGTGGCCGGGCGCCTGAACCTCCCGCCGTCCGCCGGTCACGTAAAACGGAACGTGACCGGCGCCACAACGTCCCACTCTGCAAGACATCTGCGTCCGTATTCTGGACAACGGTGGACTGGCCCAAGAGCGTCGTGACACGCTTCCGTCATGTCTCGAGCTGGAATTGCCTTGGTGAGTCGGCGCCACGTCGACCTTGCGCGCGTGTCCAGCGCCATCTGTCAGGCGCGCTGACGCTGTACCCCACAGGGGCTCATCGCTCCTGACAGCACCCAGCTCCACCGACTTTTCCTCGCCGTCCCCATCGTCGCGGACGTGCGACCACCCCTGATCCGGCAAGTCATGCCAAGGCGCGCTCCGACGCGTCGCGAACCGGCACGTCTTCGCAGGTCACAGTGGGTGCATCTTGTCTGAAACCGCATCCCCTGCAGCCGCCGAGAAGGACGTATTCACCATGGCCGCCACTCCGGAACGCCCCGCCACGACCCGCCGCAAGGCCGGCCGCCACCGCGGTGAGGGACAGTGGGCCGTTGGTCACCACACTCCGCTCAACGGCAACGAGCAGTTCAAGAAGGACGACGACGGTCTCAATGTGCGGACACGCATTGAGACGATCTACTCCAAGCGCGGCTTCGACGCGATCGACCCCAACGATCTGCGCGGCCGGATGCGCTGGTGGGGCCTGTACACCCAGCGCAAGCCCGGCATCGACGGCGGCAAGACCGCGGTCCTGGAGCCGGAGGAGCTGGAGGACAAGTACTTCATGATGCGGGTGCGCGTGGACGGCGGCCGGCTGACCGTCGCCCAGCTGCGCGCCATCGGCGAGGTCTCCGAGCAGTACGCCCGCGGCACCGCTGACATCACCGACCGGCAGAACATCCAGCTGCACTGGGTACGCATCGAGGACGTGCCCGCCATCTGGGACAAGCTGGAGTCCGTCGGGCTGTCCACGACCGAGGCCTGCGGCGACTGCCCGCGTGTGATCATCGGCTCCCCGGTGGCCGGCATCGCCGCCGACGAGATCATCGACGGCACCCCGGCCGTGGACGAGATCCACGAGCGCTACATCGGCAGCAAGGAGTTCTCCAACCTGCCGCGCAAGTTCAAGACCGCGGTCTCGGGCTCCCCTGTCCAGGATGTGGTCCACGAGATCAACGACGTGGCGTTCGTCGGCGTGAACCACCCCGAGCACGGCCCCGGCTTCGATCTCTGGGTCGGCGGCGGCCTGTCCACCAACCCCAAGCTCGCCCAGCGCCTGGGCACCTGGGTGCCGCTGGACGAGGTCGCGGACGTCTGGGCCGGCGTGGTCGGCATCTTCCGCGACTACGGCTACCGCCGGCTGCGCAACCGCGCCCGCCTGAAGTTCCTGGTCGCCGACTGGGGCGTGGAGAAGTTCCGCCAGGTGCTGGAGGACGAGTACCTCCAGCGCAAGCTGGTCGACGGCCCGGCGCCCGAGGAGCCCTCCTCGAAGTGGCGCGACCACATCGGCGTGCACGAGCAGCAGGACGGCCGCTTCTACGTGGGCTTCGCGCCGCGCGTCGGCCGCGTCGACGGCAAGACGCTCACGAAGATCGCCGAGCTGGCCGCCGAGCACGGTTCGGACCGGCTGAACACCACCGTCGAGCAGAAGATGATCATCCTCGACGTGGCCGGTGACCGGGTCGACTCGCTCGTCGCCGGGCTGGAGGCGCTGGACTTCCAGGTCAAGCCCTCGCCGTTCCGGCGCGGCACCATGGCCTGCACCGGCATCGAGTTCTGCAAGCTGGCCATCGTCGAGACCAAGGGCCGCGGCGCCGCCCTCATCGACGAGCTGGAGCGCCGGATGCCGGAGTTCCAGGAGCCGCTCACCATCAACCTCAACGGCTGCCCGAACGCCTGCGCCCGTATTCAGACCGCCGACATCGGCCTCAAGGGCCAGCTGGTCCTGGACGACGAGGGCAACCAGGTCGAGGGCTACCAGGTGCACCTGGGCGGCGCGCTGGCGCTGGAGGCCGGCTTCGGCCGCAAGGTCCGCGGCCTGAAGGTCACCGCGGACGAACTCCCCGACTACGTCGAGCGGGTGCTGCGCAACTTCGAGGCGGAGCGCACCGAGGGTGAGCGGTTCGCCCAGTGGGCGGCCCGCGCCGAAGAGGGTGCTCTCAAATGAGTGAGCGCGCCGCGCCGTTCTGCTGCCCGTACTGCGGCGACGAGGACCTGCGGCCCTCCGAGGAGGGCCACGGGGCCTGGGAGTGCCGGTCCTGCAGCCGTGCGTTCCGGCTCAAGTTCCTGGGCCTGCTGGCCCCGGGCGCGTCCGGCAAGTCCCCTTCCGACGGAGGTGAGTCGTGACCACCGCAACCACCGCAGCCGACCTGGAGCAGCTCGCCGAGCAGGCGGGCCGCGACCTGGAGGACGCTCCCGCGCTGGAGATCCTCAAGTGGGCCGCCGAGACCTTCGGTCCGCGCTTCTGCGTCACCTCCTCGATGGAGGACGCGGTCGTCGCGCACCTGGCCTCGCGCGCCTTCCCCGGCGTGGACGTGGTCTTCCTGGACACCGGCTACCACTTCCCGGAGACCCTCGGCACCCGGGACGCGGTCGCGGAGGTGATGGACGTCAACGTCATCACCCTGACGCCGCGTCAGTCGGTGGCCGAGCAGGACGCCGAGCACGGCCCGAAGCTGCACGACCGCAACCCCGACCTGTGCTGCGCGCTGCGCAAGGTCAAGCCCCTCGAAGAGGGCCTGGCCGCGTACGACGCGTGGGCGACGGGCCTGCGCCGGGACGAGTCGCCCACCCGGGCGAACACCCCCGTCGTCGGCTGGGACCCCAAGCGGCGGAAGGTGAAGGTCTCGCCGATCGCCAAGTGGACGCAGGCCGATGTGGACGCCTACGTCAACGAGCACGGCGTGCTCACCAACCCGCTGCTCCAGGACGGCTACGCCTCCGTCGGCTGCGCCCCCTGCACGCGGCGCGTGCTGGAGGGCGAGGACGTCAGGGCCGGCCGCTGGGCCGGGAGCAACAAGACCGAGTGCGGACTGCACGGATAAGGCCGCTGACCGCACGATGACGGACACTCAGGAGATACGAATGACGGGCGCCACGATCTGGCTGACCGGTCTGCCGAGCGCGGGCAAGACGACCATCGCGCGCGAGCTGGCCGCGACGCTGCGCGGCGAGGGCCACCGCGTCGAGGTGCTCGACGGCGACGAGATCCGGGAGTTCCTCTCCGCGGGTCTCGGCTTCAGCCGGGAGGACCGGCACACCAACGTCCAGCGCATCGGCTTCGTCGCCGAGCTGCTGGCGAGCAACGGCGTCAAGGCGCTGGTCCCGGTGATCGCGCCGTTCGCGGACAGCCGGGAGGCGGTGCGCAAGCGCCACCAGCAGGAGGGCACGCCCTACCTGGAGGTGCACGTCGCCACGCCCGTCGAGGTCTGCTCGGAGCGGGACGTGAAGGGCCTGTACGCCAAGCAGGCGGCGGGCGAGATTTCCGGGCTCACCGGCGTGGACGACCCGTACGAGGCTCCCGAGTCGCCCGATCTGCGGATCGAGTCGCACACCCAGACCGTGCAGGAGTCCGCGGCGGCGCTGCACGCGCTGCTCACCGAGAGGGGACTGGCATGACGACGGCAGCAACGACCCGCACCGGTACCGGTCCGGCCCCGGAGGGCGACGACTCTCCGTACGCGCTGTCCCACCTGGACGCGCTGGAGTCCGAGGCGGTCCACATCTTCCGCGAGGTGGCGGGCGAGTTCGAGCGGCCGGTGATCCTCTTCTCCGGCGGCAAGGACTCCATCGTCATGCTGCACCTGGCGCTGAAGGCGTTCGCGCCGGCGTCGGTGCCGTTCTCCCTGCTGCACGTGGACACCGGGCACAACTTCCCGGAGGTCCTGGAGTACCGCGACCGCACCGTCGAGCAGCACGGCCTGCGGCTGCACGTCGCGTCCGTGCAGGACTACATCGACCGCGGCGCCCTCAAGGAGCGCCCCGACGGCACCCGCAACCCGCTGCAGACCGTGCCGCTGACCGAGGCCATCCAGCAGCACCGCTTCGACGCCGTGTTCGGCGGCGGGCGGCGCGACGAGGAGAAGGCCAGGGCCAAGGAGCGCGTCTTCTCGCTGCGGGACGAGTTCTCGCAGTGGGACCCGCGCCGCCAGCGCCCCGAGCTGTGGCAGCTCTACAACGGCCGGCACGCGCCCGGCGAGCACGTCCGCGTCTTCCCGCTGTCCAACTGGACCGAGCTGGACGTGTGGCAGTACATCGCCCGCGAGGGCATCGAACTGCCGGGCATCTACTTCGCCCACAAGCGGCCCGTCTTCCGGCGCAGCGGCATGTGGCTGACGGCCGGCGAGTGGGGCGGCCCCAAGGGCGACGAGACCGTCGAGACCCGGCTGGTCCGCTACCGCACCGTCGGCGACATGTCCTGCACCGGCGCCGTCGACTCCGAGGCGACGACGCTGGACGCGGTGATCACCGAGATCGCCGCCTCCCGCCTCACCGAGCGGGGCGCGACCCGGGCCGACGACAAGATGTCCGAGGCCGCGATGGAAGACCGCAAGCGCGAGGGGTACTTCTAACCATGAGCACGATCACGATCGAGGATCTCGCGGAGACCACCCTGCTGCGGTTCGCCACCGCCGGTTCCGTCGACGACGGCAAGTCGACCCTGGTGGGCCGGCTGCTGCACGACTCCAAGTCGGTCCTCACCGACCAGCTGGAGGCGGTCGAGCGGGCCTCGGCCAGCCGCGGCCAGGAGGCGCCGGACCTGGCGCTGCTGACCGACGGGCTGCGGGCCGAGCGCGAGCAGGGCATCACCATCGATGTCGCCTACCGCTACTTCGCCACGCCCCGGCGCCGGTTCATCCTGGCCGACACCCCGGGCCATGTGCAGTACACCCGCAACATGGTCACCGGCGCGTCCACCGCCGAACTGACGGTGATCCTCGTCGACGCCCGTAACGGTGTCGTCGAGCAGACCCGCCGGCACGCCGCGATCGCCGCGCTGCTCCGCGTCCCGCACGTCGTCCTCGCGGTCAACAAGATGGACCTCGTCGGGTACGAGGAGTCCGTCTTCGCGAACATCGCCGAGGAGTTCACCGCGTACGCCGGTGAGCTGGGCGTTCCCGAGATCACCGCGATCCCGATCTCCGCGCTCGCCGGTGACAACGTCGTGGATCCGTCCTCGAACATGGACTGGTACGGCGGCCCGACGGTCCTGGAGCACCTGGAGACCGTCGCGGTCAGCCACGACATGGCGCACTGCCACGCCCGGCTGCCCGTGCAGGTCGTCATCCGCCCGCAGTCCGCCGAGCTCCCCGACTACCGCGGTTACGCGGGCCAGATCGCGGCCGGTACGTTCCGCGTCGGCGACGACGTCACCGTGCTGCCGTCCGGCAAGAAGTCGAGGATCAACGGGATCGACCTGCTCGGCAAGCCGGTCGACGCCGCCTGGACCCCGCAGTCGGTCACCCTCCTGCTGGAGGACGACATCGACATCTCGCGCGGCGACCTGATCGTGCCGACCCCGGACGCGCCCGCGACCACGCAGGACATCGAGGCGACCGTCTGCCACGTGGCCGACCACCCGCTGTCCGTCGGTCACCGGGTCCTGCTCAAGCACGGCACCCGGACGGTCAAGGCGATCGTCAAGGACATCCCGTCCCGGCTGACCCTCGACGACCTGTCGCTGCACCCGCACCCGGGTGAGCTCGTCGCCAACGACATCGGCCGCGTCAAGATCCGTACTGCCGAGCCGCTGCCGGTCGACTCCTACGCCGACTCGCGGCGTACCGGTTCGTTCATCCTGATCGACCCGAACGACGGCACCACGCTCACCGCCGGCATGGTCGGCGAGTCCTTCGCCGCGCCGGAGCCGGTGAAGACCGAGGCCGACGACGACGGCTGGGACTTCTGAGCATGGCGGGCGAGGCGTTCTCGACGTTCGCGAAGGAGGGCGGCCGCGTAGGCAGCGGTGCCCTTGGGTGGGGGTCCCCCCGAACGGAGTTTGGGGGAGGGCAGGGCGGAGTCGGCCGATGTGTGCGCTGACCCCGCTCCGGTCCGCCCTGCCCGCCGGACCCTTCCGAAGACCAGCTGCCCCGCCGGGCGCGCCCTAGGGGCGCACACCGCCCCGGACCACCGAGAGGAAACCCTCCCGTGCTGCCCTCCGCTCGCCCCCGTACGACCGCTCGCCGCGTCCTCGCGGCGGCCGCCGCCGTCCCGCTGCTGATCGGGGCGCTGGGGGCGTGCGGCTACGGGTCCAAGGCGCCGAAGAGCACCGAGGCGGTGGCGGCGAAGGGGCCGAAGACCGACGGCCTGGACGCGGTCAAGATCGGCTACTTCGGGAACGTCACGCACGCGACGCCCATGGTGGACCGGCAGAAGGGCTTCATCCAGCAGGAGCTGGGCGGCACGCAGGTCAAGCCGTACATCTTCAACGCCGGTCCCTCGGAGATCGAGGCACTGAACTCGGGCACGATCGACATCGGCTGGATCGGTCCGTCGCCGGCGATCAACGGTTACGTGCAGTCGCACGGCAACAACCTGAAGATCATCGGCGGCTCCGCCTCGGGCGGCGTGTCGCTCGTGGTGAACCCCAAGAAGATCAAGTCGCTCAAGGACCTCAAGGGCAAGCGGATCGCCTCCCCGCAGCTCGGCAACACCCAGGACGTGGCGCTCCTGAACTACCTGCGGGAGAAGGGCTACCGGGTCGACCCGGACACCGGGAAGGGCGAGGTCGGGGTCTTCCGGCAGGACAACAAGGAGATCCCCAACACCTTCCGGCAGGGCGGCGTCGACGGCGCGTGGGTGCCGGAACCGACCGCCGCCAAGCTGGTCGCCCAGGGCGGCCGGACGCTGCTGGACGAGAAGCAGCTGTGGAAGGACGGGAAGTTCGTCATCACGAACATCATCGTCCGCAAGCAGTTCCTCAAGGAGCACCCCAAGGCCGTCGAGGCCGTACTGCGCGGCTCGGTCAGGACCAACGACTGGATCAAGGGCCACCCGGGCGAGGCGGCCCGAGCGGTCAACACCTCGCTCGGCGACCCGAAGGTGTCCGGCACCCGGCTGCCGGACCAGGTCCTCCACAACGCCTTCCGGAACGTGCAGGTCACCGACGACCCGCTGGCCTCCACCCTCAAGGACGAGGCGCAGCACGCGGTCAAGGCCGGGCTGCTGAAGAAGCCCGACCTGAACGGCATCTACGACCTCCGGCTGCTGAACAAGGTCCTCAAGGCCGAGGGCAGGCCACCGGTCGGCGCCGCCGGGCTCGGCGCACAGTAACCGATCGATCCGTACGTTCCCAGGAGGTGACACCGATGACGACCCCTACCCTCACCCAGCAGGCCGCCACGGCCGGCACGACGGAGACGGCGGGCTACGCGGCGCGTATCGACCACGTCTCGAAGTCCTTCGGCCGCCCCGGCGCGCAGCAGCACGTACTGGACGACATCACGGTCGATGTCGCGCCGGGCGAGTTCGTGTGCCTCCTGGGCGCGTCGGGCTGCGGCAAGTCCACGCTGCTCAACCTCGTGGCCGGGCTGGACAAGCCGTCCGCCGGGTCCATCGACGTGCCCGGCAGCCGGCCGGCCCTGATGTTCCAGGAGCACGCGCTCTTCCCCTGGCTCACCGCCGGCAAGAACATCGAACTGGCCCTGAAGCTGCGCGGTATGCCGCGCGCCGAGCGCCGTACCGAGGCCGAGCGGCTGCTGGAGCTCGTCCGCCTGAAGGGCGCGTACGGCAAGCGGGTGCACGAGCTGTCCGGCGGCATGCGGCAGCGGGTCGCGATGGCCCGCGCGCTCGCCCAGGACAGCGGGCTGCTGCTGATGGACGAGCCGTTCGCGGCGCTGGACGCGATCACCCGCGACGTGCTGCACGACGAGCTGACCCGCATCTGGGAGGAGACCAACCTCTCGGTCCTCTTCGTCACGCACAACGTCCGTGAGGCCGTCCGGCTGGCGGAGCGGGTCGTGCTGCTGTCCTCCCGGCCCGGGCGCATCGCCCGGCAGTGGGAGGTCGACATCCCGCAGCCGCGCCGCATCGAGGACGCCGCCGTCGCCGAACTCTCCGTAGAGATCACCGAACAGCTCCGTGGGGAGATCCGCCGCCATGGCCAGCACTGACACCACCACCGAGACCCCCAACGCGGCCGACGCCAAGGCGGCCGACGCGCGGGGCAGCGAGACCGCCGGGCTGGAGGCCGGGCTGGACGCGCTGGAGACCAAGGTCGTCAGCCGGCAGCCCGTGCTGCGCACGCTGGTCTCCAAGGTCCTGCCGCCGGTCGTCGCCGTCGTCATCGTGCTGGCGCTCTGGCAGCTCGCGTACCACTTCGAGGTCAAGCCGCACTACCAGCTGCCCAGCCCGGTGGACGTATGGGGCTCGCTCCGCGAGAAGTGGCTGGAGGGCACGCTCCTCAGCTACGTGTGGGAGTCCGTCTCGCGCGGCGCGCTCGGCTTCGTCGCCTCGGTCATCATCGGTACACCGCTGGGCCTGCTGGTCGCCCGGGTCCGCCCGGTGCGCGCGGCGATCGGCCCGATCCTCTCCGGCCTCCAGTCGCTGCCGTCGGTGGCGTGGGTGCCCGCCGCGATCATCTGGTTCGGCATCACCGACGCCACGATCTACGCGGTGGTCCTGCTGGGCGCGGTGCCGTCGATCGCCAACGGCCTGGTCTCCGGCGTGGACCGCATCCCGCCGCTGTTCCTGCGCGCGGGCCGGACCATCGGCGCGACCGGCATGAAGGGCGTACGGCACGTCCTGCTGCCCGCCGCGCTGCCCGGCTACATCTCGGGGCTCAAGCAGGGCTGGGCGTTCTCCTGGCGCTCCCTGATGGCCGCCGAGCTGATCGCCACCTCGCCCGACCTGGGCGCGGGCCTCGGCCAGCTGCTGGACCAGGGCCGGGTCGGCTCCGACATGTCCCTCGTGCTCGGCGCGATCCTGCTCATCCTGATCGTCGGCATCGGCATCGAGCTGCTGATCTTCGCCCCGATCGAGCGGCGCGTGCTGCGCAGCCGCGGCCTGCTCGCCAACTCCCGCTGACCCCTCCGAACGGAACCACCATGCGACCCCACCTGCTCGCCCCCACCCCCGGCACCGCCTCGGCCGCCGGCCGGTGCGGGCCGCGCGCGCGGCCCGCGCTGCTGGTGATCGCGCACGGCAGCCGGGACCCGCGGCACGCGGCGACCGTCGGCGCGCTGTGCGCACGGGTCCGCGCCCTCCACCCGGAACTGCGCGTCGAGGTCGGCTACCTGGACTTCAACGCGCCGAGCGTGCCGCAGGTGCTGGAGCGGCTGCACGCGGACGGCGTACGGGACGTGGTGGCGCTGCCGCTGCTGCTCACCCGCGCCTTCCACGCCAAGACCGACATCCCGGCCGTGCTCCGCGAGACGTGCGCACGGCTGCCCCGCCTGACCGTCCAGCAGGCCGACGTCCTCGGCCCGGCGCCCCTGCTCGTGGGCGCGCTGGAGCGGCGGCTCACCGAGGCGGGGCTCGATCCCGCCGACCGTGCCTCGACCGGGGTCGTGCTGGCCTCGGCGGGCTCCTCAGACCCGGAGGCGATCGCAGTGATCGCTGAAATCGCGCGGGAGTGGCGGCGCACCACTGGTTGGTGTGCCGTGCGGCCTGCGTTCGCCTCCGCATCCCTTCCCCGCACGGCGGACGCCGTGCGGGAACTGCGGGCCGAGGGCGTCGAGCGGATCGCCGTGGCGCCGTACGTCATCGCGCCGGGCCGGCTGCCGGACCGCATCGTGGCCGGGGCCCGGGAGGCGGGCGCCGACGTGCTCGCCGACGTGCTGGGCCCGGCGCCGGAGCTGGCCCACCTGCTGGCCCTGCGGTACGCCGAGGCGCTGCGGCGCCCGGCACCGGCGCTGACCGCCTGAGCCCGGAGCTCCATCTGCCACCCGCCTGAGCCCGTAGGGCCGTTACTCCTGCCAGTGCGCCGGCCGGACCAGCTGCTCGGGCAGATGCGTCCGCGCGTCTCCCCTGGCGGCGTTCAGCTGGATCTGCGTGAGGAAGACGCTGCCGGTCAGGTCGGCGCCGCTCAGGTCCGCGTCCCGGAAGTCCGCGCCGATCAGGTCGGCGGACCGCAGGTCGGCACCGCTCAGATCGGCGGCGACGAGGCAGGCGCCGCGCAGGCTCGCGCCCCGGAGATTCGCGCCCCGCAGCCGGGCACCGAAGAGGTCGGCTCCGCGGTGGTTCTTCTTCTTGCCGGGAACGGCCGCCCGTACCAGGTCCCCGGCGCGCAGCAGCGAGGCGTTGACCTCCTGGCGGACCGCTTCCGTGTCCAGCTCCGCGAGGATGTCGGCGGGGCTGAGGGTGAGCCGTTCCAGCTCCGCCAGCGCCGTACGGAGTGCGACGTGCACCGGCCGGCACTCGGGCCGGTCCAGCGCCTGGGTCACGTACGCCAGCAGTTCGTGCAGCTGCCGCATGACGGGGAAGACCGCGAACATCTGCCGGGCGGTGTCCGGGTGCTGCCGCCAGTCCCGGCCGCCGAAGGTGACCTGGGAGACCTGCTGCCCCGCGCCGAAGCAGTCGAAGACCGTGCAGCCGCGGAAGCCCTTGTCGCGCAGCCGGTCGTGGATGCCGCAGCGGAAGTCCGCCCGCAGGTTGGCGCAGGGCGTCCCGGCCTCCTTGTCCGCCGCGAAGTCGTTCGAGGCCGCGAAGGGCAGGGCGACGCAGCACAGGCCGAAGCACTGCGTGCAGTCCGCCTGGAGGGCGGCTGGGGACATGATGGTTCGTTCTCCTGCTACCGGCGGGCACGGCCCCCTGCCGCGCCCGGTCGAACGTCCATTGTCCCCCACCGCGTCCGGTTCAGCGCACCCCGAAGGAGTGCACCGTCGTCGTCCGGTAGGTCCGCCCCGGACGCAGCACGGTCGAGGGGAAGGCCGGGCGGTTCGGCGAGTCGGGGAAGTGCTGGGTCTCCAGGCAGAGGCCGTCGGCCTGCCGGTAGAGCGCGCCCGAGGTGCCGCGCAGGGTGCCGTCCAGGCCGTTGCCGCTGTAGAACTGCACGCCCGGCTCGGTGGTGGCGATGTCCATGGTGCGGCCGGACACCGGGTCGGCGAGGGTCACGGCGTGCTCGGCGCGTGCGGTGACGCCCTTGTCCAGCGCGAAGTTGTGGTCGTAGCCGCCGCCGAAGACGAGCTGTTCGTCGCCCTTGCGGATGTCCTGGCCGATCGGCTTGGCCCGCCGGAAGTCGAAGGGGGTGCCCGCGACCTTCGGCAGCTCGCCGGTCGGGATGAGGGTCTCGTCGACGGGGGTGTAGCGGGACGCGGCGATCCGCAGGGTGTGGCCGAGGACGTCGCCGGTCCCCTCGCCCGCGAGGTTGAAGTAGGTGTGGTTGGTGAGGTTGACGACGGTCGCCCGGTCCGTCGTCGCCTCGTACGAGATGCGGAGGTCGCCGCGCCGGTCGAGGACGTAGTCGACGCGGACGGTCAGGGTCCCCGGGTAGCCCATCTCACCGTCCGGACTGACCCGCCGCAGTGTGAGACCGGTGCCGGAGTTCCCCGCGTACGGCTCGACGTCCCACACCCGCGTGTCGAAGCCCTTGTCCCCGCCGTGCAGGCTGTTGGGGCCGTCGTTGACGGGCAACCGGTACGTCCGGCCGTCCAGGGTGAACGTGCCGCGGGCGATGCGGTTGCCGTAGCGGCCGATGAGGGCACCGAAGTAGGTGCCGGCGGTCAGGTAGTCACCGAGATTGTCGAAGCCGAGCGACACGTTGGCCGGGCGGCCGTGCCGGTCGGGAATCTCCAGGGTCTGGACGATGCCGCCGTAGGACAGCACGCCGAGCCGGGTGCCGCCGCTCCGCACCGTCCAGCGGTCGACGCGGGTGCCGTCGGGGAGGGTGCCGAAGTGCTCCTTGCGCGGCCGGCCGCCGCCGGCGGCGGGTGCCGAGGCGAAGGCCGGTGCGGCGCCGACGGCGGTCGCCGCGAGCCCGGCCGCCGCCGCGGCCATCACGGTACGTCTGCTGGTCGTCATGGCGCAGTCTCTCCTCACGTGGTCAAGCACCTGCTGATCAGGAACCGGCCTTGCGCTTGTTGTAGATGTCGAAGCCGACCGCGGCGAGCAGCACCAGGCCCTTGATGACCTGCTGGTAGTCGGTGCCGATGCCGACCAGCGACATGCCGTTGTTGAGGACGCCGAGGACCAGGCCGCCGATCACGGCACCCATCACGGTCCCCACGCCGCCGCTCATCGAGGCGCCGCCGATGAACGACGCGGCGATCGCCTCCAGTTCGAAGTTCAGGCCCGCCTGCGGGGTGCCCGCGTTCAGCCGCGCCGCGTACACACAGCCCGCGAGCGCCGCCAGGACGCCCATGTTGACGAAGACGAGGAAGGTGACGCGCTTGTCCTTGACGCCGGAGAGCTTCGCCGCGGCCTTGTTGCCGCCCAGCGCGTACACATGGCGGCCGATCACCGCGTTGCGCATGACGTACCCGAGGCCGAGCAGCAGCGCGCACATCACCAGCATCACGACCGGCACGCCGTGGAAGCTGGCCAGGGTCAGGGTGAAGGCGACGACGGCGGCGGTGAGCGCGACGCACTTGGTGACCCACAGCCCGGTGGGCAGCACGTCCAGCGCCAGGGCGAGCTGGCGGCGCCGGTCGCGCCACTCGCGCAGCAGCAGGAGGACGACGGCGGCGAGCCCGAGGAGCAGGGTGGGGTTGTGGTACTGGGTGTACGGGCCCATTTCCGGGATGAACCCCTTGGCGAGGTTCTGGAAGCCCTCGGGGAAGGGGGCGATGGACTGGCCGGCGAGCACGATCTGCGTCAGGCCGCGGAAGAGCAGCATGCCGGCGAGGGTGACGATGAAGGACGGGATGCCGACGTAGGCGATGAAGAAGCCCTGCCAGGCACCCGCGACCGCGCCGATCACCAGCGACAGCACCAGTGCCAGGACCCAGGGCACGTCCTGTTTCACCATCATCACCGCCGACATGGCGCCGACGAAGGCGACCAGCGAGCCGACGGACAGGTCGATGTGGCCCGCGATGATGACGATCATCATGCCCATGGCCAGGATCAGGATGTAGCTGTTCTGCTGGACCAGATTGGAGACGTTGTTCGGCAGCAGCAGCGTGCCGTCGGTCCATATCTGGAACAGCACGACGATGAAGGCCAGCGCGGTGAGCATGCCGTACTGGCGCATGTTGTTCCGCACGCTCTGCACCAGCAGCGCACCGGCCGAGCGGACGGCGGCCGGTACCGGCGCCTCGGGGTCCTTGGGTGGGGTGGTCGTGGTCGTCATCGCGGGCCTCAGCTTCTGTTCATGGTCATCTGGCGCATCAGGACTTCCTGCGTGGCCTCGGCGCGTGCGACCTCACCGGTCAGCCGGCCCTCGGCCATCGTGTAGATCCGGTCGCACATGCCGAGCAGTTCGGGCAGTTCGGAGGAGATGAAGAGCACCGCCTTGCCCTGTGCAGCGAGCCGGTCGATGACGGTGTAGATCTCGTACTTGGCGCCGACGTCGATGCCGCGGGTCGGTTCGTCGAGGATCAGCACCTCGGGGTCGGCGTGGATCCACTTGCTCAGTACGACCTTCTGCTGGTTGCCGCCGGAGAGCCGCCCCACCTGCTCGAAGACGGTGGGCGCCTTGATGTTCATCGACGTGCGGTACCGCTCGGCGACGGACCGCTCGTGATGCTCGTCGACGGCGCCCCGGCGCGTCATGCCGCGCAGCGAGGCCAGCGAGACGTTGCGGTGGATGGTGTCGATGAGGTTCAGGCCGTACTGTTTGCGGTCCTCGGTGACGTACGCGATGCCCGCGGCGATGGCGGCGGGCACCGTGGCGGTGTTCACCTCGCGGCCGCCGACCGTCACCGTGCCGCCCTCGTGGACCCCGTACGAGCGGCCGAAGACGGACATCGCCAGTTCGGTACGGCCCGCGCCCATCAGGCCCGCGATGCCGACGATCTCGCCGCGCCGGACGGACAGGGACGCGCCGTCGACGACCTTGCGGGTCCGGTCGACCGGGTGCCGCACGGTCCAGTCCCGTACGGTCAGCGCGACCTGCCCGGCGTCCTCGCCCTCGTACGCGGTGCGGTCGGGGAAGCGGTGGTCCAGGTCGCGCCCGACCATGCCGCGAATGATGCGGTCCTCGGACAGCTCCGGCGCGGCCTCCGGGGTCGTGCGGACGGGCAGCGTCTCGATGGTGCGGCCGTCGCGCAGGATCGTCACCGCGTCGGCGATCTCCCGGATCTCGTTGAGCTTGTGGGAGATGATGATGCAGGCGATGCCCTGGTCCCGCAGCTCCCGGATGAGGCTGAGCAGGGTGGCGCTGTCCTCGTCGTTCAGGGCCGCGGTGGGCTCGTCGAGAATGAGCAGCCGGACCTCCTTGGACAGCGCCTTGGCGATCTCCACGAGCTGCTGCTTGCCGACGCCGATGTCGGCGACGGGGGTCTGCGGATTCTCGCGCAGCCCGACCCGCCGGAGCAGTTTCGCGGCGCCGCTGAGCGTGGTGGGCCAGTCGATGACGCCGCGCCGGGCCTGCTCGTTGCCGAGGAAGATGTTCTCGGCGATGGACAGGAAGGGGACGAGCGCCAGCTCCTGGTGGATGATCACGATGCCGCGCCGCTCGCTGGCGTTGATGTCCTTGAAGGCCACCGGCTCGCCCGCGAAGCGGATCTCGCCCTCGTAACTGCCGTGCGGGTGGACCCCGCTGAGGACCTTCATCAGCGTGGACTTGCCCGCGCCGTTCTCGCCGCAGATCGCATGAATCTCCCCGGCCCGCACGGTCAGGTTCACCTCGGACAGGGCCGTGACCCCGGGGAAGGTCTTGGTGATACCGCGCATCTCCAGTACGGGGCGGTCCTCGTGGCCCCTCACTTGAGCTGTCCCGCGGTGAAGTAGCCCTCGTCCACGAGGAGCTGGGTGTTGGACTTGTCGACGGAGACCGGTTCGAGGAGGTAGGCGGGGACGACCTTCTTGCCGTTGTCGTAGTCCGTGGTGTTGTTGACCTTCGGCTTCTTGCCGGTGAGCAGGGCGTTGCCCATCTGCACGGCCTGCTTGGCGAGCTTGCGGGTGTCCTTGAAGACGGTCTGGGTCTGCTCGCCGCGGTTGATCGACTTCACCGAGGCCAGCTCCGCGTCCTGCCCGGTGACGACCGGCAGTTCCTTGCCCCGGTAACCGGCGCTCTTGAGCGCGGAGATGACGCCGATGGAGATCCCGTCGTACGGCGACAGCACCCCGTCGACCTTGCGGTCGCCGTAGTTCTTGCTGATCAGGTCGTCCATCCGCTTCTGCGCGGTGCCGCCGTCCCAGCGCAGCGTGGTGGCCTGGCTCATCTTCGTCTGCTTGCTGCCGACGACGAGCTGCCCGGTCTTCAGGTACGGCGTGAGGACCTTCATGGCGCCGTTCCAGAAGTACTTGGTGTTGTTGTCGTCCGGCGAGCCGGCGAACAGCTCGATGTTGTACGAGTCCCCGGAGTCCTTCTCCGGCTTCTTCAGGCCGAGCTTGTCGACCAGGTAGCGGCCCTGGAGCTCGCCGACCCGCTCGTTGTCGAAGGACGCGTAGTAGTCGACGCCGGAGGTGCCCATGATCAGCCGGTCGTAGGAGATCACGGGGATGCCGGCGTCCTGCGCGCGGCGGATCACGTCGGTGAGGGCCGAGCCGTCGATGGCGGCGACCACCAGCAGCCGATGCCCCTTGGTGATCATGTTTTCGAGCTGCGCGACCTGGTTCTCGACCTTGTCGTCGCCGTACTGGAGGTCGGTCTTGTACCCGGCCTTCCGGAACTGCTCGGCCATGTTCTTGCCGTCGGCTATCCACCGCTCGGAGGACTTGGTGGGCATCGCCAGGCCGACGGTGCCGCCCTTGCCCGCTTCGGGCTTGTAGCGGCTGCCGCCGCGGGCCTCCTGGCCGCAGGCCGTGAGTGAGCCGATGAGGAGGACGGCGGCCAGGGCGGCGGCTCGTCTGCGGGTGGGCATGGTCGGTTCCCTTCGGATGGTGGAGCGGAGCGCGTCGAGGTGCCCGACGGACGGGCGGCGATTACGGGTGCAGCAGCACCTTCCCCGCGCCCGGCCGGCCGGCGGTCTCGATCGCCTCGGCGAAGGCGTCCAGCGGCAGGCGGTGGGTGACCAGGGGCAGCAGGTCGAGCAGCCCGGCGTCGAAGGCGCGTACGGCGTGGGCCCAGGCGGCGGGCGGGGCGCCGAAGACGGTCCGCACCTCGGCCTGGCGGACCACCAGGCCGGTCGGGTCCAGGCCGGCGGCGCCCGCGGCCGGAAGGCCGGTGAGGACCAGCCGGCCGCCGCGCCGCAGCAGCCCCAGCGACGTACGGGCCGCGTCGGCCGACCCGGCGGCCTCGATCACCACGTCGAAGTCGTCGGGCAGCGGCTCGTCCGCCGTACGGAAGGACGTCGCCCCGAAGTCGAGCGCGAGCTTCTCCCGTTCCCGGCCCCTGCCGACGGCCAGCAGTTCGGCGGGCGAGGTGGCGGCGAGGAACTGTACGGCGATCATGCCGAGCGTGCCCGTGCCGACCACCGCGACCCGGTCCCCCGGCCGGGCCTCCGCCTTGAGTGCGGCGGCCGCGACGCAGGCGGCGGGCTCCAGCAGCGCGGCGGCTGTGAGGTCGGCCCCGTCGGCGAGCGGGTGCAGCAGCCGGGCGGGCAGCACGAGCGTGTCGGCCATCGCGCCGGGCCACGTGAACCCGGTCTCCTCGTACCCGGCGGTGCACAGCGTGGTCTCACCCGCGTGGCAGCGGGCGCACACCTGGCAGTTGCGGAAGCCCTCGCCGACGGTCTTCCGGCCGAGCAGGGCCTCCGGTACGCCGGCGCCCACCGCCTCCACGGTGCCGGACCACTCGTGGCCGGGGATGACCGGGTACCGCGCATAGCCGTCGGGCCGGTGGCCCTCCCACAGTTCGCGGTCGCTGCCGCAGATCCCGGAGGCGTGCACCGCGACGCGTACCTCGCCGGGCCCGGGGGCGGCCGGCGGAGCATCGGTGAGGCGGCAGGCGCCGGGCCCGTCCAGGACGAGCGCGCGGCCGGTCACCGGCCGGTCCCGGCGGGGTCGCGCTTCTCCCAGCCCTCCGCCCAGAGGTCGAAGCGGGCCTGCTGCTGCGGGAACTCGGCGGCCGCTTCGGTGTCCAGCTCGACGCCGAGGCCGGGCGCCTGGGGCAGCGCGAAGTAGCCGTCGACGACCTGCGGGGCGCCCTTGACCACCTTCTTGATCTCCGCGTCGGCGAAGTCGTTGAAGTGCTCCAGGATCTTGAAGTTGGGGGTACAGCCCGCGACCTGGAGGGAGGCGGCGGTGAGCACCGGGCCGCCGACGTTGTGCGGCGCGATCAGGGTGTAGTGGGTCTCGGCGGTGGCGGCGAGCTTGCGGGTCTCCAGGATGCCGCCGAGGTGGCCGACGTCGGGCTGGATGATGTCGGCGGCCTGCGACTCGAACAGCTCGCGGAACTCGATGCGGTCGTGGATGCGCTCGCCGGTGGCGAGGGGGATGTCGACCTTGGCGGCGACCTTCTCCAGCGCCTTGAGGTTCTCCGGCGGCACCGGCTCCTCCAGCCAGGCGGGCTTGAAGGGGGCCATCTCGTGCGCGAGCCGGACGGCGGTGGACGGGCTGAACCGGCCGTGCATCTCCAGCATCAGTTCGCGCTCGGGCCCGATGGCGTCCCGTACCGCCTCGATCAGGGAGACCGCGTACACGGTCTGCTCGTGGTCGAGTTCGAAGTGGCCGGTGCCGAACGGGTCGATCTTCAGGGCCCGGTAGCCGCGCTCGACGACCGCCTGCGCGGCCTTGTGGTACGCCTCCGGGGTGCGCTCGGTGGTGTACCAGCCGTTGGCGTAAGCCTTCACCTTGTCGGTGACCTTGCCGCCCAGCAGCTGCCAGACGGGCACGCCCAGCGCCTTGCCCTTGATGTCCCAGCAGGCCATCTCCACGCAGGCGATGCCGGACATCACGATCTCGCCGGCCCGCCCGTAGTCGCCGTACTTCATGCGGCGCACCAGGTCCTCCACGGCGAACGGGTCGGAGCCCGCGATGTGGTTGGCCTCCGCCTCGCGGAGGTAGCCCAGCAGCGCGTCGGTGTGGCCGAGCATGCGGGTCTCGCCGACGCCGGTGAGCCCCTCGTCGGTGTGGACCTGGACGTACGTCAGGTTGCGCCAGGGCGTTCCGACGACATGAGTGGTGATTCCGGTGATGCGCACGGGAAGTGCCCCTTCACGGCTCGCGGTGTCCGACTGCTTCATGTTCGAGATTTCGTCAGACGTTCGAAATGCTGCGAGACAGGTAATGCCACGACGCGAGCGGTGTCAACGGTCGCGGCACGGATTTCCCGGATACGCAGGGGTGTTGACGGCGTGACAGGGCCGGCGCCATTCTCACCGGGCGATATCCCGAGCACTGTCCGGTATTTCGAACAGCCCGTCAGGAGCGCACATGCCCACCACGGCACCCGCATCCGCCGCCGCCCGGCCCCGGCCGCGAAGACGCGGCCGGCTCGCCCTCCTCACCGGGGCGCTGGCCGTCGCGCTCGCGGCGCCCGCCCTCGCCGCTCCCCCGGCGGCGGACGTCACCGACTACACCCTGGACGTCGACCAGGGCAGCCGCGGCCCGGCGATCGACGACACCATGTACGGCGTCTTCTTCGAGGACATCAACCGGGCCGCCGACGGCGGTCTGTACGCCGAACTCCTCCAGAACCGCTCGTTCGAGTACGCCACCGCCGACAACGCCGCGTACACGCCGCTGACCTCGTGGGACACCACCGGCTCTGCGAAGGCCGTGAACGACGGCGGCCGGCTGAACGCGCGCAACCGCAGCTACCTCGCCCTGGGCGCCGGCTCCTCGGTCACCAACTCCGGCTACGGCACCGGCATCACCGTGCGCAAGGGCGAGCGGTACGACTTCTCCGTCTGGGCCCGCGCCGACCGCGCCACCGCCCTCACCGTCACCCTCCGGGACGCCGACGGCGAGCTCGCCCGGGCCCGCCGCGTCGCCGTCCGGGGTGGCTGGACCAAGTACACAACCGCGTTCACCGCGACCCGGGCGAGCACCACCGGCCGGCTGGCCGTCGCCGCCGACGGGCCGGTCGCGCTCGACATGGTCTCGCTCTTCCCTGAGGACACCTACAAGGGCCGCCCGAACGGGCTGCGCAAGGACCTCGCCGAGAAGATCGCGGCGCTCGACCCCGGCTTCGTCCGCTTCCCCGGCGGCTGCCTGGTCAACACCGGCAGCCACGAGGGGTACGACGAGGCGTCCGGTTACCAGCGCAGGCGCTCGTACCAGTGGAAGGACACCATCGGGCCGGTCGAGCAGCGCGCCACCAACGCCAACTTCTGGGGCTACAACCAGTCCTACGGCCTCGGCTACTACGAGTACTTCCAGTTCGCCGAGGACATCGGCGCCATGCCGCTGCCGGTCGTCCCGGCGCTGGTCACCGGCTGCGGCCAGAACAAGGCCACCGACGACCCGGCGCTGCTGAAGCGGCACGTCCAGGACACCCTGGACCTGATCGAGTTCGCCAACGGCCCGGTGACCTCGGAGTGGGGCAGGAAGCGCGCCGAGATGGGCCACCCGAAGCCCTTCCGCCTCACCCACCTCGAAGTGGGCAACGAGGAGAACCTCCCCGACGAGTTCTTCGCCCGCTTCAAGGAGTTCCGCGCCGCCATCGAGGCGAAGTACCCGGACATCACCGTCATCAGCAACTCCGGGCCCGACGACAGCGGCACCACCTTCGACCGCGCCTGGCGGCTCAACCGCGACGCCGGCGTCGCCATGGTCGACGAGCACTACTACAACAGCCCGCAGTGGTTCCTGGAGAACAACGCACGCTACGACTCCTACGACCGCAAGGGCCCCAAGGTCTTCCTCGGTGAGTACGCCTCCCAGGACAACCGGTTCCGCAACGCGCTGTCCGAGGCCGCGTTCATGACGGGCCTGGAACGCAACGCCGATGTCGTCAAGCTCGCCTCCTATGCCCCGCTGCTCGCGCGCACCGACTCCGTGCAGTGGCGCCCCGACATGATCTGGTTCGACGGGCAGCGGTCCTGGGGCTCGACGAGCTACGAGGTCCAGAAGCTGTTCATGAACAACACCGGCGACCGGGTCGTGCCGAGCACCGCCTCCGGCACCCCGGCCACCACCGCGCCGATCACCGGCGCCGTCGGCCTGTCCACCTGGGCCACCGCGGCCGCGTACGACGACGTGAAGGTCACCGGCGCGGACGGGAAGACGCTGTTCGGCGACGACTTCTCGGGCGGCCCCGGCAAGTGGACCGAGGCGGCCGGCCGCGGCAGCTGGCAGGTCGAGGACGGCGCGTACGTCCAGAACGACGCCGCGGCCGAGAACACCCTCGTCACCGCCGGCGACACCGGCTGGCAGAACTACGACCTGCACGTGAAGGCCACCAAGAAGGCCGGCAAGGAGGGCTTCCTCGTCGCCTTCGGCGTCCAGGACACCGGCAACCACTACTGGTGGAACCTCGGCGGCTGGGGCAACACCCGCTCCGCCGTGGAGAAGACCACCGGCGGCGCCAAGCAGACGCTGGCCGAGGACGCCACGAAGATCGAGACCGGCCGGACGTACGACATCGAGGTCAAGGTGCGCGGCCGGCAGGTGACGCTGTACCTCGACGGCAAGAAGTGGGGCGAGTTCACCGACGACGCCGAGGCCGAGCCGTTCCGCCAGGTCGTGACCGAGGACGAGAAGACCGGCGAGCTGATCGTCAAGGTCGTCAACGCACAGGACACGGCCGCCCGGACCCGGATCGACCTCGGCGCCCGGCCGGCGTCCTCGACCGCCCGCCTGACCACACTCCAGGGCGCCCCGGACGCGGAGAACACCGCCGAGGCGCAGCCGATCTCACCCCGCACCTCCACCCTGCGCGGCGTCGGCCGCCACTTCACGTACACCTTCCCGGCCGACTCGGTCACCTTCCTGCGGATCAAGAGCCGCGGCTGACGTTCCCGGGGCGGCCGCCCGACCGGCGGCCGCCCCGCCGACCCCGGAGGAGAGCCACCATGCACGCACCCACCCGAAGAGGCGTCCTGCTGGGCACGCTGGCCGTGGGCGCCGCCGCCGCGCTGCCGGGCACGGCGCACGCCGCGGCCGCCGGCCGGCACCGCCCCGCCGCCCCGTACCCCAACCCCCTCGTGCGGCAGCACGCCGACCCGCACATCCACCGCCACACCGACGGCTTCTACTACTTCACCGCGACCGTCCCGGAGTACGACCGCATCGTCCTGCGCCGCTCCCGCACCCTGCGCGGACTGACGGACGCCGCCGAGGCGGTGCTGTGGCGCAAGCACACCACCGGCGAGATGGGCGCCCACATCTGGGCCCCGGAGATCCACCACATCGACGGCCGCTGGTACATCTACTTCGCCGCGGGCTCCACCGAGGACATCTGGAAGATCCGGATGTACGTCCTGGAGAACAGCCACCCGGACCCCTTCAAGGGGACCTGGACGGAGAAGGGGCGGCTCACCACCGCCTGGGACACCTTCTCCCTCGACGCCTCCACCTTCACCCACCGCGGCGTCCGCCACCTGATCTGGGCCCAGCAGGAGCCGGGCATCGTGAACAACTCCAACCTCTACATCGCCCGGCTGCACAACCCCTGGACGCTCGGCAGCCCGCCGGTACGGCTCTCCTCCCCCACGCTGGACTGGGAGACCATCGGCTTCAAGGTCAACGAAGGGCCCTCGGTCCTCGTACGCAACGGAAGGGTCTTCCTGACGTACTCCGCCAGCGCCACCGACAGCAACTACTGCATGGGGCTGCTGACCGCCGACGCGCGCGCCGACCTGCTCGACCCGGCCTCCTGGACCAAGTCGCCGATACCGGTCTTCACCAGCAACAACACCACCGGCCAGTACGGGCCCGGGCACAACAGCTTCACGGTCGCCGAGGACGGCCGCACCGACGTCCTCGTGTACCACGCGCGGCAGTACAAGGACATCACCGGCGACCCGCTGAACGACCCCAACCGGCACACCCGCGTCCAGACCCTGGGCTGGCGCGCCGACGGCACGCCCGACTTCGGCGTGCCGGTGCCGGACACGGCCCGCTGACCGGCCCGGCCGCGGCGGCCGCGCGTGCCTGCCGCGGCCGGGTGCGGGCCGGGCGTCAGTCGCGGCGGGTGCGCAGCCCCGCGGACGCGGCCGCCGAGTGCAGCGAGCGGAGCGCCAGCAGCAGGATGCCGATGTCGTCGAGGTACACGGGGTCCGGCAGCAGGTCGACCGGGGAGACGAGGTAGAGGACGGCGCCCCAGAACACCGCCTTGTTCTGCACGGGGATACCGGCCTCGCGCAGCAGCCCGCGGGCGCGGACGAGCCGCACCAGGAGGCGTACGGCGAGGACGAGCGTCGCCAGGGCGAGCACCCCCGCGACCACCACGACGATCCACGCTTCGGTGCTCATCCCGCCTCCTCGGTCCGCCACCGCGATGCCACGCCCTCCAAGCTTGGCACTTCGGTACGGCGGACCGCGGCGCGGACGCTCAGCCGCGGCCCGGGAGGGTGGACGCGCGGACCACCAGTTCCGGCGCGAGCACGACCTGGCGGTGCTCGTGGGCCTCCGCCTGGTCGCCGGTCTCCTCGATCAACATCTCGGCCGCCGTCCGGCCCATCTGCCGGGCGGGCTGCCGTACGGAGGTGAGCGGCACGGCGGCGGCCGCGGCGAACTCGATGTCGTCGTACCCCACCAGGGCGATGTCGTCGGGGACCGCCACCCCGGCGTTGTAGAGCGCCTGGAAGGCCCCGAGGGCGAGCAGGTCGTTGGCGCAGAACACGGCGGTCGGCCGGGGCGACATGCCCAGCAGCCGGGCGGCCGCGTCCCGGCCCGCCGCCACGTCCATCCGCTCGGTCTCGATGTGCCGCAGCGCCGACTCGGGCAGGCCCGCCTCGCGCAGCGCCTGGAGTGCCCCCGTATGCCGGTCCTGGCACTGGGTCAGGAACATCGGCCCGCTGATGTAGACCAGCCCTTCGTGGCCCTGCTCGACGAGGTGCCGGGCCGCCAGCGCGCCGCCTGCCACGTCGTCCACGGAGACCGAGCAGCCCTCGGCGCTGCCGAGGACGCGGTCGACGAAGACGAGCGGGATGCCGCGCGGCCGGAACCGCGCGAGCGTGCCGCCGGTCAGGTCGGCCGGGGTGATCATCACGCCGCGTACCTGCTGCTCGGCGAAGAGGGAGAGGTAGTCGGACTCCTCGGCCGGGCTCTGGGCGCTGTTGCACAGCATCACGCCGAGCCCCGCCTTGCGCGCGGCGCGCTCCGCGCCCGCCGCGACGTCGACGAAGAAGGGGTTGGCCATGTCGAGCACGAGGAGCGCGATGATGCGGCTGCGGCCCGCGCGCAGTTGGCGCGCCGACTCGCTGCGGACGTAGCCGAGCGCCGTGATCGCCGCCTGGACCCGCTCCCTGGTCTCCCGCGCGACCATGTCGGGACGGTTGATCACATTGGAGACCGTGCCGATGGAGACGCCGGCCTGGCGTGCCACATCCTTGATACCCACCGTGTGCGCCACAGGCGCCATGCTACGCACTCCGCTTCCGGCGCTCGACGCCGACGGCCGCCGCGCCCCGTGGGGGCGAGCGCGGCGGCCGGCGGCGGTGCCCGGCCGGTCTCCCGGCCGGGCGTCGTCGGGGAGAACCTACTCGACGATCTTCAGCAGCTTGTTCGGCGTGCCCTCACCCGGGTTGGAGATCTTGTCCGGGGTGGCGCCGTCGGTCAGCGCCTTGGCGACGTCGGCGGGCTTGGCGTCCTGGTGGCCGGCCAGGTAGACCGCGGCGGCACCCACGACGTGCGGGGTGGCCATCGAGGTGCCCGAGATGGTGTTGGTGGCGTCGTCACCCTCGTTCCAGTCCGACGTGATGTCGGTGCCGGGGGCGTAGATGTCGACGACGCTGCCGTAGTTCGAGTACTCCGCCTGCTTGTCGTCCTTGTCGCTGGCGGCCACCGTGATGGCCTCCTTGACGCGGGACGGCGAGCCCTGGCCGGCGTCGGTCGACTCGTTGCCGGCCGCGACACCGAAGGTGACGCCGGCCTCGACGGCCTTCTGGACGGCCGTGTCGAGCGCCTCGTCCGCGCCGCCGCCGAGGGACATGTTGGCGACCGAGGGGCCCTTGTGGTTCTTGGTCACCCAGTCGATGCCCGCCACGACCTGCTCGGTGGTGCCGGAACCCTGGTCGTCCAGCACGCGGACGGCCACGATCTTGGCCTTCTTGGCGACGCCGTGCGCGGCACCGGCGATGGTGCCGGCGACGTGCGTGCCGTGACCGTTGCCGTCGTCGGCGTCGTCGTCGTTGTCGACCGCGTCGAACCCGGAGGACGCGCGGCCCTCGAAGTCCTTGTGCGTGGTGCGGACGCCGGTGTCGATGACGTACGCGGTGACGCCCTCACCCGCGCTGTCGGGGTAGTTGTACTTCTTGTCGCCCGCGGTGTCCTCCTGGTCGATGCGGTCCAGGCCCCACGAAGGCGGGTTGTCCTGGGTACCGTCGATGGAGAACTTCTTGTTCTGGACGACCTTGTCGACGGCCGGGTCGGCGGCGAGCCGCTTGGCCTCGGTCTCGTTCAGCCCGGTGGCGGAGAAGCCGTCGATGGCCGAGCTGTAGGTGCGCTTGACCTTGCCGCCGTACTCCGCGGCGAGGTCCTTGCTCTCCGCCGTACGGGCCTGGTCCTTGAGCATGACGATGTAGCTGCCGCTGACGGCGGACTTGGCACTCGCTCCGTAGATCTTCCCCTCTGCGGGGGAGGCGTCGGCGGTGACCGCGGTGACGGCCGCGATGCCGGTGGCGGCGACTACGGCGGTTATGCCGGTGATCAGCCGCTTCTTGCTGGAACGCTTGTGAGCCATGGCGAGGGTTCTCCTCGTTCGTGGTGTGGGGGGAAAGCGTTGCGTGATCGCCCGGTGAAACGAGAAGATCTCCTCCGCCGGGCTGGCTCGAAACCCTGACTGATTGACGCGTCCAATTCAAGGCCCCCCCGCCGGTGTGACATAGGCAACAAGCTTGCAAAATTGCAAATACCGTCACACTCGGTCAAATTGAGCACTCGACTTGACTCTGGTTGCCTCAACTCCCGTCACATTGCGGCAACATGAGGAAATAGTTACCTTCTGGGAGTGGACAAGGCTCAGCGCTGATAGCGGGCGAGCACGAGGTTGCCGTCCTCGACGAGCCGGTTCTCCAGCTCCGTCATGCCGATCGCTCCGCTGTAGTACTCCTGGAGCCCCGGCGTGGCGATCTTGTCCTTCCACTCCGGGTAGCCGCGCACGGACTGGGCCGGCGCCGCGTGGAGCGAGCCGGCCAGCGCCGTACCGGTGGCCCAGCCGTACTTCCGCACCCGCAGCCGCGGGTCCCGGAGCGCGGTCCTGCCCGTGGGCAGCATCCAGTCGCCGAGCGCCAGGCGCGCCATGTTGGCGGGCTCCAGCAGGAAGGCGATGAAGGCCATCGCCGCTTCCTTCCGCGGACAGTCCGCGGCGATCGAGAGCGTCTGCGGGCTCACGCCCTGGGCCGGCGCGCCGTCCGCCGGCGCCGGGAGCACCGTCCAGTCGAACCCCTCGGGGGCCTGCTGCACGATCTGCTGCCGGTACGAGAACCCGAGCGGCACCATCGCGTACCGCCCCGCGAAGAAGCCGGGGAGCGTGTCCGAGCCGCCCATGCCCAGCGTGGTGCGTGCCGCGCTGCCGTCGACGTTCACCTGGTCGTGAATGGTCCGCGGGACGACCTGGTCGGCGGCGTCGAACCGGACCTCGGCCCGGCCGTCGGCCCGGCGGTGGAAGAGCCGGCCGCCGGTGGAGAGCGCGAGGTTGAGGGTGGCCGACACCGGTTCCTTCAGCGGCCAGGCCACTCCGTAGCGGCGGTCCTTGGTGCGGCCCCCGTCCCGTCCTCCGGTGCGGCCCCCGGCACGGCTTTCGGCCCGGCCCCCGGTGCGGCTCAGCTTCTCGGCCGCCGCCCGGAACTCCGCCCAGCTCCAGGGCTCCTCCGGCGTGGGGACGCGCACCCCGGGAGCGGCGCGCAGCAGCTCCCGGTTGGCGATCAGGACACGCGGCTCCTGGAGGAACGGCACGCCGTACACCCGCCCGTCGAACGTGCCGGTCCGCCAGCTGTGCCGCGGGATGTCGGCGGCGAGCCGGTCGGGCAGCAGGCCGGTGAGGTCGGCGAGGTTGCCGCCGTACGCGAAGTCCGCGAGGTCGTCGGCGGCGTCGTGGATGATGTCGGGCGCCTCACCGCCCTCGAAGGCGGTCAGCAGCTGGTCGTGCACGGTGGGCCAGGCGCCCTGCACGTACTCGACGCGGGTACGCGGGTGCCGCCGGTTCCACTCCTCGACCAGCGCCTTGTTGGCCGCCACGGACTCCGCCTGCCAGGCCAGCGACTGGAACCGCAGCGGCCGCCGCGCCGCCGCGTCTCCCCCACCGGAACACCCGGCGAGCAGGGCCCCCGCGCCGACGCTCCCCAGGGAGGCGGCCCCCACGGAGGCGGCGGCGCTCAGGAAGGTACGCCGGCGCATCGGGGCGCGGGCGGGCGCGACGGCGACCGTCGTGGGCACGGCAGCGGCCGTCGTGGGCGCGGGCATCAGTGCTTCACCGCCCCGGCGAGCATGCCGCCCGTGATGCGGCGCTGAATCACCGCGAAGAGGACCAGCCCGGGCAGGGTGGCGAGGAGCGCGGCGGCCGCGAGCGGGCCGAGGTCGGCGACGCCCTCGGCGCCGAGGAAGTGCGTGAGCACGACCGGCATCGTCTGTTTCTCCGGCGACTTGAGCAGCACGAGCGCGAAGAAGAACTCGTTCCACGCGGTGATGAAGGCGAACAGCCCGGTGGCGACGATCCCCGGCACGAGGAGCGGTGCGGTCACGGACACGAGGGTGCGGACCCGGCCCGCCCCGTCCACGGCCGCCGCCTCCTCCAGTTCGGCCGGCACGGCCCGTACGTAGCCGGTGAGCATCCACAGCGCGAACGGCAGCGACCACACGAGGTACACGAGGGTGAGCCCGCCGAGCGAGTCCACCAGGCCCACCGCCTTCAGCAGCAGGAACAGCGGAATGATGACCAGGACCAGCGGGAACGCCTGGCTGACCACCACCCATCCGGTCGCCGCCCGCGCCGTGCGGGTGCGGAAGCGTGCGAGGACGTACGCCATCGGCGTGGCCACCACGACGGACAGCACCGCGGCCCCGGCCGCCGCGAGCAGGCTGTTGGCGGCGGAGCGCAGCAGCGGCTGCTCGGCGAAGGCGGCCCGGAAGTTGCCGAGGGTGGGGTCGTGCGGGATCCAGCTGGGGTCGATGCTGCCCAGCTCGCGCGGCGGCTTGAAGGCCGTCGACACCAGCCACAGGAAGGGCACCAGCAGGAAGATCAGATAGCCGAGCAGAGCGAGGTACTGCCCCGTACGGGTCGCGGCGGTACGCCTGCGACGGACGTTCATCGGCCGTCCTCTGCGACGGGCGGTCATCGGCCGTCCTCCTCGGTCCGCAGCCGGCCCGCCAGGTAGACGGCCAGCAGGACGGCGATGACGGCGACCATGGCGAGCCCCATCGCCGCCGCGTACCCGAACTGCCCGTACCGGAACGCCTCCTCGTACGCGAACAGCATCGGCAGCCGGGTGCGTCCGCCGGGACCGCCGTCCGTCAGCACGAAGACCAGCGCGAACGAGTTGAAGTTCCAGATGAAGTTCAGCGCGGTGATGGCCAGCGCCACCGGACGCAGCGCGGGCCAGGTGACCGTACGGAACCGCCGCCAGGCGCCCGCGCCGTCCATGGCCGCCGCCTCGTGCAGCTCACGCGGCACGTTCTGCAGGCCGGCCAGCAGCGGCACGGTGGTCTGCGGCAGACCGGCCCACACGCCGACGACGATGACGGCGGGCAGCGCGGTCGCCAGGCCGCTCAGCCAGTCGTGGCTGCCGAACCCGAAGGTGCGCAGCGTGTCGTTCAGCACGCCCGCGTCCGGGTGGTACACCAGCCGCCACATGATGCCGACCACGACCTCGGGCATCGCCCACGGCACGATGGCCAGTGCCCGGGCCAGCCAGCGCAGCCGCAGCTTCTCGTTGAGCAGCAGGGCGAGGCCCAGCGCGAGGAAGAACTGCGGGACGGTGACGCCCACCGCCCAGACCAGCCCGATCCGGAAGGACTCCCAGAACAGCGTGTCCTGCAGCAGGTCGCTGAAGTTCAGCAGCCCCACCCAGCGGGTGGGTTCGGTACGCCCCGACTGCGCGTCCGTGAAGGCCAGCGACACTCCGTACAGGAGCGGGCCGACGCTCAGCACGAGGATCGGTATCAGCGCGGGCAGCACGAGGAACCACACGCCGTGGTCACGGCGCGGTCCCGCACCGGCCGGTCGGCGGGCGGACCGCCGTGGCGCGGTCACGAGGGTCACGGCGGGGGCTCCTTGGCGCGGCTCGGTCCGAAACGTCCGGTACATCCGATACGGAACGGCCGCGCGCGCCCGTACACGCGGACAGCCGACGTCATAGTCGTAACCCCCCGCGACGCCGTCAACCCGTCGCGGGGGCGGGCGAGGAGCGGGGAGCGGTGTGAAGCGGGGGGGGGCGAGGCCGCCTGGGGCGGGGGCGCGTGGCCCGGCGGGGGTGGGTTGTCGGAACCGGGGGGCGGAGTCGTCCTGGGCGGGCGAGGACCGGAGCCGTCCGGAGCGGGCGGGGTCGGAGGCCGTCCCAGGTGGTGCGTGGCCCGTCGCGGGTGGGTTGTCGGACCCGCCTGAGAGACTGGGGGTGATCGAGACACCGGAGCGGTCGGAGCACCGGGGTGCTCACGGAGCGCAGGAGGCAGCAGCATGACCGAGGCGAGCGGCGGAGCCGGTTCCGTACCGGGCACGCCCTTCACGGAGGCGCGCGCACGGGACGTGCTGGCCGCGGCCGGACGACCGGACGCCGCGGCGGACGCCAAGCTGCTCGCCCTCGGCGAGAACGCCGTCTTCGCTCTCGGCGACACCGGCCCCGTGATCCGGGTGGGCCGCAGCGCCGAACTGCTCGCCCGCGCCGAGCGCGAGCTGCGGGTGGCCCGCTGGCTGGCGGAGTCGGACGTGCCGGCGGTGCGTGCCGCCGAGCCCGAGGCGAGGCTGGTGGAAGGCCATCCCGTCACCTTCTGGGAGCGGCTGCCCGAGGCGATACGTCCCGCCGGACCCGCCGACCTCGCCGAGCTGCTGCGGCGGGTGCACGCCCTGCCCGAGCCGCCGTTCGAGCTGCCCCGGCGGGAGCTGCTGGGCGGCGTGGAGCGCTGGCTGCGGCTGGCGGGGGACGCGGTGTCGCGGGAGGACGCGGAGTACCTGCGCGGCCGCCGGGACGCGTTCGCCGCCGCGGCGACGGCCCTGGAGCCGCACCTGCCGCGCGGCCCCATCCACGGGGACGCGCTGCCGCGGAACGTCCATGTCGGCCCCGACGGCCCGGTCCTGGTCGACCTGGAGACCTTCTCCCGCGACCTGCGCGAGCACGACCTCGTGGTCATGGCCCTCAGCCGCGACCGGTACGGCCTGGGTGCCGAGGCGTACGACACCTTCGTACGGGCCTACGGCTGGGACGTACGGGACTGGGAGGGCTGTGCCGTACTGCGCGGCTCCCGCGAGACGGCGAGCTGCGCCTGGGTCTCCCAGCACGCCCCGGGCAACCCCGCGGCCCTGAAGGAGTTCCGCAGCCGCATCGCCTCCCTCCGCGAGGGCGACGCCTCGGTGCGCTGGTACCCCTTCTGACACCCCGCCGGAGCGAGGCGGTATCCCGGCCCCGGTGGAGCGGGGCGGTACCGCGGCCCGGGCGGGGCGACCCGGTGCCGCGAACCGGGCGGAGCGGCGCGGTGCCGCGGCCCGGGCGGAGCGGCGCCGTACCGCTGCCCGGGCGGAGCGGCGCCGTACCGGGATTTATTCGGTACCGCCCGCGCCCTCCCACGGACTAACGTCCCGCCCCATGCCCGACACCACGCCTCCCGTGCGTCCCACACCGCCCGCGAACGCGGCACAGCCGGCACCCGCGAACGCGGCACAGCCGACGTCCGGGGCCGACGACGGGCCGCCGCGGCTCACCCGGCTCGACTTCCACGGGCCACTGTCCGAGGAACGCGCCGGGCGGATGGTCCAGCGGCTCGCCGCCGCCCGGCCGGCCACCGTGCTGGACATCGGCTGCGGCTGGGGCGAGTTCATGCTGCGGGTGCTCGACGCCACGCCCGGCGCCACCGGACTCGGCATCGACCTCGCCGCTGACGACCTCGCCAGGGGCCGGGCCAACGCCGCGGCCCGCGGACTCGCCGACCGCGTGGAGTTCGCCGAGGAGTCCGGGCACGGTACGGCCAGGGGCCCCGCCGACCTCGTCCTGTGCCTCGGCGCCGGCCACGCCGTGAGCGGCCCCGAGTCACCGCACAACTTCCGCACCGTACTGCGCGAACTGCGCCGCCTCGTCGCTCCCGGCGGTCGGGTCCTGTACGGCGAAGGCTTCTGGCAGCGCCCGCCGGCCACGGCGGAACTGGCGCGGATGTGGCCGGGCGCCACCGCCGAGGAGCACGTGAGCCTGGCGGAACTGGTCGACCTCGCCGTCGACGCCGGTTTCCGCCCGGCCTGGGTGGAGACGGCGAACAGCGACGAGTGGGAGACGTTCGAGTCGGGCTACCGCAGCGACGTGGAGGAATGGCTGGCCACTCATCCCGACCACCCGCTGGCCCCCGAGACCCGCGAACGCGCCGACACGCACCGTGAATCCTGGCTCAGCGGCTACCGTGACCTCCTCGGCATCGCCTACCTGACCCTGGTCCCGACCGAGCCCTCACCCCACCCGTAACGCATCTCTCCTTTCCCCTCCCCCTCGCCCGCCCTCCCCTCCACCACCTCCGCCTCACCCCCGCTCGTCCTCTCGTTCCTCCCGTCCTCTCGTCCTCTCCTCTGGAGTCATCGATGGCCGTTCGCCGAGTCGTGCCCAATGTCCCCTCCGAGGCGATGGAGGAGAGCCGGGATTTCTACGGGCTGCTGGGCTTCGAGGAGGTCATGAACCTGGGGTGGATCACGACGCTCGCCTCCCCTTCCCAGCCGGCCGCACAGGTCAGCTTCATGACGGCCGACCGGACGGCGCCGGTCGTCCCCGACATGAGCGTGGAGGTGGAGGACGTGGACGCGGCCTACGCGGCGATGCGGGAGCGGGGCGCGGAGATCGTCCACCCGTTGCAGGACGAGGAGTGGGGCGTACGGCGCTTCTTCGTCCGCGACCCCAACGGCAAGGTGGTCAACGTGCTGAGCCACCGCCACTGACGCCCGCCCCCACGCGCGCCGCGCCTCACCCCCGCGGTATCAGCGGCCAGGCCGGCTCCACGTGGGCCGCGGGGTTGCTCGTACGGCGCAAGTAGCGCTGGAAGGAGGCGGCCTGGTCCGCCGCCGCCTTGCGCTGGAGGGCATGCAGCGCGGGCAGTGTGAGCCCGGCGACCTCCGGGTGCTTGGCGCCTATTCGGCGCGCCACGCCGACCGCGGCCACGGCGTCCGCCCCCGCTTCGTGCGCCGCTTCCAGCGCCACGCCATAATGCGCACACAGCGCCTGGAGGGTGCGCTTCCCCTTCCGGTAGGTGTCGAGGTGCTTGTCGAGGACGAGCGGGTCGACGACCGGCGCCGGGTCCGTGCCGAGCCGGTCGGACAGCGGCTCCACGCCGTGCCGCCGGCACTCGCGGTCCAGCAGCGAGAGGTCGTACCGGGCGTTCATCACCACGAGCGGGAGGCCCGCGCCCAGTGCGGCGGCGAGCGCATCGGTGATCTCCGCCAGGCCCGCGGCGGCCGGACGGCCGTGGTGCCGCACGTAGTCGGTGGAGAAGCCGTGGATGGCCGAGGCCTCGGACGGTATCGGCACGCCCGGGTCGAGGACCCAGCTCAGTGCCGGTGCCGCCGCTCCCGCCCCGTCGAGCCGGATGACGGCGGCGGTGACGACCCGGTCGGTCTCGACGTCGGTGCCCGTGGTCTCCAGGTCGAAGCCGACCAGTGGTTCCTTGTGCCAGCTCATGCGGCCTCCTTCGGTGGTGCGTCCCCCGTGTCGCACGCGATCGTCCGCCCGTGTCGTACGGCTGCGATCCCGTGTTCCCTCACTCTCCCACGCACCACTGACAACGCCGCCGGATCCCCTCGCCGGGTCCCGCCCCGCCTCGCCGGCACGCGCCTCCCGCCGCCGTCACCGCATCCCACAACCGCCCGGCGCTCCCCGCCCCCGGCCCGTAGGGTCTCCGGCATGGATCTTCAACTGGCCGGACGGCGCGCGGTGGTGACGGGGAGCAGCGGCGGCATCGGGGCGGCGGTCGCCGGGATGCTGGCGGCGGAGGGCTGCGACGTGCTGGTGCACGGGCGGAACGCCGACGCCGCCGCCGAGGTCGCGCGCCGGGTGACGGACCACGGCGTCCGCGCCGACGTGGTGCTCGGCGACCTCGGTGAGCCGGGCGGCGTGGAGCGGGTGGCCACCGCGGCGCGCGACTTCGGGGCGCACGTCCTGGTCAACAACGCCGGGCCGTTCGTGGAGCACGACTGGGACTCCGTACGGCCCGAAGACTGGCGGACGGCGTTCGAGGGGAACGTGTTCTCCGCTGCCCGGCTCACCCAGACGCTGCTGCCCTCGCTGCGCGCGCACGGCTGGGGCCGAGTGATCAACATCGGCACCCGGGCGGTGCGGACCCCGCTGCCCAACATGGTCGAGTACTCCGCCGCCAAGGCCGCCGTGGTGAACATGACGACCAGCCTGGCCGGGCACCTGGCCGGCACGGGGGTCACGGCGAACTGCGTCAGCCCCGGCGTCATCGAAACGCCCTCGATGCGCCGGATGTTCGAGGAGCGCGACGAGACCGCAGCGGACGCGGCGGCCAGGTACGCGCCCAATCCCGTGGGGCGGCTGGGGCGCGCCGAGGACATCGCGGGCGCGGTGCTGTACCTCGCGAGCCCCCTGGCCGACTACGTCAACGGCATCGAGCTGCGGGTGGACGGCGGCATCACGGGCACGCCCTGAGCGGGAGCCCGGCCCCCGGAGGGGCCCCGCCCCGCCCCGGGTCAGGACACCGGCCGCGCGTCCGCCCATACGCTCTCGAACTCCTCGCGGTACACCTCGAAGAGCCCGTGGTCGCTCTCCCGGCCGTCCTCGTGGCGCACGACCTCCCGGCCGCCGCCGCGCAGCACCAGGACCGGCACCTCCATGCCGCGGCTCTTGCGGAGGTAGGACTGCACGACGGCGATGCCGCCCGGCCCGTCGCCGTCGACGAGGTACGCCGTGAAGCGCGGGGTCTCGTCGAAGACCTGGATCTCGAACGCGCCGGGGTCGCGCAGCCGGGCCCGTACCCGCCGCATGTGCATGATGTTCATCTCGATCGACCGGCTCATCTCGCCCTTCTTCAGGCCCAGCTCCCGCTCGCGGCGGCGGACCGCGCTGCTGGCCGGGTTGAGGAAGAGCAGCCGTACGCGGCAGCCGGACTCGGCGAGCCGGACCAGCCGGCGGCCGGAGTAGTTCTGGACGAGCAGGTTCAGGCCGATGCCGACGGCGTCGAGGCGGCGCGCCCCGCCGAAAAGGTCCTCGGCGGGCAGCTGGCGCTGGAGGCGTACCCGGTCGGAGTGGACGCCCACGACGTCGGCGTAGCGGTCGCCCACGAGGTCCTCGACCGCGTCGATGGGCAGCCGCCCGGCCGTACGGGTGCCGATGCCGGAGCCCAGTATCTCCAGGAGGCGCGCGGAGGCGCGTTCGGCCTGGGCGAGCACCGTCTCGGAGAGCGCGCGGTTGCGGGAGACGATGTTGCGGGCCACCTCCAGCTCGTCCAGCCCCAGCTCGACGTCGCGCCGGTCGTCGAAGTACGGCTCGAAGCAGGGCCAGTGCTGGACCATCAGCTCGCGCAGCTGCGGAAGGGTGAGGAAGCTGATGATGTTGTCGTCGGCCGGGTCGAGGAGGTAGCCCTTGCGGCGGCTGACCTCGCGTACGGCGACGGCGCGCTGCACCCACTCCTGGCCGGCGGGCCCGGCCGCCGCGACCACCCATTCGTCGCCGTGCACCGGCTCGTAGATGGGGCGCAGCACCGCCGCGACCACGGCACGGAGCCGCTGTTCGACCAGATTCAGCCAGATGTAGGCACGCCCGGCGCGTCTGGCGCGGGTGCGTACCTCGCTCCAGGCCTCGGCGTCCCATTCCAGCTCCGCCCCGATCTCCAGGGGGCGTGCGAGGGACACCGCGCCGGGCGGTGCGTCGATGGAGCCGCCCTCATGACCATCGTCACCAGGAGGCAACTCCAACCCGCCCGAGCTCACCTGTACACCGCCTTCCGAACCTCCGTGCCAACGATCAAGGCACCCTACTGCGGGTCCGGGAGAGGGTGCAGCCGGATGCGCCGACTCTTCCACCAACTCCCCTTATTCGCCGTGCCCGTTGTGTCCGGAAAGGGAAGCGGGCGTGAGCGGAGTCATAGTCGTGCGGCGGGGAGCCGCACGGGAGTCCCGGCGGACTCTCCCCTCGTCACGCACCTCGTCGGGGGTACGGAGGGGTTCCGGAGACCGCCGGGAACGAGGCCGAAAATGATTGCTCAGGAGTCGCGACACGCCCAGGAAGCACCTTCCAGCGCATTATGTCGCTATACATCGTGATTACGGTCGGACACCTGATCGTTCCCCCGGTCGGAGGACCCTCATTCGCGGCAGGTTGCCTGACTTTCGGCGAAGATCTCGCGAACGTCCCACTGTTTGGCGCTCATCGGGGAAGAATTCCGGTTCGGTCCGCGGTCGTCAGTCCGTCGCGGCGCCCCTCTAGGAAGTGGAAGAGTCGACGCATGCAGGTCTGGCCGGGACAGGCGTATCCGCTAGGTGCCACGTACGACGGTGCGGGCACCAATTTCGCGGTGTTCTCCGAGGCGGCACAACGTATCGAGCTGTGTCTGCTGCACGACGACGGTTCGGAGACGGCCGTCGAGCTCCGCGAGTCCGATGCCTTCGTCCGTCACGCTTATCTGCCCGGCATCATGCCGGGGCAGCGGTACGGCTTCCGGGCGCACGGCCCGTACGAGCCGGCACAGGGTCTCCGCTGCAATTCCGCGAAACTGCTGCTGGACCCCTACGCCAGGGCGGTCAGCGGCAGCATCGACTGGGACGAGGCGGTCTACGGCTACCACTTCGGGAAGCCGGACAGCCGGAACGACCTGGACTCGGCGCCGCACACGATGGCGTCGGTCGTCGTCAATCCGTACTTCGACTGGGGTGACGACCGCCCGCCGCGTACGGACTACCACGAGACCGTGATGTACGAGGCGCACGTCAAGGGCCTCACGATGCTGCACCCCGAGCTCCCCCAGGAGCTGCGCGGTACGTACGCGGCGCTGGCGCATCCCGTGATCATCGATCACCTGCGCGAGCTGGGCGTCACGGCCCTGGAGCTGATGCCCGTACACCAGTTCGTCAATGACCACCGCCTGGTGGACGAGGGGCTGGCGAACTACTGGGGTTACAACACCATCGGCTTCTTCGCGCCGCACAACGCGTACGCCTCGTGGGGCGACCGCGGCCAGCAGGTGCTGGAGTTCAAGTCGGCGGTGCGCGCGCTGCACCAGGCGGGCATCGAGGTCATCCTCGACGTGGTCTACAACCACACCGCCGAGGGCAACCACATGGGGCCGACACTGTCCTTCAGGGGGCTGGACAACCCGTCGTACTACCGCCTCACGGACGACCCGCGGTACTACATGGACACCACGGGCACCGGCAACAGCCTCTTGATGCGCAGCCCGCACGTACTCCAGCTGATCATGGACTCGCTGCGCTACTGGGTGACCGAGATGCGGGTGGACGGCTTCCGCTTCGATCTCGCGGCGACGCTGGCCCGGCAGTTCCACGAGGTCGACCGGCTGTCGTCCTTCTTCGACCTGGTGCAGCAGGACCCGGTGGTCAGCCAGGTGAAGCTGATCGCGGAGCCCTGGGACGTCGGCGAGGGCGGCTATCAGGTGGGCAACTTCCCGCCGCTGTGGACGGAGTGGAACGGCAAGTACCGCGACACCGTGCGCGACCTCTGGCGCGGCGAGCCCCGCGCGCTCGCGGAGTTCGGGTCCCGCCTGACGGGCTCCTCCGACCTGTATCAGGGCGACGGGCGCCGGCCGCTGGCCTCCGTCAACTTCGTGACCTGCCACGACGGCTTCACCCTGCACGACCTCGTGTCGTACAACGACAAGCACAACGAGGCCAACGGCGAGGACAACCGGGACGGCGAGAGCTTCAACCGGTCCTGGAACTGCGGCGCCGAGGGCGAGACGGACGACCCCGAGGTGCTCGAACTGCGGGCCCGGCAGATCCGCAACTTCATCGCCACCCTGATGTTCTCGCAGGGCGTGCCGATGCTCAGTCACGGGGACGAGTTCGGCCGCACCCAGCAGGGCAACAACAACGCCTACTGCCAGGACAACGAGCTGGCGTGGGTGCACTGGCCCGAGGCGGGCGAGGACGGCGGGGGCAAGGAGCCCCTGGAACTGCTGGAGTTCGTGCGCCAGATGGTGTGGCTGCGGCGCGACCACCCGGTGTTCCGGCGCCGCCGCTTCTTCCACGGGCGGCCCATGGAGGGCACGCACGACGAGCTGTCGGACATCGCGTGGTTCACGGCCGAGGGCGAGGAGATGAAGCAGCGCGACTGGCAGGCGGCGCACGCCAAGTCGCTGATGGTCTTCCTCAACGGCAGCGCGATCTCCGAGCCGGGCAAGCGCGGGGAACGGATCTCCGACGACTCCTTCCTGCTGCTCTTCAACGCGCACGGCGAGGAGAAGGAGTTCACCGTGCCGATCGACCACGGGCGGCAGTGGCAGGCCGTGGTCGACACCGCGACCCCGAAGGCGGTCGCCGAGGGCGGCCCGAAGGTGCGCGCCGGGGACACGCTCACGCTGGTGGGACGGAGTCTGATGGTGCTCCAGCGGCCCGCCTGACGGGGGCCGCGTCCGCTCCGGTGCCCCGCCCGGCGCCTCCGTACGGGGGCGCGGCGGGCCGGGTGCGGAAGCGGACGGTCAGCGCGAGGCACAGCACGAGGACGGCGGCGGCGACCGCCACGGCGAAGGCGGCGGCCGGGCCGTAGGACTCCGCCAGCCGCCCGGACAGGGCCAGTGCGAGGGCCTGTCCGCCGACGACCGAGCTGGTCAGGAAGGCCATCGACTCGGCCATCCGGCGGGCGGGGACCAGCCGTTCGGTGAGCGCGAAGATCGTGATGAGGTGCGGCGCGAAGGCCACCCCGAGCACCACGACCACCGCGTACAGCGCTCCGAGGGAGCCGACGAAGAGCAGCGGTACGGAGAGCACGGTCAGGCCCACGGCGGCGGCCCGCCAGCGGGCCGGCAGGCCGACGCGGGCCGGGACGAGGACCAGCGACAGGCCGGCCACGGCGCTCATGACGCCCATGGCGGCGTAGACCAGGCCCGCGTGGCCGGGAGCGCCGAGCCGCTCGGTGAGCGCGGTGATGCCGGCCTGCGAGGCGCCGAACATGGCGCCCTGCAGGGCCATGGAGACGCGCAGGACGTGCGCGGCCCGCGGGATGCCGGGCCGGTCCCGCCGGGCCGCCCTGCGGCGTTCTCGGGCCTCGGCGTGTCGCTGCCGCCGGGAGAGCGGCCGGCCGGGGTGCGCGGTACGGCCGTACGCCGTGGGCGCGTCCACCGCCCGGGCCCCGGGGGCCGTCAGCCGCGCCGTCGGGTGCAGCGCGAACGCCGAGCCGCAGCCGGCCAGGAGCAGCGCCGCCAGCCCCAGCGCGGCGGCGGGGTGGGCGGCCGACGCGGCGACGCCCACGAGGGCGGGGCCCAGCACGAAGGACACTTCGTCCAGCGTGCCCTCCCAGGAAAGCGCGGCGTTCACCGTGCGCTCGTCGGCGCCGCTCCGCCGTACGAGCGCGACCATCCGGGTCCGGGCGAGCGGCCCCACCTGGGGGACGGTCAGTCCGGCGAGCAGCCCCAGGAAGGCCAGCGGAAGCATGGCCAGGTGGGACAACGCGGCGAGCACGAGGGCGGCGACGGCGAGGGCGTTGGCCCAGCAGGCCGCCAGGACCACCGGGCGCTGGCCGTGCCGGTCGGCGAGCCGGCCGATGAGCGGCCCGGCCACCGTCTGCCCGGCGGCCAGCGCGCCGCCGGCCACGCCCGCGGTCGCCAGACTGCCGCTGGTCTCGGCGACCAGCAGGACGCTGCCGAGCTGGCACATGGCGGTGGGCAGCCGGCCGAGGAAGGAGACGGCGGGCAGCACCGGGCCACTGGTGGCGAGCACGGTGCGGTAGGTGGCCAGGGCAGCGGTCATCGCACGACGCTATCGGGAGCGGGGCCGGTGCCCGTATGGGCAGGACGTACGAAGGAAAAACGGGGCACACCCCGCCCGATCGGATGAAGCAACAAGGCACCGCGCGGGTACGTGTGTCCCCATGACGCCCGAATCCAGCGCGCCGCCCACCGCCACCTACCGGTTGCAGCTCCAGCCCGGCTTCCCGTTCGCGGCCGCCGAGAAGGCCGTGCCGTACCTGGCCGACCTGGGTGTCTCGCATCTGCACCTGTCGCCCGTGCTCGGCGCCGTCCCCGGGTCCACCCACGGGTACGACGTGGTGGACCACTCCGTGGTGCGCGCCGAACTGGGCGGCGAGGAAGGGCTGCGCGCGCTGGCACGAACCGCCGCCGCACACGGTCTGCGGCTCGTGGTGGACCTGGTGCCCAACCACATGGCCCGGCCGGCCCCCGCCTCCTTGAACGGGCCGCTGTGGTCCGTTCTGCGGGACGGCCCCGCCTCGCCGTACGCCCGCTGGTTCGACATCGACTGGGACGGCGGACACGGCGGGCGGCTGCTCATGCCCGTACTGGGCGGCCGGCTGGCCGATGAGCTGCCCATGATGCGCATCGAAGGGGACGTGCTGCGCTATCACGAACACGCGTTCCCCATCCGCCCCGGTACGGAGCGGCTGCCGCTCCCGCGGCTCCTCGATGCGCAGTGGTACCGGCTCTCCTGGTGGCGGCTGGCCCGCACGGAGCTGAACTACCGGCGTTTCTTCACCATCTCCGAGCTGATCGCGGTCCGCGTCGAGGACCCCGAGGTCTTCCGGGCGACGCACGCGACGGTGCTGCGGCTCGTCGAGGACGGCGTGATCGACGGGCTGCGCATCGACCACCCGGACGGACTCGCGGACCCCGCGGGCTACCTGGCGCGGCTGGCACGGGCCACGGGCGGGCGCTGGACGGTCGTGGAGAAGATCCTGACCGGCGACGAACGGCTGCCGCGGAGCTGGGCGTGCGCGGGCACCACGGGATACGACGCGCTGCGCCACATCGACGGGCTCTTCGTGTGCCCGGAGGGCGCCGACCTGCTGTTCGGGGTCTACCGGGACACGGTGGCGCCGCTGGCGGACCGTGGCGGCGACTGGGAGGAAACGGTACGGCAGGCCGCCTGCGAAGTCGTCACCCACGAACTGGCGGCCGAGATCGACCGTCTGGTGCGGACGGCGACGCGCATCAGTGAGCGCACCCCGCACCACGGCGACCACGCCCCCTGGGCCCTGCGCCGCGCCCTGCACGAACTGCTCGTCCGGCTGCCCGTGTACCGCCCCTACGCACAGGACCCGTGGTGCGCCGAACGGGACGCGGCGATGCTGGAGGCCGCCGCCGAGGGGGCGGTCGGCGCCTTCGAGGTGCGCGAGGAGGCCCGCTCCGTGGAGCTGGTGCGCGACCTGGCCCTGGGCCGCCTGGCCGACGGCGCCGAGGACGACGACGGCGCGGACCACGCCGACTTCGCCGCCCGCTTCGCGCAGACCGCCTCGGCCCTGCACGCCAAGTCGGTCGAGGACCGCGCGTTCTACCGCTACACGCCGCTGCTGTCGGCCTGCGAGGTCGGCGGCGACCCGGGGTGCCCGGCGGTCACCGTGGACGCCTTCCACGCCTTCTGCGGCCATCTCCAGGAGAACTGGCCGACGTCCGGGACCGTCCTGTCCACCCACGACACGAAGCGCAGCGCCGATGTCCGGGCCCGGATCGCCGCGCTGAGCGAGTGCCCCGAAGGCTGGCGCGAGGTGCTGACCCGCCTGAACACCCGTGCCGCCCTCACCCTGGACAGCCCGGAGCCCGACCCGCAGATGGCGTGGACCGCCTGGCAGGCCGCCTTCGGGATGGCGCGCCCGGGTCCGGGGACGGACGCGGTGACCGCTCCGAGTGCGAGCGCCGTCGCCGCCGCTTGCCTGCAGGACGGCGCCGCCTCGTACCGGCAGGACGGCACCGCCTCGTACGGGCACGACGGCGTCTCCTTCGAGAGGCTGGAGCCGGCGGTCCTGAAGGCCGTGCGAGAGGCCGCGCTGCACACCACATGGACCGAGCAGGACGCCACCTACGAGGAGTCCGTCACGGACTTCCTGGAGGCGGGCCCGTGCAGCCCCACCGCCGCCGCCGAACTGGCCGCGTTCGCCGACGAGCTGTCCCCCTTCGTCCGCGCCAACGTGCTCGGCGCGGCGCTGCTGCACCTCACCATGCCGGGCGTACCGGACCTCTACCAGGGCACCGAGCGGGAGTTCACCGCGCTCGTCGACCCCGACAACCGTGCGCCCGCGCGCTACTCCCCGGAGTTCCTGGCCGACGTGGACGGCGGTACGGACGGCGGCGCGCCGGGCGGCGACCCGCAGGGCTTCCCGGACCTCTCCGCCGAGAAGCTGCGGCTGACCGCGGCCGCGCTGCGGCTGCGCCGGGCGCACCCGGACTGGTTCGGCCCGGAGGGCACCTACCGGCCGCTGCACGCCGACGGCGACCCGTACCGGCACTGCGTGGCGTTCGCCCGCGCGGACCGTGCCGTGACCGTGGCCACGCGGCTCTCGCTGCGCCTCGCGGAGTCCGGGGGCTGGCATTCGGCCGCCCTGCGGCTGCCGGACGCGCCGTCCGGGGTCTGGCACGACCTGCTCACGGGCTGCGACTTCGAGGGCCCGTCCGTGCCGCTGTCCGCGCTCCTGGACCGGCTGCCGGTCGCGCTCCTCGTGCTCAGCGCCCCGTGAGCACGTAGGCGACGCTGCCGAAGCTGACGTGGTCGCCGGGGGCCACGGCGACCTCGCCGACGACCCGGCGGCCGTTGACGTACGTGCCGTTCATGGAGCCGAGGTCGCGCAGCAGCCAGGTCTCCCCCGAGGTGCGGAGCTGGGCGTGGGAACGGGAGACCGTGTCGTGGTGGAGGCGCAGCCCGGCCCCCGGGGCGCGGCCGATCAGGAGGGGGAACGGTCCGGGGTCGGGCAGCAGGAGCTTGGGGAGCCGCTCCGTGCGCCACGCCCTGCGGACCGTGAGGTGGAAGGAGGACGCCTTGCCGACCGCGCGCAGCACGGCGGCCTGGAAGCGGCCGCGGGTCGCCAAGTCGCCGGTCGCCCGCTCCAGTTCGCTGCGCTGGCGGGCGGAGAGCACCAGCTCCAGGCGGCGCAGGAAGGTGTCCTGGGACAGCCGCCCGTCGGCCGCGCCCTCGCGCAGCAGCTCCAGCGCGCGGTCCCGCTCTGCATCCGACAACCGGGCCGGCCGAGCCGGGAATTCGAGCGATGACATGTCCATGATTCTCCGGCGGGCCCGCGTTCCTGTCCAGACGAGGCCCGGCCGTCACCCGGCCTCCATCTCGGAGGACGGTACCGGGGCCCGATCAGTTCCGGCGGAAATTCCCTGGCGCCCCGCACGTGGCCCAGGATATGGTCCCGCCACAGCCTGGAACGCATGAGCGGAAGGAGGCGGAACGGCATGTACGGCACGGCCCATGACCTGTTCGCGCACTCCCGCGCCGCCCGCTCCATACGCTGACGGGCCGTCGGGAGCGCGCCTCCCGAGAGGACCCCACCCCATGACCGATCCGGTCATCCGCGCGCTCACCGAAGACGACGCGCATCTCTTCCACACCCTGAACGACCCGACGGCCCCGCTCCTGGGCCACGAACTCTTCGGCCGCCCCTACGTCACACGCACGGCCGGCGGCGAGTACCGCCCCGACTGGACCTGGGTCGCGCTGCGCGACGGCGTCGTCGTGGCACGCGCCGCGTGGTGGGCGGGCCCGGACGACTCCCGCCCGCTCTCGCTGGACCGGCTGGACTTCGCGCCCGGCGAGGCGGCCGCCGCGACGGAGCTGCTGCGTACCGCGCCGCTGTCCGCCGAGTACGTGCTGATGCTGCCGCCCGACTGGCGGGACCGGCCCGACGTACGGGCCGCGGCGGAGGCCCGGATCGCCGTCGTACGGGCCGCCGGGCTGCGCCCCGTGGTCGAGCGCTTCCGGTACGACTGGACCCCGGAGTGCGGCGTGCCCGCGGATCCCGGGCGGCTGGTCTTCCGGCCCGAGCCGGACGACGAGGTGATCCTGGACGTGCTGCGGCAGATCGAGCGGGGCTCGCTGGACGCACACGCCCGGCGGGCCGTCACCGAGGGCGGCATCGAGCAGGCCGCCCGCGAGGAGCTGGAGTTCTTCCACTGGTGCCCGTCGCCGCGCGAGTGGTGGCGGGTGGCGTACACGCCCGCGGGCGCCCTGGTGGGGCTGCACGTCCCGGCCCGTAACCACGCCGCCCCGATCGTGGCCTTCATCGGGGTGGTTCCCGGCCAACGTGGCCACGGCTACGCCTACGACCTGCTGGTCGACTGCACACGCCGGCTGGCCTCGCTCGGCGTGGACCGGATCGTCGCCGATACGGACCAGCACAACACCCCAATGGCGGCGGCATTCGCCAAGGCGGGGTACCCCGTCACCCAGGAGCGTGCTTTCTTCGACAGGTAGACGCGCGCAGGCGCATCGGTGTCCGCGGGGGCGCGTCGCCGTGCCGTGGCGAGGAGGGAGAGGCCGTCGTGCTCTTCGAGGTGTGGGCTCCGGAAGCCGAGCGGGTCGCGCTCGAACGGTGGGACGGCGACGGGGGCCGGGACGCGGCCCCCGTGACCGTCCCCCTGACGCGCTGCCCCTCCCGTACGGGCTGGTGGCGGGCGGAGGCCCCGGCCCGCCACGGGGACCGGTACGCCTTCCGGCTGGACGGCGGCGAGCCGCTGCCCGACCCGCGCGCCGCCCGGCTGCCGTACGGGCCCGGCGGCCCGGCGGCGGTCGTGGACCACGCCCGGTACGCCTGGCAGCACGACTGGCCGGGCCGCGGACTGCCCGGCGCCGTCCTCTACGAGCTGCACATCGGCACGTTCACGCCCGGCGGCACGTTCGACACCGCCATCGAACGGCTGCCGCACCTGAAGGACCTCGGCATCACGCACATCGAAGTGATGCCGGTCTGCCCCTTCCCGGGCACCCACGGCTGGGGATACGAGGGCATAGCCCCCTGGGCGGTGCACGAACCGTACGGCGGCCCGGACGGGCTGAAGCGCTTCGTGGACGCCGCGCACGGCCTCGGGCTCGGCGTCGTACTGGACGTCGTGCACAACCACCTCGGCCCCGACGGCAACCACCTGCCCGCCTTCGGGCCGTACTTCACCGACACCCACCACACCCCCTGGGGCGCCGCCGTCAACCTCGACGCCCCCGGGTCCGACGAGGTACGCGCCTACTTCCTCGGCAGTGCCCTGTCCTGGCTGCGCGACTACCGGATCGACGGGCTGCGCCTGGACGCCGTGCACGCGCTGCACGACGGCCGGGCCCGGCACTTCCTCGCCGAGCTCTCGGAGGCGGTCGACGCGCTCGGCGCGCAGCTGCGCCGGCCGCTGTTCCTGATCGCCGAGTCCGACCTCAACGATCCGCGCACCATCGCGCCCCGCCCCTACGGGGGGAACGGTCTGCACGCCCAGTGGAACGACGACTTCCACCACGCCCTGCACACCGCACTGACCGGTGAGTCGCAGGGCTACTACGCGGACTTCGCGCAGGCCCCGATGGCGGCCCTGGCCACCACTCTGAGCAGCGGCTTCTTCCACGCCGGCACGTACTCCAGCTTCCGGGGGCGCACGCACGGCGCGCCGCTGGACACGCACACCGTCCCCGCGCACCGCCTGCTCGGTTACTCCCAGACGCACGACCAGATCGGGAACCGCGCGCTCGGCGACCGCCTCTCGGAGCAGCTCTCGCCCGCCCTTCAGGCGTGTGCCGCGGCCCTCGTGCTGTGCGCTCCGTACACGCCGATGCTCTTCATGGGTGAGGAGTGGGGCGCGGGCACGCCCTGGCAGTTCTTCACCGACCACACCGACCCTGAACTGGCGGCGGCGGTGCGCGACGGGCGGCGCCGGGAGTTCGCCTCGCACGGCTGGCAGGCCGAGGACATCCCCGACCCGCAGGACCCGGCCACGCGGGAGCGTTCCTGCCTGGACTGGAAGGAGCCGGAGCGCGCCCCGCACACCGATCTGCTCGGCTGGTACCGCACGCTGCTCGCGCTCCGCCGCGACCGTGCCGCGCTCACCGACCCGGACCTGACGCGCACACGGGTGGCGTACGACGAGGACGGGCGGTGGCTGCGGCTGGACCGTACGGCCGGCCACGGCCCGGGCGGGGTCCTGCTGGCCGTGAACCTGCACCCCTCCCGTACGGCGGCCGTGCCGGTGCCTTACGAGGAGGCGCGGCCGCTGGCGGGATGGCCCGCGCAGCAGGAGCCCGGCGCGGACGGCGTCATGCAGCTGCCCCCGGAGTCGGTCACGGTCCTCGGGACGTGACGCGGCTCCGGGGGCAGGCAGGGCTTCAGGAGGTGGCGCGCTCCGCCTCGGGTGCGGCGGCCGGCTCGCCGTCCGCCGCCTCCGGGTCGCCGTCCAGCTCCCGCTCGCTGGCCGCCACGGCCGCCAGCTCCGCCTTCAGGTCCAGGTTGCGGGTGAGCAGGTAGTACAGGCCGCCGCCGATGAGCAGGCCGGGCACGAAGGACAGGTCGGCGCCGCCCAGGGCCTTGGCGGCCGGGCCCTCGTAGGCATGGGTGGCGAAGAACGGGATCATCGTGACGAAGCCGACGGCGTAGGAGACGATGCCGCGCCAGGACCAGCGGCCGTAGATGCCGCCCTTCGAGTCGAAGATCGCGGTGACCGCGTAGTGGCCGCGCCGCACGCAGTAGAAGTCCACCAGGTTGACCGCGGTCCACGGCACCAGGAAGTACAGCATCATCAGCACGAACGTGTTGAAGCTCTCCAGGTAGTTCTCCGGGAGCGACATGGCGACGATGAAGATGACGACGCCCACCGCCGCGATACCGGCGACCCGCAGCCGGACGGTCGGCTTGACCGTCCGGAAGGCGTCCACGGCGCTGGTGGTGGTGAGCATCGCGCCGTACGCGTTGACCGCCGTGATGCCGATCAGAGCGACGGAGGAGACCACCACGGCGAAGGTGCCGAAGCCGGGCAGGATGGCGTTGCCGACCTGGCGGATACCGGTGATCGCGCCCGGCTCGGGCAGCGCGGAGGACAGCAGCGCGCCGAGCGACATCAGCCAGACGGCGGAACCGGCCGCGCCGGCGTAGGTCCACCAGATGACCTTGCGGGCCGAGACGTCGCGCGGCAGGTAGCGGGAGTAGTCGGAGACGTAGATGGCGTAGCTGATCTGGTAGCCGGCCGCCGCGGAGAAGACGACCAGGAAGGAGGTCCAGGTCGAGCCGCCTCCGGATGCCGCGGCGTGCGCGGTACCCGGGTCCAGCTGGACGATCGCGCCGATGGTGAGGACGCCGAACACGGCGATCAGTACGTAGGTCAGCCAGCGCTGCACGAGGTGCAGCAGATCATGGCCGACGACCGCGAGGACGATCGCGACGGCGATGATCAGCGCATACCAGAGGGTGGTGCCTCCGGGGAGCACCGTCTGCAGGCCCTCGGTGGCCAGCACGACGTTGAAGACGTTGAAGCCGATGTACACGAAGACCACGGCGGCGAAGGGGACGATCACCCCACGGGTGCCGAACTGGGCCCGCGACTGGATCATCTGCGGCAGGCCCATCCGGGGGCCCTGGTTGGCGTGGAACGCCATGAAGAAGGTGCCGAAACAGGCGCCGAGGACCACGGCCAGGACGGACATGCCCAGGCCCAGCCCCAGCTCGGGACCGAGGAAGCCGGTGACCATCGTGGTGAGCACGAAGTTCCCGGTGAACCAGAACGGCCCCTGGTGCCAGACCTTGCCGTGGCGCTCGCGCACGGGCACATAGTCGATCGATCGTTGTTCGATGACCCTGGGGGCAGCCATGGGTCCTCCTCGGGTGGTGCGGTGATCGGCTTGGGGGGCCGTACGGGGACGGTGCGTGCCTACGGGGTGATGCGGCCCGGGTCCGAGCACGGTGGTGTGAACCTACGGGCCCGTTCGGAGCCGCTTCGATCGCCCGATCGTCCATCCGATAGATATGTGATGGACACTATGTCTATGCCGCTGTACCTCACCGACCTCCTGGCCCGTGCCGACCTGAACCTCTCGGTCACGGGCGACCCGGCCCCCGGGCTGCTGGACCGCACGATCGAGGCCGCCACCGTCTCCGACCTGCTGCATCCCGGGGAGTGGCTGCAGGGCGGCGAGCTGCTGATGACCATCGGCCTGCTGCTCCCGATGGAGCCCGCCGACTGCCGGGCGTACGTCGCCGACGCGGCGGCCGGCGGGGCCGCGGCCCTGGCGCTCGGACTCGGGCACGGCCTGCCGTACCAGGCGGCGCCGCAGCCCCTGGTGGACGCGGCGCAGGAGGCCGGGCTGCCGCTGCTCACCGTTCCGGACGAGGTGCCGTTCATCGCCGTCACGAAGGCGGTCTTCGAGGCGCGCGCCCACGAGGAGCGGCAGGTTCTCCAGCGGGCCTTCGCCACCCAGCGACGGCTGACCGCGGCGGCCACCGACAACGGGCTGCGCCCGATGCTGGAGGAGTGGACGGCCGCCACCGGGGTCGGCGCCGCGGTCCTCGACCCCATGGGCCGGCTGCTCGCCTCGGGCGGGCCGGACGCCGCCCCCGTGGTGGACGACGCCCGCGACCTCATCGACCGGGTGGCCTCCCGGGGGCTGCGCGGCAGCGCCGCCAGTACGGCCGGCGGGCTGCAACTGGAGGTGCAGCCGCTGGGCGCCCGCCGGCTGCGCGGCCTGCTCCTCCTCAGCGGCGGCCCCGACGCCGCCGCCCGCGCCGTCGTGCCCGGCCTGGTCTCGCTCCTCTCCCTGGAGCTGGAGCGCCGCCACCTCATGGACGAGCCCGAGCGGCGCCGTCGCTCCGCGCTCCTCGCCGAACTGCTCGCCGAGCCGGAGGCCGGCCAGGAGCGGGCCGCGGGCCGTGCGCGGGACATCCTCGCCTCCGTGGGGCTCGCCGCCGACCGCGTACGTGGCGTGGTGTTCGAGGCCTCACGAGAGACCGCCCAGGAGTCGGCCGCCGATCTCGCCCTCGCCGTACCGGGCGGGCTGGTGCGGGTCACGGAGGACGGCCTCGTCGAGGCGGTGGTCGGCGCGGAGCTGGACGTACGGGACGTCCTCGGCCGCTTCGCCCCGGGCTGCCCGGCCGGCCTCGGCCCGCTGACGGCCCCGGAGGCCGTCCGGACGTCCCTGCGGCAGGCCGCCGGGCTGCTGGGCCTGAGCCGGGCCGCGGGCGAGCCTGTCGAGGCCAGGGAGAGCCAGGCCAGCCGGCTGCTCCTGGAGCTGGGCGACCGGCGCACCCTCCTCGGCTACGCGGACGCCGTCCTCGGCCCCCTCGACCTCACGGACAGCGGCGAGGAGCTGATCGCGACGCTGGCCGCCTGGCTGGAGTCCGGCGGCTCCTGGGACACCACCAGCCGTCGGCTGGGCGTCCACCGGCACACCGTCCGCAACCGCCTCGACAAGGCCATGTCCCTCACCGGCCGCCGCCTGGACGACGCCGACGACCGCTTCGACCTGTGGCTGGCGACGCGTATCCGGCGCGGGGGACGGGTGTAGCGCCGGGACGCACGCCGGCGCCCCCGTCAGTGCCGGGCGCGGCTCGGCTGGACGCGGGTGGGCTCGCCCGGCATCTTCGGGTGGTCGGGCGGATAGGGCAGGTCGCCGAGGTCGGCGTCGCGCTCGGCGAGTTCGAAGACGCGCTCCAGCCCGAAGGCGTGGTCGGCCATGTCGGCGTGCACGTCGCCCCGTTCCGCGTACCGCGCCGGCATCGTGCCCAGGTCGAAGTCGAACGGCTCGGCGTCGTCCAGCTCGTCCCAGGTCAGCGGCGCGGACACGGTGGCCCGCGGCCGCGGGCGGACCGAGTAGGCGGAGGCGATGGTGCGGTCCCGTGCCATCTGGTTGTAGTCGACGAAGACGCGGGTGCCGCGCTCCTCCTTCCACCAGGCCGTGGTGACCCGGTCCGGCATCCGGCGGGACAGCTCGCGGCCTAGGGTGATGGCCGCGCGCCGCACCTCGGTGAAGGTCCAGCGCGGCTCGATCGGTACGTAGACGTGCATGCCGCGGCCCCCGGAGGTCTTCGGCCAGCCGCGCAGCCCCAGTTCGTCCAGGAGCGCGTGCAGCTCGTGGGCGGCCCGTACGGCGTCCTGGTAGTCGGTGCCGGGCTGCGGGTCGAGGTCGATGCGCAGCTCGTCGGGGTGGTCGGGCCGGTCGCGGCGGACCGGCCAGGGGTGGAAGGTCAGGCAGCCGAGGTTGGCCGCCCAGAGCACGGCGGCGACCTCGGTGGGGCAGATCTCGTCGGCGGACCGGCCGCTGGGGAAGGTGATGTGGGCGGTCGGGAGCCAGTCGGGCTTGTTCTTCGGGGCACGCTTCTGGAAGAACGATTCACCGGTGACCCCGTCCGGGTACCGCTCCAGGGTCGTCGGCCGGTCGCGCAGCGCACGGATGATGCCGTCGCCGACGGCCAGGTAGTACTGCGCCACGTCCAGCTTCGTGAAGCCGCGCTCCGGGAAGTACACCTTGTCCGGGTGCGACAGCCGTACGGTACGGCCGCCGGCCTCGATCTCCGTCGCCGCGCTCTTGGCGCCGCCCGCAGCACCGCCCGCACTCTTGGCGCCGCCCGCACCCGTGGCCCCGCGCACAGCTCCGGCGCCCTGCGCGCCTCCGGTACCGCCTGCACCGCCCATGACCGCCACGGTAAGGGCGCGCGGCCGGGGGCGCTCGCCGGGCGGCACAAGGGACGTACACGCACAATCGAGACATGGATCTCCCGGTGATGCCGCCCGTGAAGCCGATGCTGGCGAAGCCGGCGGCGAAGATCCCGCCCGGCATGCAGTACGAGGCCAAATGGGACGGGTTCCGGGCCATCGTCTACCGGGACGGCGACGAGGTCGAGCTCGGCAGCCGTACCGGCAAGACCCTCACCCGTTACTTCCCCGAACTGGTCGAGGCGCTGCGCGCCAATCTCCCCGCGCGCTGCGTCCTCGACGGGGAGATCGTGATCGCGCGCGGCGACCGGCTGGACTTCGACGCGCTCACCGAACGCATCCACCCCGCCAAGTCCCGGGTGGACCTGCTCGCCGAGCGCACCCCGGCCGGCTTCGTGGCGTTCGACCTGCTGGCGCTGGACAACGAAGCGCTGCTGAGCACGCCCCAGAAGGAGCGGCGAACGCGGCTCACCGAAGCGCTGCGGGGCGCCGAGGCCCCCGTACACCTCGCGCCCGCCACCACGGACCGCGACGTCGCCGCCGAGTGGTTCACGCAGTACGAGGGCGCCGGGCTGGACGGCGTGATCGCCAAGCCGCTGGACATGCCGTACCGGCCCGACGAGCGGGTCATGGTCAAGGTCAAGCACGAACGCACGGCGGACTGCGTGCTGGCCGGCTTTCGCTACCACAAGAGCGGCCCGGTCGTCGGCTCACTGCTGCTGGGCCTCCACGACGCGGCCGGGACGCTGCAACACGTAGGGGTGTGCGCCGCGTTCTCCATGAAGCGGCGCGAGGAGCTGGTGACGGAGCTGGAGCCGCTGCGCATGACGTCGGCGGCGGGCCACCCCTGGGCCGACTGGGCGAACGAGGAGGCGCACGAGTCCGCGCGGATGCCCGGCGCGCCCAGCCGCTGGAGCGGCAAGAAGGACCTGTCGTGGGTGCCGCTGCGCCCGGAGCGCGTCCTGGAGGTCGCGTACGACCACATGGAGAACGGGCAGCGCTTCCGGCACACCGCCCAGTTCCGCCGCTGGCGGCCGGACCGTACGCCGGAGAGCTGCACGTACGCACAGCTGGAGGAGCCGGTGCGGTACGACCTGGGGAAGGTGCTGACCCGCACGGTGAAGTGAGCCGCGCGGCAGGCCCCGCGGCCGTCGCGCCGGGCGCTACGCCAGGTCGGCGCCCTTGGCGACGACGACGCCGTAGAGGCCTCCGATCGTGGCGAGCGCGCTGTGGTGGACCTGCTCGGCGGACAGGTCGTTACCGGCGCCCGTCAGGGGCCGCGTGGCACAGGCGTCGGCGACGACCGTGGGCGCGTAGCCGCGCAGGAACGCGCCCTCGGCAGTGAAGGTGACGCACATGTGCGTCATGAAGCCCGCGATGATCACGTTCTTGCGGCCGGTGGCCTCGACCTTCTGCTGGAGGTCGGTGTCGTGGAACGCGTTCGGCGCGCGCTTCACCACGACCGGCTCGCCGTCGGCCGGTGCCACGGCGGGGTGGAGGGAGCCGATCTCCGCGCGGATGTCGTACGGGGTGCCGGGGCCGCCGTCGTGGGCGACGTGGACGACCGGCGTCCCCGCCTCGCGCGCCCGCGCCAGCAGCGCCGCGGCGGCGTCCAGCGCCGCGCGCCAGCCGGACAGCTCCAGCACGCCCCGGGTGTAGGTGCGCTGGAAGTCGACCATGATCAGCGTGGCGTCGGCGAGGGAGGCCGGGGCCTCGTCGAATCCGTTGAGCTGCCGCAGCGTCGTCGTAGCCATGGGAAAAGCCCTTCTCAGGCGGGGTGTTGGGGTGCCGGTCGCCTGGCGGCGCCGACGTGTTCGACGCTACGATCCGCTCGCCGATGTCTGCAATGTCATGCAACTTGCAGATCCGGACATGCAGCAGTTCCCACACATGAGGGGGATGGGTGCCCGCACCTGAACGACTCGTCGTCATCGTCGTCTTCGACGGCGTCGACCTGCTGGACATCACCGGGCCGCCGGAGGTGTTCGCCCTGCTGCGGCGCGAGATCGGCACCGATACGGATCCCGACACCGACACCGGTACCGGCTATGAGGTGCTGCTGGCCGCCGAGACCGCCGAGCCGGTCACCACCGCCGCCGGGGTGCGGGTCCTGCCCGACATCACGTTCGACGAGGTGACCGGCCGGAGCATCGACACACTCCTGGTACCCGGCTCCGTACGCGTCGACGCCGGCCGGCGCGTGACCGCCCTGGCGGAACCGGCCGTCACCGCCCGCGTCGAGCAGCTCGCCGGCACCGCGCGCCGCGTCGCCTCCGTGTGCGTCGGCGCCCACATCCTGGCCGCCGCCGGCCTGCTCGACGGGAAGCGCGCGACCACGCACTGGTCGACCGCCCGCCAGCTCGCCGCCGACCATCCGGCCGTCACCGTGGACGCCGACCCGATCTTCATCCGCGACGGCGCCGTGTGGACCGGCGCGGGCATCAGCTCCTGCCTCGACCTGTCCCTGGCCCTGGTCGCCGAGGACTTCGGCGAGGCCGCGGCGCTGCGCGTGGCCCGCCAGCTCGTGATGTACCTCAAGCGCCCCGGCGGACAGAGCCAGTTCTCCGTACCCCTCGAACCCGTCTCCCCCACCCGCCGGATCGAGGAGCTGCGGCACTACATCAGCCGCAACCTGTCCGGGCCGCTCGGCCTCGCCGACCTGGCCGCGTACGCGCACGTCTCCGAACGCCAGCTGTCGCGCATCTTCAAGGCCGACCTCGGCATGACACCGGCCGCGTACATCGAGTCCGCCCGCGTCGAACTCGCGCGCAACCGGCTGGAGTCGACCGACGACACCCTCGAACGCATCGCCGGGACCTGCGGCTTCGGCACCGTCGACACCCTCATCCGGGCCTTCCGCCGCCAGTTGGCCACCACGCCGACGGAGTACCGCAACGGCTTCCGCTTCGCCGCGCGATGAGGCGCGCCGTACGGCTCACCGGTCCGCTCGCGCGCCCGGCGCACGCGAGCGAGGCCCCGCCTCCTGGGCAGGGCCTCGTCGCTCACTTACGTACTGCAGTGACGTACCGGGCCCGTGGCGCTCGCCGGCCCGCCGGGCTCAGCCCTCGTCGGCGGCCAGCCGCAGCGAGATGGAGTTGATGCAGTAGCGCTGGTCCGTGGGGGTGTCGTAGCCCTCGCCCTCGAAGACGTGGCCGAGGTGGGAGCCGCAGCGGGCGCAGCGGACCTCCGTACGGACCATGCCGTGGGAGCGGTCCTCCAGCAGCTCGACGGCGTCGGAGTCCTTCGGGTCGTAGAAGGACGGCCAGCCGCAGTGGCTGGCGAACTTCGTGTCCGACCGGAAGAGCTCCGCGCCGCAGGCCCGGCAGGAGTAGACGCCGGACGTCTCGGTGTCGGTGTACTCGCCGACGAAGGCGGGCTCCGTGCCGGCCTCGCGCAGCACGTGGTACTCCGCGGGGCTCAGCTCGGCGCGCCACTGCTCGTCGGGCTTGTCGATCTCGTAGGCCATGCTCTCGCTCCTTCGGGCCGGTGGGTGTCCGGTGGGGCCGCCTCAGGCGTCGAGGCGGGCCAGGATCTCGGGTCCCAGCTCCGTCACGTCACCCGCGCCCATGGTCAGAACAAGGTCACCGGGGCCCGCCATTCCGGCGACGACCTCGGGGATCGCGCCCTTGTCGTGCTCGGCGGCCACCGTCGCGCCGGCCGCCTCGGCGGCCTTGACGATCATGTCGCTGGTCACGCCGGGGATCGGGTCCTCGCGGGCCGGGTAGATGTCCAGGACCACGGAGGCGTCGGCCAGCGCCAGCGCCTGGCCCATCTCCCGGCCCAGCTCCTGGGTGCGGGAGAAGAGATGCGGCTGGAAGACGACGAGGACGCGGGAGCCGGCGGCGGCGCCCCGGATCGCCTCCAGGTCGGCGGTCATCTCGGTGGGGTGGTGCGCGTACGAGTCGATGACCTGGACGCCCTTGGCCTCGCCCTTGAGCTGGAGGCGGCGCTTGACGCCGGTGTAGCTGCCGAGCGCGGACGCCAGGTTGTGCGGCGGGAGGCCGAGCGCGGCGCCGGCGGCGAGGGCCGCGACGGCGTTGAGGGCGTAGTGCCGGCCGGGCACCGAGACGGTGAAGGTGAGGACCTTGCCGTTCGCGAGGGTGACGGAGACCTCGCTGGTCAGCCCACGCTGGTTGATCTTGAAGACGCGTACGTCGGCGTCCTCGGCCTCGCCGTACGTGACGACCGTCAGATCGGCGCGGTCGCGGATGCGGGAGGTCAGCTCGCGGGCGCCGGGGTGGTCGGCGGAGATCACGAGGGTGCCGCCGGGGCGCACCCTGCCGACGAAGGTCTCGAAGGACTCGTAGATCTCGTCCATCGAGGCGTAGTTGGCGTGGTGGTCCAACTCCACGTTGAGGATGATCGCGACTTCCGGGGCGTACTTGTGGAAGCTGCGGTCCGACTCGTCGGCCTCGGCCACGAAGATCTCGCCACTGCCGTGCTCGGCGTTGGAGCCGGGAGCGTCCAGGTCGCCGCCGATCGCGTACGACGGGGACAGGCCCAGGGTGGTGAGGGCGACGGCCAGCATGGAGGTGGTGGTCGTCTTGCCGTGCGTGCCGGCGACGGCGATGGGGCGGGCGCCGTCCATCAGGGCCGCGAGGGCGTCCGAGCGGTGCACGACGGGGATGCCGCGCTCGGCCGCCGCGGCCAGCTCGGGGTTGTCCGCGCGGATGGCGGAGGAGACGACGACGCTGGTGGCGTCCGCGGCGAGATGCTCGGCCGCGTGGCCGATGTGGACCGTGGCGCCGGCCTCGCGCAGGGCCAGGACGGTCGCCGACTCCCGGGCGTCGCTGCCCGCGACGGCGGCGCCGCGCTGCGCCAGGATCTTCGCGATGCCGGACATGCCGGCGCCGCCGATGCCGATGAAGTGCGGTCGGTCCATCGCGGCGGGGATGCCGGGTGCCATCGTGACGTCTCCCTGGTCGGTGTGGTCGGCCGGCGGTCGCCGGCCGGCTTGTCGGTCGGGCTCGATTCTCGCACCCCGCACCGACAAACCCGGCCACGGCCGGTCGGCCCCCGCCACGCGGCGCGGATCAGCGCCGGATGAGCCCCTGCGCCGTCGCCGCCGCCACCGCGGACGTGCGGGAGTCGACCCCGAGCTTGGTGTAAATGTGCACGAGGTGGGACTTCACGGTCGCCTGGCTGAGAAAGAGCCGCTTGCTGATCCGCGCGTTGGACAGGCCGTCGGCGACCAGCTGCAGCACCTCCGTCTCGCGGCGCGAGAGCGCGGCCGCTGGGGTGCGCATGCGGTCCATGAGACGCAGCGCGACGGCCGGCGCGAGCGCGGACTTCCCCGCCGCCGCCGTACGGACCGCGGCGGCCAGTTCCTCGGGCGGCGCGTCCTTGAGGAGGTAGCCGGTGGCGCCCGCCTCGATGGCGGCGAGGATGTCGGCGTCCGTGTCGTACGTGGTGAGCACCAGGACCCGGGGCGCGCCCTCCTGGGCGGTGATCTCAGCGGTGGCCTGCGGGCCGCGCATCTCGCCCGCGAACTGGAGGTCCATGAGGACCACGTCGACGCCGAGCGTGGCCGCGAGCGCCACGGACTCCTCGGCGGTGGGAACGTCGGCGACCACCTCGAAGTCCGGTTCCGTCTCCAGTACGGCCCGCAGCCCGGCGCGCACCACGGGGTGGTCGTCGGCCAGGAGGAGGCGGATACGGCCGCCTTCCGGGGCGGCGGGGCTGCCGGTGCGCGGGGTGTCGGTCACGTGCGGGCCTGTTCGGAGGGGTCGGTCGGGGCAGTGGGCGGTTCCGGCGGGGCGGCGCCGGGCGGGTGCGCGAGGGGCAGGGTGACCGCGACGGCCGTGCCCTCCCCCGGCGCCGATTCGACCACGAAGGTGCCGTGCAGGGCCCGCGCACGGGCGCGCATCGCGGCGAGGCCGAAGCCGGCGCCCTCGGTGTCCGTACCGGGGGCCGGGACCGTATCGGGCAGGAAGCCGGTGCCGTCGTCCACAACGTCGAGGGCGACCTCGGTGTCCATGTAGCTGAGCGTCAGCTCCGCCCGTTGTGCCGCGGCGTGCCGCACCGTGTTGGCCAGCGCCGACTGGGCGATGCGGAGCAGGGCGACCTCCTGGGCGGTGGGCAGGCCCGTGGGCGTACCGGACACATGGCAGTGCACGGCCAGTCCGGAGGCGCGTGCGGTGGTGTCGCACAGCCGCTCCAGGGCGGCGGGCAGCGAGCCGTGTTCCAGGCCGGGCGGGCTCAGGGCTCGGACGAAGCGGCGGGCCTCCGCGAGGTTGTCGACAGCGGCCTCGCGGGCGTGCCGTACGTGGCCGAGGGCGTCCCCGGGGCGTTCGGGCAGGGAGCGTTCCGCGGCGCGCAGGAGCAGCTGGATGCTGGACAGGCCCTGGGCGAGGGTGTCGTGGATCTCGCGCGCGAGCCGTTCGCGCTCGGCCAGGACCCCCGCGGTGCGTTCGGCGGCGGCCAGGTCGTTGCGGGCCTCGGTCAGCTCCTCGATGAGGCGGCGCCGCTGCTCGCTCTCCCGGTACAGCGCCTGGTAGCCGAGGACGACGGCGACCGCGACGGCCGCGCCGAGGGCGGGCCCGATGACCGTGCCGACGGTGAGCGTGCCGGCGTGCCACCCGAAGCCCCCGACGGCCACGGCGGTGGTGACCGCGACGACCGGCAGTGCCCACTTCAGGGGCAGCAGGTGGAGCTGCACGAAGAAGAGCGGGAAGGCGAGCCACACGCCGTCCGGGGTGAGCAGGACCAGGGTCGCCCAGACGGCCAGTACGGCGGCGAGCCAGAGGGCGGCGGCAGCGGGCGCGGCGGAGACCTTCGGGAGGACGGGCCCGAGCGCGTACACGAGGGCCAGCACGACCGCCGCCCCGATGACGGCCGCCGCGTCGGGCGCGTGCGCGGCGGCCGCGCGGCCCGCGGCGAGCGCCAGCAGCGCGGCGACCATCAGGTGCAGGCAGAGACGCAGCACACGGAGGACGGGGGTGAGGGAGTGCGGGTTCACGTGCTCATTCCGGTCTTCACGTACTCGTACGGGCGCGCTCCTACGGGGCGCCGGTCCGCCTCCTCGAGGCAGGGCGCTCCTCAAGGCTAGGCGGAGCCCACCCTTCCGGCATCAACCGAAAGATTGACCGATCCCGCTCTCTTTCGATCCGCGGGAAGCCCTCCGCGGCGCGATGCCCGGCGCACCCCGCCCCGGCGAGATTGGGGGCAGCCGCCGGGCACCGGGCCCGGCACCGTACGCAAAGGACGTCCGAGGGCCGTGTTCGTCGCCTGGAGAGACCTGAGGTTCGCCAAGGGCCGGTTCGCCCTGATGGGGACCGTCATCGTGCTGATCACCGTGCTGGTGGGACTGCTGTCCGGCCTGACGGCCGGCCTCGGCCGGGAGAACACCTCGGCCATCACCCACCTGCCCGCCGACCATCTCGTCTTCTCCGCCCCCGCCGGGGACGACGACGTGTCGTTCACCGACTCGCACATCAGCACGAAGACCGCCGAGCGCTGGGCCGCCGTACCCGGGGTGGAGCGGGCCGATCCGCTGGGCATCGCCACCACGAAGGCCGAGTCCGGCACACGAAGCGCCGCACTGTCCGCCTTCGGAATCCACCCCCGGTCCACCCCTGAGGCACAGCAGGTCGCCTCCGGCAAGGCAGTGCTCTCCCACCAGGCCGCGGAGGAACTGGGCGTACAGAAGGGCGACCGGTTCACCCTGGCCGGACAGCGGCTGCAGGTGGCCGCCGTGGCGGGCGAAGCGATGTACAGCCACACCCCCGTCGCATGGCTCTCCCTCACCGACTGGCAGCGGGTGAGCGGCAACGCAGGAGGCTCGACCGTCCTCGCCCTGACCACCCGGGACGCCGCCGACCTGACGGCGGCCGACCGGCACCTCGGCACCAGCACGGTGAGCACCGCCGACTCCCTCCGGGCCATCGGCTCCTACACCGCCGAGAACGGCTCGCTCCAACTGATGCGCGGCTTCCTCTTCGCCATCTCGGCGCTGGTCATCGGCGCGTTCTTCACCGTGTGGACGATCCAGCGCAGCGGCGACGTCGCCGTACTGAAGGCGCTCGGCGCCTCGACCCGTTACCTCCTCAAGGACGCGCTCGGACAGGCAATCGTCCTGCTGGCCCTCGGTACGGGGCTGGGCACCGCACTCGCCGCCGGAGTGGGCGCGGCGGTCGGCGGCACCGTGCCCTTCGTCCTGGAACCGGCCACCGTGCTCGTACCGGCACTGGTCATGATCACGCTGGGCGCGGCCGGCGCGGCCCTGGCTGTCCGCCGCATCACCTCCGTGGACCCTCTGACGGCCCTCGGGAGCGCCCGGTGACGCTCCACCCTCACTCCGGCCCCCGCACCGCCCCGAACACCCCGTGGAGCGCCCGATGACCCTCACCCTGACCGACGTCACCCTCACCTACCCCGACGGCGACGCCCGGCTGACCGCACTGGACGCGGTGTCCCTCCACGTACCGGCCGGCTCGACGACCGCCGTCATCGGCCCTTCGGGGTCCGGCAAGTCCAGCCTGCTGGCGGTGGCCGCCACCCTGATCACCCCGGACCGCGGCACCGTCACCATCGACGGCGTGGCCACCACCGGGATGAGCCGCGCCCGGCTGACCGCACTCCGCCGCGACAAGATCGGCACGGTCTTCCAGCAGCCCAACCTGCTGCCCTCACTGACCGCGGCCGAACAGCTCCAGGCAATGGCCCACGTGGCCGGCCGGTCACCCCGCAGGGCGGTGTCACGAGCGCGTGAGCTGCTGGCCGCGGTGGGCCTGGCGGACCACGCCGACCGCCGCCCCCACCAGCTCTCGGGCGGCCAACGCCAACGCGTCAACATCGCGAGGGCCCTCATGAACGACCCGTCGGTCCTCCTGGTGGACGAGCCCACCAGCGCCCTGGACCGGGAACGCGGCGCAGCCGTACTGGAACTGCTGACCACCCTCACCCACGAACGCGCCACAGCCACGGTCCTGGTCACCCACGACCCCACACACCTGAATTCGGCGGACACGGTAGTGACGGTCCAGGACGGCCGACTCAAAGCACCAACGCACACCTGACAACGAACAGCACCCCGATGGCGCTTGTCTTCCCACCCCCACCGACGGGAGGGGACGGGCCGGAGCGGTAGGGGGTCCGGACGTAAAGCGAAGCAGTCCGGACCCCCTGCCGCGCAGCGGCACCGTGACGTCAAGCCCCGCGCAGCGGCACCGTGACGTCAAGCCCCGCGCAGCGGCACCGTGGCGTCAAGCCCCGCGCAGCGGCACCGTGGCGTCAAGCCCCGCGCAGCGGCCCGGCCCGCCGCAGGCGAAACGGCGCCGCGCCCGGCAACGGCGGGCACCACGCGCCCACCGGCGTCACAGGGCGTCAGCCCCCGGCCGGCGAATCCCGCTCCCCCGCCGGCTCCCCCGCATGGGAAAACAGCTTCAGCACAGGCACCCCGACCTTGTGCCGAGCCCGCGAGGCCCAGTCACGGTGGAAGAACTCCTCCACGAAGTGCGGCGCGGTCAGCACGATCACCTCGTCGGCCCCCGTCTGGTCGACGACCGACCGCAGCAGGTCCAGCGGGTGGTCCTCGACCACCTGCCCAATGGCCTCAGCGCCCGCGTTCCGCAGCTGCTGCAGGGTGTACGACAAGGCCCGCTCAGCGGGCGGCTCCGCCTCCTCGCCCTCGGGCTCGTCACCCTCCCGCACCGCCTCGTCGAACTCGCCGAGGGCGACGTCGTCGATGGCCCGCAGCAAGACGTCCTGCTCGCCGCGCGGCTGCATGAGGACGACGAAGGAGACCTCGTCGTCGCCGTGCAGCGTGGTCACGAACTCCACGTCCGCGGGCGCCAGAGGCTTCTCGATCATCAATACGCTCGTGAACACGACGCGTGCCCTTCTTCTCCGCTTCATGGGCCGCCCCGGGGAACGGCCCGACAGAAACCATCCTGCCCCGCCACGGGGCGGGACCTTTGTCCTTTAGTGTGCCCAATGGAAGCTAAGCGGAACGGGAAATTCCGCCGATCGCCGAGGACGCCGGGTGAAACGGTTCACGGCCGGCGGTAGCGAGTGAACAGGAAGCCGGCCTCCTCCAGCACGGAAGCCAGCCGGAACCGTTCGGGTACCGCCAGGCCGGGCGCGTTCATGATCCGCGGCGCGTCCCCCGCCACCACCAGCGGCGCCAGCGACAGACACAGCTCGTCCAGCGCGCCCGCCGCGGCGAACTGGCCGAGCAGCCGCGGCCCGCCCTCCGTGAGCAGCCGGGTGAGCCCCCGGTCCGCGAGCGCGCCGGTCACCCGCGCGGGGTCCACCGCCGCGCCCTCCCCGACGAAGATCACCTCCGCGCCGGCGGCGCGCGCCTCCCGCACCCGGTCGGCGTCGGCGCCGGCACCGGTCAGCAGCACCGTGGGCGCCAGCGACTGCGTGAAGAGCGGCAGCGAGAAGTCCAGGTCCAGGCTCGCGGTCACCACGGCGATCGCCGGGGCCGGCCCCTGTCCGGCCGCGGCCCGGCGCGCCGCGAAGGCCTCCCGCGCCTTCGCCGGCCGATACCCCTCCTGGCGCACCGTCTCCGCGCCGACCACCACCGCGTCGGCCAGTCCTCGCAGCACTCCGAAGATGCGCATGTCGGCGTCGCTGGAGAGCGGCTGGGAGCGGCCTTCGTGGTGCGCGGCGCCGTCCACGGAGGACACCATGTTGGCGCGCAGCCATCCGTGTGCCGCCGAGCCCTGCGCCCCCGCCCGCGTCTCCTCCGGATACGCGTAGGCCTCCGCCAGCTCGTCCAGCGTCCATTCCCGGTCGTCCATCCACTCCCGGTACCCCGCAGGCGGCGATGACACCACCGCTCGGGCAGCTCCTTCGGGCGAAACATTTCCGGACGGCGCGGGCTGGGCTGAAGAAGGGAACAGACGTCGCATAGGCCGCAGTGTGGCACGGAGAAGGCCGTGTGACATGTCTCGCTCAGCGGCCCGGTCGCTGCCCCGCAGCGACTACCCTGGAGCGTTGTGTCACCTTCGAACCCCTCGTCGCCCTCGCAGCCCGCTCCGATAACCGGCCAGGCCGCCGCCGGCCCTTCGGACGACGCGGCTCCGGCCGCGCTCACCGCGCGCGCCCCGCACGTCCCCGCCGACCGGCTGGTCGCGGAGATGGTGCCGCCGCCGCGCTTCCAGAGCGCGCGCTTCGAGACGTACATCCCGGACCCGGCACAGCCCAGCCAGGCCGAGGCGGTACAGGTGCTCAGCTCCTTCGCGGCGAGCATCGGGGGCGCCGCGAGCCCTTCGGGGGGCAAGCGGCGCTGGTTCTCGAAGAAGCCCGAGGCGCCCAAGGGGCCGCGCGGCGTCTACCTGGACGGCGGCTACGGCGTCGGCAAGACCCACCTGCTGGCCTCCCTGTGGCACGCGACGGCGGCCCCACCGGAGCTCAAGGCGTTCGGCACCTTCGTGGAGCTGACCAACCTGGTCGGCGCGCTCGGCTTCCAGGAGACGGTCCGCACCCTCAGCGGGCACCGCCTGCTGTGCATCGACGAGTTCGAACTGGACGACCCGGGCGACACGGTGCTGGTCTCCTCCCTGCTCGCCAAGCTGGTCGAGCACGGCGTGGCGCTGGCCGCCACCTCGAACACCCTGCCCGGCAAGCTCGGTGAGGGCCGCTTCGCCGCCGCCGACTTCCTGCGCGAGATCCAGGGGCTGAGCGCGCACTTCCGCCCGCTGCGCATCGATGGCCAGGACTACCGTCACCGCGGACTACCCGAGGCGCCCGCGCCGTTCGACGACCAGACCGTCACCCGTGTCGCGTATGCGACGCCCGGCGCCTCGCTCGACGACTTCCCCGCACTGCTGGACCACCTCTCGAAGGTGCATCCGAGCCGGTACGGCGCCATGTGCGACGGCATCCGGGCGGTCTGCCTCACGGACGTGCAGGCGGTGCCGGACCAGTCCACGGCGCTGCGGCTGGTCGTGCTGGCCGACCGGCTCTACGACCGGGAGGTCCCGGTGCTGGCGTCCGGCAAGCCGTTCGACGAGCTGTTCAGCGAGGAGATGCTCAAGGGCGGCTACCGCAAGAAGTACTTCCGCGCGATATCGCGTCTGACGGCGCTGGCGCGGGACGCCAAGCAGCTGACGGAGAAGTAGGGCCCGGCGCCCCCGCGAGGGCGCCGGAGGCCCGGTCAGGGCTCCCCAGGGCACTTCTACGCGCGTGGTTCCCGGCGGACGTGTGGCGTGGTACACACATGCGGTCATCACCTGTCCGCCAGCAGGGAGTTGCCTCATGTCCGCAACACGACGTCAGATGCTCGCAAGAACCGGCGCGGTGGGAGCGGGGATCGTCTTCTCCGGCGCCGTCCCGGAGATCTTCGCCGGCACCGCCAGCGCCCAGGGCATGGGCCGCGGCGGTTACGGACCGCTGGTACCCGACCCGAACGGCCTGCTCGACCTCCCCAAGGGCTTCCGCTACAAGGTGCTCTCACGGGAGGGCGACCCGCTGCTCTCCGGAGAGGGCAAGGTGCCGAGCAACTGCGACGGCATGGCCGCCTTCCGCGGCCGCCGCGGCCACACGCACCTCGTGCGGAACCACGAGAACCGCCGCAAGTCGCGTGCCGCCGTGCCCACCGTGGACGGCATCACGTACGACCCCATGGGCGAGGGCGGCTGCACCGCCATCGAGGTCGACGCGCACAACGAGGTGGTCTCCGAACGGGTCGCCATCGCCGGCACCTCCACCAACTGCGCGGGCGGGCCCACCCCGTGGAAGACCTGGCTGACCTGCGAGGAGACCGAGTACAAGGCGGGCGAGGAGGGATACACCAAGGACCACGGCTTCATCTTCGAGGTCGACCCGTACGACCCGCGCCGCACCGGGGCCGTGCCTCTTGAGGACATGGGCCGCTTCCAGCACGAGGCGATAGCCATCGATCCGCGGGACGGCACGGTCTACGAGACCGAGGACGCCTTCGAGAAGCCGTTCGGGCTCTTCTACCGCTTCCACCCGAACAAGCCGATGGGCGGCATCGGTTCACTGCGCGCGGGCGGCCGGCTGCAGGCCATGCGCGTTCCGGGGGTGAAGGACCTCTCCGCCATCCAGGAGACGGGCGCGACGTTCGACCGCATCGAGTGGGTGGACGTCCCGGACCCGCTGGCCAAGCAGACCGCCATCCGCTTCCAGGACTTCGGGCGCAAGGGCATCACGCACGCCCAGAAGCTGGAGGGCTGTTACTGGGGCGGCTCCAGCGTGTACTTCGTGTCCAGCTTCGCGCACCGCGACGAGGGCTCGGCCGCCGACCACTACGGGCAGGTGTGGCGGTACGACCCGAAGGCGCGGCGGCTGACGCTGGTGGTCGTCTTCGGGCCCGACGCGGACCTTCAACTGCCCGGCGAGTCCCCGGACAACATCTGCCTCGCGCCCAGCGGCGGCCTGATGGTGTGCGAGGACGGCGAGGGCGCCCAGCACGTCTTCGGCGTGACGAGGAAGGGCTCGGTGTACCCGATGGCGCGCGGCCGGCAGAACATCGGGACGCCCGAGAAGCCGGAGTGGGGCGAGTTCGCCGGCGTCACCTTCGCGCCGGACGGGCGCACGATGTACGTGAACTGCTACACGCCGGGGACGACGTTCGCGGTGACGGGGCCGTTCTGACGCGCTGACGGGGCCGCTCCGGCCCCGGCCACCGTGCGCCCGGAGTGACCCGCGTACCGCCTGTCCGCTAGCCCGAGCAGGCGGTGCGCTGGGCCTCCTGCCACTCGCAGCGCGGGCACAGGACGATGCCCCGCGTGGACTCCGGGTACTCGGTGGGCGCCCGGCACAGAACGCACTCAGCGAACGGCTCCTCGTGGGCCGCGGCAGGTGCCTCTTCATGGGAGGCGGCGGGTGCCTCCTCATGGGCCGCGGCGGGTGCCTTCTTTCGGGAAGCACCGGACGTCTCCGCCCGAGACGCATCGGGGGTCTCCTCGCCGGGGCCCGCGGACGGTGCGTCTTCGGGGCCCGGGCGCTGGCTGTCGGTCGGCATGGTCCCGAGCCTAAGCCCTGTGCCCGGCCCTCCCGGCGCGGCTCAGGCGCGGCTCAGGTGCGCCGGGAGCTGAGGGCGCAGGCCCCGGCCACGGCCGCCGCCGCGATCAGTGCGGCGATGCCCAGCGGCAGCCAGGGCACCGTGACCGTGCCGCGCGGCGAGCCGGTCACCAGGCCGCTGACCGCGGCGTTCGCGGGCGATCCCGCGGCGACGAGCAACAGCAGGGCGGCCAGCGCGCCCGTGGGGATCGCCCAGCCGGGGCTGCGCACCACCGGCCGGTTGGCCAGCGCCCCGACGGCCGTGCCCAACAGGACGCAGCACAGGGCCGTGAGCGCCCCGGCGAGGGTCGCGGGACCCATCGGTACGGCGACGCGGTGGTCGGCGCTGTGCGGATCGGAGACCAGCGCGGTGAAGGCCGTACCGAGCGCCCCGAGCGCCGCCGCGGCCAGCGCGGCGACGGACACCGCCGCCAGGTGCGCGCGGCCGGGGCCGACGGCCGCCGCGGCACAGGCCCGGGCGGCGGGCGGCTCGGCGGTCACGCCGGCCCGCACCAGCCACGCGGCCACGGGCAGCAGAGGTGCCGCGACGTACCCGAACCCGTCGAGCACCGGGTCGCCGGCCCGGATGCCGATCGCCACGTACGCGGCGTACAGGACGGCGGGCGGCAGCCAGCGGTGCGAACCGATGAGCAGCGCGAAGTGGTAGCGGAGCAGCGGGATCACGGGGATTCAGGCCTCGGTGCGGTCCGGTCGGTACGGGCTTCTTCGGGGGTCACGGCGTGGATGTGCCAGGGCGGGCGGGCCGTCAGCAGGGCCTGCAGCAGCGTGTCGGAGTGCGCGGCATGCACGGTGAACCGGGTCGTGCCGTCCGGGCCGGGTGCGGTGACGGGCGTCCCCGGGAGGCTCTCGGGCGGTACGGCGCCGGGCGGTCCCTGCGCCACGACGGTCACACGCGGACCCGGCGCGGCGCCCACCGTGCGCGTGGCCGTCTCCTGGGGCCGCAGGCGCGCGTCCACGACCCGATAGGACGCGTCCGCTGCACCGGCCAGGCGCGCCGGGTCGTGATCGACGAAGACGACGGTCCCACCTGCCGCGACGCGCTCGGCCACCGCGCGGTCGAGCATGCCGCGCGCCGTGCGGTCCAGGCCGGTCCACGCCTCGTCCAGGACGAGCAGTTCGGGCTCGGCGAGCAGCGCCTGGGCCACGGCGACCTTCTGGCTGGTGCCCTTGGAGAGCTCCGCGAGCGGCGTACGGGCGTGGCCGGCCGCCCCGAAGCGCTCCAGCCACTCCGTGGCCCGGCGGGCCGGCTCGGCACCGTGCAGCCCGTGGACGCGCCCGAGGTGGCTGAGGTATCCGAGGGCGGTGAAGGGCAGCGCGGCGGGGAAGCGCTCCGGTACGTACGCGGTGCGCGGGCGTCCCGTGACACGGCCCGTACTGGGCACGTCGATGCCGGCGAACAGGCGCAGCAGCGTCGACTTGCCGCTGCCGTTCGTGCCCTCGAAGCGCAGCAGCGCGGCGCGCGGCACTTCGAGGTCGACGTCGCGCAGCACCCAGGGGCCGCGCAGCCCGTACCGCCGCCCCACCTTGTGCAGCTTCATGCGGATCCGCCTCCGTGCCGGCGCTCGTTCCTCAGCCGTTCGAGGCCGCTGCGGGCTTGGCCTCGCTCGGGCGCACGATCACGAAGCCCTCGCCGTCGAGACGCAGCTGTACGGCCTCCCCCGAGCCGCCGCGGATCATCGACCCGACGCTCTGCGAGCGGTGCAGCGAGGTCGTCAGGGCGGCGCTCCAGCCGACCACCGCGTCCGTGTCGACGTGGACCGGCAACTGCGGGCTGACGGGGATGACGATCGGGTTGCCCTCGCACATCACGCCGAGCTGGCCGTGGCCGGTGAACACGGAGTTGAAGAGCCCGCCGCCGGTCATGCCGGCGCCCTTCACGACCTTTATCTCGTAGGACAGCGTGGAGTCGAAGCACAGGATGTTGCGCCCGTTGAGCGTGATGCTGTCGCCGGGGGCGAGGTCCACGATGAAGCAGTTCTGCGCCTCGTGCGCGAACCACACCTCCCCCTGACCGCGCACGGCCATCAGGGCCAGCCCCTCGCCGGTGACCGCACGCTTGAGGAACTTGCCCACCCCCTGGCCCTGCTTCTCGAACTGGAGGTTGCCGCGGAAGGCGACCATGGAGCCCTGGCGCGCGTAGCACTCGCCGTCCACCGCGTACTTGATGGACTTGGCGTTCTGCAGCGTCATACCGGGGGCACTGGCCTGCGTGACCAAATGCTCGGACGAGAAGAGTTCGCTCTGCATGAGGAGGATGATCGCCCGGAACGTTCCCCTCCGCCAACAGCGGCCGGGCGGGCGGCGGGCTCCGGCCGCCTCGCCGGGGGAATGTCGGTGGCGGCTGGCAGACTGAATCCGTGAGCAACACCGAGACTCCCCTGAGCAGCACCGACACCACCGTGAGCAGCGCCGACGCCCCGGGCACACCGGCCGCGGCGGACAGCGGGCCGCCGCCGTCCGCCGCTCCGCGCCGCGCGGAGACCGACCGCGACGCGGCACCGCAGTTCGTGCTGCCGCTGGTCGTCCGCCTGGAGAAGGCCGCACCGCCGGCGCGTACGGACGCGCTGGAGACGGCCGCGCGTGCGGTTCTCGTGCTGCTCTCGGACGAGCGCTCGCTCGGCGAGGGCGAGTGGGCCGCGGCCGTGCGGGACTGGCAGGACGCGCGGATCCGCAAGGTCGTGCGGCGGGCACGGGGCGCCGAGTGGCGCCGCGCCGCGGCGCTGCCGGGCATCACGGTCGACGGCGGCTCCGCCGAGGTGCGGGTCTTCCCGCCGGTGCCGCTGGACGGCTGGCCCAAGGAGCTGGCCAAGCTCCAGGTCTCGGGGACCGAGCTGGACGATCCGGAGCCGCCGGCCGCGCCCGATCCGGACGGCCCGGTGCTGTGGCTGAGCCCGGATCTGGAGATGTCGGCGGGCAAGGCGATGGCCCAGGCGGGACACGGCGCGCAGCTCGCGTGGTGGGCGCTGCCCGAGGCCGAGCGGACGGCCTGGCGCACGGCCGGCTTCCCGCTGGCCGTCCGTACGGCGGCCCCGGACCACTGGGCGGAGCTGACCCGCAGCGACCTTCCCGTCGTCCGCGACGCGGGCTTCACAGAGATCGCCCCGGGCTCCTGCACGGTGGTCGCGGATCATCCGGCGCTTCGGTAGCAGGATGATCGCCGGCCGGCCGGCGCTGCGGTAGCACCCGGCGCCGGGGCGGGACCGAGGTGGGCAGCCGCGGAACCGTCGAGCGCTGCGTCCGGCGGTCGTCCAGAGGTGGCCCGCTGGGCGCTCAGAGGCCGTTCCACGTGCGGCGGTTGCGGGCGACGGTGTGGATGCGGTCGACGACCGCCGGGGCCAGTACGCCGCCGAGCGTGCCGAGGGCCACGACCGCCTGCGCGCCGGCCACCAGGCGCACCTCCGGCTCGCAGTGCGCGCCCGTCTCCCGCTCCTCCGGCAGCTGTTCGATGTAGCGAGGGCCGACGAGCACGAGTACGGGGTGGACGGGCACGGGGAAGCCGCAGCCACGGGTCAGCGCGTACGTCGCGCGCACGGCACGCTGCCGGGTTCGGCGCACGTACGGCTGCGGGCGTCGCCCGTACCCCGGGCGCACGTCGGTGGCGTCGGCCCGTACCCGCGCGCCGCGCACCGCCTCCGTGGCGAGGCAGAAGACGCCGCCCGGCCCGATGAGGAGGTGGCTGATCTCGCTCCCGGGCGGCAGCGGCAGGGAGTGCAGTACGTGCCAGCCGCCGCGGCCCAGCCGCTCCAGCTCCGCACCCACGGCGCTCTCCGCGGCGAGCCGGCGCCGCCAGTCGTCCTGCACGGGGCGGCGGCCGAGGAGCCTGGCCCCAAGGAGGGCAGGCCCGTCGAGCGGGTGTTCGGCGAGGAAGGTGCGCAGCGTCTCCCCCGGGCGGTTCGGCGCGAGGTCGTCGTCCGGCGGGAGGAACAGCCGGTCGGGGTCGCGCGGCAGGAAGAGCCGGTCCGGGGCGCGTGGCCGGAAGTGCCGTTCGGGGTCGTCCGGTGTCGGCTTCACGGACATCACCCCTTGCGGGACTCGCCTCCGGCGGGAGACCGCCGCCCTGCGGGACCCGCCCCTCACCCATGGGACCAGCCGCGTACGGCGTGGGCAAGAGCGAGTGAAGCTACGCAGAAGGGGGGCCGGCAACGTCCGCAGAGGGGTGGGAACGGGCGTCCGCGCGTGGTACATCGTGATGATGCCGATGTCGACGTTGAAGGAAGCGGACCTCGCGGATCCGTCCCGGCTCGAAGCCGCGCTGCGCACCAATCTGGCGGCGTTCGAGCGACGCGAGGTACCCGTACCGGAAGGCGTGCGGAGCGCCGCCGTATGCCTCACCGTGGTCCCGTTCCGCGACGAGCCGCACGTCCTGGTGATCAAGCGAGCGCCGCGCGGCCGCAACGCCGGGCAGTGGGCGCTCCCGGGCGGCCGCCTGGACGAGGCCGAGTCGGCACAGGAGGCGGCGCTCCGGGAACTGGCCGAGGAGACCGGCGTAGAGGCCGGCCCGGAGGAGGTCGCCGGACTGCTGGACGACTTCCGTACCGAGTCCGGCTTCGTGATCACGCCGCTGGTCGTCGTCCCCCGGGGCCCTGTGCAGCCGCGCCCCGACCTGAAGGAGGTGCAGTCGCTGCACCACGTACTGCTGCGGCGGCTGATGAAGCCGGACCTGCCGCGGTGGGCGACGGCTCCGGACGGCGGGCCGCTGCTGCAGATGCCGTTGCGTGCGGGGATGGTGATCCACGCGCCGACCGGCGCACTGCTGTGGCAGTTCCGCGAAGTGGCCCTCCTCGGGCGCGCGACGCGGGTCGACACGGTGGCCCAGCCGGAGTTCACCTGGCGGTGAGCCGCCGTGCGGTGGGCGGCGACCGCTGCCTCTTCGGGGCGGGCGCCCCGCGGCAGGCGGGCACCACGGGCCACGTACCGTCTCTTACGTGCTCACCTCACTCCTCGGCTTCACGGTCGTCGCCGCGCTGCTGACCGTCTCCCCCGGCCCGGACTTCGCGATCGTGCTGCGTACGGCACTCGGCTCGGGGCGGCGCGCCGCACTGTGCAGCGCCCTCGGCATAGCGGCCGGCTGCTTCGTGTGGGGACTCGCGGGCGCGGTCGGGCTCACGGCGATGCTGTCGGCGTCCCGGGTCGCGTACGACGCGCTGCGGATCGCGGGGGCCGCGTACCTGATGTGGCTCGGCTTCCAGGCGCTGCGCAGCGCGCGACGCTCGGCCCGGACGTCCTCCGGGGAGGGCGCCGCGGGGACCGTGCAGGACGGGACCGAGGCCGCCGGGCCGCAGACCCCGTGGCGCGCTTTCCGCACCGGCCTGCTGACGAACGTGCTGAACCCGAAGGTCGGCGTGGTGTACATGTCGCTGCTGCCGCAGTTCATCCCGCACGGAGCGCCGGTCGTGGCGACCACCCTGCTGCTGGTCGCCGTCCATGCCGTCCTGGGCGTGGTCTGGCTCGGCGCGGTCACGCTCGCCGTCCACCGCGCGCGGGCCGTCTTCCGCCGCCCGCGGGTCCGCCGCCGCCTCGAACAGCTCACCGGGACGGTCCTCTTCGGACTCGGCGCCGCGGTGGCCGTGGAGACCACCCGCTGACGGGAGGCGAGCCGTACGTCCGTACGCCGTGAGCGAGACGTCTCCGGACGCCACAGGGCACACGTCTCCGGGCGCCTCAAGGCACACGTCTCCGGACGCCGCGGAAAGCGAGCCTCCGTGCCCCGCGGACGACGCGCCTTCGTGTGCCGCAGGAGGCAGGTATACGTGTGCCGCGAGAGGCGGGCACACACACGCCGCGCCACGCGCGTATTCGTACGGCGTGCAAAGGCGGGGAAAAGCTCAGATCCGGCTCTGAACTCGGCGGACCGACGGTTCGTCCTCCTCAGAGGGGTGATGAGTACGGAAGCACCCGGGAGTCGGAGCGGAGGGGGAGCGATGGAGCAGCCAGGGCGAACCGGGCACGCGGAGAGCCGCCGGGAGCGGCGCACCGGACCGGAACCCGGATACCGGCTCGGCACCGGCATCGGGTGGCGGCCCGAGATCGCCGACGGGATCGCCGCACTGCCCGGGATCGACTGGGTCGAGGTCGTCGCGGAGAACATCTGCCCGGGCCACCTCCCGCCCGCCCTCGAAGCCCTGCGGGCCCGCGGCACCACCGTGGTCCCGCACGGCGTCTCCCTCGGGCTGGGCGGCGCCGAGCGGCCGGACGCCGGCCGGCTGGCCGCGCTGGCCGAGCGCGCCGAAGCGCTCGCCGCGCCCCTCGTCACCGAGCACATCGCCTTCGTGCGGGCCGGCGGCGAGCTGACCGGCGGGCCGCGCATGGAGGCGGGGCACCTGCTGCCCGTGCCCCGTACGTACGACGCGCTCGACGTGCTGTGCGAGAACGTACGCATCGCACAGGAGGCGCTGCCGGCCCCGCTCGCCGTGGAGAACATCGCGGCACTGATCAACTGGCCCGGCGAGGAGCTGACCGAGGGGCAGTTCCTCGCCGAACTGGTCGAGCGGACCGGTGTGCGGCTCCTCATCGACGTGGCGAACCTGCACACCAACCACGTGAACCGGGGCGAGGACCCGGCGGCGGCCCTGGACGCGCTGCCCGTGGAGGCGATCGCGTACGTCCACGTCGCGGGCGGTTTCGAGCGGGACGGGGTGTGGCACGACAGCCACGCGCACCCCGTGACGCAGCCCGTCCTGGACGTGCTGGCCGAGCTGTGCGCCCGCGTCACCCCACAGGGCGTGCTCCTCGAACGCGACGAGAACTTCCCGCCCGTGGCGGAACTCGCCGCCGAGCTGGCTGCCGTACGAAGCGTCGTGAAGGAGGCCGGTGCCCATGACCGAGCGACTGCCTGACCCCCGGCCCGGCAGCCGGCCCGGCGGCCGGAACACTCGCGCCCGGCACGTACGGGAGGAGAACGCGCCCGACTCCGCCCTCGACCAGCGCGTATCGGAGGGGACCACGTCCACCCGAAGCGCATCGGACCACGGCGCCGCCGCCCGAAGCGCGTCCGAGCAGGACGCGGCCGACCGGAAGGCGTCCGGCCGGGACGCGTTCGCCTCCCGAGGGACCGAGGCGGCGCGGCGGCGGCTGGCCGCGGCACAGGAGGAGCTGCTGGCCGCGCTGGTGGCGGACGGCGCCGACCCGGCGGGGTTCGACGCCGAGCGGCTGTCCGTGCAGCGGCGCGCGCTGGCCGCCAAGCGGGCGGACGTGATCGCCGCGGTCGCTCCGGAGCTGCCCGGCATACTGGGAGCGGACTACCGCACCGCCTTCCTGGACTACGCGCAGGGCCGGCCGATGCGCGGCGGCTACCGGCGCGACGCGCTGGACTTCGCCGGCCATCTGCTCGCCCTCGGCCTCCCGGCGCATCCCACGGCGCGGCGGCAGCTGACACAGTGGTGGCGCGACCGTGCGGGCCCCACCCCGCCGTCGGACCGTCCCGCGGCACGGCTGACCCGGCTGGCCCGCACGCTGACCGGCCTGCTGCCCCGACTCGGGGACGAGCGGCCGGCCGGGGACGGCACGGCAGGCGGGAACGGCACGGCGGGCGGCGGCCGGAGCGGGACCCTGAACGTGCCGGAAGGTGCCTCGCGGGTGGAGTATGTCGACAGACCCCGGAGTGGGAGGTAATCACGTTGTCCTTCGCGCAGTTGGTGTACCTGGCCGTCGCCGCGTCCTCGGTGGTGCTGATCGCCGGTACGGTCCACACCCGCCGCGCCGCGCCGTCCCCCCGGGCGGTGCTCGTCGACGTGCCCTCGCACGACCTCTGGGAGAACGCTTTCCTCGCCGGCGGCCCCGGCCGGGTCGCCGACGCGGCGATCGCCGGGATGCACAGCGACGGCCGGCTGGCGATCGGCGGCCCGGGAACGGTCTCCGCGCGCCGTCCCGCCGTCTCCCACGACCCGGTCGAGTCCGCGGTGCTGGAAGGGCTCGCGCGGACGCCTGGCGGCGCCCTGGCGCGGTTGCGCCCGACAGTCATGCGCAGCGGGGCCGTCCAGCAGATCGGCGACCGGCTGGCGGACCGCGGCCTGCTGCGCCGCCCGGAGGCCGGCCGGCCGTGGCGGCAGCTGGCCCGGCTGCAGATCGGCGCGTGCATGTGCGTCTTCTTCCTCGGCATCTTCCAGTCGGTGACGGGTGCGCTGGACGACGGCGCTCCGCAGTACCCGCAGAACATGCCGTTCGTACTCAAGGTGACGCCCGCTGTGTTCGCGGGGATCTTCATCGGCACGCTGTGCCGGAATGCCGTACGCCGTCGCATCACGAAGGACGGCAAGCGCGCCCTGAAGCGCTTCCGTACGGCCAACAAGGCGGCCGCCGCCGGCCCGGCGGGCCTGCCCGCCGCGCTCGCCGTGGCCGTCGGGGGCGCGGCTCTGCTGACCGACCGGGCGCTGCGAGAGCACCTGCTGGAGGCGCAGCGGGCGGCGCGCAGACCCGCAGCGGCCAACGCGATGTCCGCCAACGGGTCGTCGCCGGGAACGGGCTGGAGCGGCGCCGGTGACACCGGCGGCCTGTGGTGCGGCTCCTCCGGCGGCGGAACGGGCTGCGGCAACGCCTCCTGCGGCGGCTCCGCCTCAGGCACCGGCGGCCCCTCCTGCGGGGGCGGCCACTCCTCGGGCGGCCACAGCTCCGGCGGCCACTCCTCCTGCGGAGGCTCCAGCAACTGACCCTTCGGGGCGGGACGTCCGCAGCGCCCCGAAGGGGGCCCGTAGAGCGCGGCCTCAGAAGCGCAGGGGGGTCCAGAAGACCCAGGAGGACCAGAAGGCCCAGGAGGCGAGTCGCCCACCCGCTTGCAAAGTCGTCAACGTACCAACGAGGGGCGGCTGTTGAGTCGCGGTTCGGGGAACAAGGGTGCGGGCCGGGGCGCGCGGATTAGCGTGCGGGAGCGCACCAGGAGGCACCATGCGATCCGTCACCGGAACCGGACTCGTCGTCGCCGCACTCGTCGCGACGGCAGCCGCACTGCTCTTCCCCATCCTGTCCTTCGCCGGGCTCTCGGCAGCCGGCACCGACATCAACGCGGGCACCGTGGCCACCCGTTTCGGCCCGCTCTCCGCCCTCGACCGCGACTTCGTCAACAAGGTCCGGCTGGCCGGACTCTGGGAGCTGCCGGCCGGGCAGCAGGCGCGGGAACGCGGCACCACGAAGGCCGTACGGACCGCGGGCGATCACCTCGTGAGCGGCCACGCGGCCCTCGACCGCCACGTGCTGAGGGTGGCGTCACAGCTCGGCGTCGACCTGCCCAACCAGCCCAACGCCCAGCAACAGGGCTGGCTCTCGGAGCTGGAGGCGGCGCGCGGCAGCGAGTACGACCGGAAGTTCGCCAACATCCTCCGGCTGGCACACGGCAGGGTCTTCACGGTTGTCGCGCAGGTCCGCGCGACGACGCGCAATTCGCTGGTACGCGGGCTGGCGGACGATGCCAATACGACCGTGCTCGACCACATCACCGTGCTGGAACGCACCGGCGACGTGGATTTCGACGGCATCGCCCGGGACACCCAGGCGACCGGCTCGCCGACGCCGCCGGCCACGCCCCCGCCCGCACCGCCGTCCCCGGCCGCGCCCGCGGCACCCGCGCCGCCCGAGCCCGCCACCCCGTCCGCGGCCTTCTCCCTGCCGCCGGCGGCCTCCACACCCGCGCCGGGCTCCCCCGGCCGCGGCGGACAGGGCCAGGGCGGAGGGCAGGGCCAGGAGGGGCGAGGACAAGGCCAGGAGAACCGGCAGCGGGGCCAGGAAGGCCGGGAGGAGCGCCCGCCCCGAGAGGAGCAGGCCCGCGAGGGGCAGGGCGGCCGGGGCGGGCCTAAAGACGACAGCGGCGCGGCGCATTCGGCGGCGAATGGGTGAGACGGCCGGTCCCGTCCAGGGGCGTGCGGGGGTCTTCGGGTATCCGCCGCGCGCCCCTTCAAGGTCTCTTCCGGGGCATCCCTTCCGACACCGGCGCCCGGTGCTTTACATCATCAAATTGCCGCTCAAGTATCCCTTTTGTCACACCCGATGACGCCCGGCCGGAGGCGGCACGGTGACCCACGAAGGGACGGCTTGTGAAGGCAGTAGCGTTGTTCGGCACCATCGGGTCACTGGTTCTGGGCACTCTGGCGGCCGCACCGGCGGCCGGGCTCCCCGCACCCGCAGCCGCCCCCTCACCCGCGTTCCCGTCCACGTCCGCTCTCCCGTCCGCCCCCGCGCCCGCGCCCGCGAAGATCTCCTGGGGGCGCTGCCCCGCCGCGGAGCACCTGCCGTCCGGCGTGGAGTGCGGCAAGGTCCGCGTGCCGCTGGACTACGCGCACCCCGAGGGCAAGAAGATCGACCTGACCGTCAGCAGGCGGCATGCCACCGGCCCCAAGAAGGAGCGGCAGGGCGCCCTCCTCTACAACCCCGGCGGCCCCGGGGGCAATGCGATGCCCTTCCCCATGTACGCCGAGCTGCCCGAGTGGCGCCGTACGGCACGTGCGTACGACTTTGTGGGCTACGCGCCGCGCGGCGTCGCCCGGTCGGCACCGCTGTCCTGCGAGGACCCGAAGAAGGCCGCCGGGAAGGCCCCTTCGGACAGCCCCGTGCGCCCCTCGGAGCGCTTCAAGCAGAAGAAGATCAAGGAGGCGCAGGCGTACGCCGAGGGCTGCGCACGCCGGTCCGGGGCGGCGCTGAAGCACTACAACACGCTGAACAACGCACGTGACCTCGAGATGCTGCGGGCCGCGCTGGGCGAGAAGAAGCTCACCTTCATGGGTGCGTCGTACGGCACGTACCTCGGGGCCGTCTACGCGACGCTCTTCCCGGGGCACGTGCGCCGCATGGTCTTCGACAGCGTGGTGAACCCGGACCCGGACCAGGTCTGGTACCGCAACAACCTCCAGCAGAACATCGCCTTCGAGGGGCGCTGGAAGGACTGGCGCGGCTGGGTCGCCAAGCACCACAAGACCTACGGCCTGGGGAAGACGGCGGAGGCGGTCGGCCGGTCGTACTACCGCGCGGCCGCGCAGCTGCGGCGCAAGCCGGCGGGCGGCAAGGTCGGTCCGGCGGAACTGCAGGCCGCGTTCCTGACGGCCGGCTACAGCGACCACTACTGGCCCATCCGGGCCGCCGCGCTGTCCCGCTACCTCAAGGGCGACCCGAAGCCCCTGATCGCGCAGGCGGCGCCGGACCCGGCGGACGCGGTGGCGGACGAGAACGGCGACGCGGTCTACACGGCCGTGGAGTGCAACGACGCGGTCTGGCCGCGGAACTGGTCCACATGGGACCGCGACAACACGATGGTGGCCCAGGTCGCGCCGTTCGAGACCTGGGACAACGCGTGGATGAACCTGCCCTGCGCCTTCTGGCCGCGGTCCCCGCACGAGATGGGGCAGCGTCCGCTGGACGTCCGTACGGCCCCCGGGGCGCTGCCCCCCGTACTGCTGCTGGCGGCGGAGCGGGACGGTGCCACGCCGTACTCGGGCGCGCTGGAGCTGAAGCGGCGGCTGGCCGGGTCGCGGCTGGTCACCGAGCGCGACGCCGGTCAGCACGGCATCGCCTTCAGCAAGAACGACTGCGTGAACAAGTACACCGAGGACTACCTGCTCACCGGGCGGGTCCCGGCGCGCGACGCGTTCTGCAAGCCGCACGCGGAGCCCGAGCCCGGTGAGAAGTAGGAGCGGGCAGTGAGAGCCCGGCCGGCAGCTCTACTGAAGGGCCCCGGCCGGCAGCCGTACTGAGGGGCTGAGCCGGCTGCGGGGCCGATGGCCGTCAGGCCAGCCCGGCCACCAGCTCCGCGACCGGCTTGCGGCGGCCGGTGTAGAACGGGACCTCCTCGCGGACGTGCATCCGCGCCTCGGAGCCGCGCAGGTGACGCATGAGGTCGACGATGCGGTACAGCTCGTCGGCCTCGAAGGCGAGGATCCACTCGTAGTCGCCGAGCGAGAAGGACGGCACGGTGTTGGCGCGCACGTCCGGGAAGCCGCGGGCCATCTTGCCGTGGTCCGCGAGCATGCGGCGGCGGTCCTCGTCGGGCAGCAGGTACCAGTCGTACGAGCGCACGAACGGGTACACGCTGACGTAGTTGCGCGCCTCCTCGTCGGCCAGGAAGGCCGGGATGTGCGACTTGTTGAACTCGGCGGGGCGGTGCAGCGCCATGTTCGACCAGACCGGCTCCAGGGCGCGGCCGAGCTTCGTGCGGCGGAAGAGGTTGTACGCCTCCTGGAGCGCGTCCGAGCTCTCCGAGTGCCACCAGATCATCACGTCGGCGTCGGCGCGCAGGCCGGACACGTCGTACGTGCCGCGGACCACGACGTCCTTGGCGGCGAGCTGCTCGATCAGCTCGTCGACCTCCTCGGCGTAGCCGCTGCGGTCCTCGGGGAGGGCGGCACGCAGCTTGAACACCGACCAGAGCGTGTAGCGGATGACCTCGTTGAGGTCCTTCGCCTTCTTGCCGGCGTTCGGGGTCTTCTCGGGCGCGGGCCCAGGGGTGGCGTCAGTCATGCGTCCATTCTCACTCGCTCGCCGGGGTGCCCGGCGCCAGGGTGGCCAGTACGGCGTCGGCGGCCTTCGTGGCGCTCGCGACGCAGGCCGGGATGCCCACGCCCTCGTAGAGCGCGCCGCACACCCGGAGGCCGGGGAGCCGTTCCACGGCCTCGTCGATGCGCGCCACCCGCTCCAGGTGGCCCACGGGGTACTGCGGCAGGCCGCCGTCCCATCGGGTGACCGTGGTGTCGACGGGCCGGGCGGCCAGCCCCACGGCCTCCCCCAGGTCGCGCAGCGAGAGGTCCACCAGCTCGGCGTCCTCGCGCGCCAGGTCGGCGGTGTCCCCGTAGCGCCCGATGGAGGTACGCAGCACGAAGAGGTCCGGATCGGCGGCGTCGACCCAGCCCCACTTGTTGCTCGCGAAGGTGGCGGCCTTGATCTTGTGCCCGTCGACCGGCGGCACGAGGAAGCCGCTGCCGGTGAGCCGGCCCTCGACGTCGGCACGGCGGAAGGCCATGGTCATCAGGGCCATGGAGGCGTACTCGACGCCGTCCAGCTCGGTGGCGGCGACGGGGCTCTCGTGGCGGAGGAGGCGGGCCGCGGCGGGCGCGGGGCAGGCCAGCACGACGGCGTCGGCCGTCAGGACCCGGCCGCCCGTGCGGATCTCCCACGCGGCCTCGCCCGCACGCCGTACCTCGTCCACGGCCGCGTTCAGGACGATCTCGCCGCCCTTGGCGCGCACCGCGTCGGCGACCGCGCCCGGCAGCGTTCCGATGCCCCCGTCGATGCCCATGAAGACCGGCCCGGCCGCCGCGGGCCCGGTCTGGTGCACGGTGGCGGCCGTGCGCGCCTGGATGGCCCGTACCCCCTCGGTCAGGGAGCGGTGTTTCCGCGCGGCTTCGAAGAGCTGCGGGACTGCGGCCTTCATGGAGATGCGGTACGCGTCGCCCGCGTACACCCCGCCGAGCAGCGGTTCGATGAGCCGGTCGACGACCTCGCGGCCCAGCCGCTCGGCGACGTACGCGCCGACCGCGACGTCCTCGCCGACCTCGGTGCGCGGCAGTTCCGCGTCCTCCTCGATGCGCGCGAGGCCGGCCTCGGAGAGCACTCCGGAGGCGGCGAGCGGCGCCGGGCCTCCGGGGACGCCCATGACGTGGCCCTTGGGCATCGGGCGCAGCGCGCCGCGGGTCCAGAGGGAGGCGGTGGCGGTGGACGGCGGCTGCAGCCGGTCGCCGAGGCCGACGGCGCGCGCGAGCTCGACCGCCTCCGGGCGCCTGGCGAGCATCGACTCGGCGCCGAGGTCGACCGGTACGCCCGCGACCGCGCCGGCCTTCAGCTTGCCGCCGAGCCGTCCGGACGCCTCCAGTACGGTCACCCGCGCGCCGCCGTCGAGCGCGCGGTGCGCGGCCGCGAGGCCCGCGATGCCGCCGCCGACCACGACGACGTGACCGGGCGCGTGGCCCGAACGACCGGGCGCCTGGCCCGTACCGGTATGCGCAGTGCTCATGCCCCCACTCTCTCAGAGCCCGCCCGGCACCCGGACGGCACCTCACCGGTGGCCCCGAGGGTGAGCGGCCCACCTCACCGGCGGTGCCCGGGGGGGGCGGATCCGGCTGAGGGGGCGGGCCGACCGGCCGATACGCGAGCCCTGGGCACTGGTCCGGCCCTCAACTAGGCTCGCCGCGGCACGGACGGACCGACCGGAGGTGGGGGCGCCATGGCCCTGCGCGACCCGCAGGCCGGACGCGACGGGCCCGATGGACCCGACGCGCGCCGCGGCCCCGAGCGGTCGGCGGCCGACCGGGTGCTCGCACTGCTCGGCGCCTTCGACGACGCGCACCGCAGCCTGACCCTGACCGCGCTGGCCCGGCGGGCCGGCCTGCCGCTCGCCACCGCACACCGGTTCGCCGGCAAGCTGACGGAGTGGGGCGCCCTGGAGCGCCGCGCGGACGGCCGGTACGAGATCGGGCTGCGGCTGTGGGAGATCGCCGTACTGGCGCGGCGCGGCGTGGGACTGCGTCAGGCCGCGCTGCCCTTCATGGAGGACCTCTACGAGGCGACGCACGAGAACGTCCAGCTCGCCGTGCGGGACGGCCTGGAGACCGTGTACATCGAGCTGATCTCCGGGCGGTCCGCGGTCGGAGTGCGCACCCGGGTCGGCGCGCGCTGGCCGCTGCACGCCACCGGCGTGGGGCTCGCGCTGCTGGCGTACGCACCGCCCTCCGTGGTCGCGCAGGTGTGCGCCGCCCCGCTGCGCCGCTTCACCGAGCGCACGATCGGCGACCCGGCGCTGCTGCGGTCGGTACTGGCCGACGTACGCACCTCCGGGGTGGCGGTCAGCGAGCGGCAGATCACGATGGACGCGGTGTCCGTGGCGGCGCCCGTCCGCGGCCCGGACGGACGGGCGGTCGCCGCGCTCTCGGTCGTCGTCCCGGTACGCGAGGGCCGCGCGGCACTGCTGGCACCGGCGGTACGCGTCGCGGCGCAGGGCATCGCGCGCAGCCTGCCGCCGGCTCTCTGACCGCCTACTGCCCCTCTCGCGGCCGGGAGCCCCAGCACGCTCGGCGCCCCTCGCGCCCGGGTACCTGGGCCCCCTTGCGCACCGGGAACCTCCGCGCACTCGGGGCCCCTTGCGCACCGAAGCGCGGTGCGCAACCCCCGTGCACGCATGTTTCCAGCTGCTGGAAGGGGCCCTTGTCCGCTCCTGAGGCACGCCGCAGAGTCTGGTGGACCCCGGGGGCCGCCCGGGTCCCCTGTGCGTCGAGGAGGCCGCGCCATGCCCGTTCCCACCGCATTCGCCCGCGACCAGTGGTACGTCGCCGCGTACGGCAGCGAGGTCGGCGGCGAGGAGGTGCTCGCCCGTACGGTCTGCGGGGAGCCGCTGGCGCTCTACCGCACGCCGGACGGGCAAGCCGCCGCGCTCGCCGACCGCTGCGTCCACCGCCGCTACCCGCTCTCCGAAGGCACGCTGGAGGACGGCCGGCTGGTCTGCGGCTACCACGGCTTCACCTACGACCGGGCCGGCACCTGCGTCTCCGTACCGGGTCAGACACGAGTGCCGCGCACCGCGCGCGTCGCCTCGTACCCGCTCGCCGAGCTGGACGGATTCATCTGGGTGTGGATCGGCGACCCGGCGCGCGCCGACGTGTCCGCCGTACCCCGCGCCCCCTGGCTCGCCGATCCCGGCTGGACGGTCGTCCGCGGCATGGAGCCGCTCCGGGCCCGATACGGGCTGCTCGTCGACAACCTGCTGGACCTCTCGCACGAGACGTTCCTGCACGCCGGGTACATCGGCACGCCGGAGGTCGCCGCCACCCCGATCATCACCGAGGCCGACGAGGAGCGCGGCATCGTGCGGGTCAGCCGGCACATGGACGACGCCGAGTGCCCGCCCTTCTACGCCGACTCCACCGGCCTGCAAGGGCGGGTCAGCCGCTGGCAGGACATCGAGTACCACGCGCCCTGCCTGTACCTGCTGCACAGCCGGATCGCGCCGGTCGGCTCGGTACCGGGCGCGGACGGCAGCGACCCGGACGCGTTCCACACCGAGATCGCGTACGCCATCACGCCGTCCACCGAGACCACCACGTACGACTTCTGGCTGGTGGCCCGGGACTTCGCCCGCGAGGACGAGAAGGTCAGCGACTTCCTGCACGAGTTCAACCGCACCGTCGTCCTTCAGGACGTGACGGCGCTGGACATCCTGGAGCGGGTCACGGCCGAGGAAGAGGGCCGCCGCGTCCAGGAGCTGAGCGTCGGCATCGACACGGGTGGCCTGGCGGCGCGGCGCATCCTGGAGCGGATGATCGCCCGGTCGGAGAGGCCGGACGCGGCCGCGCCGCCGGCCGGGGCGCCGGGCACTCCGGCGGTCGGCACGCCGGGCGCCCCGGAAGCGGTGGCGGCCCGATGAGTGACGCCCTCCTCGCCCCCCTCAGCTCCCTCGGCAGGCTCGACACCCTCGACCTGCTCGTCGTCCGCAAGCAGGCCGTCGCCGAGGGCGTGTGCGAGCTGTCGCTGCGCCTCCCGGACGGCGGCTCGCTGCCCGCCTGGTCCCCCGGCGCGCACCTGGACCTGCACCTCGCGCCCGGCCTCGTACGCCCGTACTCGCTGTGCGGCGATCCCGCCGAACGGACCGAGTGGCGGGTCGCGGTGCTGCGCGAGACCGCGGGCACCGGCGGCTCGTCGTACGTGCACGACCGGCTCGCGGCCGGCGACAAGGTCACGGTCTCGGCGCCCCGCAACCACTTTCCCTTCGCGCCCCCGGCCGCCCCTGCCGCCCGCTGCCTCTTCCTGGCCGGCGGCATCGGCATCACCCCGCTGCTCCCGATGGTCGCCGACGCGCGGGCCTCCGGGGCGGACTGGCGGCTGCTCTACGGGGGCCGCACCCGCGCCTCCATGGCGTACGCCGACCAACTCGCCGCATACGGGGAGCGCGTCACGCTGCGCCCCGAGGACGAGTTCGGGCTGCTGGACCTGGCGGGCTTCCTCCGCGATGCCGACGCGGCCGCCACCCAGGTGTACGCGTGCGGCCCCGAAGCGCTGCTCGCCGCGGCCGAGGAGCAGTGCCGCGCGGCGGGCCTGCCCGACGGCGCACTGCACGTGGAACGCTTCCGCCCGCCACCGGCCGCGGCCGGCTCCGTCGGGGACGACGCGGCCGGAGACGACACGGCCGGAGACAACACGGCCTTCGACGTCGAACTGGCCGACTCGGGCCGCACCGTACGCGTACCGCCCGGCCGCTCGGTCCTGGAGGCGCTGGAGGACGCCGGTGTACAGGTGCTCTCGTCCTGCCGCGCCGGCACCTGCGGCACCTGCGAGACCGAGGTCCTCTCCGGCACCCCCGACCACCGCGACCAACTCCTCACGGACGCGGAACGATCGGCAGGCGACACCATGCTCATCTGCGTCTCCCGCGCCCGCACCCCCTGCCTGCGGCTCGCCCTCTGACACCGGAACGGGCCCGGCCGCCGGGCAGCAGGCCGCCGCCCCACCGGGGCCCGTTCCGTCCTGCCCCTGGTGCGCACCCCGCGCACCGTGCAAGCTGTCATGCCCCTGCCGACGCCTCTGCCGATGCTCCTGCCGTACGTACTGGCCGTGAAGGGATCACCGATGCCGCGCTTCTCCCCCGCTCCGGCCACCCGGTCCGCCGACGCACCGCCGACCGGGCGCGGCCGATGGCAACCGCACCACACCCTGTGGGCGATGCTGCTAGGCGGCTGGCTCTTCTCGTACGCCGACCGCTCGATCACCGGACCCGTCGTGACCTGGCTGATCGAGAACGACCACGGGATGCTCGGCTCCGCCACCCATCCGCACGCGCTCGGCGGCCTGATCGGCAGCCTCTTCTTCGCCGGGTACATGCTCACGCAGTTCCCCGGCGGCTACCTGGGCGACCGCTTCGGACACCGGTCGATGATCGCCATCTCCCTGCTCTGGGCGGGCGTCACCACCCTCGCCAGCGGCTTCGTCGGCGGGCTGCTGGCGTTCGTCGTGCTGCGGGTGCTGACCGGGCTCGGCGAGGGCGTCTTCTACTCCAACGACCGGACGCTGATCGCCCGGCACTCGCCGCCCGAGAAGGCGGGTCTCGGCATGGGAGTGGCGATCACGGGGCTGGCGCTCGGCCTGACCGTCGCCACGATCGGCGCGCCCCACCTGATCGACTGGGGTGCCGGCACGTTCGGGACGGCGGGCGCGTGGCGCATGCCCTTCATCGTGCTGGGCGCGGCAACGCTGGTCTTCGGGCTGGCCATGACCGGCTACCTGCGGCGGCTCGGCGGTCCGCTGAAGGCCGGCGGGCCGGCCCTGCGGCTCATCGGCATCTCCGTGGTGCTGTGCGCCGCCGTGGTGGCGGTCTACCTGATCGCCGACGGGATCGGCCTGCCCGCCTGGGGCGTGGCGGTCGCCGAGTGCGCCCTCGCGTTCCTCCTCATCGGCGCGGTCTTCGCGCGCCGCGGCACCCGCATGGGCTCCGTCGCCCGCAACCGCAATGTGCTGCTCCTGTGCTTCGCGTTCATCGCGGTGATGTGGAATCTGTGGTTCTTCAGCTTCTGGTCGGTGTCGATCGTTGCCGACGCGGCGACGAGCTCCTTCGCCAAGGCGGCGCTGGTGGCCACCTTCAACGCGGGCGCCGGCATCCTCGGCTTCCCGGCCGGCGGCTGGCTCTCGGACATCGCCAAGCGCCGCGGCTGGGGCCGCCGCCCGATGATCGTGGCCTCCGTCGTCGTGCAGGGGCTGCTGGTCGTGGTCTTCGGCGCCTACCTGCAGCTGGCCGGCAAGCCGTCCCTGGTCCTGATGTCCGTACTGCTCTTCGTCACCAGCCTGGTCTTCAACGCGCTCCAGCCGATGGTCCACGCGCTCCTCAACGACGTGGTCGACCCGGCAGAACGCGGCGCCGCCTTCGGCCTGTTCAACCTCGTCAGCGAGATCGGCGCGGTGGTCAGCCCAGCACTCGGCGGCGCCCTCTTCGACGCGTACCGCACCTGGGTACCGGCGATCTACCTGGACGGCGCCCTCATGCTCGCCAGCGCAGCCCTGTACGCCCTGGTACGGGAATCCACCACACCAACACCGCCCCTGGCCACCGCCTAGCCCACGCACCCACCCCCGCGCCCCTCGCGCCAGTCCTTCACGGACTGCCCCTGCGCATCCCACCGACGCTCTTCCAGCAACGTCAGCCCGTCATCGGAGAACACGTGCTCCGAGGCGAGCGTGCCCGTTCGGGTGCCACGTCCTCGACACCCCGGCAGGACTGCCCGTACGGGCAGTGCCCTCGGAATGGAGCGTGCCGTCCTGGTACCACTCACGACAGTCCCCGTGCAGCACCCCGTCCACGTAGGAATCGCGGCTGATGACGACCCCGCCCATCCACTCCTCGACCTCGCCGGTGAACGGCTCTCCCCGGTACAGGAGCACATAGCCCGCTTCCACCTCGGGGTCGTCGATGTCGATACGCGGCACGTGAACGCCTTCCTGGTCAGCCCTTCCTGGTCAGCCCGGGGGCCGGATTCCTGCCGGTTTCCCCATCACCGATTCGATAAAAGCAGCGGCTTCGACCTCGGTGATCTGGACGAGGCCGATGTCGCTGTGCCCCGATGCGTAGAGCTTGTAGGGCCTAAGGTATTCGGTCGGTTCCCAGCGGAGATTGCGGGTGAACGCCTCGTCGCACGTTTCGGACTCCCTGCCGACCAACCGGCGCCGCAGAATCCCCTTCGGGCTGCTGCGCAGATACCCCTCACCGATCTTCGCGTAATACGAGATCCGGCCTTCTGACCCGGAATCAAGAGCATCGAGCGTACTGGGGGCGAGCGAGAGAAACGGCTCGGCGTCCAGATTCGATTCGAGGTTCCCGTGCGGAATCATCACGCCGTACAGGTCGATGAACTCCTCGATGGAATACCCGCCACCCCGCTCGAACATCAGCAGCAGGGGCGCGTACGGGTCAGCCGGCGCACTCGGCTCTGCCGCTCCCTCACGGAGAGCGGCCCAGCGCACGGCGCCCCGGCACACCCGCCGGGTGGACGGGGCGCCGAGCTTCGACACGTACTCCTCCAACTCGGCCGCGAGCCCGGGGTCGGGCTCGAAGCCAGGGGCGGCGTACTCCGTGACGTCGAAGAACGGCCACTCGGTCTCGGCACCGTACGCGCGCGCCCAGAGGGCGGCACGGCGCAGGTACTCCCGCATGAGCAGCGCACGCGACCGCCGGTGGCTGTTGGCCTTGTCCCAGTCGCCGTACCAGTCGACGGTCCGGAGCCGCTCCAGCACACCCCGCGGGAGACGCCCACTCATCAGCTGATTCCGGTGAGCCTTTCCGTCATCGTCTCGATGAACGCCGCGGCCTCGGCCTCGGAGATCTCCACGTGGTCGATGTCGTTGTGCCCCAGCTCGTAAAGGCGCAGGTACTCCGTCGGCTCCCAGCGGAGATTGCGGGTGAAGGCCTCGTCGTGCGTCTCGTCCCCATTGCCGATGACGCGGCGCCGGACGATGCCCCGGGGACTGCTCCGCGGAAAGCCCTCACTGATCTTCGCGTAGTACGTGATCCGTCCCCGGCCGTCGAGAGCGTCGAGCGTGGCGGGCGCGAGGGTGAGGAACGGAGTGGCGGAGATGTTGTTCTCCAGGCTCCCCCGCGGAATCGCCACCCCTTGCAGATCGATGAACTGCTCGATGGCGTAACCACCGCCGCGTTCGAACATCAGCAGCAGCGGCTCGTACATGTCGGGCAGGTCCGGCAGCTCCGCCTTGGTCTCCGCGCGCACCGCCGCCCAGTGCACGGCACCCCGGCACGTCTTCTGGATGGAGGGCGTGCCGACGTGCAGCCGGATGTATTCGTCGAGTTCGGCCGAGATATCGGCATCCAGTTGGACGGACGGATCCACGTACTCCGCGACGTCGAAGAACGGCCACGCGTCCTCGGCGCCGTACGCCCGGGCCCAGAGCGCGGCGCGGCGCAGGTACTCGCGCATCAGCAGGGCCCGAGAACGGGCGTGCCCGAGCGACACGCTGAAGTCGTCGTCCCAGGTGACGCCGCGAATCCGGTCGAGGACGACGCGTGGTTCCTGTGCGGTCACTTCAGGTTCAGCCCCTTCGAACGCAGCTCCTGTGCGACAGCCTTCACTACGTCGTCGATGTTGGACATGTCTTCGCGGAGCACGACGTCGGGTTCCTTGAGCCCCAGCGAGCTCCAGTGCTTGAAGCCGCCCTTCCGCTCATTCGGTGCCAGCTCGTGCGCCCCGGCGTCCCGAGGTGTCTCGGGCCACTTCCGATAGTACTTGCCGTCGTTCGGGTCCACTTCCCACATGTGCGGGTGCGGCTGCGTGTACGGCATTCCCGACTGCATGAGCCGGCTTTCCACGTACTCGTGCGCCATCAGAGAACGGAAGCGCAGCATTTCGGCTTCCGAAAGGTCCCCTCGCTGCGCCTTGGGCCAGAGCTCGGCGATATCGTCGGCCGGCTCGAAAAGGCCGTGGCGGACATCGTTGGGTCCGACGGTCACATCGTGCTGCGCCCGGAACAGGTGCGTCTTCACCTGCCGCAGCACAGACTCGTCGACGCCGGTGTGCCGCGAAATGCTGGGCAGGTCCACCCGGTTCGGTGTCGCGCGAATCTCGTCGTAGACGCGGCCCGCGAATTCCGAGGGCTCCGTCACCCAGTAGGCACCGCCGGGGCCGCCCGGACCGCCCTCGCGAGGCAGGTCCGTATCGCCGGCGTCCGGCCCGTCGCCACCGCGGGCTTCGTCCGCACCGTCCGCCGCATCGTCCCCCAGGTCCCCCGCGTCGTCCGCCAAGCCTCCGGCGTCGTCGCTCGTCCTTCCGAGGTCGTCGGTGAGGGAGTCGGTGTCCTTGCCGAGGGTGGTGGCCAGGTCGTCGGGCGTGTGGCTGCCGAGCCTGATGGCGCCGGCGTCGTGCGGTACGGGAACCCTGCCGAACAGGTCGGTCTGCTCGGCCTTGATCAGTGCGAGCTCTTCCGGGGTGACGCCGGGCAGGCGCTCCTTCTCGTACAGCGCGTGGCCGTCCATCTTGGCCGCGAAGCTGTCCGCCGTGTGGAACTGCAGCTCGAATACCTGGCCGCTGACCGGGTCGCGCCAGGTCGAGTTGATGCCCTTGTAGCCGGCCGAGTCCCAGGTGTTCTTGAACGTGACGTTCTCGAACCCCTTCGCCTGGAGGTCGTGGATCGCCTGCTGCACACCGTGGGTGTAGTTGTTGCCCGGTACCTCCATCGTGTAGCGGATGGAGTCCTTGATGTCGCCGAGCACCCGGCCGTGGTCCACGCCGATGTCCTCGAGCATGTCCGTGGCGAGCTTGCGCTTGAGGGAGTCCTCCCCTTTGAGGCGGTACTCCAGGCCGATCAGCTTGCCGTCGTCGACCTTGCCCGCGATGCCCTGCATCGAGTCGGTGATCCGCGGCTCCGCCTCGGCGGACCGGCGCATGAAGTCGTCGGCGGCGGCGTTCGCCTCCCGGTCCAGGCGCAGGCCGTTCTCGCCGGCCCAGGAGCCGTCGGGGAGGTTGCCGCGAGGGCCCTCGGGCATGGCGGGGCCGAGTCCGCCGAGGTCACCGCCGTGCGGCGGGGGCGGCAGGTCGGACCCCGAACCGCCGGGCAGGTCGTCGCCGACGCCGCCCGGGGTGTGGTCCCCACCGCCGGGCGTGTGGTCGCCGCCACCCGGTGTGTGGTCCCCGCCGCCCGGAGTGTGCTCGCCGCCCGTGGGGCCGTCGCCGTGTCCTCCCGCGGGCCGTTCGTGGCTCGCGGAGGGGCCGCGTCCGAGGTCGTCGGCGTGGCCGCCGGGGAGGTGGTCGGCCAGGCCGCCGGGGGCATGGTTGCCGGGCACGCCGTCGCCTGTGTGGGCGCCCGGCGTGGTCACGTCGTCGCCGATGCGGCCGGTGTCGCCGAGGGTGGTGTCCAGGCTGTCGCCCAGCCGGACGTGGCCGGCGTTGTCGGCGGCGTGCACGCCCGCGCCGACCAGCGACGGCTGCTGGGCGTGGGCCGGCGAATCCACCCGGGGGGTGTCGGCGCCGGTGGTGGGGTGGGCGGCCCTGTCGACGGTGTCGGCGGGCGCGTCGGTGAGCGTGTTGCCGTGTTCGTCGAGGTAGTTGCCCTGGCCGTCGAAGTACCGGGCCGGCTCGCCCGGGTTGGTGGGCAGTTTGGTGGCGTTCTCGGGGAGTGCCGGGACGTCGTCGGGGAGTCTGACGTTGCCGTCGGGCAGCCTGGTCGCGCCTTCGGGTACGGCCGCGCCCTCGGGGAGGCGCACGGTGCCGTCGGGGAGCTTGAGCGAGCCCTCGGGGAGCTTGATGGCGTCCGCGGGGAGGGCCGGTACGTCGATCTTGCCGATGCCCTTGATGCTCTTGGCGATGTCGCCGATCTTGGACAGGCTCGCGCCGGCGCCCTTGGCGACATAGGTCATCGGGTCGATGACCT
>NZ_JBEYUN010000020.1:0-168389 GCF_040643545.1 Streptomyces sp. NPDC047117 | reverse complement strand
ACCGGCGTCGAGCGCCGTGGGGCCGTCCTCGCGCACCTCGACTTCGTAACCCTCACGGCGGAGTACCGGACTGCTTCGCTTTACGTCCGGTACCCCACCCGCTGCGGCCCGTCCCCTCCCGTCGGTGGTGGGTGGAAAGACAAAAGCCGGGGCCGTCGGGGTGCAGCCCCCGTTTCAGTCTCGGGCCAGGCCCCACCGGGCCCGCAGCCCCACGCGCTCGTCCGTGTCCACGGCTGCCGCGCCGTCCGCCACCGTTTCGTACACCGCGAGGATGTCCGCGCCGACCGTCGACCAGTCGAAGCGGCGTACGTGGCGGCTGCCGCGTTCGCGGAGCTCCGCGAGCCGCGCCGGGTCACGCAGCAGCCGTACGGCCGAAGCGGCGAGCGCCCCCGCGTCCTCGTTGGTGAAGAGTTCGCCAGCCTCGCCCTGGTCGAGGACCTGCGCGAAGGCGTCGAGGTCGGACGCCAGGACGGGGGCCGCCGCCGACATCGCCTCTACGAGGATGATGCCGAAGGACTCGCCGCCGGTGTTGGGGGCGACGTACAGGTCGACGCTGCGGAGCAGGCGGGCCTTGTCCTCGTCGGTGACCATGCCGAGGAATTCGACGCGGTCGCGGAGTTCGGCGGGGAGGTTCGCCACCGCTTCCTTTTCGTCGCCGCGGCCGGCGACGAGGAGGCGCGCGTCGGGGACCTGGGCGAGGATCTCGGGGAGGGCCTTCATGAGGACGGGGAGGCCCTTGCGGGGCTCGTCGATGCGGCCTATGAAGCCGATGGTCCGGCCCTGCCACTCCTCCTTCGGCTCGGCGCGGGCGAAGAAGTCGACGTCGACGCCGTTGGGGATGACGACCGCGTCGCCGCCGAGGTGTTCGACGAGGGTGCGGCGGGCGTATTCGCTCACCGCGATGCGGGCGCTGATCTTCTCCAGGGCCGGCTGGAGGATCGGGTACGCGGCGATCATGGCGCGGGAGCGCGGGTTGGAGGTGTGGAAGGTCGCCACGATGGGGCCCTGCGCCGCCCAGCAGGCCAGGAGGCCGAGCGAGGGGGAGGCCGGTTCGTGGATGTGGATGACCTCGAACGCGCCGTCGTGGAGCCAGCGCCGTACCCGCGCGGCGGAGAGGAAGCCGAAGTTGAGCCGCGCGACCGAACCGTTGTACGGGACGGGTACGGCACGTCCGGCGGAGACGACGTACGGCGGGAGCGGGGTCTCGTCGTCGGCCGGGGCGAGTACGGAGACCTCGTGGCCGAGCCGGATGAGGTGCTCGGCGAGGTCGCGGATGTGGAACTGGACGCCGCCGGGGACGTCCCACGAGTAGGGGCAGACGATGCCGATCCTCACGAGGTCTCCGTCCCGCGGTCGCCGGCACCGCGCGGCTCCAGGTCGTCGAGCCACAGACGCTGCAGCATGTGCCAGTCCTCCGGGTGCTCGGCGATGCCCGAGGCAAAGGCGTCTGCCAACTCCTGGGTCATCGCGGCGGCCTTCTCCGTACGCGTACCGGTCTCGGGTACCTCGATCCCGGGGTGCACACGGGCCCGCATGACGGGCGTACCGTCGTACCACAGGGTGACCGGCAGCAGTACCGCGCCGGTCTGGAGCGCGAGCATGGCCGGTCCTGCGGGCATCTTGGCGGCCTCGCCGAAGAACTTCACCTCGATGCCGGAGGCGGACAGGTCGCGGTCGGCGACCAGGCAGATCAGGCCGCCGGCGCGCAGCCGCCGGGCGAGTATCCCGAAGGCCGCGCCGCCGGTGTGCGGCAGGACCTCCATGCCCAGGCTCTCGCGGTACGCGACGAACCGGTCGTAGAGGGACTCGGGCTTCAGGCGCTCGGCGACGGTGGTGAAGGGGACGCCGAGGGCGCGGGTGACCCAGACGCCGGCGAGGTCGTAGTTGCCCATGTGGGGCAGGGCGAGGATGACGCCGCGGTCGCTGTCCAGGGCCTCGGTGAGGCGGTGGACCTCCTGGACGTCCACGCCGTCGCGGACCCGGTCCAGGCTCCAGGCCGGGAGACGGAAGGACTCCATCCAGTACCGCATGTACGAGCGCATGCCGGTCCGGGACAGGCGCGTGAGGGCCTGCGGGGTGGCGTCCGGGACGACGCGGGCGAGGTTGGACTCCAGGCGCTGTACGCCCTTGCCGCGCTTCTTCCAGACGGTGTCGGCGATGCGTTCGCCGAGCCGTACGGCGACCGGTTCGGGCAGTTTCCTGACCGTGGCCCAGCCCAGTCCGTACAGGGCGTCGGTGAGCCGTTCCCTGTTGATCACGCGCTCTCTCCCCCCACGGTGTCCGCCTCGGCGGACTCCCGGCGTACGGTGACCACCCGCTGCCCGAGGGTGACCGCGCTGCCGACGGCCACGATCCACAGGGCGATCGGGAGCAGGTTCTGGATCCAGGGCACGCCGAACTTGTGCAGGCCGGAGAAGCCGCAGGCCACCAGGGAGATGACCAGGCGTTCGGCGCGTTCGATGAGGCCGTTGACGTTCACCGGGAGGCCGATGCTCTCGCCGCGGGCCTTGGTGTACGAGACGACCTGGCCGGAGGCGAGGCAGAAGATCGTCACGGCGCAGAGCAGCAGGTCGTCGCCGCGGCCCGCGTACCAGAGGGCGAGCCCGCCGAAGATCGCCGCGTCGGCGACCCGGTCCAGGGTGGAGTCCAGGAACGCGCCCCAGCGGCTGGACCGGCCCAGCTGCCGTGCCATGTTGCCGTCGACCAGGTCCGAGAAGACGAACAGGGTGATGACGACGGTGCCCCAGAAGAACTCGCCGAGCGGATAGAAGACCAGGGCTCCGGCGACCACCCCGGCGGTGCCCAGGACGGTGACCACGTCGGGGCTGATGCCGAGACGGATGAGCAGGGCGGCGAACGGCGTGAGAACACGCGTGAAGAACGCACGCGCGTACTTGTTCAGCATGGCCTTCCCGGAGGTTGTGTGCGGGCCGCGCGGTCAATGGGGCCACCGGCTGGCCCATCGTAGCCAGGCGTCCACGTCGCTTTGCGAACGCACCACGGCTCGCGGACGACCCGCGCACCCGCCGGGGCCTCCCCCGCCACCCGCCCGGCGCAGTCGCCCGGGACCGCCTTGGGGGCCATGAGCACAGCCGGCGGCGGCAGTTGGCGGCCGCACACACATGCCCGGACCACCCGTTCGGGCTTGTCCGGCATGCTCCCCGGACACCCCCAAGATCCCTTATCGTCCCTTGTGCGATGTATGGACGCACCATGACCTCGGTGGAAAGCTCGGAGCACCGCAGAGTGTCGACCTGGAGGCGAGACACATGGGCGACAAGACGAGCACACATCCAGGAGCCGCCGGCAGGGCAGCGGCGGTCGACCACCCCTCCTCCGTACGGAACGTGGTGCTGGTCGGCCACAGCGGATCGGGGAAGACGACCCTGGTCGAAGCCCTCGCGCTGGCGTCGGGCGCGGTCAACAGGGCGGGCCGGGTGGAGGACGGCGGCTGCCTCTCCGACTACGACGAGATCGAGCACCGCCAGCAACGCTCGGTACAGCTCTCCCTGGTCCCTGTCGAATGGGACGGAATCAAAATCAATCTGTTGGACACCCCCGGATACGCCGACTTCGTCGGGGAGCTGAGGGCCGGTCTGCGGGCAGCGGACGCGGCCCTCTTCGTTGTCTCGGCGGCGGACGGCGTGGACGGCGCCACCCGCATGGTCTGGGACGAGTGCGCGGCGGTCGGCATGCCCCGCGCCATAGTGATCACCCACCTCGAAGCGGCCCGCGCCGACTTCGACAGCATGACCGGAACCTGCGGCACGTCCTTCGGCGGCGACGATCCCGACGCCGTACTGCCGCTGTACCTCCCGCTGTACGGCGAGGCCGGTGCCGACGGCCACGCCCCCGTGCACGGCCTGATCGGGCTGCTCACGCAGCGGGTGTACGACTACTCCACCGGCGTCCGGAAGGAGCGTGATCCCGAGCCCGAGGAGCTGCCCCTCATCGAGGAGGCCAGGAACCGCCTGATCGAGGGGATCATCGCCGAGAGCGAGGACGAGTCCCTGATGGACCGCTATCTCGGCGGCGAGGACATCGACATCAAGACGCTCATCGGCGATCTGGAGACCGCCGTGGCCCGCGGCAGCTTCCATCCGGTGCTCGCCGCCGCGCCCGCCGCCGAGGGCAGCAAGGAGGGGCTGGGCACCGTCGAGCTGCTGGAGCTGATCACCCGGGGGTTCCCCACCCCCGCCGAGCGGGAGGCCCCCGCCGTCACCACCCCCGAGGGCGCGCCCCGGCCCGCCCTCACCTGCGACCCCGAGGGCCCGCTGGTCGCCGAGGTCGTCAAGACCTCGTCCGACCCGTACGTCGGCCGGCTGTCGCTCGTACGGATCTTCTCCGGCACCCTCCACCCCGACCGGACCGTGCACGTCTCCGGGCACGGGCTCGCCGACCGCGGGCACGAGGACCACGACGTCGACGAACGCATCGGCGCGCTGTCCGCGCCCTTCGGCAAGCAGCAGCGCTCGCTCACCAAGGCCGTCGCCGGCGACCTGGCCTGCGTCGCCAAGCTCTCCCGCGCCGAGACCGGCGACACCCTCTCCGCCAAGGAGGCGCCGCTGCTCATGGCGCCCTGGGACATGCCCGACCCGCTGCTGCCGGTCGCCATCCAGGCACACAGCAAGGCGGACGAGGACAAGCTCTCCCAGGGCCTGGCACGGCTCGTCGCCGAGGACCCCACGATGCGCCTGGAACAGAACCAGGACACCCACCAGGTCGTCCTGTGGTGCCTGGGCGAGGCCCACGTGGACGTGGCGCTGGAGCGGCTGCGCTCCCGGTACGGGGTGCAGGTCGACGCCGTACCGCACAAGGTGTCGCTGCGGGAGACGTTCGGCGCCAAGGCCGCCGGGCGCGGCCGGCACGTCAAGCAGTCGGGCGGCCACGGCCAGTACGCGATCTGCGAGATCGAGGTGGAGCCGCTGCCCGGCGGCAGCGGCATCGAGTTCGTGGACAAGGTCGTGGGCGGCGCGGTGCCCCGCCAGTTCATCCCGTCCGTGGAGAAGGGCGTACGGGCCCAGGCGACGCGCGGCGTCGCGGCCGGGTACCCGCTCGTCGACGTACGGGTGACGCTGCTGGACGGCAAGGCGCACTCCGTCGACTCCTCCGACGCCGCGTTCCAGACCGCGGGCGCCCTCGCACTGCGCGAAGCCGCCGCCGAGGCCCGCATCCACCTCCTGGAGCCGGTCGCCGAGGTCACCGTCCTGGTCGCCGACGACTACGTGGGCCCGGTGATGAGCGACCTGTCCGGGCGGCGCGGCCGCGTCGTGGGCACCGAGCAGTCCGGCGCGGGCCGCACCGTAGTGCGCGCCGAGGTCCCGGAGTACGAAATCGGCCGCTACGCCGTCGATCTCCGGTCACTCTCGCACGGCACCGGCCGCTTCCAGCGCCGCTACGCCCGGCACGAACCGATGCCTCCGCAGCTCGCGGCCAGGATCCGGGACGAGCGCGAAAAGCAGGAGAACGGCGGCTAGTTCGCACGTCCGAGGCCGGCGGCACGGCCGGCGTCCTGCCCCGGGGCGTACGCTCAACTCCCTTGGGCAGCACGCCGGCTGTACGCTGAGGTCCAGCTCAGCAGGTGTGCCGGGGGCGGCCGGCGGGAAGGGCGCCTAGGGGCGTCCTCCGGGAAGCGCGCCCACGGCAGGGGCAGACGGCGGCGAGGGGGCCTTGGTGACGACGATGGACGGCTTCGATTTCAGTCCGGGGGCACAGGTACCGATCGCCGGCGGCGCGGGCCAGACCGCCGCGACCCAGGCGCTGGCCTCGGCGGCCTACCGGGACAGTCCGCTCTCGGACATCTCCAAGGCCGACTCCGACACCGCCACGTCCGACATCAAGAAACCCAAGCTCTCGCTCTTCGAACCGAACCTCGGCGAGGCGTTCTCGCGCGCCGTCCAGGTCCGCATGCTCGGCGGCGGCCGCAAGGCGCTGATCCAGTCCTTCGGCATAGAGCCGCAGACCGTCGTCGAGCACTGCCTCGCCGCCAGCCGCATCCGCAAGGAGCGGGACACCAAGCTGACCATCCTCATGGTCGTCTTCGGGCTGCTCTTCCTGCCCGGCGTGCTCCTCTGGCTCGGCCTCTTCCAGCTCAAGCGGATCCTGGACAAGGCCACCCACAAGGGCAAGAGCGCACTCGGCACGGTGCTGCTCGTCGCGCTCGGCGGCATCATCCTGATCTTCCTGATCAAGCTGCCCTTCGACAGCTTCTGGATGATCTACGTCCGGCTGATGCTCGTCGCCCCCGTCATAGGCTGGTGGTGGGCCAAGCGGATCTGCGAGCGCACCGCCGTCGACCTCCGCGAAGCCTGGAGCGGCATCCTGGGCGGCGGCGGCATCGGCGCGAAGATCCCCGAGGCGGTGCCCCAGGACCCCACCCAGACCGCCGCCGAACAGCTCCGCCAGAACCTCGCCAAGCTCAGCGCCGAGCAGAACAGCAACGTCGTCTTCTACGCCGGCCCCAAGGGCATACTCGGCATGGGCACCCGCTGGGGCAGCTGGCAGCTCGCCGAGGAACTGCGGCCCGCCGAAGAAGGCTCCGAGATCCACCCCTTCCGCAGCTGGGACGTCATCCGCGTCATCCACGACCGGCTCAAGCTCCTGGAGCGCAGCCCGCTGCACACCGGCGGCTTCGGCCAGGCCCCCTCCGTACGCCACTGGATCGTCGTCCCCGTCGCCGAGGGCGCCGACGCGGTCGCCCGCCCCGAGGGCACCGACACCGACGCGTACCAGATCCGCCCGCACGAGATAGAGCGGATCTGCAACGAGCAGCAGTTCGGCGCCGGCAACCGCCACTACCTCGGCGTGCAGTTCGTCCTCTGGGACGGCCAGCTCGTACTGACCCTGCTGATCACCGTCACCGTGCTGCACGAGACGCTGCGCATCGAGGTCACCGGCCACGCCCTCGGCCCGGTCAACGGCCTCTTCCTCGGCAAGCCCAGCCCCAAGACCGTCACGGTCAACAAGACGGTGAAGTTCTGGGAGACCAGGACCTCCACGCTGCCCCTCATCGACACGAGCGAGGTGGTCCGCCTCGCCGCCCGCGCCCCGCTGACCTGGTTCCCTCCGGTCCTGGACTTCCTCGGCGGCAAGCTCGCGCTCCCCGAGCCGTTCGGGCTGCGCCACGTCTGGGCCGACAAGCCCTGGCGGCACCGCTTCATGGCGGACGACGCGCTGCGCGCCGCCACGCCCGTGCTGCGCGTGGTGCACTCCGCGGCGATGAGCGTCCTGCAGGAGAACGGCGTGGACATCACCCGCTTCGACAACCGCTCGCTGGTGCTCAGCGGGGCGGTGCAGGACCCGATGCCGCGGAAGGCGGACGCGTACGACGCGTGAGCACGGCACACACGGCATGACGGTGGCCGGTACGGATTCCCGTACCGGCCACCCTCATGCTCGGTGGTGCCGCGTCAGGCCGCCGGCCAGGCGTCCGCCAGCATCGCGCGGGTGTCCGCCAGCAGCTGCGGCAGCACCTTGGTGTGCCCCACGACCGGCATGAAGTTGGTGTCGCCGCCCCAGCGCGGGACGACGTGCTGGTGCAGGTGCGCCGCGATGCCCGCACCGGCGACGCCGCCCTGGTTCATCCCGATGTTGAAGCCGTGCGCGCCCGACGCCGCACGCAGCGCCGCCATCGCCTGCTTCGTGAGCTTCGCCAGCTCCGCCGTCTCGGCGTCGTCCAGCTCGGTGTAGTCGGCGACGTGCCGGTAGGGCACGACCATCAGGTGGCCGCCGTTGTACGGGTAGAGGTTGAGCACCGCATAAACGCGCTCGCCGCGGGCGACGATCAGCCCGTCCTCGTCCGACTTCGCCGGGATCGTGCAGAACGGACAGCCGTCGTCGGCACCCGGGCCGGTCGGCTTGTTCTCACCCTGGATGTAGGCCATCCGGTGCGGCGTCCACAGGCGCTGGAAGGCGTCCTGGGTCCCGACTCCGATCTGCTGCTCCGGCTCAGTCGTCATGTTGAGCAGCATATGACTTCACCCGTCGACGTGACGTCGGCGGGTCCGGACAGCAGAAGGCCCCCGGAGGACGCGGGGCGCGCTCCGGGGGCCGTCGGCGGCGGTTGCGGATCAGACCTGGGCCCGCTCCTCGACCGCCTTGAGGATCTTGGCGATGGCCTCGTCCTTCGGGATGCCGTTCTCCTGCGAGCCGTCGCGGTACCGGAAGGAGACTGCACCGTTCGCGACGTCCTCGTCACCCGCGATGATCATGTACGGGACCTTGGACTTCTGCGCGTTGCGGATCTTCTTCTGCATCCGGTCCGAGGAGGAGTCGACCTCGACGCGCAGGCCCTTCTTCTTGGCCTCGGCCGCGAACTCCTCCAGGTACGGCACGTGCGCGTCGCCGATCGGGATGCCGGTCGCCTGCACCGGGGCCAGCCAGACCGGGAACGCACCCGCGTAGTGCTCCAGCAGGACCGCGAAGAACCGCTCGATGGAGCCGAACAGCGCCCGGTGGATCATGACGGGCCGCTGCTTGGAGCCGTCCGGCGCGGTGTACTCCAGGTCGAAGCGCTCCGGCAGGTTGAAGTCCAGCTGGACCGTGGACATCTGCCAGGTACGGCCAATGGCGTCCTTGGTCTGCACGGAGATCTTCGGGCCGTAGAACGCGGCGCCGCCCGGGTCCGGGACCAGCGGCAGGCCCTGCTTCTCGGCGACCTTGCGCAGCGTCTCGGTGGCCTCTTCCCAGACCTCGTCCGAGCCGACGAACTTCTCCGGGTCCTTGGTGGACAGCTCCAGGTAGAAGTCGGTCAGGCCGTAGTCGCGCAGCAGGTCCAGGACGAAGGTGAGCGTGGCGTCCAGCTCGTCCGCCATCTGCTCCTTGGTGCAGTAGATGTGCGCGTCGTCCTGGGTGAAGCCGCGGGCGCGGGTCAGGCCGTGCACCACGCCGGACTTCTCGTACCGGTACACCGTGCCGAACTCGAAGAGACGCAGCGGCAGTTCACGGTACGAGCGGCCGCGCGCGTCGAAGATCAGGTTGTGCATCGGGCAGTTCATGGGCTTGAGGTAGTAGTCAATGCCCTCGTCGAGCTGCATGGGCGGGTACATGCCGTCGGCGTACCAGTCCAGGTGGCCCGACTTCTCGAACAGCTTGCCCTTGGTGGCGTGCGGGCTGTAGACGAACTCGTAGTCCGCCTCCTCGTGGCGCCGCCGGGAGTAGTCCTCCATGACCCGGCGGATGATGCCGCCCTTGGGGTGGAAGACCGCCAGGCCCGAGCCGATCTCCTCCGGGATGGAGAACAGGTCCAGCTCCGCGCCGAGCTTGCGGTGGTCGCGCTTCTCGGCCTCGGCGAGGAACTCCAGGTACGCCTTGAGCTCGTCCTTGGTCGGCCAGGCGGTGCCGTAGATCCGCTGGAGCTGCTTGTTCTTCTCGCTGCCGCGCCAGTAGGCGGCGGCGGAGCGCATCAGCTTGAACGCCGGGATGTTCCGGGTGGTGGGCAGGTGCGGACCGCGGCAGAGGTCCTTCCAGCACAGCTCGCCGGTTTTGGCGTCGAGGTTGTCGTAGATGGTCAGCTCGCCGGCGCCGACCTCGACGTCGGCGCCGTCGTCCGAGGACGCGTTGCCCTTGAGACCGATCAGCTCCAGCTTGTACGGCTCGGCCGCCAGCTCCTCGCGGGCGTCCTCGTCGGTGGTGACCCGGCGCGAGAAGCGCTGGCCCCGCTTCTGGATCTCCTGCATCTTCTTCTCGATGCGCTTGAGGTCCTCGGGGGTGAACGGGGTCTCGACGTCGAAGTCGTAGTAGAAGCCGTCCTTGACCGGCGGGCCGATGCCGAGCTTGGCGTCCGGGAACAGCTCCTGCACGGCCTGCGCCATCACGTGCGCGGTGGAGTGCCGCAGGATGTTCATACCGTCCTCGGAGGTGATCTCCACGGGCTCGACGGTCTCGCCGTCGGCGACCTCGTACGCGAGGTCCTTGAGCTCTCCGGCCACCCGCGCCGCGACGATGCTGCGCTCGCCCTGGAAGAGGTCGGCGGCCGTAGTGCCCGTGGTCACCACGCGTTCTTCCCGCTCGGAATCGCGTTGGATGGTCACACGGACGTCTGACACCGGTCTCTCCTGACGTATGTCTGCTGGGCGGCAGCGATCGCTGCGCTCCCCGAATCGTACCGAGCCACCGGGCCGCCTCGCGAAACGGTATTCCGGCGGCGCCTCCCCCGCCCGGCGCGTTCCGCCGCGCGCCGGGCGAGACCGCCCCTACCGTCGGGCCATGACCATCCTCTGGAACGACAGGTTGACGGAGCAGCTCGACTGGCACTGGCGGCACCAGCTGCGCGGGCGCCTGGCGGGGCTGACCGACGAGGAGTACTTCTGGGAGCCGGTGGCGGACGCCTGGAACGTCCGGCCGCGCGGCACGGGCAGCGCGCCCGTCCAGGCGGGCGCCGGCGCGTTCACGGTCGACTTCGCCTTCCCCGAGCCGGTGCCCGCGCCGGTGACGACGATCGCCTGGCGGCTGGCCCACATCATCGTCGGGGTCTTCGGGATGCGCGTCGCGAACCACTTCGGCGGGCCGACGACGGACTACGAGAGCTTCGCGTACGCGGGCTCCGCGCAGGGCGCGCTGGAGCAGCTCGACGCGGCGTACGCGGCCTGGCTGGACGGCGTGCGCGGGCTGGGCGAGGAGGGGCTGGCACGGCCCTGCGGCCCGGCGGAGGGCGAGTTCGCCGAGTCGCCGATGGCCGAGCTGGTGCTGCACATCAACCGGGAGACGATCCACCACGGCGCGGAGATCGCCCTGCTGCGCGACCTGTACGCGCACCGCTGAGGGATTCCGGCGTACGAAAGCGGGGCGCGCCGCGGCCGAGGGCGGCGCGCCCCGCCGGCTCACTCCCCGCCGCACGCCTCCTCGAAGTGGTCCAGGTTCTCCTGGAGCGACTTCAGCAGCCGGTCCCGCTCGGCCTCGTCGACCTGGACGGGCGTGACGTCCCGGGCGCCCGTTATCCGGCGGAAGCCGCCGCGGCTCTCCAGCCGGCCGCTCACCCGGACCGGCAGCCCGAGGAGGTGCGCATGGCCCGCGATCCGGTAGTCCTCCTCGCCGAGCGCGACCCTGACCTGCGCCACGTCGGCCCCCGCCAGGACCCGCAGCCGTACCGCGCCCGGGCCGTCGGGCCGGTCGCGGCGCATCCGTACGACCGTGCCGGTCACCCGCACGGCCAGCGAGGGCTCGTCCCGTACGTACCGCTGGGCGGCCTGCTGCAGCGCGGGCAGGTCGCCGGGGGTGAACTCGACCGGTTCGGGCCGGGCCGGGCAGCCCGGCGGCGGGCCTTCGGCCGGTGACCAGGCGAGGGAGATGCGGACCCCTTCGGCGTCGCGCACCAGGGAGATCAGCGCCTCGGTCAGCTCGTGGCAGACGCCCAGCTCCACGGCCGCCTCGTAGGCCTCCATGCCGCCCGTGGCGCGCTGGTAGTCGGTGGCGTCGCGCGCCGCGTGCAGCGCCCGCTGGAGTCCGGCGACGGAGCCGCGGCCCGCACGGACCGGTACGTACGCGGTGAGCCGGCGGCCGGCGGGGGCCGGGCCGACCAGCACCTGGTCGAGGAACGCCTCGGCCTGCCGCTTGTGCCGGGCGCCGTAGTACCCGGCCTTTCCGTACGTGCCGAGCGCGCCGGCGACAAGCAGGGAGCGGGCCGCGGCGCGCAGCCGTTCCTGTGCGGTCCACAGGGTCGCGCCGGAGCCCTCGTCGGGGGTGTCGCGTTCCCAGCGCACCTCGTCGCTGGGCAGCGCGAGGCCGACGAGGACCTCGCGGGCCGAGGGCGCGGCGCTGCGGGAGAGCGCGTCCAGCGCCTCGGCGAGCAGGTCGGCGCCGTCGGGATAGCCGGCCGCCCCGGGCACGAGGAGGCTGGTGCCGCCGGCGCCGCCGGGCGGGGTCCAGCGCGCGTACCGGCCCTGGGGGCCGCCCCGGCGCCGCCAGCCGTGCCGCGCCAGCAGGGCGGTGAGGACACCCGGGTCGACCCGGGCGGGGTCGGGAACGGGGAAGGGGTGGTCTTCGGTCGGCCGGTACATCAGGGTCTCCCTCCCGCCCCGACCCGCGTCATGATCTCGCTGAGCGCGCGGTCGTCGAAGACCCGCGTGGTCGGGATCCGCACTGTGGTCTTGCGCCTGCCGGTGGCCTGCCGGCCCGCCAGGTTGATCCAGTAGCAGCAGTGCCGCAGCTCGAGCCGGTCGTGGCTCGCCAGCAGCCAGTCCTCGGGGCTGCGCGGTACGAGCATCACGACGAGGATCTTGTGCACCGCCACGGGTGTCCGGGCGAGCTTCACGAGGTGCTCGTTGTCCAGCGTGAAGCCGAAGCTCGCCCCAGGGGGGCGCGGCCGGACCTGGTAGGTGCACTTGAGCTGCACCTTGATGGTCACTTCGTCGTCGATGGTGTGGCCGGGCGCGCTGTGGCTGACGTGCCAGTCGATGCCGTTGTCCGGGAAGGGCTGGGCGAGCGAACAGCCCGCGGCGGCGGCCACGGCGTGGAGGTAGCCCACCTGGAGGGTCTCCATGGAGGCGGTGGTGGCGAGCTGGCCGCGCAGCGGTACCGGACCCCCTTCGGGCCGGGGGTACCGCCCGCCTGCGGCTGACAGCCCACCCGGTTCGGGCTGCGCGAGCGTCATCGCTCCTGTGCCTTCCGGGCGTTGCGGTGGTGCGGGTCGGGTGGGTGGAAGGGAGTGGCCGGGCCGCACGGCGGTCCGGCGGACCGCGGCTGAGGCGGCGGTCCCCTCTGTGTTGTCTCCGTGTCAAGTGGTCCGCAAACAAGGGCGGTTCGACAACCGTGAGGGCCGGGTATCACCAGCTCGGGCGGCCCGGGGCAGGCCACCCGCCGCAGGAGCGCGAGGAGTTGGGACAATGCCGAGCTGGTTCGACGGGCCACTTGCCGCCTTCGACACGGAGACCACGGGGATCGACGTGGAGCAGGACCGCATCGTCTCCGCCGCCCTGGTCGTCCAGGAGACGCCCCGCTCGACTCCGCGGGTCACGCGCTGGCTGGTCAATCCCGGTGTGGACATCCCGGAGGCGGCGACGGCGGTGCACGGCCTGACGGCCGGGCATCTGGCGATGAACGGCCGGTGGCCTGCGCCGGTGATGGAGGAGATAGCGCGGGCCCTGGCGGAGCAGGCGATGGCGGGGCGGCCGCTGGTCGTGATGAACGCGCCGTTCGATCTGACGCTGCTGGACCGCGAGTTGCGGCGGCACCGGGCGTCGTCGCTGGCGACGTATCTCGGTACGCAGTCGCTGTGCGTGCTGGATCCGCGGGTGCTGGACAAGCACCTGGACCGGTACCGCAAGGGCCGCCGGACGCTGACGGACCTGTGCGAGCAGTACGGCGTCGAGCTGTCGGGGGCGCACGAGGCGGCGGCGGACGCGACGGCGGCGCTGCAGGTCGTACGGGCCGTGGGGCAGACGTTCGCGACGCGCCTCGAAGGGCTGAGCGTGGCGGAGCTGCACGCGCTGCAGGCGGTGTGGCACGCGGCGCAGGCGCGGGGCCTGCAGGCATGGTTCGCCCGCAACGGCACGGAGGAGCCGGTGGACCCGCACTGGCCCCTCCGCCCGGACCTGCCGGCGGCGGCGTGAGCGGACACGCATGAACAAACGCGGGTGAACAAACGCAGAAGGCCGGACCGTTGATGCCGGACCGGCCCTATCTGCGGGGGGGGGGCGGGTGGCGAAGCCCCCGCCACGCGTGGCGCAGCCACGTAAAACACGACGAGGGCGAAGCGGCTTGCACTGTTGGCAAGCACGCTTCACCCTCGCACTTGTGGGCGATACTGGGTTCGAACCAGTGACCTCTTCGGTGTGAACGAAGCGCTCTCCCACTGAGCTAATCGCCCGGGGTTCTTGGGGTGTCCCCCGCGAACGAGCTGAACAATACAGGTCGCGGGGCCCTGCGTTCAAATTCCTTGCCGGCCGTCGAGCCAGGCGGCCAGTCCGCGCCGGCCGGCCCGCATCATCAGGGCGTGGTTGAGGCGGAAGAACGGGCGCCCGGGGTAGGCCAGCAGGCGCATGAACGGCCTGCGCACCTCGACCTCCTGCTCGTAGAGCGCGCGGGTGCCGGAGCCGTGCGGGCCGACCGTCCAGCGGGCCCAGCCGTCGATGTCGCCGTGCAGCTCCGCCTCCAGGACGCCGGCCGTCCGGTCCAGGCGGGCCTCGCGGGCGGCGATCCGCAGGCTGAACGGCAGCGCGGAGCGGATGCGGGCGGTGCCGGAGTGCTCGCCGGTCCGCTGCACCTCGGCGACCTGGGGCCACCAGCGCGGGTAGGTCTCGGGACGCTCCAGGGCGGCGAGGACGGCGTCGGGCGGCGCGTCCAGCAGCCAGACGCTGCGGAAGCGGTAGTGGTGCGGGCGGACCGGCCGGTCGGGCATGGGACCAGTGTGCCGCGCGGGAGGCCGGGAAACGCCAAGAACCCGGAGGTACGAGACCTCCGGGTTCTTGATCCGGGTGGGCGATACTGGGTTCGAACCAGTGACCTCTTCGGTGTGAACGAAGCGCTCTCCCACTGAGCTAATCGCCCGGGGCGCCGGTGCCTCTCGGCCTAGCGCACCGCCAACATTACCGCATGTCAGCGGGGCTCATGACCACGGTCACCGACCGATCTTCCAGGGCATGACGAAGCCGAACTGCCACACGTACCCCGCGAGGGCCGCGACCACGATCACGACGGCGATCGTGGTGAGGATGATGTTGCGGCGGCGGACCTTCGGATCGAGGGCCCGGTGGGCGGCCTCGGTGACCTTGCGCTTGGTCCAGCGCAGGACGAGCTGCGCCCAGACGAACTCGGTCGCCCAGATCGCCATGCCGGCGAAGATCACCAGCCAGCCGGGGCCCGGCAGCGGCAGCATGATGATGCCGCCGACGACCACCGCGAGCCCGACGATGAAGATCGCCACCTGCCAGCTCATGTGGAGGGTCCGGGAGCGCTTCACGAAATGCGGCGCCTTGGACCCGAGCTTCTGCGGGACTGCCGTCGCACCTCCGGTGCTCGCGCCACGGCCCCCGTCACTCTCCGCATTCATACTCGCAAACCTACCCGACGCTCCACTCCCCCGCATGAACGCTCGGGAGGATCCGGGACTCCGCCGTAAGAGGTACTCGAAGCCACCCAAAACAGTCAGAGGGGTTTACAACGCCACCGTAGGTGGCATGTCGATTTCGCCGACGTGCGAACCCCCGAGCGCACACTGAGCGAAAGGCCCTGGCGTATGAACACCACGGTCAGCTGCGAGCTGCACCTGCGCCTCGTTGTGTCGAGCGAGTCCTCACTGCCTGTACCTGCGGGCCTGCGGTATGACACGGCCGATCCTTATGCCGTGCACGCCACCTTCCACACCGGAGCCGAGGAGACGGTCGAGTGGGTATTCGCCCGTGATCTCCTCGCCGAGGGCCTGCACCGGCCCACCGGCACCGGCGACGTCCGCGTCTGGCCGTCCCGGAGTCATGGTCAGGGCGTCGTCTGCATCGCCCTGAGCTCTCCGGAGGGCGAGGCACTGCTCGAAGCCCCGGCGCGGGCTCTGGAATCCTTCCTGAAGCGCACGGATGCCGCGGTTCCGCCGGGCACCGAGCACCGTCACTTCGATCTCGACACGGAGCTCTCCCACATCCTCGCGGAGAGCTGAGGAGACCCGCGGCCGCAAACCGCGTCAACCCGCTCACCACTCGCGCCGTCCGACTCGGGGAGACGGCGCAGGACGGACAAGTTCATACGGCAAGCACCGGCGCCGCCGCCGCGGAATCCACCGTGGCGGCGGCGCCGTCCGCGCTGACCGGCCCGGACGCCGCGCCCCGCACACCGCGCACGCCTCCGCCGCCGTGTCCGCCCGGCCTTGTTGGAAGCGCTAGAGTCGGCGACCATTCGGCACAAGGGGGTGGCCGGCCGATCGCTGCGGATCGCCGGCCACCGCCCATTGATCCCGGGGGCGGCAGGGCCCGCCCCTCCCGGCCTGGGAGCAACCGTGATGATCACCCACGACAGCCGGTGCGCGCTGGAGGCGGTCGTCGACCTCCTGAACACCGCGCCCGAGGACGGGGCCCCGGCGGCCCCCGACAGGCTCAGCGACGTGGCGGAGCTGAGGGAATTCGTCGCGCGCAACAGCATCAGCGACGTGGGCACGCTCGGCGAACGGGACCTCGCTTCCCTGCGGTCGGTACGGGCGCGCTTCGCCGAGGTCTTCGCGGCCGACGACGACCGGTCGGCGGCGGAGCTGCTGAACGCGCTGGTCGCGGCGGCCGGGACCACCCCGCGGCTGACCGACCACGACGGGTACGACTGGCACGTGCACTACTTCGCGCCGGGCGCCTCGGTGGCCGACCACCTCGCGGCGGACGGCGGGATGGCGCTGGCGTTCCTGGTCGTCGCCGGGGAGCGGGAGCGGCTGCGGCGCTGCGAGGCACCGGACTGCCGGCACGCCTTCGTCGATCTCTCGCGCAATCGCTCGCGCCGCTACTGCGACAGCCGGACCTGCGGAAACCGCCTGCACGTCGCCGCCTATCGGGCGCGCCGCCGGGAGGCGGCGGGCTGAGCCGGCGGGGCGGGACCCGGCCGCTCGCGGCCCCCGCTCGTCACGGTCCGCTCACGGCCTTCACAGCCCTCACAGCCAGAAGAGGTCGTGCACGGCGCCGATCATGAGCAGCACACCGATGACGGTGAGGAACAGCATCAGGGGCGGCTGGGACAGCGCGAACAGGCAGCCGCGGGACGGAGAAACTGGGTCGGTGGCCCGGGGAGTGTTCTCCCGGGGCAGGGCGCACTCGTCGTTCATCTCGCGGAGATCATGACCCAGCAGGTCTCCGCGAGCGGCGGGCAGTTCCCCCGGGAGAGGGGGACTTCCTCAGATCCCGTGCTTTTTCAGGATGGCTTCGATATCGGAGAAGTCGTCCTCGCCGCCGCCCTGCCGGGCCGGCTCGGCGGCGGGCCGGCGGGCGGGCTCACGTCCGGCGCCCAGGGACGGCGCCGAGGCGCCCGGGGCCACCGCGGCACCGGGCTGCGCCGCTGCGGCCGCCCGGCGTTCCTTGCGCCGCCCGGAGTGGCGCTCGGCGAAGCGGCTCACGAGGAACAGCAGGACCGAGAGCGCCAGCAGGCCGAAGCCCGCCCACACGGTCGGCTTGAGCACCAGCCCCGTGATCCAGTCGATGATGCCGGTCATGACCAGCCCGGCGGGGATGAGCGCGAAGGCGGCGATGCGCGTCGCGGCCAGGAAGCGCCTGCGGAAGGCGGTCAGCGCGGCGATGCCCAGGCCGGCCACCGACAGAGCGGCGCAGACGGTCGAGGTCAGCATCGGATCCTCCTGCTGTGATGCGGTTTCCCCTCCATCGTGCCCCCTCGCACGCCGTACCGGCCATGGTCCGGGGCGTCCTCGGGGACATCTCGGGGTCCGGATCCTCCGCAGGTGCCGGTGGGCCGCCGCCTCGGGGGCTGTACGGCCGGGGCCGCGGGGGCTGGAAGACTGGCCCCATGAACGACGCCCCCTCCCCCGCCGAGGCCGCCCTCCCCATCGTCCTGGACGTCTGGTGCGAGCTGCAGTGCCCGGACTGCCACACCGCCCTCGCCGACCTGCACGCGCTCCGTGCGCGCTACGGCGACCGGCTGGACATCCGGCTGCGCCACTTCCCGCTGGAGAAGCACAAGCACGCCTACGCCGCCGCGCAGGCCGCCGAGGAGGCCATCGAGCAGGGCCAGGGGTGGCCGTACGTGGAGGCCGTGCTCGGCCGTACCGCGGAGCTGGCGAAGCAGGGCGAGAAGCTGCTGGTGAAGGTGGCCGGGGAGCTGGGCCTGGACGCCGAGGAGCTGGACACCGCGCTGATCGACGGGCGGCATCTGCTGATCGTCGACGCGGACCAGGCCGAGGGCAAGGCGATCGGCGTGACCGGCACGCCCACGTACGTCATCGGCGGCGAGCGGCTGGACGGCAGCAAGAGCCAGGAGGGGCTGCGTGCCCGCGTCGAGGAGATCGCGGACCGGCTGCTGGCGGCGGCCGAGTAGCGCCGCCCCCGACCGCCCGGCCGCTCACAGCAGCGGCTTCCACAGCAGGTGGTCCGTGGTCCGGTACCCCAGGGACTCGTACAGCCGGCGCGCCACCGCGTTGTCGGAGTACACGTTCAGCCCGAGTACGCGGTGCCCGGCGGCCAGGCACTCCCGCTCGGCGATGCCCATGAGGGTGCGCCCGTGGCCGTGGCCGCGGTGCCGCGGGGCGACCTGGACGTCGTACACGTAGCCGCCCGCCTCCCCCGGTACGACGAGCGCGGTCCACAGCGTCCCCACGTCCGTCCCCTCGTGGCTCAGGACGCGCAGGCTCTGCCCCGGCGTACGGACGCCCTCGGGCAGCAGCCGGCGGTGGCTGTCGGCCACCAGCTCCGCGACCCGGTCCGCCGGCTCACCCTGCGCGGCCATGACGCGGACGAACTCGGCCTGCGCCGCATCGCGCCAGGCCGGGTACTCCGCCTCGGCCAACGGCCGGTCGGTGCTGCCGGGCGGCAGCGCGGGCGGCGTGGTGAGCGCCTTGCGCATCCGGCGGGAGCGCTCGGTGTAGCCGAGCGCCGTACTGAGCCGCAGCGCGGGCGTGGCGTCGACGGGCACGAAGAACTCGATGCGCCGGCAGCCCCAGCCGCGCAGCACTTCCTCGGCGGCCAGCGCGGCGACGGTGGCGCGGCCCCGCCGCCGGTCGGGCTCGTCGATCCACAGGTCGGCGAGGCGGCCCGTGGGCAGCGCCGACCGCGGGTCGGTGGCGAGCCGGAGCCGGCCGACAGGGCGGCTGTTGACGCAGACGTCGAACGTACGGGCCCGGGCGCCGTCCTTCAGATGCTCGTCCGGGCCGGTGGGGCGCAGCGTTGTGGTCACGGTGTTGTTCTGTCCCCGCGCGCGCCCGCTCAGACATCGGCCTGGTCAGGCGGGCCTCAGCGCGGGTCGAAGTCGGCCGCCGCGCGTTCGGTGAAGATCCGCATGGCCTTGGCGGTGACCGGTCCTGGGGCGTCCCCGAGCTGCCGGCCGTCGTTGCGGGTGACGGCCTGGACGTCGCGCAGGGTGGAGGTCAAGAAGATCTCCTCGGCCCGCTCCAGGGCTTCCAGCGGCAGGTCGGTCTCCTTGGCGCCGGTCCATTCGACGGTCAGCGCGCGGGTGATGCCGGCCAGGCAGCCGGACTCCACCGGCGGGGTGTGCAGTTCACCGTCGAGGACGACGAACACGTTGGAGCCGGTGCCCTCGCACAGCTGCCCCACGGTGTTGGCGAACAGCGCCTCGCTGGCGCCCTGCTGGCGTGCGCGGGCCAGCGCGACGACGTTCTCGGCGTACGAGGTGGTCTTCAGGCCGGTGAGCGCGCCGCGTTCGTTGCGGGTCCAGGGGACGGTGATCGTCGCCGTGGTGTCGGGCCGGCGCGTGGTCTCGCCGAGCGCGACGACGAGGGTGGGGCCTTCCTCGCCGCGGTCGGAGCCGAGCGGCGAGTGGCCGCCGGTGTAGGTGACGCGCAGCCGGCCGAGCGGCATGGGGTTGGCGGCCAGGACGGCGTCGCAGGCGCGGCGTACCTCGTCCTCGTCCGGGTCGGGCAGGCCGAGGCCGCGGGCCGAGGCGGTCAGTCGGTGGAGGTGCCGGGTGAGCGCGAAGGCGCGGCCGTCCTCGGCCTTCAGGGTCTCGAAGACACCGTCCCCGACCGTCAGTCCGTGGTCGAAAACGGAGACCCGGGCGCTGTCCGCGTCCCGCAGTTCCCCGTCGAGCCAGATCTTCATCGCGTCGTTCCTCCAGTCGTTTCGTACGTCTCCGACGCTACCGCCAGCAGCCGGGCCGCCTTCAGTTCGGTCTCGTCCCACTCGCGGCCGGGGTCGGAGCCCCAGGTGATGCCGGCGCCGGTGCCGAAGCGCAGGACGGGGCCCGCGGCGGCCTGCCGGTCGACCCAGAAGGTGCGGATGCCCACCGCCAGCTCGCCGGTGCGCCGGTCGGCGTCCACCCAGCCGACGCCTCCGCAGTACGGGCCGCGGGGCGCGGTCTCCAGGGTCTCGATGATGTCCAGGGCGCTGCGCTTGGGCGCGCCGGTGACGGAGCCGGGCGGGAAGGTGCCGACGAGCAGCTCGGGCCAGCCCGCCCCTTCGGCCAGCTCACCGCGCACGGTGGACACGAGGTGCACCAGTCCGGGGTGGGGCTCGACCGCGCACAGGGCCGGCACCGTCACGGAGCCGGTGGCGCACACCCGGCCCATGTCGTTGCGGACCAGGTCCACGATCATCACGTTCTCGGCGTGGTCCTTCTCCAGCAGGTCCTCCGCCGTGCGCCCGGTGCCCTTGATCGGGCCGGACTCGACCGTGCGGCCGGTGCGGCGCAGGTACAGCTCGGGCGAGGCGGTGGCGACCTCGACGCCGTGCGCGGGCAGGCGAACCGTTCCGGCATACGGCGCCGGGTTCCCGCGGGCCAGCAATGCGGTCAGCGCGTCGACGTCGGCGCGCTCGGGGTCGGGCAGCGGCGCGGAGAGAATTCGGCACAGGTTCGCCTGATAGACCTCGCCCGCCGCGATGTGCTCGCGTATCCGGCGGACGCCCGCGGTGTAGGCGGCCCGGTCCATCGAGGAGGTCCAGGCCTCGCGCGCGGGCCCGCGCCACGCGCCGCGGGGGCCGTTGCCGGGGTCCTCCCGTACGTCGCCGAAGCGCGCGCACACGAGGCGGCCCTCGAAGTCGGCGACCACGGCCCACCAGCCCGCGGAGTCCAGGGCGGCGGGGTCACTGGTGACGTCGCGCAGGTCAGTGGCGATGAGGCCGCCGAAGCGGGCCAGCGGAGGCAGGTCGGGCACGCCGTCGAGTCTAGGACGGCGCCCCCGGCACCGCCCCGGTCGAACGAGTACGCAGCACGCTGCACAAACGCGTTTTTGTACTGGCCCAGGAATCCGCTAGAGTTCAACACGTCGCCGGGACGCGGAAGCGAAAAGCGGAAGCCGACCGAAGACAGCAGCTCTCAGGCGTTAGTCTGAGGGAGGCACCTGCGGACATAGCTCAGTTGGTAGAGCGCAACCTTGCCAAGGTTGAGGTCGCGAGTTCGAGCCTCGTTGTCCGCTCTGAGTGGGGGATCTTCCCGAACCCCTACGCTCCTGGTGGAGTGGCCGAGAGGCGAGGCAACGGCCTGCAAAGCCGTCTACACGGGTTCAAATCCCGTCTCCACCTCCAAGGACGATTAGCTCAGCGGGAGAGCGCTTCCCTGACACGGAAGAGGTCACTGGTTCAATCCCAGTATCGTCCACTGGTCCGCAAGGACCGTCCCGCGCGATTAGCTCAGCGGGAGAGCGCTTCCCTGACACGGAAGAGGTCACTGGTTCAATCCCAGTATCGCGCACGCAGTGCCCATGACTCACTTCGCGGAGTGACCATGGTCCCGAGGACGATTAGCTCAGCGGGAGAGCGCTTCCCTGACACGGAAGAGGTCACTGGTTCAATCCCAGTATCGTCCACACGAAGACGAAGGGTCGGAGCGAAAGCTCCGACCCTTCGTCGTTGCCGTGGCGGCAGCGCCGGGCGCCCGGCCCTCCAGGGGCCGGGCGGGCACCGGCGATCAGGAGGAGAAGAGCATCCGGCCGAAGCTGCGGTGGCCGTGATGACCATGGTGGCCGTGGTGACCGTGCTGTCCGTGGTGCGGGGCGCCCCAGGCCGGCGCCGCCGGGTAGGCCTGCGGGGCGGGCGCGGGCGCAGGCGGGGGCGGCGGGGCCTGCTGCGACCACTGGGACTCCAGCCGGGTCAGCGACTCCAGCTCGCCGTAGTCCAGGAAGATCCCGCGGCAGCCCGAGCACTGCTCGATCTGGACCCCGTTCCGGTTGTACGTATGCATCGGCGCATGGCACTTGGGACACTGCATGTCGGCTCAACTCCTGTGATCGCACGGCGGCGGCAACGAACCTCCGTCCACCGTTGGTGTGTTCACCCTACGACGCAAAAACGCACCTCAACTGCCCCGGTACGTAACAGCTTGTCACCAGACCATCCGCGCGCAGGACTCGACGAGAGCGCTCTCCACCTCGTCCAGCGGGCGGCCCTCCGGGGCGGCCTTGGCGAGGGCGAGGGCGGCGGTCTGGACCGTCAGGGCGCGGGCGGGGACGTCCAGTTCCGGCCATGGATCACCTTCGGGGCGTACGGCACGGCCGCCGGCGGCCCGGTACGCGCCGAGGAAGCGCGCCCAGACGTCCCCGGCGAGCAGCCCGCTCGCGAACCAGGCCGCGGGCCGGGCGAGATCCCACCCCGGCTCCCCCAGACCGAGATCGTCGACGTCGATGAGCAGCCAGCGCCCGTCGGGCACGGGGTGCCGGACGAGCTGGCCCAGGTGCAGGTCACCGTGGCAGAGCAGCCCCGGCCCCGGCGCGGGCGCCTCGTCGCGGGCCCAGGCCGGCAGCGCGGCCCAGCCGGCCGCCACCGTGCGGGCCGCGGCGGCCAGCGACGGCACGGCGTCGGCCGGCGCGGCCCGCATCCGGACCAGCGCGCGGGCGGCCTTGGCGGGACCGCGCATCGGCGGCACCGGGCCGGGCAGCGTCGCCGGGTCCACGGCGTGCAGCCGGGCGAGGAGCCGGGCCGCGTCCTCCCAGGGCGCGCCGTCCGGGTCGTCCGGCGCGACCGGGAGGCCGTACGGCCAGCGGGTGAGGGGACGGCCGTCGTCGTGCCGAACGAGGTAGCCGTCAGGGCCGGTGACCGGCAACGGGGGCAGCAGCGTGCCGTGCAGGGCCGGGTGGGCGGCGATGCGCAGCCGGACGGCGAGCGCGGCGGCGTCACAGTCGGCCGCGTGCGCCTTGGCCACGGCCCGCCCGCCGCGCACCACGGTCCCGTCGGGACGGTCGGCGAGGACGATGGGGGGCGAGGGGGCGTCGGGGGTGTCAGGGGCGTGGGAGGCGGCGGGCGCCGGAGAGGCCGTGGGCACCCCGGGTGTCGTGGACGCCATGGACGCCTCGGAGAGTGCCGCCAGGCGGCGTATCAGGGCGCTGGACATCGTTCCCCCTCGGTTCGTACGGACCCGGCTCGCGCAGAGCGCACCGGCCGGCTCCGCCGCTCGGATCGTACGCACCGCCTGCGCGGCTGCCCGACCCGCCCCGGACGCGCGAAGGCCGGGCATCTCCCCAGATGCCCGGCCATTCGTGCCGTCCGCCGTACCCCCGTCCCCACGGGGTCAATCGGCCGGAGACTTGTCCCCGGAGCGCTGTGAGCACCCCGGTCCCGGACCGCTCTTCCGGGACCTGGGCCTCAGTGCCCCAGCAATCCGGCCACGGACGACGCTTGTGTGACGACGGCTTCCCAGCCGCCGAAGACGACGGCCAGCAGCACCGCCAGCGGCAGCACCATGGCCACCGCCACCAGCGGGTGGCGGGTGCCGGAGGGCTGGTGCCCGCCGAACGCGGTGGCCGCCCTGCGCCCCTGCGTACGGAGAACCGTCCGTCCCGCCGTGTCGGCCATCGCCCCGCTCCCCTCGTTCCGAAAGCGGTGGGCGTCCGACCTCGGGGGACGAGTACCGTGCCCACCGCTTGACCTCCACATTAGGCAGCGAGCGGCCGCGGGGCGTCAGCCCGACGTACTGATCCACCGGCCTCCAGGAGGATGACGGGAGACCCCGCCATCTACTCCCCTGGGTGGAGACCCGGCACCGGCATTCAGGGAGATCCCGGACGGGACGGCTCGCAGGGAGGCTGCCGGGAGACCGCCGGATGCCGCCGGTGGACCACTGGATGCCGCCGCCCGGTCGTCCGTACGCCCGGGCCGAGGCCGGGGCGCCGGTACGCCCGTCCCCGTGCCCGGATGCCCGACTGTGTCCCGGGACCGCCGCTTCGCGTGACTTCGGTCACTTCTGCCACTCCCTCGCGCGCCACCGGCCGGGGCCGGTCGGCGGGCCTTCGCGGGACGCCGCCGCGCCCGCCCCGGTTCCGCTGCGGCGGCCGCCGCCCTCGCGACGCCGCCCGCCGGCCGCCAAACCCCGTGCCGTCGCCGACCCTTGGGCGCGGGCCGCGGAACTCCGCACGTACGCAGGCACATTCCGGCTGCGCGGCCCGCGCCGTACCCGCGTCGCCGACAATCCATGGCCGACGCATGCGCGGCCTGACAGCGCAGCGCGCCGTCAATCCGTAAGCTGTGGCACGTCAGACGGATGCAGCGGAGTGGGGCCTCCCCACCGCAGGTAGGGGACGGACATGGCGATGATGCGGCTCCGGCGCGAGGATCCGCGGGTCGTCGGCTCGTTCCGGCTGCACCGGCGGCTGGGCGCCGGCGGGATGGGCGTGGTCTACCTCGGGTCCGACAAGCGCGGCCAGCGGGTGGCCCTCAAGGTGATCCGCCCCGACCTGGCCGAGGACCACGAATTCCGCTCCCGCTTCGCGCGCGAGGTGCAGGCGGCACGGCGCATCCGGGGCGGCTGTACGGCGCGGCTGGTGGCGGCCGACCTGGACGCGGACCGCCCGTGGTTCGCCACCCAGTACGTCCCCGGCCCCTCGCTGCACGACAAGGTCAACGACGAGGGCCCGCTGCCGCCGACGCAGGTCGCCACGATCGGCGCGGCGCTCTCCGAGGGGCTGCTCGCCGTGCACGACGCGGGCGTGGTCCACCGTGACCTGAAGCCGTCGAACATCCTGCTGTCCCCGAAGGGCCCGCGGATCATCGACTTCGGCATCGCCTGGGCGACCGGCGCGAGCACGCTCACGCACGTCGGTACGGCCGTCGGTTCGCCCGGCTTCCTCGCGCCCGAACAGGTGCGCGGCGCGGCCGTCACGCCCTCGACGGACATCTTCGCGCTCGGCGCGACGCTGGCGTACGCCTGTACCGCGGACTCGCCCTTCGGGCACGGCAGTTCCGAGGTCATGCTCTACCGCGTGGTCCACGAGGAGGCGCAGCTGGCCGGGGTGCCCGACGCGCTGGTGCCGCTGATCGAGTCCTGCCTGGCCAAGGACCCGGCCGAGCGTCCCAGCACGCTGTCGCTCTCGCTGCGGCTGAAGGAGATCGCCGCGCGGGAGGCGCACGGGCTGAGCGACGGTCCGGTGGACGGGCTGCCGGGTGAGGCGCTGGTACGGACGGACCGGGGCACGCCGGACCGCTCCTCGGGCCGCCGGGCGGAGGAGTTCGCACGCCAGCGCGGGGACGAGCGGCGCACGCCGGGCCAGGGGCCCAGTACGCCGCGTCCGCAGTCCTCCTCGCGGCCTTCCGTGTCCCGCCCGGCCGGTTCCCGTTCGGCGGGCACGGGTGGCGGCTGGCCGTCGGCCCCGGGCCAGAGCGGCGGGCGGCCCTCGGCGGGCGGCAGCGGTGCGCGTTCCGCGTCCGCGGCTCCCCCGTCGTCCTCCCATGGGCGTTCCGGTGCCGCGGCATCGGGCTCCAACGGCAGGTCGGCGCCCGCGAGCAGCAACGGGCGCTCTGCCGCCGGGTCGAACGGCCGCTCCGCGCCGGCAGGCTCGAACGGCCGGTCGGCGTCCGCTTCTCAGGGCCGGTCCGGCGCCGCTTCGGCCGCCGGTTCCGGTTCCCATGGCAGGTCCGCCGGGCCGCACTCCGAGGGGCGCTCGGGGGGCCGTGCTTCGGGACGCGTGCCGGGCGCGCGTTCGACTGGGCGAAACGGTTCACGCCCGGCCGCACGCTCCACGTCGGGCGGCCGCCGCCCGGCGGGCCCGGACCGCCGGCTGCTCCGTCAGCGGCTCATCGTGTTCGTGACGGTGACGCTGCTCGTGGCCCTGGGCATCGCCGCGGCCCAAGGCTGCCAGGGCCCCACCCGCGGCTCGGCCCACGACCGGGGCGCGCAGGGCACGCACACGGTGGGCGCGCGGGCGGCGGGTACGCAGGGGGTACACGTACGTGAGGCGCCTGCGCACGAGACTCCGGTGCATGAGGCCCATGGGCGTGGGGCCCATGCGCATGAGGCCCACGCGCGTGAGGACCACGCGTCGCTTGAGGTGCGTGGGACGGGTGCGGATGACCTGGCGGGGGCTTCGACGGGAGCGTTGACGGGGGCCGAAAAGCGGCCGTAGGGGCAGGCCCTCCCCCCCGTTCTGAGGCAGTGCCCCGTTTTCTCAGGCCGTGCCCGGGCGGCCCGTGGCGACCGCGTAGAAGGCGACCGCCGCGGCCGCGCCGACGTTCAGTGAGTCGACGCCGTGCGCCATCGGGATGCGCACCCATTCGTCCGCAGCGACCAGGGCCTGCCGGGACAGTCCGTCGCCCTCGGCGCCGAGCATGAGCGCGGCCCGCTCCAGCCGGTACGGCGCGGCCTCGTCGATGGCGGTGGCCTTGTCGTCTGGGGTGAGCGCGAGCAGCTTGAAGCCGGCCTCCCGTACGGTCTCCAGGCTCCGCGGCCAGTGCTCCAGGCGCGCGTACGGTACGGAGAAGACCGCGCCCATGGAGACCTTCACCGACCGCCGGTAGAGCGGGTCGGCGCAGTCCGGCGAGAGCAGCACGGCGTCCATGCCGAGGGCCGCGGCGCTGCGGAAGATCGCGCCGATGTTGGTGTGGTCGTTGACCGCTTCCATGACGACGACACGGCGCGCGGACGCGAGCAGCTCGCCGGGCTCCGGAAGCGGCTTGCGCTGCATGGAGGCGAGCGCGCCGCGGTGTACGTGATAGCCCGTCACCTGCTCGGCGAGCTTCGGGTCCACCGCGTACACCGGGGCCGGCACCTCGTCGATGACGTCCCGCATGACGTCGACCCACTTGGCGGAGAGCAGCATGGACCGCATCTCGTACCCGGCCTGCTTGGCGCGCCGGATCACCTTCTCGCCCTCGGCGATGAAGAGTCCCTCGGCCGGTTCGCGCCTGCGGCGCAGTTCCACGTCGGTGAGGCCGATGTAGTCACGCAGCCGGGGGTCGTCGGGGTCGTCGACGGTGATGATGTCTGCCACGGGTCGATGGTGCCTTGTCGTCGTTGTGGTTCCCATGCCGGGAGCCGGATTTGTTACCTACGGTTACGGCCGGCCCGCCGTACGGGGGCGGGTCGGCCTGTGGACAACCCGCTGCCGTCCGCCACGCCCCTGTATAACCCCAGCAAAGGGGGGCCAGGTGGCGAAGCGTCACTTCACGCCGTGAGGCGGCCGCCGAGGGCCCCACAGCGCCGGGGCCGGGGCGAGGGGCCCGGCGTGCCGCGAAGGACCACGGGCCCCGGAGCTCACGGCGTACCGGCCACGGCGCGGAGGCCCAGGGCTCGGGGGTCCAAGGCGCGAGCCGTCACGCCTTGGACCTCGCGCCTTACGGCTTGAAGGTCTTTGCTGCGTTGACCACGTCGCCGATGACGATGACGGCGGGCGGGCGGACGTCCTCTTCCTTGACCCGTGCCCCGACCGTCTCCAGCGTGGCGTCGACGCGGCGCTGGGTCGCCATCGTGCCCTCCTGGATCACGGCGACCGGCGTGTCGGCGCCGCGCCCGTGCTGCACCAGGGCCGCGGCGATGGCGCCGATCTTGTCCACGCCCATCAGGATCACCAGCGTGCCGCGCAGCTTCGCCAGCGCCGCCCAGTCGACCAGCGAGCGCTCGTCGTCGGGCGCGACATGGCCGCTGACCACGGTGAACTCGTGCGCGACGCCGCGGTGCGTGACGGGCACGCCGACCGCGCCGGGGACGCTGATGGAGCTGGAGATGCCCGGCACCACCGTGCAGGTGAGGCCCTCGGCGGCCAGCGCCTCGGCCTCCTCCATGCCGCGCCCGAAGACGAACGGGTCGCCGCCCTTGAGGCGCACCACGGCCTTGCCGGCCTTGGCGTGCTCGATGAGCGCGTTGTTGATGGCCTCCTGAGCCATGAACCGGCCGTACGGGATCTTCGCCGCGTCGATGACCTCGACGTGCGGCGGCAGCTCGTCCAGCAGGTCACGGGGACCGAGCCGGTCGGCGATCACGACGTCGGCCTCGGCCAGCAGCCGGCGGCCGCGCACGGTGATCAGGTCGGGGTCGCCGGGACCGCCGCCGACCAGGGCGACGCCCGCCGTACGCCGCCGGTGCTGCGGCGCGGCGATCGTGCCGTCCCGCAGGCCCTCGACGATGGCGTCCCGGACCGCAGCGGCCCGCCGCGGGTCGCGGCCGGCGGAGTCGGTGTTGAGGACGGCGACGGTGACGCCTTCGCTGCGGCCGGTGGCCGGCGTCCAGGCGGTGGCCGCCTCGGCGTCGTCGGAGCGTACGGCCCAGACGCGGTGCTCCTCGGCCTCCTGGGAGGCGGCGGTGTTGGCCGCGTCGTCGTCGGTGGAGATCAGCGCGTACCAGGCGGCCGCGAGGTCGCCGGGCCGGTACGTACGCCGCTCCCAGGCCAGCTCGCCCGCGTCGGCCATGGCCTCGACGGAGGGCGTGGCCGACGGCGAGATCAGCAGGATGTCGGCGCCGGCGGCGATCAGCGCGGGCAGCCGGCGCTGGGCGACCTGGCCGCCGCCCAGCACCACGACCCGGCGGCCGGTCAGGCGCAGGCCGACGGGATAGGCGGCGTGCTCGGAGGGAACGGCCATGGCGGTACGGCTCCTTGTGCGGGTGATGCGGGGCCGCTTCGGCACTGGAGCGGCGTGAGGGTGGTGGTGCGGCCGGTACGGGCGGCCACGCATTCCGGCCCACAGCCTATTTGGCCGCGGCCCCGGGGTCATGCGCGGGCGGCCCTGAGGCGGTCCCATGGGTGTGCTGAGGGGGCCCATAGGTGCGCCGACGGGCCGTGCGGGGGTGCGCCGACGGGCCCGCGGGTGTGCCGGCGGGACCCGGGAGGAACGAGGTTCCGGGGCGGGACGGGAGGGCGCCAGCCCGGCAGGCGCGACGCGGCCTGCGTGTGTGGCGGTGGTGAGGGCGGCGGCCCGGCTCGGTGCGGGTCTCGGTGAGATCCGTACCGGCGGGCCGTCGCCCTCCCCGCGGGCGGTCAGCCCTTCTCGGTGACTCCGGCGGCGTCGAACGTGGCCACCTCGTGCATCGCACGCGCCGCGCTCTGCACGATCGGCAGGGCGAGCAGCGCGCCCGTGCCCTCGCCGAGGCGCAGGTCGAGGTCGACCAGCGGGCGCAGGCCCAGCTTGGTCAGGGCCGCGACGTGCCCCGGCTCGGCGCTGCGGTGGCCCGCGATGCAGGCGGCCAGCGCCTCGGGGGCCACGGCTCGCGCCACCAGTGCGGCCGCGCCGGCGCTCACGCCGTCCAGGATCACCGGCGTACGCAGCGACGCGCCGCCGAGGATCAGGCCGACCAGCGCGGCGTGCTCCAGGCCGCCGACGGTCGCGAGGACGCCGATCGGGTCGGCCGGGTCCGGCTGGTGCAGTTCGAGGGCGCGGCGGACGACGTCGACCTTGCGGGCGTGCGTCTCGTCGTTGATGCCCGTGCCACGCCCGGTGACCTCGGCGGGGTCGCTGCCGGTGTAGACGGAGATCAGCGCCGCGGACGCGGTGGTGTTCGCGATGCCCATCTCGCCGGTGAGGAGCGCCTTGTTCCCGGCCGACACCAGGTCGCGGGCGGTCTCGATGCCCACCTCGACGGCCTTGAGGACGTCCTCGCGGGACATCGCGGGCCCGGCGGTCATGTCGTCCGTACCGGGGCGCACGTTGCGCGGCAGCAGGCCGGGGGTGGCCGGCAGCTCGGACTTCACGCCGACGTCCACGACGCAGACCTCGGCGCCGACCTGGTTCGCGAAGGCGTTGCAGACCGCGCCGCCGCCGAGGAAGTTGGCCACCATCTGGCCGGTGACCTCCTGGGGCCACGGGGTGACGCCCTGGGCGTGCACGCCGTGGTCACCCGCGAAGATCGCCACGGCGGCGGGCTCCGGGATGGGCGGCGGGCACTTCCGCGACAGGCCGCACAGCTGCGCCGAGATGATCTCCAGCATGCCGAGCGCGCCGGCCGGCTTGGTCATCCGCTTCTGCCGCTCCCACGCGTCGCCGAGCGCCTTGGCGTCCAGCGGGCGGATGCCCTGCAGGGTCTCCTGGAGCAGGTCGTGCGGCTCGGCGCCGGGCAGCGCGCGGCGCCCGTACGTCTCCTCGTGCACGACCCAGGACAGCGGGCGGCGCTTGGACCACCCGGCCTGCATCAGCTCGGGCTCCTCCGGGAACTCGTCGACGTACCCGACACACAGGTACGCGACGATCTCCAGGTGGTCGGGCAGGCCCAGCTCGCGGACCATCTCGCGCTCGTCGAAGAAGCTGACCCAGCCGACGCCGAGGCCCTCGGCGCGGGCGGCGAGCCAGAGGTTCTCCACGGCGAGCGCGGAGCTGTACGGGGCCATCTGCGGCTGGGTGTACCGGCCGAGCGTGTGGCGGCCGCCGCGGGTGGGGTCGGCGGTGACGACGATGTTGATCGGGGTGTCGAGGATCGCCTCGATCTTCAGCTCGCGGAACTGCTTCGCGCGCGCTTTGGGCAGCGACTTGGCGTACGCCTCACGCTGCCGCATCGCCAGCTCGTGCATCCGCTCGCGCGTCTCGGCGGACCGGATGACGACGAAGTCCCAGGGCTGGGAGTGGCCGACGCTGGGGGCGGTGTGGGCCGCCTCCAGGACGCGCAGCAGTACGTCGTTGGGGATCGGGTCGTTGCGGAAGCCGTTGCGGATGTCGCGGCGCTCGCGCATCACGCGGTGTACGGCGGCACGCTCGTCGTCGCCGTAGCCCGCTGCGGGGTCGACGGGCCGGAGGGCCTCCGCGTCCGTGTCTGTGTCCGCTTCCGTGTCCGCGTCCTGGTCTCCCGCCGCGTCGGCGTCGGGCGCTACGGCCTCGGAAGCTTCGGCCTCGGCCGTGGGCTCCTCGGCACCGTCCTCGGCGACCGGGGCGGGCTCGGCGGCCGGGGCTTCGGGCACCGGTACGGCTTCCGCGTCGGCTTCGGGAGCAGGCGCCGCGCCGGACTCGGCTTCGGGCGTCTCGCCTTCGGCAGCGGTCTCGCCGTCAGGGGCGGTCCCGGCCTCGTGCTCGGCGTCGGAGTCGGCGGCGGCCTCGGGTGCCGGTGCCGTTGGCGTCTCCGCCTCGGCAGCTGCGTCGGTCCCGGTCGGCTCGGTCACGGACTCGGCGGGCTCGGCAGCGTCGGCCTGTGCGGGGGCCGCCTCCTCGACGGTCGCGTCCTCAGCGGGCGCCTCGTCGGCGGCCGTGGCTGCCGTCTCCTCGACGGTCGCGTCCGTGGCTGCTGCCGCATCCGGCGAAGCCGGGGGCTCGTCCTGCGAGTCCTCCGACCCGTCGCCGGCGTCGCCCGCATCGCCCTCGGGAGCGGGCGTCTCAGCGACCTCAGGAGTCTCGACAGCCGCAGGCCCCTCCACCGCCTCCGGGGCCGTCTCAGCAGCAGCCTCCGGAGCGGCCTCGGGCTCGGCAGCAGGAGTCGCCTCGGCCACGCCCTCCTCAGGAGCAGCCTCGACCGGCCCGGCGGCCTCGACCGGCCCGGTGGGCTCAGCCGGTACAGGGACATCCACCGGTGCAGCGGCCTCCGCCGGTAGGACAGGCGTCGGGTCCGCAGCGAAAGCGGCGTTGATCGCGGCCTGCGTGGCCTTCGCCTTGGCCGACCGCGCCGACCGGGCGCGGGGCACCTTGGCGCCGGCCGTGTCCTCCGCGCCGTCCTCACCGAGCTGCACCAGCTCGGCGGCGTCCTGCGGGGCGGGCTGCGCCTCGGCGGGCGCGGCGGCCTGGACCGGCTCGGCTTCGGCGACGGGTGCCTGCGGCTCGGTCACGGCCTGTTCTTCGTTGTGCACGTGTTCCTCTGCTACGGGCTCCGCTTCGGGCTGCTCCGCGGCTGCCGGTACGGCCTCGCCGGTACCGTCCGCGGGGCCCTGCTCGCCCTCGGTGTCGTTCTGCTGCGCGGCGGCTCCGGCGTCCTGCGCCCCGGCCTCGGCAGCGGGCTCCGGCGTCGCGGGCGCGGCGGCCTGTGCCTCGGCCCCCTCCTGGCCCGGAGGGACCTGAGCCGCGGCGTTGTGTTCCGCCGCGTCGGCCTCGGGAAGCGGTGCGGCGACACCGTGCTCCACGGCCTCCTGCTGCTCGACAGCGGCCTGGGCCTCAGGAGTCTGGGCCTCAGCGGCCTGCGCCTCCTGAGCGACCTCAGCAGCATCCGCCGCGGCCTCAGCAGCGTCCGCCGTCGCCTCAGCGGCCTGCGGCTGCTCACCGGCCTCGGCCACCTCCCCGGCACCAGCAGTACCGGCAGTGCCGCCCACCGGCTCGGCGCCCCACGCCGGCATCTGCGCCGGAATGCTCACGCCACCGTGCTCCGGCGCCGGTGCGGGCTGCGCGGCCGGCGCAGCCTGCGCCTCGGCCGGAGCCTGGGCGCCCTGCTCAGCCTGGACGTCCTGCCCGGCCTGCTCCACCTGCTCCGGCTGCTCACCGGGAACACCCTGCTCAGCAGTCTGGCCCTGCTCAGCGGACCCACCCGGCTCAACCGACTGATCCGCCTGCTCCCCCTGAACCGGCTCAACCTCCGGCATAGGCATCGGGGCCGCCTGCTGGGCCGCCGGCTGGGCGCCGTCCTCGGGGAGGGGGCCCGGGGCCGCCTCCGGGAGCGGGCCCGGCTCGTCGCGCGGGATGTCGAGGTACTCGGGGCCCACGGTCGGCGGGCCCGCGTGGCGCTGGGGCGGCTGCGGGGTGCCGGCCGGGCCGCGGTCGGCGAGGGAGCGGACCACGCCGCCGGTGTGCGCCTCGGGCACGGGCGGGCCCATGTGCAGCGGGCGGCGCGCGGGCGTGGCCTGCTTCGGCATCGCGGCCTGGCCCGGCATGGCCCCCGGCGGCGTCGCACCGGGCTGCGGGGCACCCGCGTGAGCCGTGTCCGGCTGCGACGGGGCGGCCTCGGGCATCCGTACGCCGCCGACGTCGACGGAGCCGGTGTCCCGGCCGCCGTGCTCGTGCGCGCCGGGGGACGTACCGGCGGCGGGAGCCGCGGCGGCGGGCTGCGCGGCCGCCGGGCCTGCCGGCTGCTCCTCGGCGTACGCCATCGGCTCGTACGGCGTCGGGTCATAGGCGGCCACCGGGTCGTACACCGCGCCCCGGCCCGGGGTGTAGTCGGCGTACGAGGCCTGCTCGGCGGGGGCGGCCTGCTGCTCGCTGCCCCAGGCGCCCTGGGCGCCCGGCATCAGCAGGTCGTCGTCCTCCGCCTGCTCGGCGGTGTCGAGGTAGGCGTACGCGTCGTGCGGCTGCTGGCCGGCGTCGGCAGGGGCGGGAGCGGCCGCAGGCAACGGCCCTCCGGGATGTCCGCCTGCGTTCTCCGGCAGTCCCTCGCCCGGGACCTGGCCGGTGTCGGTCATGCGTACCCCTCGCCCATCGGTAGTGCTCCTTCCAACCGCTCGTCCGACGCGCTCGACCGCGGCACGCGCCGACCGCCCCCATAGCTAGAACGAGCGAGCGCGCCTCGCGGCACGTCCGCCCTCAAGAGCATCTTGTGCGGTCAAAACCTCGGACTTTTCCGGATATTGACCCACGACTCCGATCGCGGAACGGCGGCGCAACGATCCGCCAGCCTACCTCCCACGGGTGACCGTTCGGGTCAGGGGTGATGCACGCGGTAACCGCACACGAGGAAGACGACGGCCCGCTCCCGCTCCACCCATACGGAGGTGTCCAGTTCGACGGACTGGAGCAGCGCGCACTCGACTTCGTACCCTCCGTCGGCCAGCGCGCGGCCGAGCGCCTCCGCCTCGTCGCGGGTGGCGGCGTGGGTGACGATGCGTTCGGGGCGGCGGGCCGCGCAGGCGGTGACCACGGCCGTGCCGCCGCCCCCGATGCGGACGACGTCCGGCTCGGGCAGGTCTTCGAGCGCCTGCGGCGCGCGGCCGTGCACGACCTGGAGCTGTACGCCGTACCGGCGGCCGACGGCGGCCGTACGGGCGCAGGCGTCCGCGTCGGAGTCGACGGCGATGACGGCGGCGCCGAAGCGGGCGGCCTCCACCGCGGCGGCGCCGGAGCCGGCCCCGATGTCCCAGACCAGGTCGCCGACGGTGGGGCCGAGGCGGGCGAGTTGGGCGGTGCGCAGCTGGCCGGACTCGCCCTCGGTGAGGCCGCCGCCGTACGCGCTGTCGGAGAGGCCCCAGCCGCGCGGTCCGGAGGGGTAGCCGATCTCGTGGGCGGCGAGCCAGGGGCTGCCCTGGGTGGCGGCGCTGCCGCCGCCGGCGACGATGACGACGTTGGGGTCGCGCCAGACATGGTCTGCGGCCTTGTCGGACGTGAGGACGGTCACCTGCTCCTGAGTGGTGCCCAGCGCTTCGCAGATGACGAAGGTGCGGTGCACGTCGCGCAGCAGGAGGGCCAGTTCGGCGGGGCCGGCGCCGGGCGAGGTGAGGACGGCGACCTTGGTGTGGGCGCGGCAGACGTTGACGGCGCGGCGCAGGTCGCGGCTGTGGGCGACGACGATCTGGGCGTCGTCCCAGGGCATGCCGGCGCGGGCGAAGGCGGCGGCGACGGAGGAGACGGCCGGTACGACCTCGACTTCGAGGCCGTGTTCGGGGGCGCGCAGGGTGCGGACGACGCCGAAGAAGCCGGGGTCGCCGTCGGCGAGGACGACGGCGGTGCCGCGGTGCTGCGCGATGCGGCGGGCGGCCAGTTCGACGCTGCCGAGTCTGATCCGTTCGGCGGCGGGCGGCACTTCTTTGAGCGCCAGGTGGTGGGCGGCACCGGCCACCAGGGTCGCCGCGCCCAGTGCGGAGCGTGCGGCGGCGGTCAGAGGCGAGCCGTCCCACCCGATCACGGTGACGCGGTCGGCCATCTGCAGCTGTCTCCCTGGTCTCGTCGTGCGGTTGTCCGTGCGGCCGCCGGTTGTCCGTGCGGCTGTACGTGCGGTCGTCCGTGCCTCGTCCGTACGGCCGGGCGGTGGTCCGGTCCGTGCGGGCGTCCCGTCGTGCGGGGGTGGATCAGGTGAGGGTACCCCGAGCGGCCGGGCGTGCCGCCGGGTGCGGACGGCGCGGGCCGGGGCCCGGCACCGGTGTCCGGCCCCTCAGTTCCAGTCCGGGTAGGTGAAGCCGTTTTCGTCCGCTGTCGGCTCCGGGGGGCCGTCGAAGTCCTCGGGCAGCAGGCTCCAGACGATGAGGTCGGTACGGATGTCGGTCCAGCCGCCGTCCTCGGTGCGGGAGCGGGCTATCCAGGCGTTGCGGAGCACGCCCTCGCTGATGCAGCCGAGCTTCTGGGCGACCTGCTGCGCCGCGGTGTTGTCGGCGGCCGTGCGGAGCTCCAGCCGCTCGAACTTCTGGTCGCGGAAGAGCCACTGGGCGACGGCCAGCGCGGATTCGCATGCGTAGCCCTCGCCGCGGGCCCAGGGGGCGGTGATGTAGGAGAGCTCCGCGCCGCGTATCCGCCAGTCGGTACGGTCGATGCGGACGGTGCCGACCAGGCGCTGGGTGAGGAATTCGGTGACGGCGAAGACGAGGCCGTGGCCGGCGGTGCGGACGGCCGGGGCGCCGGTGGCGACCCACTCCTCGGCGTGCGCCGTGGTGAAGGGGAAGGGCTGTGCGGTCCAGGCGACGACGGCTTCGTCGTTCATCATGTCGCCGAGTGCGGGGATGTCCGTGTCGTCGAAGGGCCGCAGCACCAGACGCTCCGTGCTGATGGAGATGTCCGGAAAGGTGGATGTCATGCAGCCTGCTCCCACGCCGTGGACGTAGAGCTCCGCGAAGCGCCGTTCGGCTTCGCGCAGCTCCGTGCATACGTTCGGGCTTCTGCCCGTCTTTGAGTGCACAAGCATGCAGCATCTGCCTGCGAATGTGCCAAGTATGACGGCCCGTATCTGCACTGATAAGGCAGGTACGGGCCGTCGTACGGGGGTGTGGCGGGTCAGCTCGCCTTGCTGAAGGAGGGCAGCACGGAGCCGTCCTTGTACTTGGTCTCGATGAACTTCTTGACCTGGTCGGAGTTGAGCAGCTTCGCGAGCTTCTGCACGCGCTCGTCGTTCTTCTTGCTCTTGTCGACGGCGAGGAAGTTCGCGTAGGGGCTGTTCTTGGCCGACTCCAGCGCCAGGGAGTCCTTCTTCGGGCTCAGCTTGCCGGCGATGGCGTAGTTGCCGTTGATCACCGCCGCGTCGTAGTCGGGCAGCGTCGGCGCCAGCGTCTCGGCCTTCGCCTCGGTGATCTTCAGGCCCTTCTTGTCACCGATGTCGTTCAGGCCGGGCACCGCGGGGGCGTCGGCCTTCAGCTCGATGACGCCCTCCTTGTCGAGCAGCTTCAGGGCGCGGGCCTGGTTGGGCGCGTCCGAGGGCACGCCGATGGTGTCGCCGGAGCCCAGGTCGGAGATGGCCTTGTGCTTCTTGGAGTACAGGCCCATCGGCTCGACGTGGACGTTGGCGACCGGGACGACGTCGCCGTCGTTCTTCTTGTTCCAGTCGTCGAGGAACTCCTTCGTCTGGAAGTAGTTCGCGTCGAGGGTGTTGTCCTTGGTGGCCGGGTTGATGAGCTGGTAGTCGTCGTAGATCTTGACGTCCAGCTTCAGCTTCTCCTTGGGCGCCAGGTCCTTCTTGACGTACTCCAGGATCTCGGCGTGCGGGACGGAGGTGGCGCCGACGACGAGCGGGCTGCTCGCGCTGTCCGACCGGTCGACGTCCGGGTCGGAGGGGGCGCTGCAGGCGCCGAGGGCGAGGGTGAGCGCGGCGGCGGCCGCGACGGCGCCGGTGAGCTTGACGGTGTTACGCACGAAGAGTGCCTTCCTTACAGGTGGTGTTCCGCCCGGCAAAGGGTCCGGGCTCCAGGGGGTCGGTGGCTCAGGCGGCCTCGTCCGCGGTCTCGCGGACCTTGGCCGTGTCGGCGCGGGCCTCGGGCTCGGGGTCCGGTGCCGCGGTGCGGGACTTCGGCGACTTCAGGAGGCGTACGGGGGCCGAGGCACGGGAGCCGCGGGCGCTCAGCCGGCGGACCACCAGGTCACCGATCAGCTGGATCACGGTCACGATGATGACGATCAGTACCACGGTGACGCCCACGAAACGCATGTCGTTGCGCTGCTGGCCGTAGGTGATCGCCACGCTGCCCAGGCCGCCGGCGCCGACCGCGCCGGCCATCGCCGAGTAGCTGATGAGCGTGACGATCGTGTTGGTGAGGCCGGCGACCAGCGAGGGCAGCGCCTGCGGCAGCAGCACCTTGAAGATGATCGTCCAGGTGCCGCCGCCCATCGACTGGGCGGCCTCCACCAGACCGCCGTCGACCTCGCGGACAGCTGTCTCGACCAGGCGGGCGAAGAAGGGGATGGCGCCGATCGCCAGCGGGACGACGGCGGCGCTGGGGCCGCTGGCCGTGCCGATCAGGTACCGCGTGAAGGGGATCAGCGCGAGGACCAGGATCAGGAAGGGGATCGAGCGGCCGACGTTGACGATCGCGCCGAGCACCTTGTTCACCGGGGAGTTCTGCAGCTGCCTGCCCGGACCGGTGAGGACCAGCAGGAGGCCGATCGGCAGGCCGCCGAGGACAGCCCACACCGTGGACCACCAGACCATGAACAGGGTGTCCAGGGTCGCGATGGACAGCACGTCCCGCATCGCGTTCCAGCTCACTTCGCGACCTCCTTGGTCAGCACGGCGGCGGCGGACTCGGTGGCGCCGTCCCGCCCGACGATGTCCACCTGGAGGCCCTGCTCCCGCAGGAAGCCGATCGGTACGACGTTGTCCTCGAAGCGGCCGGGCAGCTCGATGCGCATCCGGCCGATCTGCTTGCCGCCCACGGTATCCATGGCGGCGCCGAGGATCGACACGTCGACGTTGTAGGTCCGCGAGAGGGTCGAGATGACCGGCTCGGTGGCCGCCTCGCCGTGGAAGGTGACGTCCACGACCGTGCGGTCCTCCGCCGAGGCCTCCCCGGTGACCGGGAACAGCTCCGTGGCCAGCTCCGAGCCGGGCGTGGCCAGCAGCTCCGAGACGGTCCCCTGCTCGACGACGCGGCCGCCCTTCATCAGGGCAGCGGAGTCGCAGATCGACTTCACGACGTCCATCTCGTGGGTGATGAGGAGGACGGTGAGGCCCAGCTGCCGGTTGAGGTCGCGCAGCAGCTGGAGGATGGAGCGGGTGGTCTCCGGGTCCAGCGCGCTGGTGGCCTCGTCGGAGAGCAGCACCTTCGGGTCGCCGGCGAGCGCGCGGGCGATGCCGACGCGCTGCTTCTGGCCGCCGGAGAGCTGGGCGGGGTACGCCTTGGCCTTGTCGGCGAGGCCGACCAGGTCCAGCAGCTCCAGCGCCTTGCGGCGGCGCTCGCGGCGGGAGACCTTCAGGATCTCCAGCGGGAACTCGACGTTGTCCAGGACGGTGCGCGAGGACAGCAGGTTGAAGTGCTGGAAGACCATGCCGATGTGGCTGCGCGCGGCACGCAGCGCGGGGTTCGCCCGCTGGCCGCTGCCCGCGAGCGCGGTGAGGTCCTGGCCGGCCACGGTGACCGTGCCCGAGGTGGGGCGCTCCAGGAGGTTCACGCAGCGGATGAGCGTCGACTTGCCGGCGCCGCTCTGGCCGATGACGCCGTACACCTCGCCCTCGCGGACGTGCAGATCGACGCCGTCCAGCGCGGTGACCTCGCGGTCGCCTGAGCGGTAGACCTTGGTGAGGCCTGTAGTGGTGATCACAGGGATATCCGTCACGGTTGAGTGCTCGGCGGCTCGTCCGCCGGGCACGGGGCATTCATTGCGGAGTGCGGCATGAGGATCGCGGAGGCACACGGGCGGCGGGCGCCCGGGTCCTGGGTCCGGTGACGCGGGGCGGCCGGCGGTACTGCGTACGGAGGCCCGGCGTACGGGAGGTACGGGGCGCGTCTGTACGGGTCGTCCGGCGCATGGGAGCGGGTCTCGCTTCGGGGCGCGAGGCTCAGGCGGGGGCCCTCAGCGGTCACACATTCGACACATGCGACGAGCACCGGACGCTTTGTGCGCCTCGGTCGCGGGGATGCGGCAGCTCGTCGTGGTCATGATGGCCAGTAAACCAGACAGGCGTACGGGCCGATCAAGCCAGTCCGGATTCCGGAAGGCTCTGATCAGTCCGTGGACAGCGGCTCAGCCGGCGGTCGTGATCTCCACGCCGTCCGCCGTGGCCTGCGCGGACACGGCCGACAGATCGGGAACGATCACGTCGGCCACCAGCTCCTCCGCCGGGGCCGTTGTGGTCAACGCCACGGTCGTGGCGCCGGCCGCGCGGCCCGCCGCGAGACCGGCCGGCGCATCCTCGAAGACGGCGCAGCGGGCCGGGTCCACGCCCAGGTGCTGAGCGGCGAGCAGGAACGGCTCGGGGTCGGGCTTGCCGCGGGTGATCTCGTCCGCGGTGATCAGGTGCTTGGGGCGGATGCCGACGGCGGCGAGCCGGGCCTCGGCGAGCTTGCGCGTCGCGGAGGTGACCACGGCCCAGCGGTCGGCCGGGAGCGAGTCCAGCAGCGCGCGGGTGCCGGGCAGCAGCACCACGCCGCTCACGTCCTGCGTCTCCAGCTCCTCGATGCGGGCCAGCGCCTCGGGGACCCGCTCGGCGGGCAGCAGGTCGGCGACGATGTCGGCGGCGGGCCGGCCGTGCAGCTCGACCTCGGCGAACGCCTCGGTGACCCCGTACTCCTCGGCCCAGCGGCTCCAGCAGCGGTGCACCGAGTCCATGGAGGAGACGAGGGTGCCGTCGTTGTCGAACAGGAGGGCGTCAACGGAGAGCTTCATGGTCACCGAGGGTACGGGGCGTGCGGGCCCCGCTGCCGGGCCGGGGCCGCGCGCGGGGCCGCCGCGGGCGCCGATTAAAGTCGGGGGCATGCCCCACAGCCCCACCGCGCGCAGCCGCGCCGCCGTGCGGAGGTCCCGGTGATCGACGCGCTGACGGTCGCGGTCGGCGTGACCGCCCTTGCCCTTGCCGCCTGGTGCGGCTTCGCCGCGTACCGCGACGAGCCGACCAAGGACTGGCACTTCATCGGAATGGCCGTCGTCTCCCTGCTCGCCCTCGTGCAGCTGGTGATCGCCGTCGTGAAGCTGGCGGGCGGCGAGAAGCCCGACGACGGTACGGCGATCTTCCTCGCCTATCTGATCGGCGCCGCGGCCTGCGTGCCCGCCGCCGGGTTCATGTCGCTGTCCGAGCGGACCCGCTGGGGCTCGGTGACGGTGGCGGCCGGCGGCGTGGTGCTGGCCGTGCTGGAAGTGCGGCTGTACGACATCTGGGGAGGCGGCCATGGCTGAGCCCGCGACGACCACCACGAAGGACACCTCCGCCGGGGGCGGCCGCCTCTCGCTGGGCTCGGGCCCCGGCCGGCTGCTGGTCTGGCTGTACGGCGTCTTCACCGTCGGCGCCGCCTCGCGGGCGGCGTACCAGCTGATCGCCCAGTACGACCGGGCGCCGCTGTCGTACATCCTGTCCGCGGTCTCCGCCGTGGTGTACGCCGTGATCCTCTTCTCGCTGGTGCGCGGCGGGGAAGCGGCGCGCCGGGTGGGGCTGGTGTGCTGCTGCCTGGAGCTGCTGGGCGTGCTCGGCGTCGGCACCTGGACGCTGCTGGAGCCGTCCGCCTTCCCCGACGCCACGGTCTGGTCGGGGTACGGCTACGGCTACCTCTTCATCCCGGTCTTCCTGCCGGTCACCGGGCTGCTCTGGCTGCGCCGCGGCCGCCGCGCCGGCTGATTTCCGTACGGACACGGCCGCGGGCCCCGTACGTGCGGCTGCACGTACGGGGCCCGCGGCGCAGGTACGGGAGGGCTCAGGCGCTCGCGACGTACGCCTGGGCCGAAGCGTCCTTCTCCAGCGTGATCAGGCTGAGCCGGCGGCTGACCTCTTCGGTGCCGACCTGGGCGTAACCGCGGCTGCGGTACAGCCGGAGGTTGCCCTCGCTGCGGTGCCCGGTGAGCAGCCGGAAGCGGGTCACGCCGTGCTCGGCGGACAGCCGCTCCTCGACGGCGGCGAGCAGCCGGCTGCCGAGCCCGTGCCGCTGCATCCGCGGATGCACGATCAGCTTGTCGATGCCGCCCACGCCGTCCGCGTCGACCGCGCCCCGCACGGAGCCGACGACCTCGTCGCCGAGGCGGGCGACCACCACGCAGCCGTCCCGCATCTCGGTACGCAACTCATCGAACGTCTGCGTGAGCGGCTCGATCGAGTAGTCGTCGTACAGCGCGGCCTCGGACTGGTAGCACAGGTACTGCAGCTTGAGGATCTGCTCGGCGTCCCTGTCGGTCGCCGCAGAGATGGTCACGCTCATGCCCATGCGTGCTGGCCTCCCCTTTTCGGTTCGGTGAGCCCGGCCGCCATGAGGGTGTGGTGCGGCGCCCGGACGGATCTGCCCTGACTTGATGGCACCACGGGATGCGCGGCGCCGCCATGGCGGGGTCAACGCTCCTTTCCCCGGAGTTCAGGAACTCCAACCTCCGCCGTCAGCATTCTGCGCAGACATCCCAGACAACGGGAACGGAGTGGCCCCATGCTCCCCTGTGACATTCCCAACTCAGATGAGATCTCACGGTAGGTCGGATCCGTCCCGGACAACAGAGCGCGTACCAACGCCGGGCAGCGTCCGGGGAGTTGTCCGGCCACGGCGAGCAGCGCGCGGCGCCGCTCGGCGTCCAGCGCGAGCGGCTCGGCGACCGCACCGACCCACGGCTGGGCACGGGTCGGGTCGTAGGGGATCTCGCGGCGGGTCCGCCGCAGGGCGCAGCGGACCTCGGCCCGCACGGCCCGGCGCAGCCAGCGCGCGGGGTCGGCCGGCGGACCGGCCATTCGGGTGTACCGGAGCAGGCGCGCCCACACGTCCTGCTCGATGTCCTCGGCGTCGGCCCCGGCGGCGGGCGCCTCGGCCGCCGCCTCCGCGGCGAGGAGCGGGCGCAGCGCGGTGATCAGTGCACGGTCGCGGTCCGTCATACCCGCGCCGACAGCGCCGCGCGTCCCCGCGGTTTCGCCGCGTCAACGCGGTCGCGTCACGCGTGGGTGCACGGCGACGGCCGGGCGACGCGCGGGCCGGGGACACCACCCCTCGCCCGCCCGTCGCCCGCCCGTCGCCGGGCCGCCGCCGGAGCGGTCAGCCCTTGCGGAACTCGGCCGCGGCCAGCAGCGCGGTGTCCGGGTTGTCGGAGAAGAGCCCGTCGATGCCGGTCGCGAAGAGGGCCTTGAAGTAGGCGAGGGAGTCGCCGTACGCGTTGGGGTCGCTGCCCTTGCGCAGGTCCACCGGCAGGAAGGTGTTCTCGTTGCGGACCGTGTACGGGTGCAGGACGAGGCCCGCGTCGTGCGCGTCCTGCACCACGGCGGACGGCTCGCCGAGCTTGCCGTCGGCGGTGCGCGGGATGATCACGGTGAGGTCCGGGCCGATGCCCTGCGCGAAGGAGGCGATCCAGCGCAGCCCCTCCGGCTTGACCAGGTCGGCGACGGTACGGGGGTCACCGGCCTCCTTGAAGTCCCAGGGCTGGGTCTTCAGCGTGCCGAGCAGCACGACCTTCGGGCAGTCGACCAGCTTGTCCAGCCGCTGGATGCTGGAGGGCTCGAAGGACTGGAGGAAGTTGGGGGAGTTCTTCTTGTGCCGGTCGTAGCGGCGCAGCAGCTTGGCCAGCCGTTCCTCCAGGCCGAGGCCCAGCTTGCGGAAGTAGGTGGGGTGCTTGGTCTCGATGTGCAGCCAGATGCGGCGGCCGCGCCTGCGGCCCTCGCGCTCGGCCCACTGGAGGACCTCCTCGAACTCCGGCACCTGCCAGCGGCCGTCGTAGAGGGTGTTGTGCTGCCGGGTGCCCGGGATGCGCTCCTTGGCGCGCAGCGTCTTCAGTTCGGCGAGCGTGAAGTCCTCGGTGAACCAGCCGGTGAGCTTCACGCCGTCGACCGTCTTGGTCGTCCTGCGGCCGGCGAACTCCGGGTGGTCGGCGACGTCGGTGGTGGCGGTGATGTCGTTCTCGTGGCGGCAGACCAGGCGGCCGTCCTTGGTGGGGACGAGGTCCTGCTCGATGACGTCGGCCCCCATGTCCAGCGCGAGCTGGTAGGAGCCGAAGGTGTGCTCGGGGCGGTAGCCGCTCGCGCCGCGGTGGCCGACGACGAGCGGGAAGGGCAGTTCGCCGCCGCCGTGTCCGCCGTGTCCGCGCCCGGCCGCGACGGCCGTACCGGCCCCGCCGCCCAGCACCGCCGCTCCGGCGCCGAGCGCCGCAACGCTCAGTACGGTCCGTCGCCCGGGTCGCTGCGCCTTGTCCATGTGTCCCCGACTCCTCATGGTTCTGTGATGTGCCGCACCTGCCGGTGCCGGGCCGATGTTAGGCCCGTACACCTTTCCGGTGGGAGACATCCGACCGAACACCAGGGTGAACGCGAGTGACGTATGTGCGCTTTTGGGATCACCTGGAGGCGCATCGGCCCCACAGCGAGGCCGCAGGGTGTGCGGCATTCCACAGGTCCGGAGCGCCCTTCCGCGGCCACTCGCGGATCTTCGTACGCATCCTCGGTCCCGCAGGCGGTGTAGTCGCGGCCCCTGCGTTCTTCGCATGGCGGGCCGGTTAACCACCCGTGACGCACAGGAAGGGCGTGTCAACTCTGCGTATCGAATCCGTGAACCCGATGTGCGATCGAGGTTGGGCCGCGAGTATCGTCCTCACCTGCAGACTCCTGCAGTGCACTGACCAGTCGACCCGGAGGACCCGTTGTCCCGCTTGCTGCTGAAGGCGATTCTCGGATTCGTCATGCGTGTCCTGTTCCGCCCGAAGGTCGAGGGACTCGACGGCATTCCGGACAGTGGTCCGGTGATCCTGGCCGGCAACCACGTCACCTTCATCGACTCGCTGTTCCTGTCGCTGATCGTGGAGCGGCGGACCAAGCGTCAGGTGTACTTCATCGCCAAGGACGAGTACGTCAAGGGCAAGGGCGTCAAGGGCCGCCTGATGGCTTGGTTCTTCACCACCGCCGGCATGATCCCGGTCGACCGGGACGGCGGGCACGGCGGCGTCGCGGCGCTGATGACCGGCCGCCGCGTCCTGGAGGAGGGCAAGCTCTTCGGCATCTACCCCGAGGGCACCCGCTCCCCCGACGGCCGTCTGTACCGGGGCCGTACGGGCATCGCCCGGCTGACCCTGATGACCGGCGCGCCGGTCGTCCCGTTCGCGCTGGTCGGCACCGACAAGGTGCAGCCCGGCGGCAAGGGCCTCCCCCGCGTCGCGCCGGTCACCTGCCGCTTCGGTGCGCCGCTGGACTTCAGCCGGTACGACGGCATGGACCGCGACCGCTACGTCCTGCGCGCCGTGACCGACGAGGTGATGAGCGAGGTCATGCGTCTCTCGGGCCAGGAGTACGTGGACGTGTACGCCACGAAGGCCAAGGCCGCCTGACGCACCGACAGCTTTTCGGGCCCCCTGCCGCAGTCGGCAGGGGGCCCGTCGCGTGTGCGGTCAGCGGCCGCCCAGCGGGGCGCGGCGGGCGAGGACCTTGCGGTGGCTGATGCGCCAGCCGTCGTCGGTGCGGACGACGGTGTCCTCGTAGGTGACCGTCCCGGAGGTGCCGTCGGCGTTGACGCCGATGCCCTTGGACAGGGCGTGCACCCCGCTGCCGTCCGGCAGTTCGGCGAGGACGACGTTGGTGACGTGGTGGGCCACCGGGTTGGCCTCGCCGAGCGCGAGCGCCGCCTCGCGGATCGCCGTCACGCCCTTCAGCGGCGGCTGCCCGAAGTCGGTGACGTCGTAGACGACGTCGTCGGTGAACAGCTCGTCCAGGCGGTGCAGCTCCCCCGCGTCGAACAGGTGCCCGTGCAGTGAGAGCAGATCGGCGATGGCGGCGCGGTCCTCGGCAGCCAGTGCCATGACAGCCTCCTCCGGAAGCGGTGGATGTCCCGACACGGCGCAGGCTACCGGCGCGGGCGCGCACTCCGGCACGGGGCGCGCCCCGTGCCGCCGTCTCCCCGTACGGCGCGCCCCGGGCCGTCAGCCCTCGCCGCCCTCCAGCCGGTGGCCGCGCAGCAGTATCCAGGCGGCGGCAGCGGCGGACAGGGAGATGACGCCGCCGACCACGGCCGCCGCCTCCATGCCGTCGGTGAACGCCCCTTGCGCGGCGTGCAGCAGCGCCTCGCCCGCGCGGTGCGGCAGGTCGCCCGCCGTCTCCACCGCGCCGCCCAGCGACTCGCGGGCCGCGCCCACCGCGTCGCCCGGCACCCCGTCGGGCGCCGTGAAGTTCCGGTAGACGCCGGTGACCACCGAGCCGAGCAGGGCGATACCGAGCGCGGAGCCCAGTTCGTACGCCGTCTCCGAGACCGCCGAGGCGGCGCCCGCCTGCTCCTTGGGCACGCTGGAGAGGATGACGTCGGCGGTGACGGTGAAGGAGAAGCCCGCGCCGACGCCGACCACGAAGAGGATCGTGCCGAGCACCGGCGTCGCGGTGGTGGCGCTCACCCAGGCGCACGCGCCGAGCCCCAGCCCCACCAGGACCAGTCCGCCGGAGACCACCGCGCGCACCGACAGCCGGCGCGCGACATGGCCGGCGGCCAGCCCCGCGCCCATCGCGCCGACGGCGGCGGGCAGTTCGACCAGTCCCGCGTTGAGCGGCGACCGGCCCTGCACCATCTGCAGGAACTGGGACAGGAAGAACAGCAGCCCGGCCAGTCCGAGAATGGTCAGCAGGTCGGCGAGCACGGCGCCGGAGAAGCCGCGGTTGCTGAAGAGCTTCATGTCCAGGAGTGGCGTGGTCAGCCGCAGTTGCCGTCGTACGAAGCCGACGAGCGCGAGCACGCCGATGACGCCCGCGACGGCGACGCCGAGCCCGATGCCGTGCGCCGCGGCCTCCTTCACCGCGTAGACCACACCGATCATGCCGACCAGCGACAGCCCGACGCTGGCCAGGTCCCACGGCCCCGGCTTCGGGTTGCGGGACTCCGGCAGCACCTTGATGCCGACGGCGACCAGCACCACCATCACCGGCAGGTTGATCAGGAAGACCGAACCCCACCAGAAGTGGCCCAGCAGGAACCCGCCGAGCACCGGGCCGACCGCGGTGCCCGCGGAGGCCGCCGCACCCCAGACGCCCACGGCCAGGCTGCGCTCGCGCGGGTCGTGGAAGAGGTTGCGGATCAGCGCGAGGGTGGACGGCATCAGCGTCGCACCGGCCACGCCCTGCAGCGCCCGCGCCGCGATCATCATCTCCGGGGTCGTCGCGTACGCCGCCAGCGCCGACATGGCACCGAACGCCACCGAGCCGGTCAGCAGCAGCTTCTTGCGCCCGATGCGGTCGCCGAGGCTGCCCATCGAGACCAGCAGACCGGCGATGACGAACGAGTAGACGTCACCGATCCACAGCAGCTGGGTGCCCGACGGGCGCAGGTCCTCGCTGAGGTACGGCGCCGCCAGGCCCAGCACGGTGGCGTCGACGCCGACCAGCAGCACCGCGAGGACCAGCACGCCCAGCGCGAGCCAACGCCCCGGGCGCGGCTGTTCCGCCGTCCCGCTCCTGGCCGCCCCCACGGCCGTCGCCCCGCTCATCGCTTGCCTTCCCTTCGTACGCCGCCGAGCAGCAGCTCGGCGATGGAGTGATTACGGTCGGCGCGGGCCAGCCGGCCCTCGTGCACCGACCAGGCGCCCGCACAGATCAGCCCGTACAGCGCCTCGGTCAGCCAGGCGGGGGTGAGGTCGATGCGGAAGGTCCCCTCTTCCTGGCCCCGCCGGAACAGCGCGTGTATCCGGGCGTCGAGCCCCGTCCACCCCTCGTTGATCTCTTCGCCTTCGAAGAGCTGGTTCTCGGTGTAGAGGAACGCCAGCACCCCGGCGACCGGCTCGATCTCGGCGATGAGCCGGCGCAGCGCGGTCGCCGCGTCGTCCTCGTCCGGCCGGGCGGCGTCCAGCGCCTGCCCGGTCTCCCTGATGCCCAGCTCCTCCAGGGCCCGGATGAGCGCGTCCCGCCCCGCGAAATGGCGGTGCAGCGTCGCCCGGCTGATCCCGGCGGCCCGCGCGATGTCGTCCATCGAGGCGGTGCTCTTCCGGGTGAGCAGGGCGGCGGCGTCTTTCAGTACGCGATCTCGATCCACGGCCATGAGACAGATCGTACGCTAATGAGACATGAATGTCTCATCGAATTCTTCGCAGTCTCATTTCCTGTCGACAGCGACGACAGCACAGCACGACAAAGCGGCCGCCGCCCGGTCGGGGAGACCGGACGGCGGCCGCTGCCACCTGCTGGGGTTACTTCTGCTTGGCCGTGGCCCACGCCTGCTGCGTCGCCAGGTCCGCCTTGACCTCGGCGAGCTGCGCGGCGACCGCGGAGGGGGCCGTGCCGCCGCGGCCGCTCCGCGAGGCGAGCGCGCCGGGCACGTTCAGGACGGTCCGCACCTCCGGCGTCAGGTGCTCGGAGATCTTCGCGAACTGCTCGTCGGTGAGCTGGTCCAGCTCGATGCCCTGCGTCTCGCACTCCTTGACGCACTCGCCCGCGACCTCGTGCGCCACCCGGAACGGCACGCCCTGCTTGACCAGCCACTCCGCGATGTCGGTGGCGAGCGAGAACCCGGCCGGGGCCAGCTCCTCCATCCGCTCGCGGTTGACGGTCAGCGTGGCCATCATGCCGGTGAAGGCGGGCAGCAGGAGCTCCAGCTGGTCGCAGGAGTCGAACACCGGCTCCTTGTCCTCCTGCAGGTCGCGGTTGTACGCGAGCGGCAGGGCCTTCAGCGTGGCCATCAGGCCGGTCAGGTTGCCGATCAGCCGGCCGGACTTGCCGCGCGCCAGCTCGGCGATGTCCGGGTTCTTCTTCTGCGGCATGATCGAGGAGCCGGTGGAGAAGGCGTCGTGCAGGGTCACGAAGGAGAACTCCTTCGTGTTCCAGATGATGACCTCCTCCGCGATCTTGGAGATGTCGACGCCGATCATCGCGGTGATGAAGGTGAACTCCGCGACGAAGTCACGGGACGCGGTGCCGTCGATGGAGTTGCCCACCGAACCGTGCTCGAAGCCCAGGTCCGCGGCGACCGCCTCGGGGTCCAGGCCGAGCGAGGAGCCGGCCAGCGCGCCCGAGCCGTACGGCGAGACGGCCGTCCGCTCGTCCCACTGGCGCAGCCGCTCGGCGTTCCGGGACAGCGCCTGGACGTGCGCGAGGACGTGGTGCGCGAAGAGGACCGGCTGGGCGTGCTGGAGGTGCGTACGGCCGGGCATCGCCACGTCCGGGTGCGCCTCGGCCAGCCCGACCAGCGCCTCCTGGAGCTCGGCGAGCAGCCCGCCGATGGCCCGGGCGCGGTCCCGCAGGTACATCCGGAAGAGGGTCGCCACCTGGTCGTTGCGGGACCGGCCGGCCCGCAGCTTGCCGCCGAGGTCGGCCCCGAGCCGCTCCAGCAGCCCGCGCTCCAGCGCGGTGTGCACGTCCTCGTCGGCGATGGTGCCGACGAAGCTGCCGTCGGCGACGTCGCTCTCGAGCTGGTCGAGGCCGGCGATCATGCGCGTCAGCTCGTCGTCCGTGAGCAGCCCGGCCTTGTTCAGCACGCGTGCGTGGGCTCGCGACCCGGCGATGTCGTACGGCGCCAGCCGCCAGTCGAAGTGGACGGACGCGGACAGCTTGGCCAGCGCCTCGGCGGGGCCGTCGGCGAACCGGCCGCCCCAGAGCCGGACGTCACCGCTGTTGCCGTTGCTCACTTGCTGCTCCTCGTAGGTGATGAGAGTACGACCGGCCCGCTTCAGGCCAGGTTCCGTCGGGCTATGCCCGCAGATCGCGCCGGGCGGCGATCTTGCTCGACATGCCGAAGATCTCGATGAAGCCCTTCGACAGCGACTGGTCGAAGGTGTCACCGGAGTCGTAGGTCGCCAGGTTGAAGTCGTACAGCGACTGCTCGGACTTCCGGCCGGTGACGACGGCCCGGCCGCCGTGCAGGGTCATCCGGATGTCACCGGAGACGGCCTGGTTGGCCTCGGCGACGAAGCCGTCCAGGGCGCGCTTGAGCGGCGAGAACCACAGGCCGTCGTAGACCAGCTCGCCCCAGCGCTGCTCGACCTGGCGCTTGTAGCGGGCCAGCTCGCGCTCGACGGTGACGCTCTCCAGCTCCTGGTGGGCGGTGATCAGGGCGATCGCGCCGGGGGCCTCGTAGACCTCGCGGGACTTGATGCCGACCAGCCGGTCCTCGACCATGTCGATCCGGCCGACGCCCTGGGCGCCGGCGCGCTCGTTGAGCTGCTGGATGGCCTGCAGGACGGTGACGGGCGTGCCGTCGATCGCGACCGGCACACCTTCCTTGAAGGTGATCACGACCTCGTCGGCCTCGCGCGGGGCGGCGGGGTCGGCGGTGTACTCGTACACGTCCTCGATCGGCGCGTTCCAGATGTCCTCCAGGAAGCCGGTCTCCACGGCCCGCCCGAAGACGTTCTGGTCGATCGAGTACGGCGACTTCTTGGTCGTCGCGATCGGCAGGTTCTTCTCCTCGCAGAAGGCGATCGCCTTGTCCCGCGTCATCGCGTAGTCCCGTACGGGCGCGATGCACTTGAGGTCGGGGGCGAGGGAGGAGATGCCGGCCTCGAACCGCACCTGGTCGTTGCCCTTGCCTGTGCAGCCATGGGCGACGGTGGTGGCGCCGTGCTTCCGCGCGGCGGCGACCAGGTGCTTGACGATGGCCGGCCGGGAGAGCGCGGAGACCAGCGGGTACCGGTCCATGTAGAGGGCGTTGGCCTGGATCGCCGGGAGGCAGTACTCGTCGGCGAACTCGTCCTTGGCGTCCGCGACCTCGGCCTCGACCGCACCGCAGGCGAGCGCGCGCTTGCGGATGACGTCCAGGTCCTCGCCTCCCTGGCCGACGTCCACCGCCACGGCGATGACCTCGGCGCCCGTCGCCTCGGCGATCCAGCCGATGCAGACGGAGGTGTCAAGACCGCCCGAGTAGGCGAGTACGACGCGCTCGGTCACGGGGCCCTCCTCAATCCATGCGTTGATGGGTATAACTATGCAGTGTTCCGTATGCTTCGTCAACGCAGCAGGTCAGAGAGGGTGCGCGAGGCGCTCAGGAGCCGTGCCGGAGCACTTCCCGCAGCACCGTCACATGACTGAGATCCAGCTCCTTGGTCGCCGTCAGCAGGGTGACCGGCCCGTCCGCCGCCATCCCCCGCAGCCGCTCCAGCGCCTCGCTCCCCGGCTCCTCGGCCAGCTCCGCCCGGTACCGCTCGGCGAACTCCTCGTACGCCTCGGCCCGGTGCCCGTACCACTTGCGCAGCTCGTTCGAGGGCGCGACGTCCTTCAGCCATTCGTCCAGCCGCGCCGCGTCCTTCGACAGCCCGCGCGGCCACAGCCGGTCCACCAGCACCCGGGCCCCGTCGTCGGGATCCACCGCGTCGTACACACGCCGCATTCGTACCGTTACGCGCTTGCTCATGGCCGCATTCAAACACCGCGGGGACCGCGCGCCCGCGACCCGCACCGCACCCCGCCCACCCCCGGTTTTGGATTCCGGGCCGCGGACAGGTATTTTTCTTCTGCACGCACCGACCGGGCCCGCCCGGACGGACGGCGAGCACCGGGACGTGGCGCAGCTTGGTAGCGCACTTGACTGGGGGTCAAGGGGTCGCAGGTTCAAATCCTGTCGTCCCGACGGTGTTTTTGCAGCTCAGGGGCCATCTTCGGATGGCCCCTGAGGCGTTTTCGGGGCTGCTTCGGCGGGGTGAGCCGGTCAGTCACGTACGCGGATGAGGCCCCACACCCCCTCCGACAGCGCCCAGCGCAGCACGCCGCTGCGGTACGCGTAGTCGCCGGGCCCGGCGGCCGTCAGCTCCAGGGTCCGTACGCTGCCGGGGCTCAGTGCGCCGAGGGAGCCGACCCGCGGCTGCCGCAGGTGTTCCTCCATCGGCCAGGTCGCGCCGTGCACCTGGAAGCTGTGGTTGCGCGGCTTGTCCGTGCCGAACACGACGTGCAGCCGGACGCGGTCGCCCGCCCGGCACTCCAGCAGCGGTGTCGGCGGCCGCGGATCGGCCAGGGACGGCCGGGACGGCACCAGATGGGCGCTGCGGTAGTTGATCCCCTTCTGGCCGGCGTCCTCCGGATCGTTCTCCAGGTCGCGCACCGGCTGGTCGGGGTCGCCGTCGTGGTAGTGCCGCATGCCGTCCTGCACGACCAGCACCAGCTCGTGCACCCGCGGACCGTCCGGTCCGCGCAGCAGGGTCAGCGCCCCGGTCCATCGCTCGGGCGTCACCCCGGGCGGCTCGACGATCAGCGCGCCGACCAGACCGCGGTGGCGGTGGGTGCGCAGATCGGCGCGGTCCTGGAGGAGGACGGCGCCGGGCGTGTCGGCGTACCAGCGGTACACGATCTCGTCGCCCGGGCCCACCGTGCCGTCGGGGTTGCGCCCGATGTGCGCCCCGTCGCCGGTCCGTACGTCGTAGCGGACCAGGCCGCCCGGGTGCAGGGACACCCGCTGCGAGATCGCCCGGGACGCCGGGTCGTCCTTGGCGGGCAGCGGCGGGTCGAACGGCGTGGGCGTCAGCGGCACCGCCAGCTCGTTGCGGAGCCGGATCTCCACCCACTCGCCGACGCGGCAGCGGATGATCAGCGGTTCGCCGTCCGGCTGGCCGTCGGTGCGGCACTCCACGCCGTACGGGTCCGACCGCTGATCGCTGTAGTGGATCTCCGCACTCCGGGCGCGTACCCGGTAGCGCCGGGCCCGCGAGGCGCGGAACGGCGGCAGCGGATCGCCGGTACGGCGGCCCGGCAGCGGCGGCAGGTCCGGCTGTTCCTCCGCGTGCAGCCGGAAGAGTCCCCAGCACCCCATCCAGGTGTCGTCGATGCCGGCGAAGTGCCACAGGTAATCGCCAGGCCCGCGGTGTTCGTCGAGGTGGAAGCTGAACGCCTCGGAGATGCCCAGCGTCTGGTGGTCGCGCAGCGGCGACCCGGGGTCGTCGCGCCAGGCCCGCCAGCGCATGCCGTGCACCATCAGGCCGTGCTGCTCCTCGTGGGAGCCCTGGTACAGCCGCAGCCTGACCGGTTCACCGGGGTAGCCGCGCAGCAGCGGCGTACCGGGGTCGCCGTGCTTGTCGCTGGAGAACCAGTCGGCCGGTTCGTCCCCGCGTTCGTGCAGCGGCTCGCAGCGGTAACCGACGGCCATCGCGCCGTGGTCCTCCAGCTGGCCGGGGAACTCGGGCGGGTTGACCGGATCGTCGTGGCCGTCCTTGCGCTCGAAGAGCGGTACGAAGTCCGCGACGCCGAGGACCTGTTCGCGGAACGCCGTGCCGTCCGGGAGTCGCACCACTGCCTGGTTGCCGTTGCGCACCTCCCGGCCGTGGTCGTGCGGGTCGACCCATACCGCGCCCTCCGGTTCGGCGATCATGCTGCCGAACAGGCCGTGCCGCTGCCGCTCGTTGGCGAGGAGGTGGTCGTGGAAGAAGACGACGCCGAACTCCTCGTCGCAGTACCAGCGGTACATCCAGGAGCGGTAGCGCGCGAAGTCCTCCGCGCCCTGGTCGGTGGTGGTGGTGCCGGAGAGGTAGTTCCAGCCCACGCTGGCGCCGTCCGCGACCAGCGGATCGAACTTGACCAGGTGTACGTGCAGGCCGCACTCGGGCTGGAAGGGCAGGACCTGGTCGAAGGCGGTCTCCTCCTGGCAGCCGACCGGCAGCGCGTTGGTCAGCGTGAACTCCAGCACCTCGCCCTTGCGTCCGCGGATCGCGATCGGCTGGACCTGCCGGTGCCCCTCGGCGAGCTGCCGCCGGAACTCCTCGACCCCGCCGGCCTCGTCGATCTCCTCCTGCAGCGCGAAGAGGTGGCCGCGCGGGTCGTACCACCGGCTGCCGTGCCCGGCTTCCCCACCCTCGTCCTCGTCGCCGTCTCCGTGGCCGTCGCCGCCGTCGAAGTACGTGACCGGCGCCTCCAGCACCACCAGGTGGTAGCGGCGCACCGGCGGGGTGACGCCCGGCGGCGTCACCCTGGTGAACGCCTCGCCCGGCTGCGGGTCGTCGACGAACGCCGCGCGCTCCAGGTCGGTGGGCTCGCGGCCCATGCCCTCGGGCATGTGCGGGGTCCGCGGCGGGCGGGGTGACTTCTGCGGGAACTCGGCGGGGATGAAGGCGGGGTATCCCGGCCGCTCGGCGGTCGGCGGCTGCGGCTGGTCCGGGTTGCCGGGCAGCGGCCGCAGGGCCGTGATCGGCGTGCCGTCGGGGTAGCGCCCCGATCCGTCCTGCAGCTTGTCGAAGATCCGCCAGATGCCCCACATCCCGGAGTGGAAGTGCGGATACAGGTGGCAGTGGAAGATCGCGTCGCCGAAAGCGCGTTGGGCCGACCCGGCGGTCGTCTCGATGGTGAAGGCCTGCTGCGGGCCGATGGAGATGGAGTCGATCAGCGGCGAGTCGTCGTTGCCGGGGACCGCCCGCCACTGGTGCAGGTGCAGGTGGAAGACGTGGGTCTCCTTGACGCCCGCGTGCACCAGCCGGATCCGCGCACGGTCCCCGCGGTAGGCGCGCAGCAGCGGGGTCGACGGGTCGCCGAACAGCCAGGAGCTGTGGTGCTGTTCCTCGCCGACGATCTGGTCTCGCACCGGGTCGATCTCCCCGTCGGCGAGCATCCGCTCGTACGCGAAGGCGCGCCAGCCCATCGGTTCGGTGCGGTAGCTCATCAGCATCATCGACGCGGCGTGCGCGTCGTCGTGCCCGCCGTGTTCCGGGTCCTGGTCGCCGAAGATGTCCGGCGCCAGCCGTTCGCCGCCCGCGGCGACGGAGTGGGTGTGCGGACGCGGCAGGTCGCAGTGGTATCGCGGGTGCGGCGGCAGTACGGGGTTGTGGTTGTGCGTCTCGTCGTGCATGAACACCGCGTACTCGCGGAAGCTCGGCGCGCCGGGCACGTGGACGTCGGCGTACAGGCCGGACGCGAGCGGCCCGCCGGTGACCGGGTCGGTCCAGGTCGCGCCGCGCGGCTCGACGATCAGTGCGCCGAACAGGCCGTGCGCGTTCGAGCCGTGCTCGGCGCCGCGCAGGTCGGCGAGGTCGCCGAAGAAGAAGGTGCCTTCCTCGTCGCACCGCCAGACGTAGCTGCGGCGGCCGCCGTCCGGGGCGGCGGCCGAGTCCGGGTTTCTGCCGACCTTGCCGCCGTCCGCGTCGAGGACGTCGTAGCCGACGCCCTGGGCGTGGATGCCGGCGCGCTGCGGCAGTTCGTTGCGGAACCGCACCACGACCTTGTCGCCGACGTTCGCGCGCAGGACGAGCGGTCTGACCAGCGGGTGGGGTTTCGGGAGCCGGTCCGGCTCCTCGACCGGGTGCGGGAACGGGTCCGGGAACTGCTCCCGTATCCTGCGCAGCTCGGGCTCGTCCGCCGCGAGCGTGTAGATCATGCCGTCCGGGTCGTGGTCCCCCCACGTGTCGTACACGATCGGGACTTTCAGCGCCACCACATCGTATGTCCGTAATGCCATGAGGCATCCCCCTGTGATGTGAAGTGCCATACGGAATATGACATGGGGCTAGACGTCCCTCTCTTCACCCGGGGTTGCTCACGGACGGACGGCACCGGGAGCCCGGGAAGCACGACGGCGCGCCGCGGCGCGGTCCCTCCGTTGCGGTATGCCCCCCTGTGCAACGGGAGGAGCGGTACTCCGCCCTTGGACCACGCCGGCGCGCCCCTCCGTGCCCGGCCGCCTCCCGGTCAGTCCCCCGGTTCCCGGTCCGCGCGGTGCATCAGGGTGGTGGCGCCGCCGGGGAGGTGGCCGGCGGGGTCGCGGCGGCCTACCGTGCCGTGGCCGAGGACGCCGTGGTCGTAGGCGGTCTCGGCGTGGATCGTCAGGTCCAGGCCGGTCCGTTCGTGGTCGGGTGCCGCGCGGAAGCCCATGACCTTGTCGATGGCCTTGCCGAGGCCGTATGTGACGAGGAAGGCGTACGCGCCGGTCGCGAGGACGGCGACGAGCTGCTTGAGGAGCTGACCCGCGCCGCCGCCGGAGAACAGTCCGGCCGGGCCGTCGGTCATGGCCGAGGTCGCGAAGAAGCCGATGAGCAGGGTGCCGAGGACGCCGGCGACGAGGTGGACGCCCACCACGTCCAGGGAGTCGTCGTAGCCGAAGCGGAACTTCCAGTTGACCGCGTACGAGCAGACCACACCGGCGGTCAGGCCGATGGCGAGGGCGCCCCAGACGCCGACCGAGCCGCAGGACGGGGTGATCGCGACCAGGCCCGCGACCGCGCCGGAGGCCGCACCGAGGGTGGTGGCGTGCGCGTCCCGCCGCTTCTCCACCAGCAGCCAGCCGAGCAGGCCGGTGCACCCCGCGGCCTGGGTGTTCAGCAGCGCCATGGCGGCCTTGCCGTCCGCGGCGACGGCGGACCCCGCGTTGAAGCCGAACCAGCCGAACCACAGCAGCCCGGCCCCCAGGATCACCAGCGGCAGGCTGTGCGGGCGCATCGCCTCCTTGCCGAAGCCGAGGCGCGGCCCGAGGACGAGGGCGAGGGCGAGGCCGGAGGCGCCGCAGTTGACCTCGACGACGGTGCCGCCCGCGAAGTCCAGCGCGCCCAGCCGGTCCAGGATCCAGCCGCCGGGCGCGAAGACCCAGTGCGCGACCGGCGCGTAGACGAGCAGGGTCCACAGCGCCGTGAAGGCCACCCACGCGCCGAAGCGGGCGCGGTCCGCGATGGCGCCGCTGATCAGGGAGACGGTGAGGATCGCGAAGGTGAGCTGGAAGGCGGCGAAGAGGGCGGTCGGGACGGTGCCGGTGACGCTCTTCGGGCCGATGCCGTGCATGCCGAGGTGGTCCAGGCCGCCGATCAGCCCGGCTCCGGTGTCCGGCGCGAAGACCAGGCTGTATCCGATCGCGAGCCAGACGACCGTGACGACGGCGATGGCGGCGAAGCTCATCATGAGCATGTTCAGCACGCTCTTGGCGCGCACCATGCCGCCGTAGAAGAGGGCCAGCCCCGGCGTCATCAGCAGCACCAGTGCGGTCGCGGCCAGCAGCCAGGCGGTGTCCCCGGAGTCGATTCCGGCAGGCATGTGCGTCAACCTTCCCGCCCGGCGGAGGTGACAGGGGGCGACGCCGGGCCAGGGAAGAGAGTGACCCGCCGTAATTTCCGGTGGCGAACATCGACGTTTCGGCGACGTTTCGCGTTACCGCGGAGTTTCCCTGGCGCGGCCGCCCGCGGCCGCCGCGCGTGTCAGCCGGCTGCCTCCCGCAGTCCCCGCAGTTCCCGGCGGAGGATCTTCCCTGTCGCCGTCTTCGGCAGATCATCCAGGATGGACAGGGAGCGGGGGTATTTGTACGCGGCCATCTGCTCCCTGCAGTACCCGATCAGCTCCTCCTCCGTGACGGACGCGTCCCGCTCGAGGGACACGAACGCCTTCACGCTCTCGCCCCGGTACGCGTCCGGCACGCCGACCACGGCCGCCTCCCGGACCGCGGGATGCCCGTACAGGACGTCCTCCACCTCGCGCGGCCACACCTTGTACCCGGCCGCGTTGATCATGTCCTTCTTGCGGTCCACGAGGTAGAACCAGCCCGCGGCATCCATGAAGCCGACGTCCCCGGTACGCAGCTCCCCGCCGGGCAGCGCCGCGGCCGTCGCCTCGGGCTTGTTCCAGTACCCGGGCACGACCTGCGGCCCCGAGGTGGCAATCTCCCCGACCTCCCCGACCGGCACCTCGGCCCCCTCCTCATCAAGGATGCGGACGACCGTGTTGAAGACGGGCACCCCCACCGACAGCGCGCCGGAGGCCGGGTCGACGGGCGCCTGCGCGCCGAGCGGCACAGCGTGCGTGGGCGAGTTGGTCTCCGTCAGCCCGTAGATGTTGTGGATGTACCGGCCCGTCGCCTTCTCGAACTGCTCGGTGACGGCCGGCGCGACGGGCGCGCCGCCGGAGTAGACGACGCGGAGCGAGGCGAAGTCCTCCCGGACGGCGTCCGGGGCACCGGCCAGGCTGATGAAGACGGTGATCGCGCCGACCGTGAACGTCGGCCGGTGCTCGCGCAACGCGTCGAGCACGACACCCGGGTGGAACCGGTGCGCGAGCACCAGCGGGCAAGGCAGCAACAGCGCGACCGCCAGATGCCCGATCAGCCCGGTGATGTGGAACAACGGCGCAACACCCAGAATGCTGTCGTCCTCGCCCAGCCGCATCCACTCCCGGTACGTACAGGCGTTGAACAGCATCGTCCCGTGCGTGTTCAGCGCGCCCTTGGGCTCGCCGGTCGTACCGGAGGTGTAGGTGAGCACGGCGACATCACCGGGAGCGGGCGTCGCGGGCGCGGGGACCCGCCCCGCGTACCGCTCGACGAGCGCACGAAGATCGAGCGTGCCCCGCGGACGGCTCCTCCGCACACCGTCGAACAACCGGGGGTCGTCGCGGGTCTGCCAGTCCAGCGGCGAGCAGGTGACCACGGTGGCGACCTGGGTGGCGCCACCGCCGATGACGCCCCTGGCCACGCTCTCGTACAGCGCGTCCAGGCACAGCAGCGCGCTCGCGCCGGAGTCGGTGAGCAGGTACGTCAGCTCGCGGGCCTTGTTCATCGGGTTGACGGCGACCGCGGCGCCGCCGGCCTTCCATGCGGCGAGCAGGCCGATGACGAACGCCGGGTCGTTCTGCACGTACAGCGCGAGCCTGTCGCCCGGCGCGAAGCGCCGCTCGGCCAGCGCGACGGCGAGCGCGTCGGACGCGGCGTCCAGCTCGGCGAGGGTCAGCACACCGTCGAAGTACCGGATCGCCTCGGTGTTGGGGCTGCGCGCGACGGAATCCCGGAAGGCGTGCAGGAGGGTGGGGTGCTCCGGGGTGATGTCGGCCGGTGCCCCCTCGGCGTACCGCGCCAGCCAGGGACGCTCCCGGTACGCGCTCACGTGATCACCATGGGCTTTCCCCTCATCGGTGCGGCGTAGCGGAGCGGCTCCACTGTGAATCAGCTTTCAACTACCCGTCAATGCGCAGGCGTCGCGAGACGCGTGCCGGTGACGATTGCCGGCTTCGGAGAGTGACGAGCCGTGTGCGGCGGCTAGCCTCGCCGCATGGCGAAAGAAACCGGCGAACGACCCGCCATCTGGGTCGGCTACGGCAAACTGCTGAAGCTCTTCCGCGAGCGGGCCGGGCTTACTCAACAGCAACTCTCCGAAGCTGTGGGCTATTCGTACGAGCTCGTCGCATCGGTCGAGCAGGGCCGTCGTCCGGCGAAGGCCGTATTCACCGAGGCCGTGGAGAGCGTGCTGGACGCGGGCGGAACGCTGCGCACGCTGCAGCCGCAGATCGAACTCGCCAAGTTCCCCGCGTTCTTCCGGGACTTCGCCCTGCTGGAGGCGGAGGCGGTGAGCCGGTTCTCGTACGACCCCGGCGTCGTGCCGGGGCTGCTCCAGACCGAGGAATACGCACGGAGTTTGCTCCATGCCCAGTACCCGCCGCTCGACGACGAGACGGTGGAGCAGCGCGTCTCCGCACGCCTTGCGCGGCAATCCCTGCTCACGCGGCAGAAGCCGCCACTGGCCCTCGTGTTCGTCATCGAGGAGGCCGTGCTGCGCCGTGCGGTGGGTGGCGCGGGCGTCATGAGGGACCAGCTCGGCAAGCTGCTGGAGTGCGGGCAGATCCGCAACGTCGACATCCAGGTGCTGCCGACAACCGTCGTCGGGCACAGCGGACTCAACGGAGGCCCGATGGTGCTCGTGGAGACCTCGGACCGCAATCAGGCCGTCTACCTCGAATCACACGGCGTGAGCACCTTGGTTTTCGACCGTGCGCGCGTCAGTGAACTGTGGATGAGCCATGGGATGCTGCGCTCGCAGGCCCTCGGCCCGGAGGAGTCTGCACGACTCGTCGAACGCGTGGCAGGGGAACTATGAACACCGAATTGGCCTGGTTCAGGAGCAGCTACAGCGGCCCTAACGGCGGCGACTGCGTGGAGGTCGCTGCGGCGCCCGGCACGGATACGGTCCACGTGCGTGATTCGAAGGCGATACGCGGGCCCGAGATGCAGGTATCGCGGGTCGCTTGGAGCGCGTTCATCGCGTTTGCGGTGGCTGGCGACGCCTGACCGTCGCCTGTACCGCCGTGGCCAGGGACAGGGCCGCTGTGTCGGAGCCCGTGCAGCCGCGGGAGAGGTCGTGGAGGGGGGCGGCCAGGCCCTGGAGGAGGGGGCCGATGGCGGTGGCGTGGCCGAGACGTTGGGCGATCTTGTAGCCGATGTTGCCGGCGGCGAGGCTCGGGAAGATGAAGGTATTGGCCTGCCCCGCCACCGTTGAGGCGGGGGCCTTGGCGCGGCCGATCGCCGGTACGCAGGCCGCGTCGTACTGGAGCTCGCCGTCCACCGCCAGCTCCGGATCGCTCGCGCGGAGCAGCCGTACCGCGTCGCCGACCCGGTCGACCTGGGGGTGCTGGGCGCTGCCCTTCGTGCTGAAGGAGAGCAGCGCCACCTGGGGTGTGCCGGCGGTGAGTTCCTCGTACGTGGCGGCCGTGGCGCGGGCGATGTCGGCCAGCTCCGCCGAGGTGGGGTCGACGACGACGGCGCAGTCGCCGTAGCCGAGGACGCGGCCGTCGGGCAGCTCCATCAGGAAGCTGCTGGAGAGGGTGCGGATGCCGGGGGCCAGGCCCACGACGTAGAGGCCGGCGCGCAGGACGTCGGCGGTGGGCCGGTTGCTGCCCGCGACGCAGCCGTCCACGTCGCCGAGGCGGAGCGCGGTGGCGGTGAGGAAGAGCGGGTCGGCGGCGAGTTCGCGGCGGTCGTGGGAGGTGAGGCGGCGGCGGGCTTCGAGTGCTTCGGCGAGCGCGTCCGTGCAGCGGGGGTCGGCCGCGAGGCGGGCCGGGTCGAGGATGTCGAGCGCTTCCGGGTCCTCGGGGAGCTTGAGGTCCAGGTCGGCGGCGAGATTGCGGACGCGGGCGGGGTCGCCGGTGAGGACGGGCGTGACGGCGCCCTGCTCCGCGAGGTGGGCCGCGGCCCACAGGACGCGGGGGTCGGTGCCTTCCGCCAGCGCGATGCGGGGTTTGCGGTGCGCGGTGCGGAGCCGTTCCGCCCATGTGGTGATCAGGGGCTGGGCGGGGTCCGTCGACATGGCGCGGCTCCTTCGGTGGCGGGAGGGGGGACGGCCAGGGGCGCGGGGAACTGCGCGAGCGGCCACGGCGGTGGCGCGGCCGCCGGTGGCGGGTCAGGGGCACCCCGGGTGGCGAAGCCGGGGCACCTCGCGGAGCAATGGCCGGGGCCGCCCGCGTTGAGGGGCGCGGGCGGCCCCGGCCGGGGTGCGGTCACCGCTGCCGGCAGGGCAGCCGGGTGGCGCGGGCCGCACCCGGTGGACGCCGTCCGCACGGCGTCCACCGGCACGTGGCGGCGGACCGGCGGAACCCCGCCCGGTCGGCCGGCTCCGGTCAGACGTAGTCCTGGTACTTCTCCAGGTACCGGACCGGCTTCTTGAGGGCGTCGCGGCGGAACGGGTCGCCGAGCTCACGCGTGCACATGATCTCGATGACGGTGGTCCGTCCCTCGGTCATCTGCGCCTCCACCGCCCGCTGCAGTGCGGGGCCGACGTCCTCCAGCTTCTCGACGACGACGCCGTCCGCGCCCATCGCCTGCGCGATGCCCGCGAAGGACTCGCTCTCCAGCTCGCCCGCGACGAAGCGGCGGTTGTAGAAGTCGACCTGGTTCTTCTTCTCGGCGCCCCACTGGCGATTGTGGAAGACCACGGCGGTGACCGGGATGTCGTGGCGTACGGCGGTCATGATCTCGCCCATGCTCATGCCCCAGGCGCCGTCCCCGGCGTACGCGATCGCCGGGCGGTCCATCGCGGCGGCCTTGGCGCCGATGATGGTCGGCAGCGCGTAGCCGCAGTTGCCGAAGGACATCGGCGCGAAGAAGGAGCGCGGCTCCTCGAAGCGCAGGTAGCTGTGGGCGACGGAGTTGATGTTGCCGATGTCGGTGGAGACCATCACCCGCTCCGGCATGGCCTTCTCCAGTTCGCGCAGGACCTGGCGCGGGTGCAGCCAGTTGCCGTCCTCCTGCTCCTGTTCGGCGATCATGTCGAGGGAGTAGGGGTCCTTCTCGTGGGTCCAGGCGGAGAGTTCCTCCTCCCAGGCGTCCTTCTCGGCCTTGGTGCGCGCGGCACGTTCCTCGCGGGTGGCGTCGCAGGCGAGGGTGCGGTCGGCCAGCCGGTCGGTCAGCGCCGAGGCCGCGGCCTTCGCGTCGCCGCAGATGCCGACGGTGATCTTCTTGACCAGGCCGAGCATCTTGTGGTCCGCGTCGATCTGGATGATCTTCGCGTTCTTGGGCCAGTAGTCCATGCCGTGCTGCGGCAGCGTGCCGAACGGGCCGAGCCGCGTACCCAGCGCGACCACCACGTCCGCCTGCGAGATGAGCTTCATCGCGGCCTTGGAGCCCTGGTAGCCGAGCGGCCCGCACCACTGCGGGTGGCTCGCGGGGAAGCTGTCGTTGTGCTGGTAGCTGTTGACGACCGGCGCGCCCAGCCGTTCGGCGAGCGCCTTGCACTCCTCGACACCGTCGGCCATGACCACGCCGCCGCCGGAGATGATGACGGGGAACTCGGCGGTGGCGAGCAGTTCGACCGCCTCGGCGAGGGTCCGCTCACCGCCGGGGCCGCGGTCCAGCCGCTGCGGGTCGGGGATCTCGGTCTCGATCTCGCCGTAGAAGTGGTCGCGCGGGATGTTGAGCTGGGTGGGGCCGATCTCGGAGTGGGCCCGGTCGAAGGCGCGCGCGGTGTACTCCGCCATCCGCTGCGGGTTGTTCACGTGCGCCTGGTACTTGGTGAACTCCTGGAACATGGGCAGCTGGTCGGCCTCCTGGAAGCCGCCCAGCCCGGTGCCCATGGTGCCCGCCTCGGGCGTGATCATCACGACGGGGCTGTGCGCCCAGTACGCGGCGGCTATCGCGGTGACGCAGTTGCTGATGCCGGGGCCGTTCTGGCCGATGACGACGCCGTGCCGGCCGCTGACCCGGGCGTACCCGTCGGCCATGTGGCCCGCGCCCTGCTCGTGCACGACGGGGACGAGGCGGATGCCGGCCGGCGCGAAGATGTCCATCGCGTCCATGAACGCCGAGCCCATGATGCCGAAGATGTCGGTCACCCCGTTGGCCACGAGGGTCTCGACAAAGGCCTCCGACGGGGTCATCCGCTGCTGCCCGCTGACGACGGTACGGCCGTCGGCCGTCTGCTTCTCGCTCAAGGTTCCACTCCTTCGACACGCCGGGGAGGCACGGAAAGCGCTCGATGAGCCCTACGTAAGGGGCTGCATGCGCCAATAATCGGTACGTGGCGTTCCTGAATTCAGGATCTGGCTGGACCATAAGGGGGCCGCACGGAGCCGTCAACGATGCGTTCAGGAAATCGAGACGGTGGTAGCTTGTTTCCGGAATCCACACCGGATGACGACTGGTGGACGTACAGCCCTGGAGGTACCGTGGTCCCGCCACGCGAGCCCGACCCCGGCGCGGTGAACGGCGACACGCCGACCATGCGCCTCTTCTCCCTGCTCGAACTGATCGCCGCGAAGGACCAGTTGGTCTCGCTGCAGGGCCTGGTCGAGGAGACCGGGCTGCCCAAGCCCACGCTGCACCGGATGCTCCAGCAGCTGGAGAGCACCGGGCTGCTGATCCGGCAGAGCGACGGCCGGCACTACGGCACCGGCCACCGGCTGCGCCGGCTCGCCGAGAACCTCCTCCTCAACGCCACCCACCACGGCGCGCGCCACACCGTCCTGCGCGGCCTGGTCGAGGAGCTGGGCGAGAGCTGCAACATCACCGCGCTCTCCGGCAACGAGGTGGTCTACCTGGACCGCGTGGAAACCCCGGAACCGCTCCGCTTCTACCTCCGCCCCGGTTCCCGGGTACCGACGCACTGCTCGGCCAGCGGGAAGATGATCCTGTCCCAGATGAGCCCGGCGCAGCGCCGCAAGCTGCTCGCGCACGCCCCCCTCAAGGCGTACACCGGCAAGACGATCACCGATCTGGACGCGCTGGAGGAGGAGTTCAAGCGCATCCGGCGGGACGGCTTCGCGCTGGACGACGAGGAGTTCCTGCCGGGGCTGGTGTGCGTCGCGGTGCTGGTGCCGACCGATGACGGCGGCCGCTCCAACCTGTGCGTCGCGGTCCAGGCGCCGGTCATGCGGCTGACAGCGGACAAGGCGCTGTCGCTGCTGCCGGCGCTGCAGCGCGCCGCGGACGCGATCAGCCGGATCGAGGCGGAGGGCACACCGGAGGACGCGACGGCGTCCTGAACCGGCACCCGTACTTCGGTGCACCCGTGCACCGGTACTTCGGTGCACCCGTACTTCGGAGGAGTTCCCCGCACATGACGACAGCCCCGGACACCACCATCGCCGTCAAGGACGTCTTCGGCATCGACTCCCCGCTCACCGTCCCCGCGTTCCGCGAACCCACCCCGTACGTACCGGAGGCGGACCCCGCGTACCGCTTCCAGCCGGACGTCACCCTCGCCCTGCTCGCCGGCTTCGCGCACAACCGCCGCGTCCTGGTCCAGGGCCTGCACGGCACGGGCAAGTCCAGCCACGTCGAGCAGGTGGCGGCGCGGCTCAACTGGCCCTGCGTACGCGTCAACCTGGACGGCCACCTCAGCCGCCCGGACCTGATCGGCAGGGACGCGGTGGTGCTGCGCGACGGGCAGCAGGTGACGGAGTTCCAGGAGGGCATCGTGCCGTGGGCGCTGCAACGGCCGATGGCGCTGGTCCTGGACGAGTACGACGCGGGGCGACCCGACGTGATGTTCGTGCTCCAGCGGATGCTGGAGAGCGACGGGAAGCTGACGCTGCTGGACCGGAACCGGGTGCTCGCGCCGCACCCGGCCTTCCGGCTCTTCGCCACCGCCAACACGGTGGGCCTCGGCAACCTCAACGGCCTCTACCACGGCGCGCAGCGGCTGAACCACGCACAGATCGACCGCTGGCACATCGTCGCCGCGCTCGACCACCTCCCCGCCGAGGAGGAGGCCGCGATCGTCCGCGCCCGCGTCCCCTCCCTCGCCGACGAGCGGGGCCGCGCGCTGGTGGCGGCGATGGTGGCGGTCGCGGGCCTCACCCGCGAGGGGTTCCGGGCCGGCGACCTGTCCACCCTGATGTCCCCGCGTACGGTGCTCACCTGGGCGGAGAACACCGGGATATTCGGCGACCCGGCCGCCGCCTTCCGGGTCTCGTTCCTCAACAAGTGCGACGAGGCCGAACGCCCGCTGGTCGCCGAGTACTTCCAGCGCTGCTTCGACCGCGAGCTGCCCGAATCCCACCGGCTCACGGCCGCGTCCGGGGAGCCCGCCGCGCACGAGGAGCCCGCCGCGTGACCGCCCGGCAGGCCGCGGCGCGGCGGCGGCAGCAGGCGGAGGAGCTGTGCGCGGGCGCGGTACGGGCGCTGAGCGCGGAACCCGCGGTGCACTTCCGCGGCGGGCGCCCGTACCGCGGCCGGCACCCGGTCCCGGTACACGCCCCGCACGCCCGCCCCTCCCCCGACGACGCCGACTTCGCCTCCCGGCGCGGCGCGGCCGACGGCCTGGCGCTGCGGCTGCGCGGCTCGGACCCCGGCCTGCACGCGGAGGCGTGCCCCACGGACGACCCGGCCGCCCGGCTGGTCTTCGAGCTGCTGGAACAGTTCCGTACGGAGGCGCTGACCCCCGCGCCGCTGGCCGGCGTACGCGCCAACCTCCGCCACCGCTTCACCGTGTGGTCCGAGGACTGCGTGCGGTCCGGCCTCACCGAGACCGCCCGCGGCCTGCTCCTCTTCACCGTCGCGCACGTCACCCGCGCCCGGCTCACCGGCGAACCCGTGCCCGCGCACGCGGAGGAGCCGATCGAGGCCACCCGCGCCGCGCTCGCCCCGCTCACCGGCCACGACCTGGCCGCCCTCCGCCGCCACCGCGCCGACCAGCATGCCTTCGCCCCGTACGCGCTGTCCCTGGCCCGTACGGTCGCCGGCCTGCTCACGGCGGCGGTCACCCCCGGCGACAAGACCGAGGACGACGACCCCGACGAGTACACCCGCTCCCCCTTCGCCGCCCTCCTCGACCTCGACTCCGAGTCCGCCGAGGAGAGCCCCACCGCCGCGTCGGGCCACAGCCGGACCCTGGCCGAGGCGCCCGGCGGCTACCGCGTCTTCACCACCGCATACGACCGCGAGGCCGCCGCCACCGCGCTCGTCCGCGCCGAGCTGCTGCGCGAGTACCGCGCCCGGCTGGACCGCCGCGTCGCCGACCAGGGCGTCAACGTCCCCCGGCTCGCCCGCGAGCTGCACCTGCTGCTCGCGACGCCGGCCCGCGACGGCTGGGACGGCGGCCAGGAGACCGGCCACATCGACCCCGGCCGGCTCAGCCGGCTGATCACCTCGCCCACCGAGCGGCGCCTCTTCCGTACCGAACGGACAGCGCCGGTCGCCGACGCGCTGGTCACCTTCCTCATCGACTGCTCGGGCTCGATGAAGGAGCACGCCGAGTCCGTGGCGATGCTGGTGGACGTGTGCGCCCGCGCCCTGGACCGGGCCGGCGCCGGCTGCGAGGTCCTCGGCTTCACCACCGGCGCCTGGAACGGCGGCCGCGCCCGCCGCGACTGGCTGCGGGCCGGCCGGCCGCCCCACCCCGGCCGTCTCAACGAACGCTCCCACCTGGTCTTCAAGGACGCGGCCACCCCCTGGCGCCGGGCCCGCCACGGGATCGCGGCGCTCCTCAAGCCCGATCTCTACCGCGAGGGCATCGACGGCGAGGCGGTGGACTGGGCCTGCGCCCGCGCAGAGGCCGGCGCCGAGGGCCGCAGGGTCCTCTTCGTCGTCTCGGACGGCAGTCCGATGGACACCGCCACCCACCTCGCCAACGACCGCCACTACCTCGACCACCACCTGCGGGACGTGGTCGCGCACCGGGAGTCCGGCACCGAGATCCACGGTCTCGGCGTGGCCCTCGACCTGACCCCGTACTACCGCCGTTCCCGCATCCTCGACCTGCCGCCGGACACGGGAAACGGCCTGTTCCGCGAGGTGCTGGGGCTACTGGCCCGCTAGCTGGCGGGCCACCAGCCGCCCCAGGATCCGGATGCCCGGGTCGATGGCATTGAGGGGCGGTGCGGCGAAGCCGATGCGGAAGTGGTGCAGCGGGGGGCCGTCGGTGCCCCGGGGCAGGAAGTAGATGTCGCCGCGTTCGATGAGGACGCCGTGGCGCTGGGCGCTGTCGACGAGCTTGCGGCAGTCCAGTTCCTCGGGGCCGGTCATCCAGAGGCTGACGCCGCCCGGGGAGGGGGTGGTGTGCCACGGGAGGTGGGCGTTGACGGCCGTGCAGACGGCCTCCCACTTGCGCATGAGCTGGCCGCGATAGCGGCGGACGGCGCGCTGGTACTCGCCCGACTGGATCATGAGGGCGAGCGCGCGCTGGGTGTGGCCCGAGGGGTGACGGACGGAGTAGCGGCGCAGGTCGCGGAGTTCGCGTACCAGCTCCTTCGCGCCGACCAGGTAGCCCAGGCGCAGGCCGGGGGCGAGGAACTTGGAGAAGGTGCCGAGGTACACGACCTGGTCGGTGGTGTCCAGGCCCTTCAGTGCCGGGGTCGGAGTGCCCTGGTAGCGGAACTCGCTGTCGTAGTCGTCCTCGACGATGACCGTGCCGCTCTCCCGGACCAGGGAGAGCAGTTCGCGGCGGCGGCCGATGCCGAGGGTGACGTTGGTGGGGTGGTGGTGGCTCGGGGTGACGTGCAGCAGGTCGACGCCGGCGAGGGTGGCGGGCGGGGTGAGCCCGGCGGCGGTCACCGGCAGCGGCATCAGGCGGGCGCCGGCGCGGACGAAGATGTGGCGGGCGTCGAGGTAGCCGGGGTCCTCGACGGCGACGGTGGAGCCGGTGCCGAGGAGGGCGCGGGAGAGCAGGTCCAGGCCCTGCTGGGAGCCGACGGTGACGAGGACTTCCTCGGGGGTGGCCTCGACGCCGCGGGCCGGCAGCAGCCTGCTGCACACCATCTCGGCCAGCAACGGGTCGTCGCAGGCGATGCTGTCCTGGAGGCTGTAGCGGGCGTGCGGCTGGTACAGCGCTTCGTTGAGCGCGCGGGACCAGTCGCGGGCGGGAAAGGCGCGCAGGTCCACCTGCCCGGCGAGGAAGGGGTACGGATACTCGGCCCAGTCGGCGCGCTTCTCGATGTGCGGGAGGGTGTCCTCGGGGTGGCCGCGCAGCCGGGCGCTCCAGTCGAAGGGCTCGGCCTCGGGGCGCTGTTCGGCGGCGCAGTGCGGGCGCATGTCGCGGTTGACGAAGATGCCCTGCCGCACCCGGCTCTCGACGAAGCCCTCGGCGACCAGCTCCTGGTAGGCGGCGTTGACGGTGTTCCTGGAAAGGCCCAGCTCACGGGCCAGTTCGCGGGACGAGGGGAGCCGGCTGCTGGCGTCGACGGTGCCGACAGCTATGCCGTGCTCGATGGCCTTGCGGATCTGTCGGTACAGCGGTTCGGCCGAGTCCCGGTCGATCTCGATCAGTGTGCGGGGAATACCGGCCTCCTGCGATGGCGGATGGCGGGGAACGTGCTGGACCGGCGTACAGGCAGGGGGAAAGGACCGGCGGGCGGAGGCGGGACTGCCCCCATCGGATTGACCGGAATCGCCTTGTCGTGGGGTGCCAGCTGACGGGATCGTAACCGCGTCCGGGCCGCCGCCCAAGAGGTCGGGCGGGAGAAATTGCCCGGACGGACGGGTTCCGGTAGGCCCGGCCCTGGACCCATCAGAAGCCGGAGAACTGGCGCTTACGCCCGGACCAGTTGGCCCCGCACGCTAGCGCCACGAGACGCCACGACCGCCACGGCACGTCAGGCCGCGGCGCGTCACGGCGGAGCGCCGCCGCCCCGGACACCGAGAGTCGCCGGGCGCGCTTGCCGCGCCCGCCCCTACCGATGGGAGTTCTTCGTGAAGATCGGAATCCCGCGCGAGATCAAGAACCACGAGTACCGCGTGGCCATCACCCCCTCGGGCGTGCACGAGCTGGTCCGCCACGGCCACTCCGTGTACGTCGAGCAGGGCGCCGGCGACGGCTCCTCGATCCCGGACGCCGAGTACGCCGCGGCCGGCGCCACCGTCCTGCGGGACGCCGATCAGGTGTGGGCCACCGCCGACATGATCCTGAAGGTCAAGGAGCCGGTCGCCGAGGAGTACCACCGCATGCGCGAGGGGCAGCTGCTCTTCACGTACCTGCACCTGGCCGCCTCCAAGGAGTGCACGGAGGCGATGCTGGAGTCCGGGATCACCGGAGTCGCGTACGAGACCGTGCAGCCCGCGGACGGCTCGCTGCCGCTGCTGTTCCCGATGTCGGAGGTCGCGGGCCGGCTGGCGCCGCAGGTCGGCGCGTACCACCTGATGCGCGCGGCGGGCGGCCGCGGCGTCCTGATGGGCGGCGTCTCCGGCACCTCCCCCGCCAAGGTCGTGGTCGTCGGCGCGGGCGTCTCCGGTATGAACGCGGTGGCCGTGGCCACCGGCATGTGGGCCGACGTCACGCTGCTGGACCTGAACATCGAGAAGCTGCGCGCCGCCGACCGGATGTACCAGGGCCGGATCCGGACCGTCGCCTCCAACGCCTTCGAGCTGGAGCGGGCGGTCCTGGAGGCGGACCTGGTCATCGGCGCGGTACTGGTGCCCGGCGCCCGCGCCCCCAAGCTGATCAGCAACGACCTGGTCTCCCGGATGAAGGAGGGCTCGGTACTGGTCGACATCGCCATCGACCAGGGCGGCTGCTTCGAGGACTCGAAGCCGACCACCCACGCCGACCCGACGTACCAGGTCCACGACTCGGTCTTCTACTGCGTCGCCAACATGCCGGGCGCGGTGCCCAACACCTCCACCCACGCGTTGACCAACGTGACCATGCCCTACGTCCTAGCCATCGCCGACAACGGCCTCGCCGCCGCGGCCGCCGCCGATCCCGCCGTCAAGCGCGGCATCAACGTGCTCGGCGGCCAGCTCACCTACCAGCCGGTGGCCGAGGCGCACGACCTGAAGTACGTGGACGTGGACGAGGTCCTCGTCTGAGGCGCGCCGCGGGCCCGCCCGTTCCCTCGCGCCGCGGGCCCGCCACCGCAAACCCGTCCGAACCACTCTCCTCCCCTCCGCTCCTCTCCGCTCTCCTCCCCTCTCCTCCCCCGGAAGGATCACCGTGAGCACCGAACACTCCTTGCGCGCCAAGGCACAGGCCCACCTCGGCCAGCACTTCACCCGCAACGACGTCTGGCAGGACGAAGGACTGCCGGTGTTCGTCCGCAGCGAGGGCTGCCACCTCTACGACGAACAGGGCCGCCGCTTCCTGGACGGCCTGGCCGGACTCTTCTGCGTCAACATGGGCCACGGCCGCGGCGACATCGTGGCCGCCGCCACCAAGCAGATGGAGACGCTGCCGTACTCCACCAACTGGGGCGCCGCGCACCCGCCGGCCGTGGAGGCGGCGAGCCTGATCGCGGACCTGGCGCCCGGCGACCTGAGCGTCACCTGGTTCGTCAACTCCGGCTCGGAGGCCGTGGAGACGGCCATCAAGTTCGCCCGGCAGTACCACCGGAGCCAGGGCGCCCCCGAGCGTACGAAGATCATCAGCCGGCACATGGCGTACCACGGTGTGACGCTCGGCGCCCTGTCGGTGACCGGGCTGCCCAAAATCCGCGACCCGTTCCAGCCCCTGCTGCCCGGCATCCGGCACGTCCCCCACACGCTCGGCTTCACCGGCGACTGCGGCCCGGCGGACGAGCTGGACTGCGTACGCGCCATCGAGCAGGCCATCGTCGAAGAAGGCCCGGAGACGGTCGCCGCGGTCTTCGCCGAGCCGGTGCAGAACGGCCGCGGCGCGCTGGTCCCGCCGGACGGGTACTGGCGCGAGCTGCGCCGGATCTGCGACACGTACGGCGTACTCCTGGTCGCCGACGAGGTCATCTGCTCGTTCGGGCGGCTCGGCGAATGGTTCGGCAGCGGGCACTTCGGCGCCGTGCCCGACATGATCACCTTCGCCAAGGGGTCGACCTCGGGGTACGCGCCGCTGGGCGGCATGATCGCCCGGGAGCCGCTGGTGCGCGGCCTGTTCGAGTCCCCGCAGGGCGGTACGTTCACGCACGGCGCGACCTGGGGCGGCCACCCGGTCTCCACGGCGGTCGCGGTCGCCAACATCACCGCGATGCGGGACGAGAACGTCCTCGGCAACGTCCGCACGCTCGGCCCCGAACTGCGCGCCGGACTGGAGGCCATCAAGGACCGGTACCGCGTGGTGAAGGACGTACGCGGCATGGGCTTCTTCTACGCGGTCGAGCTGATGGCCGACCGCGAGACGGGCCGCGAGCTGACCGAGGCGGAATCGCAGAAGGTGCTGCGCGAGGTACTGCCGACCGCCTTCCGCCGCACGGGCGTCATCCTCCGCCCCGACGACCGCGGCGCGACCATGCTGATGATCTCGCCCCCGCTGATCGCCGACCGCGAGGTACTCGGAGAACTGCTCTCGGGCGTCGACGTCATGATGGCGGACGTCCAGCGAGCGGTGCTGGGGTAGCGGGGGGCTGCCTAGGGGGCTGGACCGGCGGCGGGGGCTGGGCGGAGGGCCTGGGCCGGCGCTACGGGCGTACGGGGTCGGCGCCATCGGCGTACGGCTGACGCCACGGGCGCGCCGGCTGGGCAGCTCGGGCAGCTCAGCCCCGACGCCGCGGCGTATACGTGGCGGCTCGAACACCCCCGTCCCCCCAGCAGGGGGTTACCCAAAGAAGGCGGCGCGAACGCCCGGGTCCCTCAACAGCGCCGGCCCCTTCCCACATCCGCCGCGGCGCATACGTGGCGGCTCGAACACCCCCGTCCCCCCAGCAGGGGGTTACCCAAAGGAGGGGGCGCGGAAGCATCGGGGTTACCCAAGGGAGGCGGTGCGGACACGCCCGCCTCCCTCGGCGCAGCCCTCCCCTTGGTGTGCGCGAAAACGATCATCGTGCAATGCCGATGCAACACGCGCGTCATGCGCGCGTTCTAGGCTCCCCTCTGGTACCGCGATATCGCTGGTTTCTGGCGCTTTCTCCGGAGTTCACCGGGCGGCCATCATCCCCGACAATGCCGATCACCCGAGGAAAGGGCGTCTCCGTGGGAGAGAAAAACACCGAAGCCACCGAAAACGCGGGGCTGCGCGGTGAACTGAAACAACGCCATATGCGGCTCATCGCCCTCGGCGGTGTCATCGGCGCGGGGCTCTTCGTCGGCAGCGGCGTGGTCATCGAGGACGCCGGACCGGCCGCGATCATCTCGTTCATGCTGGCCGGCGGGCTGGTCATCCTGGTCATGCGGATGCTCGGCGAAATGGCGGTGGCCCGTCCCTCGGTCGGCTCCTTCTACGCGTACGCACGCCTCGCCCTGGGCAATTGGGGCGGATTCACCATCGGCTGGCTCTACTGGTATTTCTGGGTGAACGTGGTGGCGCTGGAAGCCGTCGCCGGCGCGAGTCAGCTGCACGTCTGGCTGCCGGGCATTCCACTCTGGGTCATCAGCCTCTGCCTGATGGTCATCCTCACCGCGGTCAACATGTTCTCGGTGAAGTCCTTCGGGGAGTTCGAGTACTGGTTCTCCTCCATCAAGGTCGCCGCCATCACCGTATTTCTCGTCCTCGGCCTGGTATTCGTCCTCGGAATGTGGCCCGGTGCGCACGCCGACGTATCGAACCTGACCGCGCATCAGGGATTCGCGCCGCACGGCATCGGTCCGGTGCTCGCCGCCGTCATTCCCGCGGTCGGTTTCTTCACCGGTGCCGAGATCGCCGCGCTGGCGGCATCGGAGTCCAGCGAGCCGCGCCGCAACGTCGCCAAGGCCACCAACTCCGTCGTCCTGCGCGTGCTGCTCTTCTACGTCGGCTCGATCTTCCTGGTCATCGCGATCGTGCCGTGGAACAAGCCGGACGTGGCCGACGGCCCGTACGTCGCGGCGCTCCAGGAGATCGGTATCCCCTCCGCCGGCACCCTCATGCGGATCCTCGTACTGGTCGCCGTGCTCTCCTCGCTCAACGCGGGCCTCTACAGCGCCTCCCGCATCGTCTTCGCGCTCACCCGGAACGGCGACGCGCCGCGCGGCCTGACCAAGCTCAGCAAGCGGGGCGTGCCGCGCCGCGCGATCCTCCTCGCGACCACCCTCGGCTATGTCTCGGTGATCATCGCGTACGTCTCGCCGGACGCCGTCTTCTCCTTCATCGTGCACTCCTACGGAGCGGTGGCCCTCTTCGTGTACCTGCTCGTCGCCCTCTCTCAGCTGCGGCTGCGCCGCCGCCTGGAGCGCGAGGACCCGGAATCGCTCCAGCTGCGGATGTGGTGGTATCCGTACCTGAGCTGGTTCACGGTGGCCGCGATGACGGTGGTGATCGTCACGATGGCCGTGCTGCCCTCCACCCGTATGGACTTCGCGGCCAGCGCCGTCACGCTCGTGGTCGTGCTCGCGGCGTACGGCGTGCGCGCGTACCGGCGGCGCGGCCGGGGCGGACCCGCCGCCGGAGCGCCGGCCGGGACCCCGACCGACGCCCCGGATACGGGCGCCACGGAGACGGCCGCCACGAGGGCGGGCGTCACGGGGACCGGCGCCACAGCGGTATCGGCACTGGAGGCCGAGACCCCCGCCCCTGAAGCAGAGGTGCCCCGCCCCTGAGGCGGACCACCTCACCGCTGTCTTCCGTACGGCTACACCACCGCGCCCGTGTCGTCCGTGCGGCCCGCGCCCGCTCGACGGCGCGGGCCGGTCAGGGACGGCGCGGGTCCGCGGCGCGTGACCGGCCGGGGCGGCGGCGCCGCGCTGCGGGCCTCCAGGGAGATGGCCAGCGGCATGGCCGTGAACAGCGACGAGTACGTGCCGACGCCGATGCCGATCAGCAGCGCCACCGCGAAGTCGGTGAGCGTGTCCCCGCCCAGGAACGCCAGCGCGGCCAGGATCAGGACGGCGCCGATGCCGGTGTTCACCGTGCGCGGCAGGGTCTGCAGGATCGCGGAGTTGGCGACCCGGTCGAACCGGGCCCTGCGGTTCGCGCCCCACAGCTCGCGCACCCGGTCGAAGACCACGACGGAGTCGTTGACGGAGTACCCGATGACGGTGAGCAGCGCCGCCAGGAACACGCCGTCGACGGGCTTGCCCAGCCAGGCGAAGACGCCGACGAGGATCAGCACGTCGTGCGCCATGGCGGCCACCGCGGAGGTGCCGAACGTCCAGCGGAAACGGACCGCGAGGTAGCCGAGCTGGGCGAGCAGCGCCACGCCGAGGGCGATCAGCGCGTTGCGGCGCAGTTCGTCCCCCAGGCTCGGACCGACCAGTTCGTCCCGTACCTTCTCGGTCTTCCCGCCGAGCCCGGCGACGGCGGCCCGGACCTCGCCCTCCTGCGCGGCGGTCAGCTTCTCGGTGCGTACGGTGAGGCCGCCGTCGCCCGAGGAGTTCACGACGGCGCGCGGGAAGCCGGCGTCGGCGAGCGCCGTGCGGGCCGCTCCCGGGTCCACCCGGGTGGCGGTGGTGTACTCGACCATCCGGCCGCCGGTGAACTCCACGCCGAATTCCAGGCCGCGCAGTCCGATGCCGCCGGCGGCGAGGACGAGGACGAGCGCGGAGCCGGCGAGCCAGCGGCGCCGGTGGCGCATCAGGTCGGGCGAGCGGCGGGTGAGCCAGGTGCGCACCCGGCCCTCGTTCGCCAGTCCGGTGATCCGCGGCGCGGCCCGTACGAGGTCCCGGCCGACGGCGAATTCGGCGAGGACGCGGGTGACGACCAGTGCGCTGATCATCGAGGCGAGGACGCCGATGGAGAGGGTGACGCCGAAGCCGCGTACCGGCCCGGAGGCGAAGAAGAACAGCAGTCCTGCGGCGAGCAGGGTGGTGATGTTGGAGTCGGCGACGGCGCTGAAGGCGTTGCGGAAGCCGGCGGTGAGGGCGGTGCGGATGTTCGGCCGCGCGCCGTTGTCCGCGCTGCCGCGCCGCTTCTTCTTGCGTCCGGCCGCGTACTCCTCCCTGGCCCGTTCGAAGACGAGGACGTTGGCGTCGACGGCCATGCCGATGGCGAGTACGAAGCCGGCCAGGCCGGGGAGGGTGAGCGTGGCGCCGAGCGCCAGCAGCGCGGCGTAGGAGATCAGCGCGTAGCAGGCCAGGGCGAGCGCGGCGAGGGCGCCGAGCAGCCGGTAGACGACGATGATGAAGAGCGCGGTGAGGGTGATGCCGATGACCGCGGCCCGGGCGCTGGCCTCGATGGCGTCGGCGCCGAGCGTCGGCCCGACGGTCCGCTGTTCGACCAGCTCGACGGGGACGGGCAGCGCGCCGCCCTTGATGAGCAGCGCGAGGTCCTGGGCCTCCTGCTGGGTGAAGCCGCCGGTGATCTGGGTGGCGCCGCCGGTGATGCCGGTGCCGCAGGCCACCGACTCGTTCACCTGCGGAGAGGAGATGACCTTGTCGTCGAGGACGATGGCGGCGCGGCGGGCCGGGTCGCCCACCGGGTTGCAGGCGGCCTCCCCGGTGAGTTTCGCCCACTTGCGTTCGCCGTCGCCGCGCAGGTCGACGCTGACGAACCAGCCGCTGCCGCCCTCGGCGTCGAAGCCGGCCTCGGCGCCGTCGACCTGCTCACCGGTCAGCGCGGCCGGGCCGATGCGCAGCGGCTGTCCGGACTCGTCGCGCAGAGTGCGTTCGTCCTTGGGCCCCTGCTCCCGGGAGTCGGCCGGTTCGGTGCCGTGTACGGGGTGGAAGGTGAGCTGGGCGGTGCGGCCGAGGACCTGGGCGGCCTCGCGCGGGTCCTGGACGCCGGGGAGTTCGACGACGATGCGGTTCTCGCCGGAGCGGGCGAGGTTCGGTTCGGAGACGCCGAGGCCGTCGACGCGGCGGCGCAGGACTTCCAGGGTGCGTTCGGTGGCCTCCCGGCCGGCCTTCGTGGTGGGTGTGTCCCGGGTCTCCAGGACCATCTGGGTGCCGCCGCGCAGGTCGAGTCCGAGGCGTGGCGACTGGGTCAGGGTCAGGTAGAGCGACAGGGCGAGGACGGCGAGCGCGAGCAGCGCGCGCAGCCTCGAAGCGCGGTTCATGGGCGGGTGCCTCCAACAGGCGGTCGCGCCGGTGGCGTACGGGCGCGACGGGGATCCGTGCCGGTACGCGATTGCGTGCGGGCACGGCGGTGGACACCGCGGCCGTTCCGTACGGGCGCGGCGGGGGGCACGGCGGACGCCGCCCCGGCCGGTGGCCGGGTCAGGGTGTGCCGTGGTGGGAGGTGTTCACCTGTTGGAGAGGGGCGGGGCGCGGGCCGGCCGGAGGCCCGCCGAGAACTGCTGCCGGTCGGTGGTGTCCCCGCGTACCGGCAGCCAGGACAGGGCCCGCGGCCGGGGCGCGGCGTGGCCGGCCGGGCCGAGGCCCGGGACCGGGTGTGCCACGTGCTGTTCGGCCGGCGCGGTGCGGCCGGTGGTGCGCAGGACGGCGTGCAGGTTCGCGGGGTACGCGGAGCCGTCGTGCGCGTGCGGGGGTCCCGCCGGGTGCGCCGCGGCGTACGGGGTGCCGTCCGCGTACGGGGCCGTGGTGGCGGCCGTCGCGGTGGGGCTGAGCCCGCCGAGGACGAGCGCGAGGACCGCGAGCAGTGCCCGCAAGGCGTCCGCCGGCCGCATCCGCCGGTCCATGCCACTGCCTCCCGTCCGCCCCGCCGCCCGGACAGCGGCCTGATCGCCGCACCCGGACGGGTGTCCGGCACACTCTGCCACGACCGGACGGTTTTCGAGAGCCTCCGGTGGTGGCCGGTTCCTTGCAGGGCTTCCGGTGACGGCCGGTACGCCTGGACGGCCTCCGGTGACGGCCGGTTCTTCGGGGGCCCGCCGGACACGCCGGTGTGGTGAGGCGCGAGCGCCCGCGGGTACGCGAACGGCCCGCCCCCGAGGGGCGGGCCGTGGTGCGCCGGGCTCGGCCGTACGTGGGCCGGGCCGGGTCAGCCGTTCTTCTGGGCCAGGCGGAGGAGGTGGTCGGCGAGTGCCTGGCCGCCGTCCGGGTCGCGGCTGATCAGCAGCAGGGTGTCGTCGCCGGCGATGGTGCCGAGGATGACGTGCAGTTCGGCCTGGTCGATGGCCGAGGCGAGGAACTGGGCCGCGCCGGGCGGGGTGCGCAGCACCACCAGGTTCGCCGACGCCTCCGCGGAGATGAGCAGCTCGCCGGAGAGGCGGCGCATCCGCTCCTCCTTGGCCGACTCGCCCAGTGGCGCCTTGGGGGTGCGGAAGCCGCCCTCGCTGGGCACCGCGTAGATCAGCTCACCGTTGGTGTTGCGGATCTTCACCGCGCCCAGCTCGTCCAGGTCGCGGGAGAGCGTCGCCTGGGTGACGCTCAGCCCGTCGTCGGACAGCAGCTTGGCCAGCTGGCTCTGCGACCTCACCGGCTCGCGGTTGAGGATGTCCACGATCCGGCGGTGCCGGGCGGTCCGGGTCTGCGGCACGGCGGGGCCGTGCAGCGAATCGTTGTCCTGCGCCTCGGTCATCGTCTCTGTCAGTCTCCGGCTCGTCGTTCCCCGTCGGCCGCCTCGACGGCCGCGTCGAGGACGCCGGGGAGTTTCTGGAGGAACGTGTCCACTTCAGCGTCGGAGACGATCAGCGGCGGCGCGAGCCGGACCACGTCCGGTGCGACGGAGTTCACCAGGAGCCCTGCGTCCTGTGCGGCCTGCTGCACCTTCGGCGCGTGCGGCCCGCTCAAGACGATACCCAGCAGCAGGCCCGCACCGCGGACCGAGCCGACGAGCGGGTGTTCCAGCGCCTCGATCCCGGCCCGCAGCCGCTCCCCGGCCTGCTTCACGTGGTCCAGCAGCCCGTCCGCCTCGATGGTGTCCAGGACGGCCAGCGCGGCGGCGCAGACGACCGGGTTGCCGCTGAAGGTGGAGCCGTGCGCGCCGGGGGTGAGCAGCTCGGCGGCCTTGCCGTACGCGAGGGTGGCGCCGATCGGCAGACCGCCGCCCAGGCCCTTGGCGAGGGTGATGATGTCGGCGTCGACGACGCCCTGGGCCTGGGATTCCAGCCAGTGCCCGGTCCGGCCGATGCCGGTCTGGATCTCGTCCAGGACGAGCAGGGTGCCGGTGGCACGGGTGATCTCGCGGGCGGCCCGGAGGTAGCCGTCCGGGGGCACGACGACGCCGTTCTCGCCCTGGAGGGGTTCCAGGATGACGAAGGCGGTGTCGGTGGTGACGGCGGCCTTCAGTGCCTCGGTGTCGCCGTACGGGACGTACGTGACGTCGCCGGGCAGCGGCCGGAAGGGGTCCTGCTTGGCGGGCTGGCCCGTCAGCGCGAGGGAGCCCATCGTGCGGCCGTGGAAGCCGCCGACGGTGGAGACGACGTGGGTGCGTCCGGTGAGCCGGCCGATCTTGAAGGCGGCCTCGTTGGCCTCGGCGCCGGAGTTGGAGAAGTACACCCGTCCCGGACGGCCGCCGGCGATCCGCAGCAGCCGCTCGGCGAGGGCCACGGTGGGCTCGGCGACGAAGAAGTTCGAGACGTGGCCGAGGGTGGCGACCTGGTCGGAGACCGCGCGGACGAGGGCCGGGTGCGCGTGGCCGAGTGCGTTGACCGCGATGCCGCCGAGGAAGTCCAGGTACTCGGCGCCGTCGGCGTCCCACACCTTGGTGCCCTCGCCGCGCACCAGCGGGATGCGGGGCGTGCCGAAGTTGTCCATCATGGCGCCCTGCCAGCGCTGGGTGAGGTCCGTGTTGCTCGCGCCGTCCGTCATGCCGTTGCCCCCTCGTCCGTGTCGTTCTTTGCGTCCGGCAGGACCATCGTGCCGATGCCCTCGTCGGTGAAGATCTCCAGCAGGATGGAGTGCTGGACGCGCCCGTCGATCACCCGGGCGGTGTGCACGCCGTTGCGTACCGCGTGCAGGCAGCCGCGCATCTTGGGCACCATGCCGCTGGCCAGGTCCGGCAGGAGTTTCTCCAGCTGGGTGGCGGTGAGCCGGGAGATGACCTCGTCGCTGTGGGGCCAGTCCTCGTACAGGCCCTCGACGTCGGTGAGGACCATCAGCGTCTCGGCGTTCAGCGCGGCGGCCAGCGCGGCGGCGGCGGTGTCGGCGTTGACGTTGTAGACGTGGCCGTCGTCCGCGCTGCGGGCGACGGAGGAGATCACCGGGATCCGGCCGTCGTCGAGCAGGGCCTGGACGGCGCCCGGGTCGATGGCGGAGATCTCGCCGACCCGGCCGATGTCCACCAGCTCGCCGTCGATGTCGGCGTAGTGCTTGGTGGCGGTCATCAGGTGGGCGTCCTCGCCGGTCATGCCGACGGCGAGCGGCCCGTGCTGGTTGAGCAGCCCGACCAGCTCCCGCTGGACCTGCCCGGCGAGCACCATCCGGACGACGTCCATGGCCTCGGGCGTGGTGACCCGCAGCCCGCCCTTGAACTCCGACTCGATGCCGAGCGCGTCGAGCTGCTTGCTGATCTGCGGGCCGCCGCCGTGCACGACGACGGGGCGCAGTCCGGCGTGCCGCAGGAAGACGACGTCCTGCGCGAAGGCGGCCTTCAGCTCCTCGTCGATCATGGCGTTGCCGCCGAACTTGATGACGACGGTCTTGCCGTGGTGCCGGGTGAGCCAGGGCAGCGCCTCGATGAGGATGCGGGCCTTGGGCAGCGCGGTGTGCTTGCGGGTGGCCCCCGAACCTGCGGGGGTGGGCTGCTCGCTCATGAGGAGTACGCGCTGTTCTCGTGGACGTAGTCGGCGGTGAGGTCGTTGGCCCAGATGACGGCGGACTCGGATCCGGCGGCGAGGTCGGCGGTGATCTTGACCTCCCGGTAGCGCATGTCGACCAGGTCGCGGTCCTCCCCCACCGAGCCGTTCTTGCAGACCCAGACGTCGTTGATCGCGACGTTCAGCCGGTCCGGCTCGAAGGCGGCGGAGGTGGTGCCGATGGCGGAGAGCACCCGGCCCCAGTTCGGGTCCTCGCCGTGGATGGCGCACTTCAGGAGGTTGTTCCGGGCGATGGACCGGCCGACCTCGACGGCGTCGTCCTCGCTCGCGGCGTTGATCACCTCGATGCGGATGTCCTTGCTGGCGCCCTCGGCGTCACCGATGAGCTGCCGCGCGAGGTCGTCGCAGACCTCCCGTACGGCCTCGGCGAACTCGTCGAACGCCGGGGTGGTGCCGGACGCGCCCGAGGCGAGCAGCAGCACGGTGTCGTTGGTCGACATGCAGCCGTCGGAGTCCACCCGGTCGAAGGTCGTACGGGTCGCGGACCGCAGCGCCTTGTCCAGGTCGGCCGCCGGTACGTCGGCGTCGGTGGTCAGCACGACGAGCATGGTGGCCAGTCCCGGCGCGAGCATGCCCGCGCCCTTGGCCATGCCGCCGACGACCCAGCCGCCGCGCTCGGCGACCGCGGTCTTGTGGACGCTGTCGGTGGTCTTGATCGCGATGGCGGCCTTCTCGCCGCCGTGCGGGCTCAGCTCACCGGCCGCCTTCTCGACGCCGGGGAGCAGCTTGTCCATGGGCAGCAGCTCGCCGATCAGGCCGGTCGAGCAGACCGCGACCTCTCCGGCGCTCTGCCCGAGCACCTCGGCGACCTTCTCGGCGGTCGCGTGGGTGTCCTGGAAGCCCTTCGGGCCGGTGCACGCGTTCGCTCCGCCGGAGTTCAGCACGACGGAGCCGAGCTGCCCGGCCTTGAGGACCTGCTGGGACCAGAGGACCGGCGCCGCCTTGACGCGGTTGGCGGTGAAGACGCCGGCGGCGGCCAGTCGCGGGCCGTTGTTCACCACGAGGGCGAGGTCCGCGTTCCCGTTCTCCTTGATCCCGGCGGCGATGCCCGCCGCCGTGAATCCCTTGGCTGCCGTAACCGTCACGGCGCGACTCCGATCGTGGAAAGTCCCGTGTCCTCGGGGAGCCCGAGGGCGATGTTCATGCTCTGTACGGCGCCGCCGGCCGTACCCTTCGCGAGGTTGTCGATCGCGCAGATCACGATGATCCGGCCGGCGGCGGCGTCGTACGCGACCTGGAGGTGCGCGGCGTTCGAGCCGTACACGGCGGCCGTGGCGGGCCACTGGCCCTCGGGCAGCAGCCGCACGAAGGGCTCGTCGCCGAAGGCCTTCTCGTACGCGGCGCGCAGGTCCTCCGCGGTCAGGCCCGGCCTGGCCTTGGCCGTGCAGGTGGCGAGGATGCCGCGGGGCATCGGCGCGAGGGTCGGCGTGAAGGACACGCTGACCGGCTCGCCGGCCGCGGCGCTGAGGTTCTGGATCATCTCGGGGGTGTGCCGGTGCACGCCGCCCACGCCGTACGGGCTCATCGACCCCATGACCTCGGAGCCGAGCAGGTGCGGCTTGGCCGCCTTGCCCGCGCCCGAGGTGCCGGACGCCGCGACGATCACGGCCTCCGGCTCGGCCAGTCCCGCCGCGTACGCCGGGAACAGCGCGAGGGAGACGGCGGTGGGGTAACAGCCCGGGACGGCGATGCGCTTGGACCCCTCCAGCGCCGCGCGCGCCCCGGGAAGCTCCGGCAGGCCGTACGGCCAGGTACCGGCGTGCGGGGAGCCGTAGAACTTCTCCCAGTCCGCCGCGTCCGTCAGCCGGAAGTCGGCGCCGCAGTCCACGACCAGCACGTCCGGGCCCAGCTCCTCGGCCACGGCCGCCGACTGCCCGTGCGGCAGCGCGAGAAAGACGACGTCGTGCCCGGCCAGCGCCTCGGTGGTGGTCTGCTCCAGCACCCGGTCCGCCAGTGGCAGCAGGTGCGGCTGGAGCGCGCCGAGTCGCTGTCCCGCGTTGGAGTTCCCGGTCAGCGCCCCGATCTCGACCTCGGGGTGCGCCAGCAGCAGACGCAGGACTTCCCCGCCCGCATATCCGCTGGCCCCGGCCACCGCCGCTCGTACAGTCATCGAATCCTCCTCATCGATGGCATGACTATACGGACCAGTGAAGTTTTATGCAACGCGGTCATGCGATGCGGCTGTGCATGCGACCGTGCATCCTGGGGTTGATCACCGTTCGGCAACGGCCGGACGACCTCGTGGAGCGGGTCCATAGCATCGCCGGCATGGCACTGCGACCGGTCAACGTGAACATCAAGGCCCTCGATGACGCGGCGGTCGGCCGCTTCTGGGCGGAGGCGCTCGGCTGGGGCGTGTCCAGCGAGGGGCCCGGCGTGACCAACGTGGAACCGGGCGGCGACTTCGTCTGGCCGGACCCCACCGCCCTCTGCCTCGACGTCGTCACCGTCCCGGAACCCAAGACCCCGGCGAAGAACCGCGTGCACCTCGATCTCGCCACCACCTCGGCGGCCCAGCAGGCGGAGTGGGTAGAGCACCTGAAGGCGCTCGGTGCGACGCCCGTCGACGTGGGCCAGGGCGACGTGCCGTGGACGGTCCTCGCCGACCCCGAGGGCAACGAGTTCTGCGTACTGGAGCCCCGGGAGACCTACCGGGACACCGGGCCGGTCGCCGCGGTGGTGATCGACTGCGTGGATCCGCGCGCCATGGCCCGGTTCTGGGGCGAGGCGATGGACTGGGCCCTCCACGAGGTGACCGACGAGCGGGCAGTACTGCGCTCCGCCGAGGGCGTCGGCCCGTATCTGGAGTTTCTCCGCGCGCCCGGCGGGAAGACCGTGCCCGACCGCGTGCACATCGACCTGCTGCCCTACCCCGGCGACGACGAGGCGGCGGAGGTGGCCCGGCTGCGCGCCCTCGGCGCCACCGCCCTCGACCTCGGCCAGGGCGACGTCCCGTGGACCTGCCTGACCGACCCGGAGGGCCACGAGTTCTGCGTCCTCGCCCCCGCGGCCAAGCCCGAGTGACGCCCGCCCCGGCACGCGATCCCCGCGCGGTCGGCGCCGCCCCCCTGATTCCGCCCGGGGGCGACGCCGACCGGCTTTCCAGCGACGTCGGCCCGCTGTCGAGCGACGACGGCCGGCTTTCAGATGACGATGACCCGGCGCCCGCGGGTGTGACCGGCCCGGCTGTCGATGTGCGCCGCCGCTGCCTCGGCGAGTGAGTACGTCTTCTCGACCGGGATGTGGAGTTTTCCGCGTGAGATGAGGGCGGCGGCCTCGGCGAGCGCGTCCGGCACGCTCCCGGCCACGCCGGAGAAGCGCACCCCGAGGTCCGGCGCTCCGAGGTCGGCGATGGAGACCACCTTCCGCGGATCCCCGGTCAGCTCGACGAGCTCGCGGATCACGCCCGAGCCGGCCAGATCGAGGGCCGCGTCGACGGGACCGAGCCGCCGTACGCGCTCGGTCCAGCCCTCGCCGTACGTCGTGGCGTGGGCGCCCAGGCTCCGCAGATAGTCCTGGTTCGCGGCCCCGGCCGTGCCGATCACCGTGATGCCGCGGTCGCGGGCGATCTGCAGCACCGCCGACCCGACTCCCCCGGACGCCCCGCTGACCAGCAGCGTCTGCCCCGGCCGCACGCCGACCTCGCGGATGATGCGCAGCGCGGTCTCCACCACGGAGGGGTACCCGGCCGCCTCCTCGAAGGTCAGGCCCTCGGGCATCCGGGCCCAGGCCGACAGCACGGCGAACTCGGCATAGGTGCTCGCCCCCTCGCCGAACACGTGGTCGCCGACCTCGATCCCTTCGACGCCCTCGCCGATCTCGTCCACCACCCCGGCGGCGTCCAGCCCGACCCCCGAGGGCAGCTCGGTCGGATGGGCCCCCAGGATTTGGCCTTCACGGATCCGCCAGTCGACGGGGTTCACGCCCGCCGCCCGCACGGCGATGCGTACCTGACCGGGGCCCGCGTGGGGCTCCTCGGCGGCTATCAGTCGCAGCACGTCCGGACCGCCGAACTCGGCGAAGCTCACCTTCTTCATGTTCTTCATGCGGCCGACCGTAACACTAACGGTTAGCTTTTCGGAGCAGTTCTTGTTTTGCATTTGGTAGCGTCAAGGCATGACCGAGCCGCCCGGACGCCGTGAGCGCAAGAAGGCCGCGACCCGCCAGAAGATCGCCGACGCCGCCCTGCGGCTCTTCCTGGAACGCGGCTACGACGCGGTGGGCATCCGTGAGGTGGCCGCCGAGGCCGACGTGGCCGTGACCACGCTCTTCTCCCACTTCGCCTCGAAAGAGGCCCTGGTCTTCGAGCAGGACGAGAACTTCGAGCAACGGCTCACGCAGGCGGTCACCGGCCGGGCGTCGCACGAGCCGCTCGTCCCCGCGCTGCGCCGCGAGATCCACGCCATGGTGCGCCACTGCACCGCGGACGGCGCCGTCCCGGTCCGGCGCCTGATCGACGAGTCCCGTGCCCTGCGGGAGTACGAGGATTCGATGCGGCTGCGCCACGCCGAGTCCCTCGCGGCGGCCATCGCCGACGACCCCGGCCTGTCGCCGACCTCGACGGCCGGCCGGGCAATCGCGAGGTTCGTGATCGACGCCTACGCGCTGGCCCGGGAGGCAGCCGACCCGGAGGCCGCGGTGGACGAGGTCTTCCGGATGATCGAGGCGGCCTGGGAGGTCGCCGCCCCCTCCGAAAACTCCACCGGCCTTACGTCGTCCGCCACTTGACGGCCGCAGCCGCTCGCCGGCCGGGTTCGCATGACCGACAGGCAACGTTCACGTACGGGCGGAATGGGCGGTCGGCCGGGGACGGTTCCCGGTACATGACAGTGGGAGTAGCACTCAACGCGACCGATACCGACAACCAGATCGACGCCTCCGTACGGCTGGCCGAGGAGGCCGCAGCCGCGGGGCTGCGTTCCGCCTGGTTCGGGCAGACCTTCGGCGCCGACTCGCCGCAGCTCGCGGCGATCGCCGGGCGCGCGGTGCCCGGCCTCCAGGTGGGCACGTCCGCGATCCCCGTCTTCGGACGCCACCCCCTGACCGTCGCCGGCCAGGCCCTCACCGCGCAGGCCGCCACGCACGGCCGCTACCACCTCGGACTCGCGCTGGGCACCAAGTTCCTGACCGAGGGGGGCTTCGGCCTCCCCTTCGAGCGCCCCGTCGCCCGGCTGCGCGAATTCCTCACCGCGCTCCGGCAGTTGACCGAGACCGGCACCGCCGACTTCCACGGCGAGCTGCTCACCGCCGCCACCCCGATCCCCGCCCGCGTCCCCGGCGCCGACGCGGGCGTACCCGTGCTCGTCGCCGCGATGGGGCCGCAGGCGCTGCGGGCCAGCGGCGAACTGGCGGACGGGATCCTGCCGTACCTCGCCGGTCCGCGTGCCCTGGCCGAGCACATCGTCCCGGCCGTCACCGCGGCGGCGGAGGCCGCCGGCCGGCCCGCGCCCCGCATCGTGGCGCTGGTGCACGGCGTGGTCACCGACGACGTGGACGCCGTACGCGAGAAGGCCACCGAACAGCTCGCCTTCTACGAGCAGATCCCCTCCTACGCCCGGGTCATCGAGCTGTCCGGCGGCAAGCGGGCCGTCGACGCCGCGGTGATCGGCGACGAGCGGACGGTCGCCGAGGAGGTACGGCGCTACCGCGACGCCGGGGTGACCGAGGTGGTCTTCGCCGGCACGGAGATCGCCGGGGACGCCGACCGGCTCCGCACCTGGGACCTCCTGGGGTCGCTGGCGGGCTGAGCGGCGCAGCCGGGTCCCGTGGCCGGCGGACTGCCGGCCACGGGACCCGGTCATACGGGTCAGCCCCCGAGGGCAGCCGGGTACTGGATCACTCCGCCGGGAACCGGCCGGGCCGCATCCAGGGGGAGGGCCATCATCGCCTCGTCCGGCACCTCGAACGGCGCCCTGATGCCCCAGCGGGAGGCGGGCGCGAAACCGAACCTGGGGTAGTACTCCGGATGCCCCAGGACCAGCACCACGTGCTCCCCCGCCTCGCGAGCGGCTTCCAGCGCGGCCCGGATCACGGCCGAGCCGGCGCCTCGGCGCTGGTGGGCGGGGAGCACCGCGACGGGCGCGAGCGCGAGCGCGGGGTGGCCGTCGACGTGGCAGCGGGTGAGCAGCGCGTGTCCGGCGAGCGTGCCGTCGGGCGCCTGAGCCACCATCGACAGGCCGTCGAGCCACGCACCGGGATCGGCGCGCAGCGCGTCGACGATGCCGGCCTCCTCCGGGGTGGGGAAGGCGGCGAGGTTGATCTCGCGGACGGCTGCGGCGTCGCCGGGGGCTTCGGCGCGCGTGCTCCAGACGGGGGTCTCCGTAGAGGTCATGGTGTTTCCCTTCTCGGGCCGGGGGCGCAGGACGTACGCCGCGTACCGGTACTCGTGGCCGTGCTCGCGGCGCAGGGCGATCTCCTCGCGGGCGCCGGCGAGGGCCCGATCCATGCCGGGCCGGTCCGGGTCGGCGGCGGCGATCCGCTCGGCGAGCGGGTCGTAGTACTCCGCCCACCAGTCGCTGTCCGGCTGCGGAAGATGGGCGACCACCCGGTGGCCGGCGGCCTCGGCGAGCGCGGCGTTCTCCGCCGCGGTGCGCAGCGGGTACGCGGCGTCCCAGAAGGCCCGTACCGCCGGGCAGGGGTCGGCGCGGGACCACTCGGGCTCGGTGACGACCAGGGCGCCGCCCGGTGCCAGGAGCCGGCGCCAGCCGCGCAGCGCGGCCTCGAAGCCGATGACGTACGCGGAGCCCTCGGCCCAGATCAGGTCGAAGGTGTGGTCGGGGAAGGGCGGGCGGTCCATCGAGCAGTTGACGGTGGTGACGCGCGCGTCCAGGCCGCGCCGGGCAGCGGCGGCGGTCAGCTCGTCGAGGAAGGGCTGGTGCAGGTCGACGCAGGTGACGTGCGCGCCGGCCTCGGCGGCCAGCAGCAGCGCGGAACGGCCGGTGCCGCAGCCCAGGTCCAGTACGCGCGGGCGCTCCGGCAGCGGCCCCGCCAGCCGGAACAGCCGGCGGGTGGTGCCGTCCGACCCGGGGCCCTGCCTGGGCAGCCCGTGGTGCAGCGCGAAGAACGCCTCGGTGACGGCATCGGAAGAAGCGGACTCGTCGGAGGACGAGAATTCGGAAAAAGCTGAGGACAACGTGGAAACCCTTGTGATCAGGGTCCCGGTACGCACGGAGGCGTGCCCGGCGGCACCGGTGGGGTGGCGCGGGTCAGGCCGGGACCCGGGAAGTGAGGATGGCCCGGGCGCCGCGCACAGCGGCGGTCTCCACGACAGTCATCAACTCACCTCCTCGTCACTCGGTACCGTCACTCGGTCTGCCGGCCGACGGTAGCACGCGCCCCGGTGACCCGGCCGGGAATTGTGCCGGGCTCCGGGGCGCGTGGACCGCTGTCAGGGCGCCGGGGTGAAGACCAGCGACGCGTTGTGGCCGCCGAAGCCGAAGGAGTTGGTCAGGGCGGCGGGTACGGCGGTGCGGCGCGCTGCGCCGGTCACGATGTCCAGCTTCACCTCCGGGTCGAGGGTGTCGACGTTGAGGGTGGCCGGGACGACGCCGTCGCGTACCGCGAGGATCGTCGCGAGCGCGCCGAGGGAGCCGGCGGCGCCGAAGAGGTGGCCGGTCATCGACTTGGTCGCGGTGACGGCCGGGTGGGTGCCCACCGCCTCCGTGACCGACTGCGCCTCGGCCAGGTCGCCCTTGGGCGTGGACGTCGCGTGGGCGTGCACGAGCCCGATGTCCTGCGGCGCGAGCCCGGCCTCGGAGAGCGCCCGGCGCATGGCGCGGACCTGGCCCTCGGGGTGGGCGGCCGTGATGTGGAAGGCGTCCGAGGTGACGCCGGCCCCCGCGAGGGTGGCGTGCGCGCGGGCGGCCCGGGCGGCGGCGAACCCGGCGCGTTCCAGGACGACCACGGCGGCGCCCTCGCCGATGACGAAGCCGTCGCGGTCCACGTCGAAGGGGCGGGATGCGCGCTGCGGCTCGTCGTTGCGGGTCGAGTGCGCCTTGGCCTGCGCGAATCCCGCCATCGTCAGCGCGCAGACGCACGCCTCGGCGCCGCCCGCCACGACCACGTCGGCGCGGCCGAGCCGAATCAGGTCCGCGCCCATGGCGATCGCCTCGGCGCCGGACGCGCAGGCGCTGACGGGGGTGTGGGCGCCGCCGCGGGCGCCGAGTTCGATGCTGACCCAGGCGGCGGGGCCGTTCGCCATCAGCATCGGCACGGTGTGCGGCGACACCCTGCGGACCCCGGAGGCCTCCAGCACGTCGTCCTGGCCGAGCATGGTCAGCGCGCCGCCGGTGCCCGTGCCGATCACCACGGCCAGCCGCTCGGGGTCGACGTCGGGCGTGCCCGCGTCGGCCCACGCCTCGCGCGCCGCGACCAGCGCGACCTGCTCGCAGCGGTCCATCCGGCGGGCCTGCACCCGGTCCAGCGTCTCGGACGGTTCGGCCGCGAGCCGGCCCGCGATCCGCCCGGGCAGCTGCGCCGCCCACTCCTCCTCGATCGGCCCGATGCCGGACCGGCCGGCCAGCATCGCGTTCCAGGTCGACACGGCGTCCCCGCCGAGCGGTGTCGTGGCCCCCAGGCCGGTGACCAGAACGTTGTCGGTGTCCACACTCATGGGCGCACCCTCTTTGTCGTAGAGATACAACAACCGGCCGCGCGATCGACGGTCCGACCGCGTGGCAGATCGCCAGGTCACCCGCAACTGTGCCAGTGAGTTGTCGATAATCCAGGTGCCATGATCGACGGAGTCTCGCGGTCAGCCCTTGTAAGGTTCACCCAAAGCCGGGAACGAATCCGACAGGTATGCCGGAGGGGCGCGGGGTCCGGTGGGAGAGACTGGGCGGAACGCGGCCGGTGAGCTACAGGAGGGGCGGAAGATGAAGCTGCGGTGTGCGGTGCTCGACGACTACCAGGGGGTCGCGCTGTCCATGGCGGACTGGAGCGCGGTGGCGGACGACGTCGACGTGCGGGTGGTACGCGAGTACATCGGTGACCGGGAGCGGCTCGTCGAGGCGGTCGGGGACTGCGAGATCCTCGTCGTGATGCGCGAACGAACGCCGTTCCCCGCCGAGTTGTTCGCACGGCTGCCCAAGCTGCGGCTGCTGATCACCTCCGGCATGCGCAACGCCTCGATCGACCTGGCGGCGGCAGCCCGGCACGGCGTGACCGTGTGCGGCACGGCCAGCAACACCGAGCCGCCCGTGGAGCTGACCTGGGCACTGCTGCTGGGTCTCGCCCGCGGGGTGGTCCGGGAGAACAACGCGCTACGGGAAGGCGGTCCGTGGCAGAGCACGGTGGGGGCCGACCTGTACGGGCGGCGGCTCGGCCTGCTGGGCCTGGGGAAGATCGGCGCGCGGGTCGCCGCGGTCGGACAGGCCTTCGGGATGGACGTGGCGGCCTGGAGCCAGAACCTCACCGCGGAGCGGGCGGAGGAAGTGGGGGCGCGACGGGCCGGTTCCCTCGAAGAGCTGCTGGAGAGCAGCGACTTCGTCTCGGTGCACCTGGTGCTCGGGGAGCGTACGCGCGGGCTGCTCGGCGAGGCCGAGCTGAAGCGGATGCGGCCGACGGCGTACCTCGTCAACACCTCTCGCGCCGCGATCGTCGACCAGGACGCGCTCGCGACGGCGCTGCGCGAGGGGTGGATCGCGGGAGCCGGGACCGACGTGTTCGACCAGGAGCCGCTGCCCGCCGACCACCCGTACCGCTCGCTCCCGAACCTGCTGGCCACCCCGCACCTGGGCTATGTGACGCGGCGCAACTACGAGGGCTACTTCCAGCAGGCGGTGGAGGACATCGCGGCGTTCGTCGCGGGAGAGCCGGTGCGCCGGCTGGGCTGAGGGCCCGCAGTCCGCTCCCGCCCGTGCGCGGCGAAACGGTCAGGACGACAGCACCAGCGTCCAGCAGTGCGGGTGGCCGTGGAAAGTGGTGACGGAGAGGGGGAGAACGTCCAGGTGCCAGTAGGCGTGGGGCGGGACGCGGAGGGCGTAGATGACGGCGGCGCGGATGACGCCGGGCTCGGCCACGGCGAGGGCGCTGCCGCCGTCGCCGACCGGACGGGTGTCCAGCCAGCCGCCGACGCGGGTGATGAACGCCAGCAGGGACTCGCCCCCGTGCGGCGCCGCACGGGGGTCGGCCAGCCAGGCGTCGACGGCCTGGGGCTCGGCGGCCGCCACGTCACGCAGCGTGCGCCCGCGCCACCGGCCCATGTCGCAGTCCCGTAGGGCGGGCTGGACCAGTGGGGTGAAGCCGAGCAGTTCGCCGGTCTCGCGGCTGCGGGCCGCGGGCGAGCAGTAGCGCAGCTCGGCGGCGGCCAGGGGGCCGAGGGCGGGCGCCGCCCGCTCGACCTCGTGCCACCCCATCGCGTCCAGCGGCCGGTCGTCGTCGAAGCGGGCTTCGAGCAACGAGGAGCTGCGCCCGGCAGCGACCAGCGTGAGGCGAACAGTCATTCGGTGATGGTAAGAGCGCCACCGCCGCTGCGTACCCCCTCAACTCACATATTTACGGGGCAAGTTCGGTATCGACCGCCGGAGTGTGATGTTCCGCCCCGGCGGCGGGCGCGGCGGTCTCGGTGAGGGCGAGCGCCATCCACTTCTCGGGGTCGGTGATCCGCCGGAATCCGATGCGTTCGTACATGCCGTGCGCGTCCTGCGTGGCGAGCATGATCCGGCGCAGCCCGCCGGGCGCGAGGTGGTCGCGGACGGCGGTGGCGAGCGCGGCGCCCAGCCCCTTGCCGCGCGCGGCGCGGTCGACGTAGACGTCACAGAGCCAAGCGAAGGTGGTGTGGTCGGTGACCACGCGGGCGTACCCGGCCTGCCGGCCCGACGCCGTCTCGTACACCCCGAAGTTGAGCGACCCGTCGATCGCCCGGTCCTGGCGCTCGCGGGACCTGCCCAGCGCCCAGTACGCGTCCGTGGCCAGCCAGTGGTGGACCAGGTCGCGGTCCAGGCGGGCGGGGTCGGTGGAGATCTCGTAGCCGTCGGGGGCCGGCAGCTCCGGGCCGGATGCGGTGATCATGGCCGGAGCCTGGCAGACCGACCCGGGGACGTCGAACGGATTTCGCCCGCCGCCCCCGCGCCGGTCACTGTCAGCCGGTCGCCTGGTCCGGGTGCCGTACGACGGTGTCGGGGCCGGGCGACATGATCGTTTCGTGGCCGTCCTCGAAGCGGACGCGGTACGGCGGGGTCCCGCTCTCGCCGAGCACTTCGACCACCTCGGCGACCCGGTCCCGCTGCCCGACGATCCTGCCGTGCACCAGCAATCGGTCGCCCTTTTCAGCGTGCATCAGAGGTGACCTCCACATCCGGATGGTCGGGGTGCGCCCGGACACGCCGGCCGCAGCCAGTCAGGGGCGCGCTGCCGGTACCACTGAGGCCCGCACCCGTACGGCCAGTCTAGGCCCGGCAGCCGTTCCGGGCGCCGGTCGCGACCGGCCATCGGCGTACCGGCCACCGGGCCCCGGGGCCGTCAGCGCGGTGGCCGCACACGGGAGGGATAGTGGTCGGCCACCACCCGGGCCATCGACCCGGTGGGGTCCGTGGCCACCTCCTTGGCGGAGAAGTAGACGTTGCCGCGCACCTGCCGGTAGCGGTCGTCGAAGGTGAGGTGGCGGGAGAGTTCGGCCGGATCCTGCCAGGGGGCGGGCTGCGCCGGGTCGCCCGCCTTGTAGAGCGCCTCGCCGATGTAGAGGTGGACCCGGGTCCCGTCCACGGTCCGTGCCCACCACGGCACGAGCTTGGCGTAGTCGGCGGCGGCGAAGCCGATGTTCCAGTAGACCTGCGGGACGATGTAATCGATCCACCCCTCGCGGACCCACTTACGGGTGTCGGCGTAGAGATCGTCGTACGTCTGTACGCCCGCTCGGGTGTCGGAGCCCGTCGGATCGGTCGCCTTGTTGCGCCAGACGGCGAACGGGCTGACCCCGAAGCGGGCGGTCCGCCGGGTCGCCCGGACCCGCTCCCCCAGCTCCCGCACCAGCCGGTCGATGTTGTCCCGGCGCCAGCTCGCGCGGTCCGGGAAGCCGCCGCCGTGCTCTGCGTAGGCCGCGTCGTCGTTCAGCGTCTGGCCCGCGACCGGATAGGGGTAGAAGTAGTCGTCGAAGTGGACGCCGTCCACGGGGTAGCGGCGCACCGCGTCCATGATCGCGTCGAGGACGAAGGCGCGGACCTCCGGCAGCCCGGGGTTGTAGTAGAGCTTGCCGCCGTAGGACAGCACCCAGTCGGGGTGCAGCCGGGCGGGGTGGGTGGCGATCAGCTTGGACGGGTCGGCGTGGTTGGCGATGCGGTACGGGTTGAACCAGGCGTGCAGCTCCAGGCCGCGCTCGTGCGCCTCCCGGAGGGCGAAGCCCAGCGGGTCCCAGCCGGGGTCGCGGCCCTGGACACCGGTGAGGTACTGCGACCACGGCTCGTGGGGCGAGGGCCAGAGCGCGTCGGCGGTGGGGCGCACCTGGAAAAGCACGGCGTTCAGCTTGGCGGCGGCCGCCTTGTCGAGGTAGGCCACCAGCTCGGCCTGTTGCTGCGCGGCGGACAGGCCCGGCTTCGAGGGCCAGTCGCGGTTGGCGACGGTCGCCAGCCACATCCCGCGGAACTCCGGACGGTGACTGTTCCCGTCCCCCGGCTCCCGCCGCCGGCCCGCGGTCTCGGCGGCGCCACCGGTCCCGCCGGGGGTGCTCGCCGCGGCCCCCGATGTCCACAGCGCCGAGGAGGCCACCCCCAGCGCGGCCACAGCAAATCCTCTTCGGGTGAAATTTCCTATTCGTCGCATGCCACCACCCCAATCCGTCCGGTAAATGAGGCTCTCCTCGCTCAGAATGCCCGCCCCGCCCGCCCCTGCGCACCAGCGCGCGGAGTAACGTCGGGGCCGAGGCGGGCGTCGGACCCTTACGGCTCCCGCCGGTCCCGAAGATCAGCGAAAGGCACGATGTGACCGACATCGAACGCGTCGGAGTGGTCGGCTGCGGCCAAATGGGCGCCGGCATCGCGGAGGTATGCGCCCGGTCCGGCCTGGAGGTCATGGTCGCCGAGACCACCGGCGAGGCCCTTGAGATCGGCCGCACCCGCCTGACCAACTCCCTCGGCAAGGCCGCCGAACGCGGCAAGATCAGCGCTGCCGAGCGCGACGCGACCCTCGGCCGGCTCAGCTTCACGACCGACCTGGGCGAGTTCGCCGACCGTGACCTGGTCATCGAGGCCGTCGTGGAGAACGAGCAGGTCAAGACCGAGATCTTCCAGGTGCTCGACCAGGTGGTGACGCGCCCGGACGCGATCCTCGCTTCGAACACCTCCTCCATCCCGCTGGTGAAGCTGGCCGTCGCGACCAACCGCCCCGAGCAGGTCATCGGCATCCACTTCTTCAACCCGGCCCCGGTGCAGAAGCTGGTCGAGCTCATCCCGGCGCTCACCACCGGCGAGGAGACGATCAAGCGCGCCGAGGCACTGGTCGAGAACCACCTGGGCAAGCACGCCATCCGCGCCCAGGACCGCTCCGGCTTCGTCGTGAACGCGCTCCTGATCCCGTACCTGCTCTCCGCGATCCGGATGTTCGAGTCGGGCATCGCCAGCCGCGAGGACATCGACAACGGCATGGAGCTCGGCTGCGCCCACCCGATGGGCCCGCTGAAGCTGTCCGACCTGATCGGCCTCGACACCGTCGCCTCGGTCGCCGACTCGATGTACGAGGAGTTCAAGGAGCCGCTGTACGCCGCTCCCCCGCTGCTCCAGCGGATGGTCGACGCGGGCCGCCTGGGCCGCAAGACCGGCTCGGGCTTCTACCCGTACTGAGCACCCGGTCCATGAGCCGGGCCCCGGCCCCGTCCCGGGCGGCCCGGCCCACGCGCGCACCGGCCCGTGCCGCTCCTTCTCTCACGGAGCGGCACGGGCCGTCGTCGTTCCACGGGGGCGCCGGACGGCATCCGTAGGCGTGGGCCGTCCGGCCGTCCGCCGCCGCTCGGGGGAAAGACGGCGGCCGGACACCGCCGGCGGGGCGCCCGTCCCGCCGGCTGCTGCCCCCGTGGCATCTCCGAGTCAACTCCCCCGCCACCGTGTGCGGCACCGTGTGAAACGGCCCGCTTCGAGTGCGCGGTTCACACCCCGTGTGCGGCCCGCGCACCCCCGGCGGGGACGCCTGCGGCGCCCGATTCACACGGGGTGTGCGACGTTGACACGCATATTCCTCCCGCACACTCTCCCGCCCCTCCCCGCAAAGGAGTTCACTGTCAGTAGCAAGGAAAACACCGAGTTACCGAGAGGGATGAGGAGCGGACCGTGACCGCCCACCCAGATACCGACCCAGTGACCAGCGACGTGGCCGAGCTCAGACGCTGCTGTGACGTGCGCACGGCTCGCGTCGACGGCCAGCTCGCGCTGCTCGCCCAGCGCACCGAGCAGTACGAGCGCGAGGCGGACGAGTTGCACAGCAGGCTCACCCGCATCGAACACGGACGGTGGCCGCTGCCGTCCGTCGCCGCGCTCACCGGGATCGCGGCCCTGGCGGTCGCCGTGTGGCAGGTTCTGGCGCCCTGACCGTCGGCCGGGCCGGCCGCCCCACTGGCAGCCGGCCCGGCCGGGGCGCTCAGCCCAGGCGGAGGTGGTGCAGCATCAGCAGCGCCGCCGCCATGTTGGCGGCCGGCACCTCGCCCCGCGCCACCATGTCCGGCACCAGCTTGAGCGGGATCCACTCGCGCCGGTCGGACTCGAAGTCGTCCTCGGGGTGGCCGACGTACTCCGCCTCCTCGGACCAGTAGATGTGGTGCCGGGCGTCCGTGAGGCCGTTGGACGGCTCCACGGTCATCAGGTGCTGGAGGGGGCCGGGCCGCCAGCCCGTCTCCTCCTCCATCTCACGGGCGGCCGCGACGGCCACGTCCTCGCCGTCCTCGACCACCCCCGCCGCCAGCTCCCAGCCCCAGGCGTCGGTGATGAAGCGGTGCCGCCACAGCAGCAGCACCTCGTTGGCCTCGTTGACCACCGTGGCCACCGCCACCGCCCGCATGCGGATCAGGTAGTGGTCCAGATGCCGCCCGTCCGGGAGTTCCACATCGGCGAGATTGACCCGGAACCAGCGGTTCTCGTACACGGTCTGCTCCTTGAGGTTCTTCCATCGCACGTGTCTGCCACCTTCCGCCGTAGAGATGGCACGTGGACACGAGCCATCCGTCAGAGCGGAACGCGCAACGCCTCATCGATCAAGTCGGCCGCGGCGTCGGTGGCGCTGCTTCCGGTTTCGGCAAGGAGTTCGCGAACCGCCCGCAGGCGGTCCCGTAACCGCTGCGACTCCATGCCCCGTGCCTGTTCGGCCATCTGCGTCGCACTGGCCACGGCACGCTCCGTCTCCCCCTGTCTCAACTCGATGTGCGCGAGCATGGCCAGCCGGTGCACCCGTCCGCGGTCGTGCGCGGGGGTGTCGACGGCGGCGGTCGCCTGCTCCCGTGCGGCCCGGAGGTCCCCCAGGCTGAGCAGCGCCTCCGCCACCTGAACGTTGACCAGCCCCGGCTGGACGTACCCCGTCTCGTCCGGTTCCTGGCCCGGACGGATCCGCTCCGCCGCGGCCTCGGCCCGGCGGATGCAGGACAGCGCGCCGGCCCCGTCGCCCAGCCGGGCGTACGCCTTCGCCTGCATCGCGTACAGGTCGGCGGCCAGCGCCGGGGTGATGTGCGGCCCCGCCGCGCGCAGCGCCGCCTCGGCGAAGGCAACCGCCTGACGGTACTCCCGGGTGAACAGGGACTGATTCGTCAGCAGGGCGATGATGTACGCGCCGAGCCCCCGGTCGCCGCTCGCCTTGGCCAGCCGCAGCGCCTGGTGGAAGTAGCGCTGCGCGAGCCCGAAGGCGTCCGAGTCGTACGCGCAGATGCCGGCCACGGCCACCAGGCCGCCGGTGGCCCGGTGCAGCTGGCGGCCGGTGGCGTCGGTGTAGCTGCCCCGCAGCAGCGGCGCCGCCTCGGTGTTGAGGAAACCGACGATGCGCGCCCTGGTCGCCACCCCGCCGGCCTTGCGGTACATCTGCTCGTAGTGCGTACGCGCCGACCGCAGCATCTCGATGTCGGCCATGGACACCCGGGTCAGGCCGGAGCGCGAGACGTCGGAGTCCTCCGGCGGGTTCTCCCACTCCCAGACCGGCATGACCGCGGAGGTGCCGGTGAGCGCGGGCGCGGCCAGGACGTGCGGACGCTGCTGCTCGTCGGAGCGCCACAGCGCGGTGGCCCGCTCGACGAAACCGGACAGCGGGGTGTCGGCGGCCCTGCGGGTGCCGGGCCGGCTCAGCCCGATGTCGTCCAGGCTGACCGGACGGTGCAGCCGTTCGCTGAGGATCTCGCAGATCAGGTCGGGTACTTGGCCGCGCGGCCGCTGCCCCTTCAGCCAGCGGGCCACCGCGGTGTGTTCGTACCGCAGGGACAGGCCGCGCCGGCGGCCCAGCTGGTTGATGTGCACGGCCAGACCGGCATGCGAGATGCCCGCCTCGTCCAGGATCGCGTCGAGCAGGGTATTGGGCTCCATGGCCCCCTCCCGGTCCGCGCCGTCGTCAGCGGCGGGCGCGCTTCGCCTCGTCTCCAGCGTAAGCAGGGGAAGTTCACACGGGGTGTGAACCGTGGTGACCCCGTGGGACGTCCGGCGTGTGCGGCGTCCCCTGGGCCGGTACGCGCGGGCCCGCGGCGGCCCCGGCGCGGGGGCGGCCGGGGGCGAGGGCCAGCAGCGCGACGTCATCGGTGAGCCGGCCCCCCGCGTGCCGCACGATCCGGTCGCGTACGGCGGTGACGAGGGCGCCGGGGAGGGGCGGTTCCGGCGCCGCCTCGGCCAGGCACGCCCGCAGCTGCGTGTCGAGCGAGAAGAAGGCGCCGTCCGCGTCGCGGGCGTCCTCCGCGCCGTCCGTGTACAGCAACAGGCCCTCGCCGCGGTCCAGTCGGCCGGACAGCGGCCGCAGCCGGTCCGGCAGCGGGAACAGGCCCAGCGGCGGCAGCGGCCCGTCCTCGGCGGCCGGCTCGGCCGCGCCGCCGCTGAACCGATACGGCCACGGGTGACCGCAGTTCAGCGCGGTGAACTCGCCGCTGGGCGCGAGCTGGAGCAGCAGGACCGTGACGAACTCCTCCGCCGCCGGACTGTCCGTCACCACACCGCCGCACGCCGGGTGTTCGGCACGGGCCCGTTCGGCGAGGTGCCGGGCCAGGGTGCGGTCCAGCCGCCGCAGCACGCCCGGCAGCCCCGGCTCGTCGTGCACGGCTTCGCGGAAGCAGCCGAGCATGACCGAGACCGTGCCGATCGCCCCCAGGCCGTGGCCGCGTACGTCGCCGATGACCACCCGCAGGCCGTACCGGGTCGGCACCGCGTCGTACAGGTCCCCGCCGATCAACGCGCCCTCGCCCGCCGAGAGATGGCCGGCGGCGACCCGGATGCCGCCGAGACGTTCCGGCAGCGGGCGGAGCACGAGCCGCTGCGCCGCCTCCGCGACGTCGCGGGTGCGGTCCAGCTCGCGGAGCAGCCGCGCGCGACGGCCTGCCGTCAGATAGCTGGCCACGACCACGGCGAGGACGGCGGCGCAGGTCCCGAGCCGGCCGGCGGGCGGGGCGATGCCGCTCCCCGGCCCGAACGGCACCAGCGCGAGCAGGGCGCACAGCCCGCCGAGCACCACGCACTCCCGGCGGCCCGTGCCGGCGCAGGCGATGGCCGGGGCCGCGGCGAGGAGCTGGAGCGGCTGATCGTGCCCGGACCCGGCCAGCTCCCAGACGAGGACGCCGGCCACCCAGAGGCCGGGGAGCACGAGGACGAAGAGCCGACGGGCGAAACCGCGGAACGTCTCGCCCTCGACCGGCGGCAGCGGGCGCCACGCCTGGACCCGGCGGCGGACCCGGCCGCACTGCCGCGCCCAGGTGCGGATCATCCGGATCCCCCTCCGCCGTACTGTCGCGTGCTCGGGTGGCTGCGCCCCTTGCCTGTCCGGTGCCGCGGCGTACGCGCTCTTACGGCGTGATCGATTCTGGCCACACACGGTGTCGGCCCCGCCACCCAAAGCTCACCTCTCACCCGAACGAGTGATGAGTCGGATTGACGCCACTCGACCCGGCCGGCGCACGAAAAAAGCGGGTGGCGGCACCGGCCGGAACCGGTACCGCCACCCGCTCGGGTGGGCTTTCTCAGCCGCGCAGGCTCGCGCCCGTCCGCTCGACGGCCGCCGCCACCGCGGCGTCCCGCGCCGCCGAGGCCTCGTCGGCGGTCAGCGTGCGGTCCGCCGCGCGGAAGCGCAGCGCGTACGCCAGCGACTTCTTGCCCTCGCCGACCTGCTCACCGGTGAAGACGTCGAACAGCCGCAGGTCCTCCAGCAGGTCACCGGCGCCGGACCGCAGCGCGGCCTCGACGTCGGCGGCCGGGACCGAGGCGTCGACGATCAGCGCGACGTCCTGGGTGGCGACCGGGAAGGTGGAGATCCGCGGCGCGGGGATCACGCCGGCACCGGCCCGCTCCAGGCGGTCCAGGTCGATCTCCATCGCGCAGGTGCGCTCCGGCAGCCCCAGCGCCTTGATGACGCGCGGGTGCAGCTCACCGGCGTTGCCGACGAGCACCTCCTCGCCGTCCACGGCGACGAGCAGCGCGGCGCAGCGGCCCGGGTGCCACGGCGCGTGCTGGTCCTGGCGGACGATCAGCTCCACGCCCGCCTCACGGGCCACGACGCGGCCCGCCTCGACGGCATCCGCCCAGGTCGCCGGGCGGCCCTTGCCCCACCAGCCGGCCTGCTCGCGGGCGCCCGCGAGGACCACGGCGGCGCGGCGCGGCTGCTCGGGCAGCGCACCGTTCAGCGCGGCGATCTCCGCGTCCGTCGGACGGCGGTCGACGGGCAGCCGGGCGGCCGGCTTCTCGTCGCCGGTCGGCCGGAAGACCAGGCCGGTTTCGAAGAGCGCCAGGTCGTGCGTGCCCCGGCCGTCGTTGCGCCGCAGCGCGGACAGCAGGCCCGGGATCAGCGTCGTACGGAGCGAGGGCTCCTCGTCCGAGAGCGGGTTGGCCAGCTTGACCGTGCGGCGGCGCGGGTCGTCCGCCTCGATGCCGAGCTGGTCCAGGACCGCCTCGCCGAGGAACGGGTAGTTCAGCGCCTCGACATAGCCGGCACCGGCCAGCGCGCGGCCGACCCGGCGGTGCAGCCGCTGCCGCTCGGTCAGGCCGGTGCCCGCCGGCGGCGTCGGCAGCGTGGAGGGCAGGTTCTCGTAGCCCTCCAGCCGGATGACCTCTTCGGCGAGGTCGTTCGGGTCGGTCAGGTCCGGGCGCCAGGACGGCACCGTCACGACCAGCTCGTCCTGGCCGTACACGTCACAGCCGACCGCCTGAAGGCGGCGCACCACGGTCTCGCGGCCGTACGCCACGCCCGCGACCTTGTCCGGGTGGTCCGCCGGGATGGTGATCGAGCGGGGCGCGCTGGGCGCCACGATCTCCGTCACACCGGCCTCGGCGGTGCCGCCCGCGAGCAGCACGAGCAGGTCGACGGTCCGCTGGGCGGCGGCGGACGCGGCCTCGGGGTCGACGCCCCGCTCGAAGCGCTTGGACGCCTCGGAGGACAGCTTGTGGCGGCGGGCCGTGCGCGCGATCGTCAGCGCGTTGAAGTGCGCGGCCTCGATGACGACCTCGGTGGTGCCCTGGCCCTCCGCGTGGTCGGCGATCTCGGTGTTCGCACCGCCCATGACGCCCGCCAGGCCGATCGGCCCGCGGTCGTCGGTGATGACCAGGTCCTCGCCGTCCAGGACGCGGTTGGTGCCGTCGAGGGTGGTGATCTTCTCGCCGGGCTCGGCGCGGCGCACCCCGATCGTGCCCTCGACGAGGGAACGGTCGTAGGCGTGCAGCGGCTGGCCCAGCTCCAGCATCACGTAGTTGGTGACGTCGACGGCCAGCGAGATCGGGCGCATGCCGGCCTTCTGCAGGCGGCGCTTGAGCCAGATCGGCGAGCGCGCCTCCGGCTGGAGACCGACGACCGTACGGGCCGTGAAGCGGTCGCAGCCGATCGGGTCGGTGACCTTGACCGGGTAGCCGTAGGAGTTCGGCGGCGGCACGTCCAGCAGCGCCGGGTCGCGCAGCGGCAGGCCGTACGCGGTGGCCGTCTCGCGGGCGACGCCGCGCATCGACAGGCAGTAGCCGCGGTCCGGGGTGACGGCGATGTCCAGCACCTCGTCGACCAGCTGCAGCAGCTCGATCGCGTCGGTGCCGACCTCGTACTCCGGCGGCAGCACGATGATGCCGCCCGAACCGTCGTCGCCCATGCCCAGCTCGTCGCCGGAGCAGATCATGCCGTGCGACTTCTTGCCGTACGTCTTGCGCGCGGAGATCTTGAAGTCGCCGGGCAGCGTGGCGCCCGGGAGGACCACGACGACCTTGTCGCCAACGGCGAAGTTGCGCGCGCCGCAGACGATCTCCTGCGGCTCGCCGGTGCCGTTGGCCCGGCCGACGTCGACCGTGCAGAAGCGGATCGGCTTCTTGAAGCCCTCCAGCTCCTCGATCGTGAGGACCTGGCCGACGACCAGCGGGCCCTCGAGCCCGGCGCCGAGCTGCTCGACGGTCTCCACCTCCAGACCGGAGGCAATCAGCTTGGCCTGCACGTCACGGCCGGACTCACCGGCCGGCAGGTCGACGTACTCCCGCAGCCAAGAAAGCGGGACCCGCATCAGATCTCCATCCCGAAAGGCCGGGTGAAGCGCACGTCACCCTCGACCATGTCTCGCATGTCCTCGACGTTGTGGCGGAACATCAGCATCCGCTCGATGCCGAACCCGAAGGCGAATCCGCTGTACTTCTCCGCGTCCACACCGCAGGCGGTCAGCACCCGCGGGTTGACCATGCCGCAGCCGCCCAGCTCGATCCAGCCCTCGCTGGAGCAGGTGCGGCAGGGGGCGTCCGGATTGCCCACGGACGCGCCACGGCACACGTAGCACACCATGTCCATCTCGGCGGACGGCTCGGTGAAGGGGAAGTAGTTCGGGCGCAGCCGGGTCTCCATGCCCTCGCCGAACAGCGCCTGCACCATGTGGTCCAGCGTGCCCTTGAGGTCCGCCATGGTCAGGCCCTCGTCGACGGCGAGCAGCTCGACCTGGGTGAAGACGGGGGTGTGGGTGGCGTCCAGCTCGTCGGTGCGGTAGACGCGGCCCGGGCAGATCACGTACAGCGGCGGCTCGCGGTCCAGCATCGAGCGGATCTGCACCGGCGAGGTGTGCGTGCGCAGCACCACACCGGTCTGCTTCTCGTCGCCGTCGGCGGCCGACTCGACGAAGAAGGTGTCCTGCATCGTGCGGGCCGGGTGGTCCGGGGCGATGTTCAGCGCGTCGAAGTTCAGCCACTCCGACTCCACCTCGGGGCCCTCGGCGACGGAGTACCCCATCGCCACGAAGACGTCCTCGATGCGCTCGGAGAGCGTGGTGAGGGGGTGCCGGGCGCCGGGCTGTACGCGGTCGTACGGCAGCGTGACGTCCACCGCCTCCTCGACCAGCACGCGGGTGTCCCGCTCGGCCTCCAGCTCCTCCTGGCGGGCCTTGAGGGCCTGGTTCACCCGGCCGCGGGCCTGGCCGACGCGCTTGCCGGCGTCCGCCTTGGCGTGCGGGGGCAGGGCGCCGATCTCCCGGTTGGCGAGCGCGAGCGGCGAGGTCCCGCCGGTGTGCGCGGTCTTCGCCTGGGCGAGCTCGTCGAGGTCCTTCGCGGCGGCGAACGCGGCGAGCGCCTCGCTCTGCATCCGCTCGATCTCTTCCGGTTTCAGGGCCTCGACCTCAACAGGGTCGTACGACTTGTTCGGTGCCGACATCTCTTCCCGTGCTTCCGATGGTCTTGGCGCGCGGCTTGCCCCCGACGCTTGAGTGCCAAAGGTGCCAAAGGTCAAGTCTAAGGGGCACCGCGGCCACGCCTCACCGGCGCCCCAGTCGGAACAGCGCCCGTCGGACCCGGTCAGGCCATGAAGGCCGGGGTGCCGACGGGCAGGCTAAATCGGAACTGCGCGCCGCCGGCCGGGGCCCGGCCGACCGTGATCGTGCCGCCGTGCGCCTCGACGATGCCCTTGACGATGTACAGCCCGAGGCCCGTGCCGCCGCGTTTGCTGCCCCGCCAGAAGCGGGTGAAGACGCGGTTCATCGAATCCTCCGGGATGCCGGGTCCCTCGTCGCTCACCGTGACGGTCGTCCCGGTGCACGTCTGCTCGGGCTGAGCGGACGACGAGGGCGCTACCTCGATTGTGACCGTCCCCTCGCCGTGGCGCACCGCGTTTTCCAGCAGGTTGCCCAGCACCTGGTCGACCTTGTCCGGATCGGCCCACAGCTCCGGCAGCGGCTCCAGCATCCGGATCAGGAACCGGTCCGGGCGTTGCCCCGCCGTCGTCTGCGCCTGGACGTGCCGCCGTACCGCCGCGATCATGTCGACCCGCTGCCGTCGGACCTCCAGGCGCCCGGAGTCGATGCGCGAGATGTCCAGCAGCTCGGCGATCAACCGGGTGACGCGGTTGGCGTCCGCGTCGACGGTCTCCAGCATCAGCCGCTTCTGGTCGTCGGTGAACCGCTCCCACTTCTGCAGCAGCGTCGCCGTGAAGCCCTTCACGGACGTCAGCGGCGACCGCAGCTCGTGCGCGACGGTCGCGATCAGCTCGGCGTGGCTCAGCTCCGTACGGCGGCGCGCCTCGGTGCCGCGCAGCGTGATGACCAGACGGCGGACCGGCCCCGTCGGCCGGGTGCGGACGTACCGCGCGGAGACCAGCAGCTCCCGGCCGCCCAGCAGCAGATTGCGCTCCGGCTGGCCGGTGCGGATGGCCAGCCCGCCGTACGGGTCGGTCAGCTGCCACCAGCGGCGGCCCTCCATGTCCTGCAGCGGGAGGGCGCGCTCCAGCGGCTCGCCGAGCGCGTCGGCGGGGTCCACGGCCGTCAGCCGCGCGGCGGCGGCGTTGAAGCACACCACCCGGCCCGCCTCGTCGGCCACCACGAGGCCGTCGGGGAGCTCGTCCGGATCCAGTCCGCCGACCGAGGCGGCCGGGTCGTACGGGAGCGGAGGGTTCTCGCCGGGATCACCCGAGAGACAGATGTCCACGACGGATGTGCGTGTGCCGGAAGTCCTCACATTCATCCCGCTGCCCCCTCCCGGGATCTGGGCACGCAACCCTACTAGCCCGCGGCGGCCGAGCGGCACCCTCCGGCCGACCGCTGGGCGCGCGCGGAGGCGTACAGGCACACTGCGGCGGCGGTCGCGAGGTTCAGGCTCTCGGCCTTTCCGTGGATCGGCACCCGGACCACCGCGTCGGCCAGCGCCCGGGTCTCCGCCGGCAGCCCCCACGCCTCGTTGCCGAAGACCCAGGCCGTCGGGGAGCCCATGGTGCCCGCGTCCAGCTCGGAGTCCAGGTCGTCGGCGCCCGCGCCGTCCGCCGCCAGGATGCGGACGCCCGCTCCCTTGAGCCCGTCCACGACCCGCTCGACCGGCACGCCCACGGCCACCGGCAGGTGGAAGAGCGAGCCGACCGAGGCCCGTACCGACTTGGGGTTGTACAGGTCGACGGAGGCGTCGGTGAGCACCACCGCGTCCGCGCCCGCGGCGTCCGCGCAGCGCAGCACCGTACCGGCGTTCCCCGGGTCGCGGACGTTGGCCAGCACCGCGACCAGCTTCGGGCGGGCGGCCAGGATCTCCTCGAAGGGCGAGTCCAGGAAGCGGCAGACCCCGACCAGCCCCTGCGGGGTGACCGTCTGCGAGAGGTCGGCGATGGTGTCGTCGTCGGCCAGCAGGACGCGTACCCCGGCGTCCTGGGCGGCGGCCACGATGCCCTCGTGGCGCTCGGCGGCCTCCGGCGTGGCGAAGACCTCGACGAGGGTCGGCTCGCCGTTGCTGCTGTGCCGTACGGCCTCTCTGACCGCCTGCGGGCCCTCGGCGATGAACCGGCGCTCCTTGCCGCGGAAGTTGCGGCGGGCCAGCCGCCGCGCTGCGGCGACGCGTGCGGAACGCGGGGAGATCAGCTCGGGGGTGCCCATGGGCGGCGGCTCACTTCTGCGGGACGTGCGTACGGAGGGTGTACGGGGGGCGAAACGGCGGCGGACCCGCAGGCCGGGGGCCTGCGGGTCCGCGCGACAACTGCCTCAGGCTGTGGTTCAGGCAGCCTTGGGAGCGTTCACGTCGCTCGGCAGCGCCTTCTGCGCCACCTCGACCAGCGCGGCGAACGCGTTCTGGTCGTTGACCGCGAGGTCGGCCAGGATCTTGCGGTCCACCTCGATGTTGGCGGCCTTCAGACCCTGGATGAAGCGGTTGTACGTCATGCCGTTGGCGCGGGCAGCGGCGTTGATGCGCTGGATCCACAGCTGACGGAAGTCGCCCTTGCGCTTCTTGCGGTCGTTGTAGTTGTAGACGAACGAGTGGGTGACCTGCTCCTTCGCCTTGCGGTACAGACGCGACCGCTGACCGCGGTAGCCGCTGGCCTGCTCGAGGATCGCCCGGCGCTTCTTGTGGGCGTTGACTGCCCGCTTGACGCGTGCCACTTGTTAACTCCTTGTAGCGGGGCCGTGGTGGTCGGCACACGGCCCGGTTCGATTCTGGTCCCGGTCGAGGTCGCGCGCCGCCTTTTCAGGGGCGCGGCGACTCACTTGCCGAGAAGCTTCTTGATCTTCTTGGCGTCGCCCGGGGCCATCTCGGCGTTGCCGGTGAGGCGACGCGTCAGCTTGGACGACTTGTGCTCGAGCAGGTGGCGCTTGCCGGCGCGCTCGCGGAGCACCTTGCCGGAGCCCGTGATCTTGAAGCGCTTGCTGGAGCCGCTGTGCGTCTTGTTCTTCGGCATGCGCCGTTCTCTCCTCGTCAGTGGCGCCCCCGCCGGCCGGCGGGCCGGCATATGGGAGCGTCAGATGTCTCGTTCGGTGTCCGGGGCGGTGACCCCGGCGCTGATCCGGGGCAGCACCCTGGAATCACGCCTCGGCGGGCTCCTCGGCGGCCTGCTCCTGCTCGGCAGGTGCAGCACCCTGGCGCTCCGCCTTGCGGGCGGCCTGCGCCTCGCGGGCCTCGGCCATCGCCTCGGTCTTCTTCTTGTGCGGACCGAGGACCATGATCATGTTCCGGCCGTCCTGCTTCGGGTTCGACTCGACGAAACCGAGGTCCTGGACGTCCTCCGCGAGCCGCTGCAGCAGCCGGAAGCCGAGCTCCGGACGGGACTGCTCGCGACCACGGAACATGATCGTGATCTTGACCTTGTCGCCCTGCTTGAGGAACCGGACGACGTGACCCTTTTTGGTGTCGTAGTCGTGCGGGTCGATCTTCGGCCGGAGCTTCATCTCCTTGATGACCGTGTGCGCCTGGTTCTTGCGCGCTTCACGGGCCTTCATGGCCGACTCGTATTTGAACTTTCCGTAGTCCATGAGCTTGCAGACCGGCGGACGGGCGTTCGCCGCCACCTCGACCAGGTCGAGGTCGTACTCCTGCGCAAGCTCCAGGGCCTTGGCAAGCGGCACAATGCCGACCTGCTCGCCGCTGGGACCGACGAGTCGCACCTCGGGGACGCGAATCCGGTCGTTGATGCGGGGCTCGGCGCTGATGGATCCTCCTCGGTTAGCACCACACGACCGCCTGGCGGACAGCCGCGTAACGTCTGTTCGGTGTGACCATCCTCGCCGGAAGCACGAAAAACGCCCCGGACAGGACACAGGCGGGGCTCCGGAAACTGGCTCGGGAGCACCGCCGCGAATGTCACCGCGGGGCGCAGCCTGACCGATGACCCGCCTGCCCTGAGGGCTGGAATCGGGTGGGAGATCGGAGCCTCCACTTGTGGGCCGGGCACATAGATGACCGGCCGGTCGCAGTCAATGGTACACGACCCGGGCGTGCCCCGTACCGGCCGTACGCGCGTACGGCACCGGCGTGCCTACGCGAGGCCCGGCGCGTCCGCTTCCGCACAGCCGCGGGCGGCGCTCCGGGCGCGGGTGGCGCCCCACGCGCGGGCGGGTGCGCGTCTGGGCCTAGTCTGAGGGCAGCGCACCGGCCGCACGGAGCGGGCGCACCGATCGTACGGACAGATAGAGAGCCATGAGCGACGCCACCCCTCCCCCCTCCGACCCCGCGGCAGCGCAGGGCGCGCAGCCCGCGGACTTCGACGCGATGACCCGCGACATCGCCGACGTGCCGGCCGTCGAGGTGATCACCACCGTCGCGGTGCACCTGATGAGCTCGGCAGCGGTCAACCTCGGCCTCGCCGAGGAAGGCGAGCAGCACAAGGACCTGGACGAGGCGCGGAAGCTGATCCAGGCGCTGGCCGGACTGGTCACCGCCAGCGCCACCGAGATCGGCTCGTACCACGCCGCGCCGCTCCGGGACGGGCTGAAGTCGCTCCAGCTGGCCTTCCGCGAGGCGTCGGTCGTCCCGGACGAGCCGGGGCAGGGGCCCGGGGAGAAGTACACGGGGCCGGTGTACGGCTGAGTGGTGCGCGCCGGGAGAACCCGGAGAAGCCATGACGGTGGCCCCCTGATCCGTGGATCAGGGGGCCACCGTCATGAGCGCGGGCGGAAGGGTCAGAGCGCAGCGCGTTCGTCCGCCGGGGGCTCCTGGTCGGCCGGGGGCCGCAGCGGGCTGTACGGGGTGTGCGTGAGCCGGTGCGCCAGGGCCGCCAGCGCGCCGCCGATCAGCGGCGCGACGATGAACAGCCACAGCTGCGAGAGCGCCCCGCCGCCCGCGAAGAGCGCCGGACCGAAGGACCGGGCCGGGTTCACGGACGTACCGGTGAGCGGGATGCCGATGAGGTGGATGGTGGCCAGCGCGATACCGATGGCCAGGCCGTCGAAGCCGACGAGGGCCACCTTGTGGGTGACCGCGAGGACCACGAAGACCAGCAGGAACGTGAGCACGATCTCGGCGACGAACGCACCGCCGAGGTTGATGTGCACCGCCGAGCGGTCGCCGAAGCCGTTGCTGCCGAAGGCGCCGTCGGTCTTCAGGCCCGGGACCTGCTTGGCCACCAGGAAGAGGAGCGCGGAGCCGACGATGCCGCCCAGCAGCTGGGCGATCCAGTACTCGACGGCCGTACGGAGGGTGATGCGGTGGGCGACGAGCATGCCGAGCGTCACCGCGGGGTTGACGTGGCAGCCCGAGATGGGCCCGAGCGCGTAGGCCAGGGCCAGCAGGGTGAAGCCGAAGGACAGGGCGATGCCGAAGGTCCCGATGTACTCCCCGGCCAGCACGGCAGCGCCGACCGCGAAGAACACCAGGAGCAGCGTGCCGAGGAACTCGGATACGACCGAGCGGGTCTCCGGGGTGTCCATGTAGGGGCCTTCCTCGAAGGGATCTTGCACCTGCTGCGATTGTGCGTCGCCCGCGAGAGGCTCGCCTCTCGACGGGGCCCTCGGGCGGGCGGCGGGTGCGGGGAGGAAGGCGGTGCGTCGTACGGCTGGTGGGCCGGGATCGAGGCCGGTGGGCCCGGATCGTCCCGGGTGGCCTCGGGTCCGGATCGAGGCCGGTGGCCCTGAACGGGGCCGGTGGGTACTGCCGTCCCGTGGGGCGGGCCGAGGCCGGTGGCATTGCCGTCTGTGGGCAGGGACCCTGCCGCCTGTGGCCGGGTGCAGGACGGTGGGCCAAACCGGTGATGGGCGGATCAGCGCGTGAACAGCGGTTCGCCCTGGGGCGCGGTGTCCGGGTGCAGCAGGGCCAGGTCGAGGCCGCGTACGAGGCGCTCGCGGAGGACGGCGTCCGAGGCCAGCGCATTGGCCACGCGCTGGGCGACCTCGCCGGCCGGGGCGTCCGGGGCGAGGCCGAGGGCCAGCGTGGCATCCGTGTCGGCGGACGGCGCCAGATGGGCGACCCGGACGCCGGGCTCCGCTGCCAGCACGGCCCGCAGCGCTTCGGTGACCCGCAGGTCGGCGAGCGGGTCGGTACTGGTCCGGCCCTCGGCCAGGGCGCGCAGGGCCGCACCGGTCAGCGAGTACGTCACGGGGCCCGCGAGGTCGATGACCACGGTGTCGGCCTTCTCGTGGGACGCGGCGAGCAGCGCCTGCTCCAGCGGGACGGCGACCGGGCGGGCATCGGGGCGCCAGCGGTGCAGGGTGTCCATGGACGTGAAGGCGGGCAGCGCGCGGCGGCCGTCGGGGGCCTGGAGGGTCGGCACGGCCATGTCGCTGGTCTTCTCGCGCTGGAGCCCGTCCGGACCGGTCTCCGCCTCGCCCAGCAGGGCCACCACCGGTACGAGCAGCCGTGCGCCGCGGAGCGCCGCGAGGAGGCGGGGCTCGGCGGTGCGGTCCGCGGACCAGGCGGCGAGGGCGGCCGCCAGTTCGGGGTCGGCGGTGCCGTCGTCGTCGGAGAAGCCGGGGTTGGGGATGTTCTTCTGGTCCACGGCTTGAGCCTATCGGCTGGGGTGGGATTGGTTGCGGGCGGTGCCCGGCGGTGCTGTTCGTCGGGGTGCGCCCCGGTGACGATGTCCTCAAACGGCGGACGGGCTGGGTGGTGCCGGGTGCGGTGGGGGGTGAAAAGACGGGTGGGTGGGGGTGAGGTGAGTGGTCAGGTGCGGCGGCGCCAGAGGGTTACGGCTGTGGTGATCAGGGCGGCTCCGGCGAGGGTGGCTGTCCAGGGGAGCCAGGAGTTGCCTGATGCTGGTTGCGCTGTGGGGCCCGGGCCGAAGTAGTGCTTGGTGTAGGTGGTGCTGGTGCCGGTGGTCGTGGTGGGGGCGCCTTTTTTTATGGCTGCGGCGGGGTCGACCAGGCCGGCGCCCAGGTCGTCGTTGCGGCCCCGGGCGGGGGTGTCGCCGGCTGTTTCGGTGAGGAGTCGCTTGATGCGGTCGGGCTTCAGGGTGGGGTGGGCCGCGCGGACCAGGGCCACCGCGCCGGAGACGTACGCGGAGGCGGCGCTCGTGCCCCAGCCCTCGTAGTACTTGCGGTCGGGGTTGGCGATGACGACGTCGACGCCGGGGGCGCTGACCGTGGCGTACCAGCGGCGGGTGGAGAAGGAGGCGCGGGAGCCGTAGCGGTCGACGGCGGTCACCGCGATCACGCCGGGGTAGGCGGCCGGGTAGGAGACGTGGTCGCCGTGCTCGCCGCCGTTGCCGGCCGAGGCGACGACCGGGATGCCCTTGGCGAGGGCGTACTGGACGGCGGCGTCCTCGCGCGGTTCGGGGTGGGCGGAGTTGCTGTCGTCGCCGAGGGAGAGGTTGATGACGTCGGCGCCGTGGTCGGCGGCCCAGCGGATGCCGTCGGCGAGGGCGTTGGACCGCTCGGTGCGGGCCTTTTTGCGCTGTGGGTCGGCGTCTTCGAGGATCACCCGGACGGGGAGGATCTTCGCTTCGGGGGCGATGCCGAGGACGCCGTCGGCGTTGTCGTGGCCGTGGCCGTGCCCGGCGATGATGCCGGACATCGCGGTGCCGTGGCCCGCCCAGGTCTTGTCGCCGCGGGCGGCGCCGAAGCCGATGAGGTCCTTGCCGGGCAGGACCTGACCCTTCAGGTCGGGGTGGGTGGCGTCGACGCCGGTGTCGAGGACGGCGACGGTGATGCCGTCGCCCTTGGTCGTTCGCCAGGCGTCGTCGACGTGCAGGGCGTCCAGGGCCCATTCCTGGGACCGGATGCCGTCGGCGTGCGCGGGCGGTGTCGCGAGGGCCGCGACGGTGGTGGCGGTGAGGGCGGCCAGGAGGGCTCGGCGGGCGCGGGTCATTCGGTTTCCTCCCCGGCCTTGGCCGCCTCGGTGCGGAAGGCGTGTTCGATGCGGTCGGCGACGCCGGCGGCGTCGTGGCCGAGGCCGGACTGGGCGGGTGCCGAGGTGGCGCCGGTGCGGGTGGCCTCGCTCGCCGGTTCCGGTGACGCCACCTCGCGGCCGTCGGCGAAGCCGGAGACCGCGTAGATGACGAGGGGGGCGTCGGGCAGTACCTGGATGCTCCAGCTGGCGCGCTGCTCGGGGCCGAAGCCGGCGGCGAGGGTGCCGGGGGCGGTGTACGGGCGGGGCATCAGGTCGCGGCGGCTGTCCAGGCGCTCGGTGGTGAACCGCTTGTCCAGCGCGCTCATCCCGGCCGCGTCGGCTCTGGTGGTGACCACGCCGACGGTGATCACGCTGCTGTGGGTGGCGTCGACGTAGTCGGCGCGCAGCAGCCGCTTGCAGCCGGCCGGGGCCAGTGCCTTGGCGAGCAGCGGGTCGAAGGCGTCGGCGCAGCCGGTGTCGGGGGCGACCGCGATCCGCTTCCAGGTGCGGTCGGCGCCGCCGGGGCCGGCCGCCGTGCCGTGCAGGGTGCGCGGGAAGAGGGTGTTGACGGGGAGGCTGTGCCAGAGGCCGCGGGTCTCGCCGAAGGTGGCGGCGGTCGCCTCTCCGGGGCCGGGTTCGCCGGCGAGCCAGCTGCCGGCCGCGGCGCCGCCGATGAGGCCGAGGCCGAGCACGAGGCAGGCGGCGGCGACGGCCTTCCGTACGGCCGGGCGGCGCGGCGGGGTGGGGCCGGGCTGTCCGAGGGGGGCGACGGCGTCTCTCTCCGGGGGCAGCGGCGCGCGCTCGGCCGACCGGTCCTGGGGGGACGTTTCCGCTGCTGCGGGCTTCTGGGCCGCCTTCATGGCCGGTGGCTTGGCGCCCTTCGTCCGCTGCCAGGCGGCCTCCGCGTGGGCCAGGTGGAAGGACGCGGTGTCGCGGTATCCGGGCGGCGCGGGGCGGCTGGGCTTCGGCGGGACGGCGGGCCGGGGCGGTACCGGCGGCACGGGGCCGCTGTCCGGCGCGGGTTCTTCGGAGGCGGCCGGTCCGGTCGTCGGGCGGTACGGCGGGGGCGGGGGTATCCGGGGCAGGCGGCGCGGGCCGGCGTAATTGGCTTCGGTGCTCACCCGCGCTCCCCCTCGCGCAGTACGGTCCCGTGCCCGGACGGCGGCATGCCGGGTGGAACGTATGGATCAGACCTGGTGCCGCGGGTCTGCGGGCCACGGCGTGCGCCACTTTACGGGCTGTCGCGCCCCCCGCCGCAACTCCTGTCCGGTACCGGTCGCCTCGCTGTGTCCGGTCTGTATCGATCTCTCCCCTACCCTGCGGTAATGCGGTCTGGCAGGCTGCCGTCATGCACCGGTTCACGACCGATTCCCACGCTCTCGGGGCCCGTTACGACCGGGCCACCGCTCACCTCGACGCGCCGCTGGCCATTGTCGACCTCGCGGCGTTCGACGCCAATGCCGCGGATCTCGTGCGCCGTGCGCACGGCAAGCCCGTGCGGGTGGCGAGCAAGTCCGTGCGCTGCCGGGCCCTGCTGGAACGCGTGCTGGCGCGGGACGGCTTCGCCGGGATCATGAGCTTCACGCTCGCGGAGTCGCTGTGGCTGGCGCGCTCCGGCTTCTCCGACGTGCTGCTGGCCTATCCGTCGGCGGACCGGGCCGCGTTCGCCGAGCTGGCGGACGATCCGAAGCTCGCCGCCGCGGTCACGGTGATGGTCGACGACGTGGCGCAGCTGGAGCTGATCGACGCGGCGCGGGCGGGCGGCCGGGCGGAGATCCGGGTCTGTCTGGAGCTGGACACGGCCTTCCGTACCGCGGGCGGCCGGATGCGGGTGGGCGCGCGCCGCTCCCCGCTGCGGGAGCCCGCACAACTGGCTGAATTCGCTCGGCTGGTGGCGCGCCGGCCGGGCTTCAAGGTCGTCGGTCTGATGGCGTACGAGGGCCATGTGGCGGGCGTGGGGGACGCGGTGGCGGGGCGGCCGCTGTTCTCGCGTTCGGTGCGCGTGATGCAGGCCGCGGCGCGCAGGGAGCTGGCGCGGCGCCGCTGGGAGGCGGTGCGCGCGGTCCGGGCCGAGGCGCCGGACCTGGAGTTCGTCAACGGCGGCGGCACGGGCAGCGTGCAGGGCACCGCGGCGGAGGCGGCGGTGACGGAGGTCGCGGCCGGGTCGGGGCTGTACGTGCCGCGGCTGTTCGACAATTTCCGCTCGTTCAGCGGCCGGCCGGCGGCGCTGTTCGCGCAGCCGGTGGTGCGCCGGCCGGGACCGGGTGTGGTGACGGTGCTGGGCGGCGGCTATCCGGCGTCCGGTGCGCCCGGCGCCGACCGGCTGCCGGAGCCGTATCTGCCCGCGGGGCTGGCGTACGACCCGCAGGAGGGCGCCGGCGAGGTGCAGACGCCGCTGCTGGGCGCGGCGGCCGACGGGCTGCGGGTGGGCGACAAGGTGTGGTTCCGGCACGCCAAGGCGGGTGAGCTGTGCGAGCGGTTCGACGCGCTGCGGCTGGTGGACGGCGACCGGGTGGTGGAGACCGTGCCGACGTACCGGGGCGAGGGGCACACGTTCCTGTAGGCCGGGGGTACGGGGCGGCGCCGGGTGCCGGTCCGCCCCGTGCGGCTCACGCGGTGGGCTTGATCCCTTCGAGGATCTTGTCCATGTCGGCGAGCGGCGGGGCCTGGCCGCCGACGTCGAAGTTGAAGCGGACCACGACCATCGAGCCGGAGCCGCCGGGCGAGGGGAAGGAGACGGACTGCGCGATGCCGTCCGGGCCCTTCTTGTTGGTGACCTTCCAGCGCACCAGGTAGCCCTTCTGGCCCGCGACGGTCACCTTCTCCGCCTTCACTTCCTCGTGGTTCTCGATGCCGCCGTAGTAGTCCTTGTCGCCGTACGGGCCCTTGCCGTAGGTGGCCTCGATGTTCTTCTTGATGTCGGCCTTGGCGATGCCCTCGGCGGTGGTCTCGGTGAAGCCGGCCGCGGTCTCGGACAGGACCTTGCCGCGCATGCACTGCTTGCTGTCCGCGCCCTTGCAGTAGTACGGACCGATGTACATGTCGATGTCGTTGCCGAACTCCTCCTTGCGCCAGCCGTCGAGCACCGGGATGGCGATGCTGTTCAGGGCGTCGACGAGGGTGTCCTCGTCGTCGGTGGGCGCCGGCCCGGGCGCGGCCGAGCTCGTGGACGGCTCGGGCGAGGGGCTCGTGCTCTTGCTCGCCGTCGGGGCGGGCTTGGGGTCGTCCTGCGGGTCGCCGCCGCCGAGGGTGACGGCGAGGACGACACCGAGGGCGGCCACCGCGACCACGGCACCGGTGATCGCGAGGATCACCGGGCCGCGCTTCCGGCCGCCACCGTCCTGGCCGGGGCCGGGGCCGAACCCGCCCGGCGCGGTCTGCGGGTATCCGTAGCCCGGCTGCTGCTGCGGATAGCCGTGGGCCCCGGGCGTCCCTTGCTGCGGGTACCCGTAGGCCGCGGGCGCCCCCTGCTGCGGGTACCCGTACGTCCCGGGTGTCCCCTGGTCCGGAGTGCCGTACGCCGCCGGTGCGGCCTGGGCCGCGCGGGTCTGCTCGGTCCACGCCGAGCCGTCCCACCAGCGTTCGGGGGCGGGACCGTTGCCTGTGTGCCCGGGGTCTGGGTACCAGCCCGGCGGTGTCGTCATGCTCACGCCGGACACTTTATGGCGCGGAATCAGCCGCCGTACACACTGTCCCGCTGGTCGGGCACCACGCTGCCGTCGGCGCGGCGGACCGGCCCGAAGCCGCCCTCCGGCTCGATGTTCGCCGCCGTGGAGCAGGGGTACGTGCCGGACTTGCGCGGCAGCGGCTCGATGAACATCGGGTTGACCACCCAGCGTCCGTCGGCGTTGTCGTAGGCGCGGCACATCACCTCGTTCTTGTTGCGGTTGAGCACGAGGTGCGCGCCGGTGGCGTCGCCGACGAAGGTGACGTCGGTGTCGGCGTCGCCGCCGCCCAGCGCGATGCGGTGGCCGAAGTCCTGCTGCTGCCAGGCCCTGTCGCCCTTGACGCCGAAGATCTCCTGGTTGACCCAGCAGCGCTTGCCGTCGACGTACGGGATGGCCTCGCCCTTGTTGTCGCCGATGCCGCCGCAGCCCTGGTTCTCGTAGGTGATGCGGCCGTGCTTGTCGAGGACGCTGCGGATGGCGATGGTGTGCTTCTTGTCGATGCCGATGCCCTTCGACCAGACTTCGGTGACGGGCTCGGAGCCGGCGGAGACGATGTAGACGTCGAAGCCGGCGCGGCGGAGCGTGCTCACCAGGTCCCGCTGCTGGTCGTAGTAGCGCACGTAGCCGGGGACGGTGTGGCTGCCGACCTTGTCCTCGCTGCCGATCGGCGCGGCGAGGGCCCGCTTGCGCGCGGCGGCGGCGTAGGAGCGCAGCTCGGCGACGGTGTGGCCGGCGAACAGCTGCGGGATCCACGCGTACTGCGGCACGGTGCGGCGGTGGTTCCAGGTGCCCGCGAAGGCCTCGGCGCCGCCGTGTGTCTTCGCCTCGTCGCGGATCGAGAAGATCTCGTCGGCGCAGGCGCTGTCGGTGGAGGTGTTCAGGGGCGCGCCGACGGGGACGTCGGTGCCGCACGCCTTGGTGAGGGCGCGGTCGGCGGCCGGGGTCAGCCACTTGCTGGTGTCGCGCCAGCGGGCCGGGCGGAGGATCTTGTCGTGCTGGAGGGACCAGACGAGCGTCGCGTCGGTGACGTCGTTCTTGGTGATGGTGTTGTCCCAGTCGAAGGCGGCGACCGGGCGCTGCCCGTGGCCGTGCGCCAGTCCGGGGTGGGAGCAGACGCCGCGTTCGTCGATGGTGCGCTGGAGCTTGTCGCGGTTGGTGCCGTACCACTTCAGGCTCTTCGACAGCTGCGGGCAGCTCGCCTGCCGGGCCGTGTGGGCTGCCGGTGCGGCGGTGGCGGGCACGGCTGCGGCCAGGGTGGCGGTGACAGCCAGTGCCAGGGCCGGCGCGAGGGTGTGCCGGATGCGCATGCGTCCTCCTTGACGGTGCGGGCCGGGGCGGGACCCGTCCGGGCCGGCGGCGCGCGGCCGCCGGCCCGGACATGATCGGCAAACGATACCCGTGGGTCCTACACGATGTGGCTATACGGGCGTGACGTACGCCCCGGCGATGCCGCCGTCGACGAGGAATTCGGCCGCGTTGACGAAGGAGGAGTCGTCGCTGGCGAGGAAGGCGACCGCGGCCGCCATCTCCTCGGGCTCGGCGAACCGGCCCACCGGCACGTGCACCAGCCGGCGCGCCGCGCGCTCCGGGTCCTTGGCGAACAGCTCCTTGAGGAGCGGCGTGTTGACAGGCCCGGGGCAGAGCGCGTTCACCCGGATGCCCTCGCGGGCGAACTGCACGCCCAGCTCGCGGGACATGGACAGCACGCCGCCCTTGGAGGCGGTGTAGCTGATCTGGGAGGTGGCGGCGCCCATGACGGCGACGAAGGAGGCGGTGTTGATGATCGAGCCCTTGCCCTGCCGCTGCATGTACGGGAGGGCGTACTTGCAGCAGAGGTAGACGGAGGTGAGGTTGACGTCCTGGACCCGCTTCCAGGCGTCCAGCCCGGTGGTGAGGATGGAGTCGTCGTCGGGGGGCGAGATGCCGGCGTTGTTGAAGGCGACGTCGACCGAGCCGTAGGTGTCGTACGCGGTCTTGAAGAGCGCCTCGACCTGGCCCTCGTCGGTGACGTCGACCTGGACGAAGAGGCCGCCGACCTCGGCCGCCGCGGCCTTGCCGGCGGTCTCGTCGATGTCGGCGCAGACGACGTTGGCGCCCTCGGAGGCGAGGCGGCGCGCCGTGGCCAGGCCGATGCCGCTGCCGGCCCCGGTGATCACGGCGGTGCGGCCGACCAGCCGGCGGCAGACGGGGGTCTCGGTCATGTCACTGCTCCTCGGTGGCGATGAAGACGTTCTTGGTCTCGGTGAAGGCGGCGAGCGCGTCGGGGCCCAGTTCCCGGCCGAGGCCGGACTGCTTGTAGCCGCCGAACGGGGTCCAGTAGCGGACGCTGCTGTGCGAGTTGACGGAGAGGTTGCCGGCGGCGACCGCGCCGGAGACGCGCAGCGCCCGGCCGACGTCGCGGGTCCAGATCGAGCCGGAGAGCCCGTAGTCGGTGGCGTTGGCGAGCCGTACGGCCTCGGCCTCGTCCTCGAAGGGCAGTACGACGGCGACCGGGCCGAAGATCTCCTCGGTGGCCGCGCGGTCCTCGGGCCGGCCTTCCAGGACGGTCGCCGGGTACCAGAAGCCCTTGCCCTCGGGGGCCTCGCCGCGGATGGCGACGGGGGCGCCGTCGGGGACGTAGGACCGTACGCGGTCGCGCTGGGCCGCGGAGATCAGCGGGCCCATGCCGGTGGCGGGGTCGGCGGGGTCGCCGACGGTGACGGCCCTGACCGCGGGCTCCAGCAGCTCCATGAAGCGGTCGTACACGGAGCGCTGGACGAGGATGCGGCTGCGGGCGCAGCAGTCCTGGCCGGTGTTGTCGAGGAAGGAGCCGGGCGCGGCGGCCGCGGCCTTCTCGACGTCGGCGTCGGCGAAGACGATGTTGGGGCTCTTGCCGCCGAGTTCGAGGGTCACCCGCTTCACCCCGTCGGCGCACTTGGCCATGATCTGCTTGCCGACGCCGGTGGAGCCGGTGAAGACGACCTTGGCGACGCCGGGGTGCTCGACGAGCGCGCTGCCCGCGACAGGGCCGGCGCCGGGCAGGACCTGGAAGAGCCCTTCGGGCAGGCCCGCGGCGAGGCCCAGCTCGGCGAGGCGGAGCGCGGTGAGCGGGGTGGTCTCGGCGGGCTTGAGGAGGACGGCGTTGCCCGCGGCGAGGGCGGGTGCGGTGCCCCAGGCGGCGATGGGCATCGGGAAGTTCCACGGCGCGATGACGGCGACGACGCCGAGCGGTTCGTGGAGGGTGAGGTTGAGGCCGCCGGCGACGGGGATCTGCGCGCCGGTCAGCCGCTCGATGCCGCCGGCCGCGTATTCGAGGAGGTCGCGGGCGTTGCCGGCCTCCCAGCGGGCGTTGCCGACCGGGTGGCCGGCCTCGCGCACCTCCAGCTGGGCGAGCTCTTCGAGGTGGGTGTCGACGGTGGCGGCGAAGCGGCGCAGCAGCCGGGCGCGGTCGCCGGGGGCGAGCGCCGCCCACTGCCGCTGGGCCGCGGCGGCCCGGGCGACGGCGGCGTCGACCTGGTCGGGGGTGGTGGCCGGGACGGTCGCGATGACCTCTTCGGTGGCCGGGTTCAGGATGTGGTGCTCGGAAGGCAAGTGACTGGTCCTCACATGCGTTCGAAGGAGCGGAACCGCTCCCAGTCGGTCACGGCGGAGTCGTAGGCGTCCAGCTCGACGCGGGCCATGTGGAGGTAGTGCGCGACGACCTCGTCGCCGAAGGCGGCCTGGGCGATCGGGCTCTTCTCCCACAGGTCGGCGGCCTCGCGGAGGGTGGTGGGCACGTGCTGCGCGTCGCCCGCGTACGCGTTGCCCGTACAGGCCTCCGGCAGCTCCAGCTTGTGCTCTATCCCGTACAGCCCGGCCGCGACCATGCCGGCCACCGCGAGGTAGGGGTTCACGTCGCCGCCGGGGAGGCGGTTCTCCAGGCGGTGGGCGTGCCCCCGGCCGATGACGCGGAGGGCGCAGGTGCGGTTGTCCGGGCCCCAGGCGACGGCGGTGGGCGCGAAGGAGCCGGGCCGGAAGCGCTTGTAGGAGTTGATGTTCGGCGCGTAGAGGAGGGTGAAGTCGCGCATCGCGGCGATCTGTCCGGCGAGGAAGTGCCGCATCAGCGGGGACATGCCGTACTCGCCGTCCGCGTCGGCCAGCACGGGGGCGCCGTCCTCGCCACGGAGCGAGAGGTGGATGTGGCAGGAGTTGCCCTCGCGCTCGTCGTACTTGGCCATGAAGGTGAGCGCCATGCCCTCCTGGGCGGCGATCTCCTTGGCGCCGGTCTTGTAGACGGCGTGCTGGTCGCAGGTGGTGAGCGCCTCGTCGTAGCGGAAGGCGATCTCGTGCTGGCCGAGGTTGCACTCGCCCTTGGCGGACTCCACGATCATGCCGGCGGCGCCCATCTCGTTGCGGATGCGGCGCAGCAGCGGCTCGACGCGGCTGGTGCCGAGCACGGAGTAGTCGACGTTGTAGAGGTTGGCCGGGTGCATGTCGCGGTAGCCGCGGGACCAGGCGTCCTCATAGGTGTCCTTGAAGACCATGAACTCCAGCTCGGTGCCGGCGTACGCGCGCCAGCCGTGCTCGGCGAGCCGGTCCAGCTGGCGGCGGAGGATCTGCCGCGGGGAGGCCACGACGGGGCTGCCGTCGTGCCAGGCGAGGTCGGCGGTGAGCAGCGCGGTACCGGGGCTCCAGGGGGTGCGGCGCAGCGTCCCGGTGTCGCCGTGCATGCAGAAGTCGCCGTAGCCGCGCTCCCAGGAGGACATGGCGTAGCCGTCGACGGTGTTGAGGTCGACGTCGACGGCGAGGAGGTAGTTGCACCCCTCCGAGCCGTGTGCCAGGACGTCGTCGAGGAAGAAGCGGGCGGCGAACCGCTTGCCCTGGAGCCTGCCTTGCATATCGGTGAAGGCGAGGACGACAGTGTCGATCTCCCCGGCGTCCACGAGCACTCTCAGCTCCTCGACCGAGAGCGGGGGCGTGCGGTCTGCCACGGTGGTGCCTCCTGTCGCTGCGTCCGGAGGTCATAAGGTAGGCACACGAACCATTGATTGGGAAGGGGTTGCGGTGGACGGAGCGGCGGACCGGCTGGCGCCGGTGCTGCGCCCGGTGCGGGCGGGCAACGGCTTCGAGGAAGCGCTGGAGCAGATACTCCAGATCGTGCGGCTGGGACTGGTCCCCCAGGGCGAACGGCTGCCCGCCGAGCGGGAGCTGGCCGAGCGGCTGCAGATCAGCCGGGTCACGCTGCGCGAGGTGCTGAAGGTGCTGCAGGACGAGGGGCTGGTGATCAGCAGACGCGGGCGGTACGGCGGCACGTTCGTGCGGGAGCGCGCGGAGACGCCCGGCGAGGACGAGCTGCGCCGCCGCATCGAGCGGGTCGACGTCGAGGACACGCTGCGCTTCCGCGAGGTGCTGGAGGTGGGCGCCGCCGGGCTGTGCGCCGGGTACGGGCTGGACGGGGAGCAGGCGGAGCGGCTGCGCGCGGCACTGGCCGCCACGCACGACGCGCCGCTCTCCGACTACCGGCGGCGGGACACGCTGCTGCACCTGACGCTGGCCGAGCTGTCGGGGTCGGCCACGCTCGCGGCGCAGTACGCGGCCGTCCGGGCGACCGTGAATGACCTGCTGGACTGCATCCCGCTGCTGGTGCGCAACCTGGAGCACTCGCAGGCGCAGCACACCGCGCTGGTGGAAGCGGTGCTGGAGGGCGACGCGGACGGGGCGCGGGAGGTGATGCGGGAGCACTGCTGCGGCACGGCGGCGCTGCTGCGCGGCTTCCTCACGGGCCCGCCGCCGGCGCCGTGATCCGTACCGGGCGCGCCGGCAACGTAACCGTTCCTTTACGGCAGGGGTCTTGCGCCGGACCACTCCCCGCCACAAAGGTATGGCGCTAAACCTTTATCCAAGCCGAGGCAGGAGCGGCTCATGGCCGACAGCACGGAACCGCGCACCGCACCGACCTCTTCCCCGCCCCCCGGGGCCGCCGCACCCGAGGACGCCTACCTGGAGAAGCGCGCGCTGCGCCGGGGCAGCGCCGGGCCGCTGCTGCTGACCGGCCTGGGCGTGGCGTACGTCGTCTCCGGCGACTTCTCCGGCTGGAACAACGGCCTGGCCCAGGGCGGCTTCGGCGGCCTGGCGGTGGCGGCCGTGCTGATGGGCCTGATGTACACCTGCCTGGTCTTCGCGCTGGCGGAGCTGGCGTCCGTACTGCCCACGGCGGGCGGCGGCTACGGCTTCGCGCGCAGAGCGCTCGGCACCTGGGGCGGCTTCCTCACCGGCACCGCCATCCTCATCGAGTACGTTCTCGCGCCCGCCGCGATCTCCATCTTCATCGGCGACTACGTCGAGTCCCTCGGCCTCTTCGGCCTCACGTCCAGCTGGCCGGTCTACCTCGCCTGCTTCGTGATCTTCATCGGCATCCACCTGTGGGGCGTCGGCGAGGCGCTGCGCTTCAGCCTCGTCGTCACCGCCGTCGCGGTCGCAGCGCTGGTGGTCTTCGCGCTCGCCGCGGTCACCGACTTCCACGTGAGCGGGCTCAACGACATCCCGGCCGACAAGGACGCCTTCGGCTCATCCTCCTGGCTGCCCTTCGGCATCCTCGGCATCTGGGCCGCTTTCCCCTTCGGCATGTGGTTCTTCCTCGGCGTGGAGGGCGTACCGCTGGCCGCCGAGGAGACCAAGGACCCGGCCCGCACCCTGCCGCGCGCGATGGCCGCAGCGATCGGTGTCCTGCTGCTGCTCGCGCTGGTCACCTTCCTCACCGCGACCGGGGCGCGCGGCGCCGCCGCCCTCCAGTCCGTCGGCGACCCGCTGGTCCAGGCGCTGCAGCCGCACGGCGAGCCCACCGTCGCCTCCCGCATCGTCAACTACGCCGGGCTGGCGGGCCTGATCGCCTCCTTCTTCTCCCTCATCTACGCCGGGTCGCGGCAGCTCTTCGCGCTCTCCCGGGCCGGCTACCTGCCCCGCTTCCTCTCCCTCACCAGCCGCCGCAAGGCCCCCTACCTCGGCCTCCTGGTCCCCGGCGCGCTGGGCTTCGCGCTGGCCGCCGCCACCGGGGACGGCGCCCGGATGCTGAACGTCGCGGTCTTCGGCGCCACCATCTCGTACGCCCTGATGGCCCTCTCCCACATCGTGCTGCGCCGCCGCGAGCCGGAGCTGCCGCGCCCGTACCGCACCCCCGGGGGCATCCTGACCTCCTCGGTCGCGTTCGTGCTCGCCTGCTCGGCGCTGGTGGCGACGTTCCTGGTGGACAAGGAGGCGGCCGTCATCGCGCTCGCCGTGTACGCCGTCGCGCTGGCCTACTTCGCGTTCTACTCGCGGCACCGACTGGTGGCCGCGGCCCCCGAGGAGGAGTTCGCAGCGCTGGCAGCGGCCGAGGCCGAACTCGAACGCGACTGACCGTCCGACCCGCACACCGACCGGAGGTTCCCTTGTCCAAGCCGCTCATCGGCATCAGCACGTACCTGGAGGCCGAGGCACGCTGGGGCGTGTGGTCGCTGCCGGCGGCGCTGCTTCCCGCCGGGTACCACCGGCTGGTGCAGCGCTCCGGCGGCCTCGCCGCCATGCTGCCGCCGCACGAGCCGGACCTCGGCCGGGACGGGGCCCGCGAGGCGGCCGCGCACGTCGTCGCCCGCCTGGACGGCGTGGTGATCGCGGGCGGCCCGGACGTCCGGCCGGAGCGGTACGGCGCGGAGACCGACCCCCGCACCGGCCCGGCGGCGCTCGCCCGCGACGCCTGGGAACTCGCGCTCATCCACGCGTCGCTGGACTCCGGCACCCCGCTGCTGGGCATCTGCCGCGGCATGCAGCTGCTGAACGTCGCCCTCGGCGGCACGCTGCACCAGCACGTCGAAGGGCACTCCGGACCGCCCGGCGTCTTCGCCCGGCACCGGGTCGAGCCGGTACCGGGCACGCTGCTCGCCGCCGCGCTGCCCGAGCCGGTCTCCGTACCGACCTACCACCACCAGTCCGTGGACCGGATCGGCAAGACGCTGGTGGCGAGCGCGTACGCCGAGGACGGCACGGTGGAGGCGCTGGAGGCACCGGACGCCGAGGCCTTCGCACTGTCCGTGCAGTGGCACCCGGAGGCGGGCGACGACCTGCGGGTGATGGAGGCCCTGGTGGCGGCCGCCGCACGCTGACGCGCCGTCAGCGGCACGCCCGGCGGACGGCGTCAGAGGCCGATGTCGTCCGCGACGCCCACCAGCAGCACCCGCGTGCCCGCCTCCCGGGCTCGCCAGCGGTGCGTCACCCCGCCGGTGCAGTAGAGCGTGTCGCCGCGCGCCAGCTCGTACCGCTGCCCGTCGGCCTCCGCCTCCACGGCACCCTCGACGACGTACAGCAGCTCGTCGTTCGGGTGCCGGAACTCCCGGCCCCACTCGTGGGCGCCGGTGAACTCCAGCGCGTGCAGCTGCTGCTGCCCGCGGACCAGCGGCCGCACCGCGCCCGCCGCGCCGTCCTCCAGCGCGGCGGCGGGGTCGGCGCGCACCACGTCGACGGCCCGCCGGTCCTCGGCCGCGCCGAGCAGCTGGACCGCCGTGGTCTCCAGCGCGTCGGCGATGCGCTGCAGCGAACGCATGCTCGGCCGGGCGCGATCGTTCTCCACCTGGCTGAGGAAGGGCTTGGACAGGCCGGTACGCCCTGCCAGGTCCGCGAGCGTGAGGTCCAGCGCGCGGCGGCGGCGCCGCATCGCCCGGCCGACCTGCGGCGCCCCCTGATCTTCACGCATCGCGCACTCCTTCTCCCCTTTATCGCCACGTTCACAGCGTTGCAACACACGCCCCCTAGCCTCGAACCTGTTTGACGCCATCAAACAAAGTTTGACGAGAGGGACTCCGCCATGACCGCTGTCGATCAAAACACACGCCGCCGCCGTGGCACCGGCCTGCTCGCCCTCGACGAGGACGCCGCGTACCCCGGTTACACCCTCTACGCCCCGCTCACCGGCACCGGCGAGGTCTACCTCGTCGACCTGCGCGGCGAGGTCGTCCACCAGTGGAACCTGCCGTACCGGCCGGGCCGGCACGCCCGCATCCTCCCCAACGGCAACCTCGCCTACAACGGCGTACTCCCGGACCAGGAGGCGCTGTTCCCGATGTGGCACAAGTACCGCGGCGGCGTGATGCAGGAGGTCACCCCCGACGGCACCGTCGTCCGCGAGCACATCGACCCGCTCCAGCACCACGACGCGCACCACCTCGGCGACGGCCGCATCCTCTACGCCGCCCTGGAGCCGCTCACCGGCGAGCGCGCGGCGGCGGTACGCGGCGGGGTCCCCGGCTCCGAGCCGACGACCGCCGACGGCCCGACCGTCTGGGCCGACACCATCAAGGAGGTCGACGCGGACGGCACCGAACTGTGGTCCTGGCGCGTCTCCGACCACCTCGACCGCGACGAATTCCCCCTCCACCCCGACTACTCCCGCGAGCACTACCCCCTCATCAACGCCGTCCTCCCGCTCGCCGACGGCAACATCCTCGCCAGCCTCCGCAGCGCCTCGGCAGTCATCGTCATCAGCCGCGAGACCGGCGAGATCCTCTGGCGCACCGAGCCCGGCATCGTCTCCCAGCAGCACAACCCCACCGAACTCCCCAACGGCAACATCCTCATCTTCGACAACGGCGTCTTCCGCCCGCACTGGGACGTCCCCTTCTCCCGCGTCATCGAGGTCGAGCGCACCTCCGGAAAAATCGCGTGGGAGTACCACGACCCCGCCCGCGAAGCCTTCTTCGCCCCCTTCATGGGCAGCGCGCAGCGCCTCCCCAACGGCAACACCCTCATCTGCGACTCCCCCGCGGGCCGGATCTTCGAGGTGACCGCCGACGGGTACCTCTGCTGGGAGTACGTCGTCCCGCACTTCGGCGGCTACCGCGAGCCCGAGGTCGGCCGGATCTTCCCGGCCCAGCACAACGCCCTGTTCCGCGCGTACCGTTACGGCGCCGAGGACCTGCCCTGGCTGCCGGAGCAGGGCTGACCGGTGACGGCCCCCGCCGGCACCACCCGCGCCGAGGCCGCCGTGCACCCGGTGGACGAGCGGCTCCCGCTGCTCCGCCTCCTCCCCCTGGCCGCGCAGCACGTCCTCGCGATGCTCGCGGCCCCGGTCTCCACCGCGTTCCTGATCGCCACGGGCCTCGGCCTGTCCCCGGACCGCACGGCGGCCCTGCTCAGCGCGACACTCGTGCTGTGCGGGGCCGGCGCCCTCCTCCAGTCCTTCGGCGTCCTGCGGATCGGCGCGCGGCTGCCGTTCGTCATGCTCCCGGGCGGCGCGGCGGTGGCGATCTTCCTGCAGACCGCCAAGGAACACGGCGCCGCCACCGCCTCCGGCTCCGTCCTCATCGCCGCCGCCTTCCTCCTCGCCGTCCTCCCCCTCTACCGCCACATCGTGCGGTTCTTCCCACCGGTGGTCCTCGGCACCACCGTCCTTCTCATCGGCATCAACATGGTCAACGTGACGGCCCCGATGATCGCCCACGACACCTGGCTGGCCCTCGTCACCATCGGCGCCACCGCACTCTGCTACCTCGTACTGCCCGGCGTGTGGCGGCAGATGTCGGTGCTGCTGGGCATCGCGGCGGGCACGGCGGCGGCACTGCTCACCGGTACGGGCACGCACGCCGTACCGGCCGGCGGCCCGGTACTCGCCCTCCCCCACCCCTTCCCTTACGGCGCCCCGCACTTCGATCTCCTCGCCGCCGTCCCCCTCATCGTCTTCACCCTCGCCTCGCTCGCCGAGGCAACGGGGCAGACGGTCCTCAACAGCGAAGCGGTGGGCCGCGAACCGGCCCCCGCCCGCGACGTGCCGCGCACGGTCCGTGCCGACGCCCTCACCTCCCTCGCCGCGGGCCTGCTGGGCACCTCCATCATGGTGACCAGCGCCGAGAACATCGGCATCGTCCAACTCACCCGCGTCCGCAGCCGCTTCGTCACCGCCGGCGCCGGGGCGCTGCTCGTCCTGACCGGCCTGCTCGCCCCGGTCTCCCGCCTGCTGGCGGCCCTCCCCACCCCCGTGGTGGGCGGCGCGGGCCTGGTCATCTACGCCGTGATCGCCGCGATGGGCCTCGGCATGCTCCGCCGCGCCGACACCTTCGAGGGCCCGGTCATCACCGTCGTCGCCCTCACCCTCCTCGCCGGCCTCCTCCCCATCCTCGCCCCCGACCTCTACACCCCCCTCCCCACCTGGGCCCGCACCTTGTTCGGCAGCGGAGTACCGGCGGGGGCTATTACGGCGGTGATACTGACGGCACTCTTCACCAGGCCCCAGGGCCGGACTCCCAGCGGCATACCGTGATCGGTCCGGCCCCGACGCGGTCGGTCCGTGCACCGAGCGCATACCGCCACAGGCCCGGGGGCGTTTCGAAGCCGGCCCGGGCCTGCCGGGCGTTCGGGCGCCCCGGCTACGCGGCCGGCAGCTCCTCCGCCACCTCCGCGCCGACATCCATGCACTGCGCGGACACCCCGGTCAGGCGGCACCCTGCCTTCGTGTGAACCAGTGCAGACCGGGCAGCCATACCGGCTGTCGACCGCGGTGCCCTTACACCCGTACCGGCAGGAGCGCGACCGGACCTCGGCGGCATATGCGCAGTCCAGCCGGGGTACTCGGGCTGGGCCGGTCCGGACATGTACAAGGTGCAGCCCGGTGTGATCCGGCTGGCTCTCCCCCCACAGAAAGGGCCACAGCGATGACGACTCACGGCGATCTGCCCGCACCTGAGCACGGGCTCGTCCTCACCCACTTCCTGACCGTGCGCGACGTCGCGAAATCGCGGCGCTTCTACGCCGATGTCTTCGGCGGCGAGGTCGTACTGGAGGAGAACCCGGTCATCGTGAAGGTGGCCAACAGCTGGATCATCATGAACCCCGGAGGCGGGCCCACCCCCGACAAGCCCGGCGTGACCCTTGCACCGCCGGAGAACGACGACACGGTGTCCAGCTTTCTGAACGTCCGCGTCGCCGACATCGGCGCCTTCTACGCCGACGCCGTCGCCAAAGGCGCGGAGTTCCTCACGGAGCCTCTCGACCGCAAGGCCGAGCTGCGCTGCTATCTGCGCGACCCCGACGGTTACCTCATCGAAGTCGGCCAGGCCACCGGCATGCTCCAGGGGGTATTCGCCGACCCGCCCGCCGGATCCGGTCGCCAGCGCATGTGACCAGGAGTGGGACCTTCACAGGCACGACGGCGTACTCGTCGCGCCCGAAGGCGCCGGGTCGCTGTAGGGCAACAGCCGGGCCGCCGGCCCACACCCATCGCTGACCGCGTGCCCGACGCGATCCGCGGTTCGCGGTTCCCCGTGAGTCCCCGTCCGAGTGGGCACTGATTGGCGAATCAGAAGACGTCAGCCCGTCGCCCGCGTCAGCCCCAGCAAATGCCGGGCCGGCCCCGTGGGGCGTTGGCCTGTGGGCCATACCGCTCGTAGGTCGCGGCCCAGGCGGATGCCGGGGACCGGGACCTCGACCAGGCGGCGGGCCGCCAGTTCTTCGCCGACGGCGAGTTCACTGAGGACCGAGGGGCCGGCGCCGCTGACCGCCGCGGCCTTTACCGCGGTGGTGGAGGCCAGTTCGAGGAGCGGGGGTGCGAGGGGGCCGCAGGCGGCGAGGGCCGCGTCGAGGACCTGGCGGGTGCCGGAGCCCTGTTCGCGGAGGATCAGGGGGGTGGCGGCCAGTTCGCGGCCGGTCAGGGGGGTGCGGCGGCGGGCCCATGGGTGGGACGGGGCGGCGACCACCATCAGCCGGTCGTGGCCGATGACCGCGCCGTCCAGGCCGGACGGTACGTCCAGGCCCTCCACGAAGCCGAGGTCGGCCTCGCCGGAGAGGACCCGCTCCGCGACCACGGTGGAGTTGCCGGCGGACAGCGACACCGCGGTGTCCGGGCGCTGGGAGCGCAGCGCGATCAGCCAGCCGGGGAGGAGGTACTCGGCGATGGTCATGCTCGCGGCCACGCGGAGCCGGGAGTCCCGGCGGGCCCGCAGCGCCTGCGCGCCCGCGTCGAACGCCTCGGCCGCCTCCACGATCCGCCGCGCCCAGTCCGTGACCAGCGCACCGGCGTCGGTGAGCCGGGAGCCGCGGGGCGAGCGCTCGACCAGCCCGACGCCCAACTGCCGCTCCATGGCGCGCAGCCGGCTGCTGGCGGCGGGCTGGGTGATGCCCAGTTCCTTGGCGGCGCGGCCCAGGCTGCCCAGCCGGGCCACCGCGAGCAGCAGCTCCAGCGCGCCCAGCTCCGGGACGCGATGCGCCAGCCGGCCGTCGTGCGCCCCCTCAGCCGTACCCTCCGCCGCGCCGTCCCCGTGCGTCCGCTCCGCTTCACCGCTCATAACTCCAGCTTATGCCCTCATAGAGGAATGGCCCCTGGTGGGGTGGGGCCCGCGGCGGAACGCTGGAGGCATGGCTACCCTCGCGCATCCCCGCTCCCGCCCGGTGACCGGTCCCGGCGGCCGCACCCGCGGCTCCGTACGGCACCTCGGCCCCAACTGGTACGCCGCCGTCATGGGCACGGCCATCATCGCCAACGCCGGTGCCACCCTCCCGGCGCACTCCGCCGCGCTGCGCGCCGTCCTCGAAGTCGTCTGGGCGCTGTCGGCCGTCCTGCTGGCCGTCCTGCTCGTCGCCCGCGCCGCGCACTGGATCCGCCACACCGACCAGGCCAGAGCGCACCTGCTCGACCCGGCGGTGGCCCCGTTCTACGGCTGCCTGGCGATGGCCCTGCTGGCGGTGGGCGGCGGCACGCTCGCCGTCGGCAAGGACGTGATCGGGGTGTCCGCAGCGGTGGCGGTCGACGCCGTGCTGTGGATCGCGGGGACCGTGACCGGCCTGGCCGCGGCGGCGGCCGTCCCGTACCTGATGGTGACCCGGCACCGCATCGACGTGGGCACCGCCTCCCCCGCCTGGCTGCTGCCGATCGTCGCGCCGATGGTCTCCGCCGCCATCGGCCCGGGGCTGATCCCGCACCTGCCCGCCGGCCAGTGGCGGTCCGCCATGCTGCTGGGCTGTTACGGCATGTTCGGCCTGTCCCTGCTGACCGTGCTGGCCATGCTGCCGCTGGTGCTCTCCCGGCTGATCCACCACGGCCCGCTGCCGCTCGCCGCGACCCCCGCGCTGGTCCTCGTGCTCGGCCCGCTCGGCCAGTCCACGACCGCGGTGAGCAACCTCGCGAACGCCGCGCCCGCCGCCGGTTCCGCGTACCGCGGCGCGATGACCGCGTTCTCCGTGCTGTACGGCGTGCCGGTGATGGGCTTCGCGCTGCTGTGGCTGCTGTTCTCCGCCGCGCTGGTGGCCCGCGCGTTCCGCGGCGGCATGCGCTTCTCGATGACCTGGTGGGCGTTCACCTTCCCCGTCGGCACCTGCGTCACCGGCGCCGCCGGGCTGGCCGGCCACACCGGCCTGGCCCTGTACGACTGGCTCACCGTCGGGCTGTACCTGCTCCTGGTGGCGGGCTGGCTGACGGCCTTCGTGTACACGGCCCGCGGCCTCTTCCGGGGCACGCTCCTCGCGCCGCCCGCCTCGGCCCCGGCCCCCACGCCCGCCTGACCCGCACGACTGCTCGCGGGCGGTGCACCGGCAGGGGACGCCGGCGCGCCGCCCGTACCGCTACGCGGCCGCTTCCAGCGCCGCCCGCAGCACCCCGGGAGCCTCCGCCAGCGACGGGCCGTACCAGGTGAGATGGCGGCCGCTGACCAGCGCGGCCGGCAGCCCGGGGAAGGCTTCGGGCCCGTCGTCGGCGGTGAAGCGGTACGGCTCGTCGGGCAGCACGACGAGGTCGGCGCCGCGGGCGTTCAGCTCGTCGAGGGGGATCTTCGGGTAGCGGTCGGCGTGGTCCGCGTAGAGGTTGCGCACGCCCAGCCGGGCCAGCAGATCGCCCGCGAAGGTGTCCCGGCCGAGCACCATCCACGGCCGCCGCCAGATGGGCACCACGGCGGTCCGGTCCGGGTCGTACGCCGGGACCTCGCGCCAGGCCGCCTCCGCCGCGTCCAGCCAACCGGGGCGGGCGAGTCCGCAGCCGCGCACGAGGACGCGGTCCAGTTCGCGGAAGGCCTGCGGCAGGTCGCGGACCTCGGTGACCAGCACGTCCAGCCCGGCGGCGCGGAGCGCGGCGAGGTCGGCGGGGCGGTTCTCCTCCTCGTTGGCGATCACCAGGTCGGGGGCGAGCGCCGCGATCCGCGCGGTGTCGGGGTTCTTGGTCCCGCCGACGCGCGGGACGTCGAGACCCGCGGGGTGGCTGCACCAGTCCGTGACGCCGGCCAGCAGTTCGGGCGCGGTGCCGGCGACCGCCTCGGTCAGCGAGGGGACGAGGGAGACCACCTTGCGTACGACGGCGTGAGAGGTCATCGCCCCACGGTAGAGCCTGTGCGGACGCGGACGGGCCCCGCCACCGGAGTGCGGTGGCGGGGCCCGTTCCTGCGAAGGCGACGGCCGGTCAGAACCGGTACGGCGTCACTTCACCGGCGCCATCTCGTCGACGATGCCCGGGTGGGCGTCGACCCACTTCTTGACGCCCTCCTCCTCATGGCCGGTGCCCGCCTTGTTGACGGCCTGCTCCAGGCTCGCCAGCTCCTCGGGCTTCATGTGCCAGTTCTTCAGCCAGCCGTTGAACTCGGAGTACTTCTTGGGGAAGCCCTTGTTCGCGACCGTCTTGATCTGGTTGTTGGCGCCCCAGGTCTTCTTCGGGTCCTTCAGCTTGGTCAGGTCGTACTCGTCGTACGCCCAGTGCGGCGACCACAGGACGACCGCGATGGGCTCCTTCTTGGCGTAGGACCGCTCCAGCTCGGCGAGCATGGCGCTGGTACCGGCCTCGGTGACCTTCATGTCCTCCAGGCCGTACGCGGGCAGGACCTTGCTCTTCAGGCGCTTCATCTGGCCGGTGCCCGGCTCAATTCCGATGATCTTGCCCTTGAACTCGTCCTTGCGCTTCTTCAGATCCTCCATGGACTTCACGCCCTTCACATAGGAAGGCACCGCGATCTCCAGAGAGGTCTTGTCGTACCACGCACCGAGGTCGACGAGATCCTTCTTGTACTTCTCCCAGTACTGCTTCTGCGCGACCGGCAGCCAGGCGTCCATCTCCACGTCGACCTGGCCGGTGGACAGCCCGGTCCACATCGGGCCCACGTCGAGGTTGCGCATCTTCGGCTTGTAGCCGCGCTGCTCCAGGACGTACTTCCACAGGAAGGAGGTGGCGATGCCCTCGTCCCAGGACGGGTAGCCGATGTTCGGCGCGGCACCGGCGTCCTTGCCCTTGGCGTACGCGCCCGGGGCCGGGGCCAGCTTGTCGGCCATGCCCGGGTTCTTCTTCAGCCAGGCCTTGACGCCGTCCTGCTCGTGCCCCTTGCCGGCGTCCTGGATCTCCGCCTCCAGGCTGGTGAGCTGCTCCTCGCTCAGGTGGAACTTCTTCATCCACGAGGCGACCTGCGGCTCGTCCTTGGAGAAGCCCTTGCGGCCGAGGGCGTGGATGCCGTCACCGGAGCCGAAGGAGCCCTTGGGGTCCTTGAGCTTGGTCAGCTTGTACTTGCTGTACGCCCAGTGCGGGGACCACAGGGTCACCGCGATCGGCTTCTTGGCCTTGATCGAGCGGTCCAGCTCGGCCAGCATCGAGGAGGTGCTGGACTGCTGGAGCTTGTACTCGCCGTCCAGGCCGTAGTCCTTGAGGACCTTGTCCTTGACGATCTTCATCTCGCCGGCGCCCGGCTCGATGCCGGTGAGCTTGCCGCCGAACTGCTCGCCCTTGCCCTTGAGGTCGTCGAGCGTCTTCACGCCCTTGACGTAGGACGGTACGGCGATCTCCAGGGAGGTCTTGTCGTACCAGGCGCCGTAGTCCTCGAGCTTGTTCTTGTACTTCTTCCAGTACGACTCGTGCGTCACCGGCAGCCAGGAGTTGGTCTGCACGTCGATGTCGCCCTGGGCCTGGCCCGTGTAGAGCGCGCCGGCCTCCAGGGCCTGCGCCTTGGGCTTGAAGCCGCGCTGCTCCAGCAGCTCCTTCCACAGGTACGTGGTGGCCTTGCCCTCGTCCCAGTTGACGTAGCCCAGGTTGATCGAACGGCCGCCGCCGATGCCGGCCGCCGCGTCGTCGCCCTTGCCGCCGAAGGCGTTCATGCCGCCCGCGGCCAGCGCGAGCACGACCACGCCGACCATCGCGAGCGAGGTCGCCGGGCGCCACTGCAGGAACTTCCAGCCGCCGAGCGCGGCCTGCGCCTTGGCCAGCGCGCGCCGGCCGAGCGGCGAGACCCGCTGGTTCAGGGCGCCGGTCATCCGGTCCAGGTACATGGCGAGGATGACCACCGCGAGACCGGCCTCGGAGCCCAGGCCCACGTCGACGGAGCTGATCGCGTCGTAGACGGAGGAGCCCAGACCGCCGCCGCCGACCATGCCGGCGATGACGACCATGGACAGCGCCAGCATGATGACCTGGTTGATGCCGGCCATGATCGTGGGCAGCGCGAGCGGGATCTGCACGCGGAAGAGCGTGCGGCGCGGGTGCGTGCCGAAGGCGTCGGCCGCCTCCACCAGCTCCTCGTCGACCTGCCGGATGCCCAGCTCGGTCATGCGGACGGCGGGCGGCATGGCGAAGACGATGGTCGCCACGATGCCGGGGACCACGCCGAGGCCGAAGAAGAGGATGCCCGGGATGAGGTAGACCATCGCCGGCATCGTCTGCATCAGGTCCAGGACCGGGCGCACCGCACCGCTGACCGCACGGTTGCGGGCGGCCCAGATGCCCAGCGGCACCGAGATGACGACGATGACCAGGCAGGCCACCAGCACCAGGGAGAGGCTCTCCATGGTGGCGCCCCACTGTTCGATCGAGTCGATCAGCGCGAAGCCGAGGAAGGTCAGTGCGGCGGCGAGGAAGCCGCGCAGCCACCAGGCGAGCACCGCGAGGATGCCCGCGAGGATCAGGGGCTCGGGCGCGGCGAGCACCATGTGGAAGAAGCCGTACACCGTGTTGAGCACGTGGGTGATGGCGTCGAAGAGCCAGGCGACGTTCGACCGCAGCCAGTCGACGGCGGCGTCGGCCCAGGAGCCGATCTCGATCCTAGGCACCGGCGATCACCTTGCTCTCGCCGGCGGACTTGTCGTCCCCGGCCTTCTCGGCCGCGGGGGCGTCGGCCGTCTTCCCGTCAGCGGACTTGCCGTCCTCGGGCTTCTCGTCCTCGGGCTTCTCGTCCACCGGCGCGTCCGCGGGGGCCTGCTGGGCGGGCGCTCCGGCAGCGGGGGCGGTGTCCGCCTCGGCCTCGCCGAGCACGGCCAGCAGCCGCTGCGTGGGCACGGCGCCGACGAGCTCGCCGGCGGCGTCGACGACGGCCACCGGGACCGTGCTGGCCGAGCAGGGCGCGAACAGGTCGACGAGCGGGGTGTCCTCGGTGACCGTGGCGGGCGCCGCGGCACGGAACCGCTCGGCGGTGGATATCTCCTCGCCGTCCGCGTCCTTGCCGCCCAGCACCGACGCCACGTCCGTCATGATCGCGCCGGCGGTCAGCACGCGGGTGCGGTCGACGTCCTGGATGAAGGAGGCGACGTAGTCGTTGGAGGGCCGGACGAGGATGTCCTCGGCGGTGCCGTTCTGGACGACCCGGCCGTCGCGCATGACGGCGATCCGGTCGCCGAGCCGCATGGCCTCGTTCAGGTCGTGGGTGATGAAGACGATGGTCTTCTTCAGCGTCTTCTGCAGCTCCAGCAGCTGGTCCTGCATGTCGCGGCGGATCAGCGGGTCCAGCGCGCTGAAGGACTCGTCCATCAGCAGCAGGTCGGCGTCGGTGGCCAGCGCACGGGCCAGGCCCACACGCTGCTGCATACCGCCGGACAGCTCGTCGGGCCAGGACTTCTCCCAGCCCTTCAGGCCCGCGAGCTCCAGCGCCTCAAGGGCGCGCTTCTTCCGCTCGGCCTTCGGCACGCCCTGGACCTCCAGGCCGTACGCGGCGTTCTCCAGCACGCTGCGGTGCGGGAAGAGCGCGAAGTGCTGGAAGACCATGGAGATCTTCTGCGAACGGACCCGGCGCAGCTCTTTCGGGCTGAGCGTGGTCAGGTCCTGGCCGTCGAACCGCACACTGCCCGCAGTCGGCTCCAGCAGCCCGTTCAGCATGCGCAGCAGCGTGGACTTGCCGGAACCCGACAGACCCATGACGACGAAGATCTGGCCTTCGTCCACGGTGAACGACGCGTCGATCACCGCTGCCGTCGTACCCTCGGCGCGCAGCTCGTCGCGGGTCGCCCCGGCTTCGAGTTTCCGCGCGGCGTCATCGGGTCGTCTGCCGAACACTTTGTACAGGTGCTCGGCTTGCAGCCTGGACACATACACCTCTCGAGTTGAACCAAGGTACGGCCCGTCCCAGCCATGGGTGATCCCCAGGCCGAAAGGCTGGGGAGGGGCCGTGGAGCAGCACGGCTTCGGGCCGCCTGCGCCGGAAAGAGAAAGTTGAATCCCTTACCGGTTCCGCTCCGGATGCGCGCCTGCCCCCCTCTATTCACACCAAACACATCAGTGACACGGCTCACAAAGGTCACAGGTTTGACACGGCGTCACTTGCGACCCGGACACGCCCGCTCGCGACCCAGACGCGACCCACGGTGACGGAGCCGCACGTCAGGGGTTGTCAGTGGGGTGCGGCATCATCGGCGTGTGACTCGACGCCTGATGCTTCTCGACACCGCCTCGCTGTACTTCCGTGCCTACTTCGGCATGCCGGACTCGGTCCGCGCCCCCGACGGCACGCCCGTGAACGCCGTCCGCGGCCTGCTGGACTTCATCGCCCGCCTCCTCCAGGACCACCACCCGGACGACCTGGTGGCCTGCATGGACGCCGACTGGCGCCCCCAGTGGCGGGTGGACCTGATCCCGACGTACAAGGCGCACCGCGTCGCCGAGGAGGCCCCCGAGGGCTCCGCCGAGCCCGACGCCGAGGAGATCCCCGACACGCTCTCGCCGCAGGTCCCGGTGATCGAGGCCGTGCTGGACGCGCTGGGCATCGCCCGCGTCGGGGCGGCGGGGTACGAGGCGGACGACATCATCGGCACCCTCGCGACCCGGGCCGCCGGCCCTGTCGACATCGTCACCGGCGACCGGGACCTCTACCAGCTCGTCGACGACGCCCGCGGCGTCCGCGTGCTCTACCCCCTCAAGGGCGTCGGCACCCTCCAGCTCACCGACGAGGCGTGGCTCCGCGAGAAGTACGGCGTGGACGGCCCGGGCTACGCCGACCTGGCGACGCTGCGCGGCGACCCCAGCGACGGCCTGCCGGGCGTGCCGGGCATCGGCGAGAAGACCGCGGCGAAGCTGCTGGCGTCCTTCGGGGACCTGGCCGGGATCATGGCCGCGGTCGACGACCCGGCGGCGAAGCTCACGCCCACGCAGCGCAAGCGGCTGGCCGAGGCCCGCCCGTACCTGGAGGTCGCCCCCGAGGTCGTCCGCGTCGCCAGGGACGTCGCGCTGCCCGACTTCGACCCGGCAGTGCCGAAGGAGCCGGCCGATCCGGCCACGCTGGAGGAGCTGGCCGGCCGGTGGGGGCTGGGCGGTTCGCTCCAGCGCGTCCTCGGCGTACTCTCATGATGTGCTGTTAGGTTAGGTGTACCTAACTTATTTCTCAGTACGTCCAGGGGGCCCATCGTGGCAGCAGACCGTCCCGCCGAACGTCCCGCGCGCAAGAAGGCCGTCACCTACCGCGCCCGGGTGGTCCACACCGAGCGCCTCAGCCCGCACATGATGCGGGTGGTGCTGGGCGGCGCGGGCCTGGCGGACTTCCAGGCCGGCGAGTACAGCGACCACTACGTCAAGCTGCTCTTCCCGGTGCCGGGCGTGACCTACCCGGAGCCGTTCGACATGGCGCAGATCCGGGCGGACTTCCCGCGCGACCAGTGGCCCCGCACCCGGACGTACACGGTGCGCGCCTGGGACCCGCAGACCCTGGAGATGACCATCGACTTCGTCGTCCACGGCGACCAGGGCCTGGCCGGGCCGTGGGCCCAGCAGGCCGAGGCCGGCGAGGAGATCCGCCTGCTCGGCCCCGGCGGCGCGTACGTGCCCGAGGCCTCGGCCGACTGGCACCTGCTGGCCGGCGACGAGAGCGCGCTGCCGGCCATCGCCGCCTCGCTCGCCCGGATGCCGGAGGACGCGGTGGTGCGCGCCTTCATCGAGGTGCCGGACGCCCGTGAGGAGCAGAAGCTGCGGGCCCCGGCCGGCGCGGAGATCGTCTGGCTGCACCGCAACGACGAGCCGGTCGGCGAGCGGCTGGTGGCGGCCGTCCGCGGGACGGAGTGGCTGCCCGGTCGCGTCCAGGCGTTCGTGCACGGCGAGGCGGGCTTCGTGAAGGAGCTGCGCCGGCTGCTGCGCGTCGAGCGCGAGGTGCCGCGCGCCGACCTCTCCATCTCCGGCTACTGGCGCCGCGGCCACGACGAGGACGGCTGGCAGGCCTCCAAGAAGGAGTGGAACGAGGCGGTCGAGGCCGAGCAGGAGAAGCCGGCAGCCGCCTCCTGACCCCGGGGCGACGGATCGCGCACCTTCTGGCGCAGCGCGGTCCGGAACAGCCCGCCGCCCCGCGCCCCACTGGGCGCCCGCCCACCGGCGGGCGCCTCTGCCGTGCGCCGGACGGCCTTTCCCCCGTCAGATGGCCTACTCGCCGTAGATGCGGGCCGAGGCGTCCGTGTGCGCCAGCCGCCGCATGGCCGAGAGCACGGCGTCGCCGATGACGGTGCCCACGACCACGCTCTCGATCAGCCGTTCCACCTCCGCGACGGCGCCCACGTAGGCCAGGTCCGCCGTCGCTATCCGCTCGCAGGCGTCGGCGTAGACGTCGAGCATCTCCTCGAAGCGGCCGTGCCCCAGGCTCCGCAACGTGGCCAGCGCGGCGGCCAGCGCCTCGCCCGCCGGATGGTCGGCCGCGGCCTGCCACCCCCGCCGCTCGATCAGCGCGGCCACGGCCTCGCGCGCCCCCACCAGCTCCTCCGACTCCGCGCCCGGCGGCGGTGTCAGGCTGTTGTGCGCCGCACCGAGCACTTTGTGCACCGGCCGGTCCGTGTCCTCCACCGCGGCCAGCACTTCGCGCACGGCCGAGACGGAGAGCCCGCCGACCTCCAGGAGGCCGCGCACCAGCCGCAGCCGCCGCTCGTGCGTCTCGTCGTAGTCCGCCTGGTTCGGGCTGGTCAGGCGGCCTGCCGGGAGGAGCCCCTCCCTGACGTAGTACTTGATCGTCGGTACCGCCACCCCGGTCCGCCGGCTCAACTCGCCGATGCGCACGCGCCGTTCACTTCCCTTCAGGTCTTGCCGGATCGCCCCCTCATCATAGATAGTCGCACTATCGGATAGCGGCGAGTGCCACTATCCATTCTCGCGACATGACGATGACGGGGGTCACTCATGCCCGCTCCACTCCTGCCCGCACTGCGTCCGGCAGCCTCACCGCACCCGCCACTGACCTGGTTCTCGCTCGCCATGGTCGCCCTGGCCGCCGTCTCCGCGATCGGGCTCGTGGCCGACGACCGGATGCTGGTCGGCGCGCCGATCTGGCTCAAGCCGCTGAAGTTCTCGATCTCCTTCGCGCTCTACGGGCTGACGCTCGCCTGGATGCTCGGTCGGTCCCCGGCGCGAAGCCGTACCGGCCGGTGGGCCGGCACGGTCATCGTCGTGACCGGCACCGTCGAGATGGCCGTCGTCATCGGCCAGACGGTCCGCGGCCGGCGCAGCCACTTCAACACCGCCACCCCGCTGGACGCGGCGCTCTTCCAGGTCATGGGCGCGACCATCGTCGTCCTGTGGCTCGCCACCCTGGTGATCGCCGCGCTCCAGTTCCGCGGCGGTCCGGCCGCCGACCGCGCCGCCACCCGGGCCGTCCGGCTCGGCGCACTGATCGCGCTGGCCGGCCTGGCACTCGGCGCACTGATGACCATGCCCACGCCCGACCAGCAGGCCACCGCGGCGCAGGGCCTGCGGGACACCCTCGGCGCGCACAGCGTCGGCGTACCGGACGGCGGCCCCGCCATGCCGCTGACCGGCTGGAGCACCACCGGCGGCGACCTGCGCATACCGCACTTCGTCGGCATGCACGCACTGCAGGCCCTGCCCCTCTTCCTGCTCGCCCTCGACACCCTCGGCCGCCGAATACCCCGGCTGCGGGCCGAGCGGGTACGACTGCGGCTCGTCCTGGCCGCCGCGGGCCTGCACACCGGGCTGCTGGCCCTGCTGACCTGGCAGGCCCTGCGCGGCCGGCCGCTCCTCCGCCCGGACGCGCCGACGCTGGGCGCCCTCGCCGCCCTGCTCGCGGCGACCGCCCTCGGCACGTACGCCGCGCTGCGCGCCCCGGCCCGCCCGTACGACGACACCACCGACATCCCGGCCCGTTCCCAGGAGCTCACCGCATGACCGGCTTCCTCTTCGACCTCGCCTTCTGGCTCGCGGCGCCCTTCTGGGCCCTGCTGATCCTCGCGCCCGGCCGGCGGTGGACCGACCGCGTCGCCGCCTCGCCACTGCCGCTGGTGCCGGTCCTCGCCGTCTACCTGGCGCTGGCCGTACCGGTCCTCCCGCGGCTCTGGGCCGCGGTGTCGAGCCCCGAACTGGGCTCGTTCCAGGACCTGATGACGGTGGACGGCGGCGCGGCGGCGATCTGGGCCCAGGTCATCGCCTGGGACCTCTTCCTCGGCCAGTGGATGTACCGCGAAGCCCGCCGCCTCGGCATCCACTCGCTCGTCATGGGCCCGCTGCTGGTCCTGACCGTCCTGCTCTCCCCGATCGGCGTCCTGCTGTTCCTAGCCCTCCGGGCGGCACGGAGCCGTACGCCGGGAGCCCGTACCGCGGGGACGGCGCCGGCGGCGTCCGCGACGGCGGGAACGTAGCGCGCACGGCAGCGGACACCGGCGCGAGGGGAAACCGATGCGCCGGTGTCCGCGCCACCGCGTCCCCGGTTCCGGTCCCCCATCGGATGGTGCACCGCCGTTCCGCCCTCCCGGGTGTCCCGCGCCGCGTACCGTATGGCGCCCCGGCTGTCGGCACATGGGACGGGTGACATGGCGGTTGAGTTCCGGCGGCGCAGTGCCCACCTCCCGGTCGAGCTGACCGGCTTCGTCGGCCGTAGGGAAGAACTCGCTCAGGTGCGCGGGCTGCTGGCCGGGGCCCGGCTGGTCACCCTCTTGGGGCCCGGCGGCGTCGGCAAGACGCGGCTCGCGCTGCGGGCGGCCGCCGCAGTCCGGGAGGACTTCGCCGACGGCCTCTGCGTGGCCGAGCTGACCGCGCTGCGCGACCCCGAACTGCTGCCCAACGCCCTCTGCACGCTGCTCGGCGTCCCGCCGCAGTCCACTGCCGAACCACTGGACGCCCTCGTCGACCACCTCCAGGACCGGCAGCTGCTGCTGATCATGGACACCTGCGAGCACCTGGTCGACGCCTGCGCGATGCTCGCGGACATCGTGCTCGGCGCGGCCCCCGGAGTGACCGTCCTCGCCACCAGCCGCCAGCCCCTCGACGTACCGGGCGAGCACGTCTTCCCGGTGCCGCCCCTGCCCCTCGGCACGGCCGTCGAACTCTTCACGCAGCGCGCCGCGGCCGCCACCCCGGGCTTCGCCCTCACGGACCGGACCCGCCCCGACGTCGAGACGCTCTGCCGCCGCCTGGACGGCATCCCGCTGGCGATCGAACTGGCGACGGTCCGGCTGCGGGCGGTGGGGCTCACGCAGCTGGTGGACCTGCTGGAGGAGCGGTTCCGGGTCCTGACCGGCGGCCGGCGCACCGCACTGGCCCGTCACCAGACCCTCCGCACAGCCATCGGCTGGAGCCACGAGCTGTGCACGGACGCCGAACGGCTGCTGTGGGCACGGCTGTCGGTCTTCGCCGGCTCCTTCGACCTGGCCGGCGTACGGGCGGTGTGCGGGGGCGGCACGCTCGCCACCCACCGGGTGGTGGAAACGCTCATCGGGCTCGTCGACAAGTCGGTCGTCATCCGCCTGGACGGCGCCGACGGCGAGGAGGTCCGCTACCGCCTCCTCGACACCATCCGCGAGTACGGTGCCGACTGGCTGGCAGGCCTCGGCGCCGACGAGGCGACCGCCTGCCGGGAGCGGCACCTGGCGCACTACCGGACGCTGGCGCGGCACTTCGAGGACCACTGGTGCAGCAGCGAACAGGTGGAGCTGTTCCGGACGGTGGACCGCGAGCGCGCCAACGTGCGGGCCGCCCTCGAATACGCCTGTCTCCGGGCCGGGCACGCCCGGGAGGCGCTGGCCTTCGCCGTCTCCCTCGGGCACTACTGGGGCTTCGGGTCGCACTTCCGTGAAGGGCGCCGATGGCTGTCACGGTGCCTGGAGCAGGTGCCCGAGCCGGTACCGGAGCGCGCGGACGCGCTGCGTCTGCTGTGCTGGTACGCCGTCCGCCAGGGCGACCACGAAGCGGCGCGCGCGGCGGCAAGCGATTCCCTCGCCCTCGCCGAACGGCTCGGCGACGAGCGGCTGCTGGCCCACGCCACCCAGTACACGGCGATGCAGAGCATCCTCCACGGCGACGTCCACGCCGCCGTGCCCGCCTTCGAGGAAGCCCGCGCCCGCTTCCAGCGCCTCGGCGACGGCCCCGGTCTGACGAAGGCGCTGATGGACTACGGCATCGCGCACGCCATCGGCGGCGACCCGCACAAGGCACTGGCACTCGCCGCCGAGGCCCAGGACCTCCTCGCCGAACATCCCGGCGAAAGCTGGGTCCGCGGCTACGTGTTCATCTCACAGGGCCTCGCGCACTGGCGCGCCGGGGACATCGCGGCGGCCTCCCCCGTCGTACGGACCGGAGTCCGGCAGAAATACCGGATGGCCGACAAGGACGGGGTGGCCGCCTGCCTGGCCATCCTGACCTGGCTCGCCGTCGGCCAGGAACGCCACGGTCGCGCGGCCTGGCTCGTGGGCGCGGCCGAGCAGCTCGGCGAGGACCTGTCGGCCGTCCTGCTCGGCGTGCCGACCCTCGTCGACGCCTACGTCCGCGCGCGGGCGGAGGCCGCCGAAGCACTGGGGCAAGCGCGCTTCGAACGGCTGCGGCGGGTCGGCGCCGAGCTGCCCGTCCAGACGGCGGTCGACCTCGCCGAGGCGGACGCCGACCTCCCCGGCACGATGGTGCCCGCGCACGACGAACGGCAGACGAGCAACGGCCTCACCCGGCGCGAGCGGGAGGTCGCCGATCTGGTCGGCCAGGGCCTGTCCAACCGGGAGATCGCCGAGCGCCTGGTGATCTCCAAGCGCACCGCGGACGCCCACGTCGAACACATCCTGGGCAAACTCGGCTGCTCCTCCCGCACGGAAATCGCCCCCACCCTGGCGGACGGGCAACCGTGAACGGCGCCCGGCGCCCGGGTCCGCCGGGCACGCGGCAAGGCGAACGGCACCGCGCTGCCGCGCTCGCCGTCGCCGACGCGCAACACCGCGGTGCCGAGGGAGACCGGACCTAGCCCACCGACGAGTACGCGACCACGCCGCGCAGCACCCCGTCCACCGCCTTGCGGGCGGCGCGGGTGACCGTGCTGCCCTCCGGCGCGGCGGCCGCGATCTGGCCGAGGACGTCGATCAGCTGCTTGCACCAGCGGACGAAGTCGCCGGCCGGCATCTCCGCCTCGCGGAGCACCTCGTCGAGGCCGACGCCGGACGCCCACTGGTACGCCGCCCACGCGAAGCCGAGGTCCGGCTCGCGCTGGCCCACGCCCTCCGCCTGGTTGATCCGGTGATCCTCCTCCAGAGCGTCCAGCCGCCCCCAGATCCGCACCATCTCGCCCAGCGCGGCCCGCGCCTTCCCCGACGGCAGCTTCGGCGCGACCGCGTCGTCCGCCTGCCGCGCCTCGTACACCAGCGCCGATGCGCACGCGGCCAGCTCCTGGGGCGACAGGCCCTCCCAGACGCCGTCGCGCAGGCACTCGCTCGCCAGCAGGTCCAGCTCGCCGTAGAGCCGCGCCAGCCGCCGCCCCTCGTCCGTGACCGTGTCGCCCTGCAGATAGTCCAGCTCGGTCAGCAGCGCGCAGATCCGGTCGAAGGTACGCGCGATGGTGTTCGTACGGCCCTCGATACGGCGCTCCAGCTGCCGCGTGTCCCGCCGCAGCCGGTGGTACCGCTCCGCCCACCGCGCGTGGTCCTCGCGCTCGTCGCAGCCGTGGCACGGATGCGCGCGGAGCGCGGCACGCAGGCGGCCGATCTCCTTGTCGTCGGCGGCCTGCGACCGCTTCTTGCGGTGCCGCTCCGGCGGGATGTGCCCGGCCTTGGTCCGCAGCGCGGAGGCCAGGTCCCGGCGCGACTGCGGGTTGCGCGCGTTGAACGACTTGGGGATGCGCATCCGGTCCAGCGGCTGCACCGGCACCGGGAAGTCGATCGACGCCAGCCGCTTGACCTGCCGCTCCGCGGTGAGCACCAGCGGCCGCGGACCGTCCTCGGCGTGGTATCCGCGGTGCCCGTTGGTCCGCCCGGACGGCATGCCCGGGTCGAGCACCAGCGCCAGGCCCGCGAACTTCCCCGTCGGCACGTGGATCACATCGCCCGGCTTGAGCTTCTCCAGCGCCGCGGCCGCGGCGGCACGGCGCTGCGCCGCGCCCTGCTTGGCAAGCTCCGTCTCACGGTCCTTCAGATCCCGGCGGAGCCGCGAGTACTCCTCGAAGTCGCCGAGGTGACAGGTCATCGCCTCGCGATAACCCTCCAGGCCCTCTTCGTTCTTCTGCACCTGCCGCGAGATCCCGACGACCGACTTGTCGGCCTGGAACTGCGCGAAGGACATCTCCAGCAGCTCCCGCGAACGGTGCCGGCCGAACTGCGAGACGAGGTTGACCGCCATGTTGTACGACGGCTTGAAGGAGGAGCGCAGCGGGTACGTACGGGTGCCCGCCAGGCCCGCGACGGCGGCCGGGTCCATGCCGCGCTGCCACAGCACCACCGCGTGGCCCTCGACGTCGATGCCGCGGCGCCCGGCCCGGCCGGTGAGCTGGGTGTACTCGCCGGGGGTGATGTCGGCGTGCTGCTCGCCGTTCCACTTGACGAGCTTCTCCAGGACCACGGAGCGGGCCGGCATGTTGATGCCCAGCGCCAGGGTCTCGGTCGCGAAGACGGCCTTGACCAGGCCCTTCACGAACAGCTCCTCGACCACCTCCTTGAAGGTGGGCAGCATGCCGGCGTGGTGCGCCGCGATGCCGCGCTCCAGGCCCTCCAGCCACTCGAAGTAGCCGAGGACGTGCAGGTCCTCGTCGGGGATGCCGGCCGTACGGGCCTCGACGATCTTGCGGACCTTCTCCCGCGCCGCCTGGTCGTTCAGCCGCAGGCCCGAGTACAGGCACTGCTGCACCGCCGCCTCGCAGCCGGCCCGGCTGAAGATGAACGTGATCGCGGGCAGCAGGCCCTCGTTGTCCAGCCGGTCGATCACCTCCGCGCGGCTGGGCGTCCAGATGCGGCTGCGCTGGCGGCGGTCCCGCTCGCGGTCCGCCTCCCGGAGGTTGTTCCGGCCGCGGCGCTTGTCCCGGCCGAAGGTGGGGCGGCTGTTCTCCATCCGCGCGAGCCGCACCAGGTCGGGGTTGACCTCGCGCTTGCCGCGGCCGGGCTCGCCGCCCTCCTTCTCCTCGAAGAGGTCGTACATCCGGCGGCCGGCGAGGACGTGCTGCCACAGGGGCACGGGCCGGTGCTCGGAGACGATCACCTCGGTGTCGCCGCGTACGGTGTCCAGCCAGTCGCCGAACTCCTCGGCGTTGGACACGGTCGCCGACAGCGACACCAGCGTCACGGACTCGGGCAGGTGGATGATCACCTCTTCCCAGACGGCGCCGCGGAAGCGGTCGGAGAGGTAGTGCACCTCGTCCATGACCACATAGCCGAGGCCGTTCAGCGCCTGGGAGCCCGCGTACAGCATGTTCCGCAGGACCTCGGTGGTCATCACGATCACCGGGGCGTCGCCGTTGACACTGTTGTCGCCGGTCAGCAGGCCGACCTTCTCGGCGCCGTACCGCTTGACCAGGTCCTGGTACTTCTGGTTGGAGAGAGCCTTGATGGGGGTGGTGTAGAAACACTTGCGGCCCTGCTCCAGGGCCAGGTGGACGGCGAACTCGCCGACGATCGTCTTGCCGGATCCGGTGGGAGCGGCGACCAGCACACCCTTGCCGGCCTCAAGGGCCTCGCACGCCTCGATCTGGAACGCGTCCAGCGCGAAGTCGTACATCTCCTTGAAAGGGAAGAGTGCGGTGGCCTGCTCGGCCGCGCGAGTACGCGCGGCGGCATAGCGCTCAGCAGGGGACATGTCCTCGGTCATCGTGTCTACGAGACTACCGGCCACCTCTGACAGTCACGCGATCTTTATGCCACGCGATCCTCCGCACCCCAAAAACGCGGCGAGGGCCGGTCCCACCCCGGAACCGGCCCTCGCACACCCCGTACCGGGGCGGACGCGTTACGTGATGTCGTCCATGTCGTTGCGGCGCCGCTCCAGCTCGTGCCCGTTCACGGACTGCTCCGGGAGGGCCCGCGGCGCGTCGACGGACTCGATCCCGCCGATGCTCTCGGGGGTGAGGTCCAGCTCGGACGCCTCGTCGTCGGCGGGGCCCGCGGCGACCGCGCGGGCCCGGCGGCGGTCGTTCATGAGCGAGATGCCGACGGCGGCGAAGTACAGGACGGCGATGGGGGCCGCCAGCAGGATCATCGACACCGGGTCGACGCTGGGCGTGGCGACCGCCGCGAAGACCGTGATGCCCATGATCATTCCGCGCCACCAGCCGAGCATGCGCCGGCCGGTGAGCACGCCGCCCATGTTCAGCAGGACCAGGAGCAGCGGCAGCTCGAAGGAGAGGCCGAAGACGACGATCATCCGCGTGACGAGGTCGAGCAGCTTCTCCAGCGTCACGAGGTTGTCGACGCCCGGCGGGGTGAACTCGATGAGCACCTTGGCCGTGGTCGGCAGGACGTTGTACGCGAAGTAGCCGCCGGCCAGGAAGAGCGGGAAGCCGGCGCCGACGAAGCTGAGCGCGTACTTCTTCTCACTGCGGTGCAGACCGGGCGCGAGGAACGCCCAGAGCTGGTAGAGCCAGACCGGCGAGGAGAGGATCATGCCCGCCATCAGGGACACCTTCAGCGCGAAGGTGAAGGGCCCGAGCAGGTCCATCATCACGATGCGGGCGCAGGTCTCACCGCCCTGCTTCTGCGCCAGCTCCGAGAAGGACAGGTCGCACCCGACCGTCTGCAGCACCGGCTTGGTGATGACGTTGATGATGTCCTGGTAGAAGAACGCCGCGATGACGCTCGTCACCACGATGGCCAGCACGGCCTTCGCGAGCCGGTTGCGGAGCTCACGCAGGTGTTCCGCGAGGGGCATCCGCCCCTCGGGGTCCTTGTTCTTCTTTTCCTTGTCGGGGGCAGACTTGAGCAACCCACGTCCTCATCTCGTGCGGCGGGCAGCGGTACCGGGCCGCCGCCTCAGTCGGCCCTGGATCAGCGCTTGGTGGTGCTGTCGGTCGGCTCGGCGACCGGGCGGGAGCTGTTCACGTCACCGGGCGAGGCCTGGATCGTCTTCGGCGTCTCGCCCTGCGCGTCGTTCGGCGGGTCGGACGGCGCGGACTGCGACTGCGAGCCCTCGGACTTCATCGCCTTCGCCTCGCTCTTGAGGATGCGCGCCGACTTGCCGAGGGAGCGGGCCATCTCGGGGAGCTTCTTGGCTCCGAACAGAAGGATGACGACGACGAGAATGAGGATGATCTCGGGAGCGCCGATCTTTCCAGTGAACATAAGTGTTTACCTTCTCACCGAGGCGGCTGGGGTGGGGCTGCCCGACTGGTCGGACAAGCGTCCGTTTCGCCGTGCTGCCAGCGATCGTAACGCGCGGGGGTTAACCGGCGGCAATCCCCGTGCATACTCCCGATTGCGGGCCGCGCCTCGTTCGTCGACCCGCATCCAGCAGCGTACCGCCCGTGGGCGGACGATTTTCAGACCGTCTCCCGCCGGGTTCCGGCCATTGCCCCGGCGTTGCCGGCGAGCGGCCCGGCGGCCCGCTCCAGGTCCTGTGCGGCCTGCTGGATCCGGCGCGAGGCGTGCTCCACCTGCCGGGCGAGCCTGCGTACCTCGACGAAGACGCGGACGGCGAGCACACCGAGGACGGCGAGGCCGAGGAAGCCGAGGGCGATGGCGATGGCGATCATGGGCCAGAGCATGGGGCGAGCCTACCGGCGCCTACGGGGCGAATCGAACGAGCCCGTGCCCCCACCGGGGGATTACCCGGGGGAGGCACGCGCGAAGCCCGCCTCCTCACCCCGTGTGCAGCCGCAGCGTCCGTACGCCGCCGCCGGTCAGGAGCTCCACGATGCGTTCGCCGGCCGGCTTGCGGACGGCGGAGCCGCAGTCGGGGCAGGTGAAGGAGTAGAAGGTGGTGCGGCGGCTGCCGCCTATCGCCAGCCGCAGCGCGTCCGAGGCCAGCTCGAAGCGGCCCCGGCAGTCCGGACAGGCGGCCTTGAAGACCACAGGCGCGGCCGGTGTCGGCACCGTCGTCATCGCACTCACAGCTCCCCTGCTGTTTCTCGACTGTCCCGTGTGCTCCGGGCCGCCCGCTCAGCCGCCGTACGCGGCGAGCGCCCGGGCCGCCGCGTCCCGCGCGCTGTCCGCCAGCTCCTGCGGCGCCACGATCCGACCGTCCCGGCCCAGCCGCAGCGCGAGCCGCCGCAGCGACGCGGGGTCCGGCGTACGCAGGGTGATGCGCAGGCCCCCCTCGGGCAGCTCCTCGGCGGTGTCGTGCGGGTAGTACTCGGCGACCCAGCGGCCGCCGGGCCCCACCTCGATCACGACCTCCGGGTCCTCGGCGGCCGGCTGCACCAGGCCCTCGGACAGGTCCCGCAGCTCGATCGGCGGCGGGTCCGAGGGCGCGTCGAGCAGCTTGATCTCGGCGACCCGGTCCAGCCGGAAGGTGCGGCGCGCCTCGGACAGCCGGCACCAGGCCTCGACGTAGGTGTGGCCGATGGTGAAGAGGCGGATGGGGTCCACCTCGCGCTCGGTGAGCTCGTCGCGGGCCGGTGAGTAGTAGCGCAGCCAGAGCCGGCGGCGTTCTGCGATGGCTCGGTCCACGTCGGCGAAGACGCCGCCCTCGGACTCGAAGGTGACGGAGAGCCGGGAGCTGGCGCCGGCCGCCTCGCCCGCCGCGGCCTCCAGCTTGGCGGTGGCCCGCAGCAGCGCCTGCCGGTCGCCCTCGCGCAGGCCGGGCAGGGTGGCCACCGCGCGCGCCGCCACCAGCAGCGCGGTCGCCTCGTCGGCGGCCAGCCGCAGCGGCTCGGCGACGTCGTCGGGGTTGTGCCACCAGATGCGGTCGCCGTCGGTGTCGATGTCCAGCAGGTCGCCGCCGCGGAAGCTCGTACCGCACATCGGCAGCACGTCGAGGTCCGCGATCAGCTCGTCCTCGGTGATGCCGAAGGCCCGGGCCACGTCGCTGACGTGGGCGCCGGGGCGCTCACGCAGGTACGTCACCAGGGACAGCATCCGGCGGGTCTGGTCGATGGCATTCGTCGCCATGGTCCGGTCGCTCCCCCTCAGCCCTTGGCCACGGCACGCAGCCGGTCCACCACGTCGGCCCGCAGTTCGGCCGGTTCCAGCACGATCACGTCCGGGCCCAGCTCCACCAGCCAGGCGTCCAGCCCGTGCCCGTACGGGATCTCCAGCTCGTCCCAGCCGTCGCCCGTCGCGCGCACGGACAGCGCGCGGGCGCGCAGCGGGTAACCGTGGTCGGCGCGCAGCCTGATGCGGGCGGTGCCGGTGGCGGTCTCGCCCGCCCAGCTCTCCACCGTCTCCCGCACGGTCACGTGGTCGGGCACCTCGGCGGTGAACTTCCCGGCGCGCGAGCGGACCTTGCCGGTGATGCGGGAGAGCCGGAAGACCCGCTCGGCCTTGCGGTCGCGGTCCCAGCCCGCCAGGTACCAGTGGCCGCGCCAGCACTCCAGGATCCACGGCTCCACCTGGCGCTGCTCGGGCCGCGCCGCGTTGCCCTTGCGGTAGTCGAAGACGACCGGCCGGCGGTCACGGCAGGCCAGCATCAGCGGCTCGAAGGCGGCCTCGTGGGCGGGGATGCGGGGCTCCAGGGCGCTGTGCGGCTGCGCCGGGTCGTACGGGCCCTCGTCCTCCGACGCCAGCGGCATGCCGGCCGCGCGCAGCTTCTGGAGCGCGCCGCTGGCCGCGCCCGCGAGCCGGGCCTGCTGCCAGATCTTGGCGGCCAGGCCCAGGGCCGCGGCCTCCTCGGCGTCCAGCGTGATCGGCGGAAGACGGTTGGAGTCGCGGCGCGCGAGGTAGCCGGTCTCACCGTCCAGCCCCTCGACGGTCTCGATGACCATGCCGAGCTCACGCAGGTCGTCCTTGTCCCGCTCGAACATGCGATTGAACGCTTCGTCGCCCGCGCCGGCCACGGTGTCCCCCGGGCCGAACGCCTCGACGTACGCCTCGATGGAACCGCGCAACTCCCGCTTGGTGAGCGGGCGCCGGGTCCCCAGCAGGCACAGCGCCAGGTTCATCAGCCGCTCGGCCTTGGCAATGGCCATCGACGCCCTTTCTCTAGCTCCCGACCGATGACCGTACCGCTACCGAGAGCCGCTTCAAAAGCCGAGGGCCCATACCCCCGAGGGGGCATGGGCCCTCAATACTCGCGCCACGCGCCGTGCCGGCGCCGCACAAGGACGTAACCGGCGTCCGGACACGGTGTCCGCGTGGGCGAAAATCAGCGCCGGACCGGGCTCGGCCGGCCCCGGCGTCGCGTCCTCAGACCGAGACCAGGTCGCAGACGAAGATCAGCGTCTCACCCGGGGCGATGCGGCCGCCACCGGCGCCACGGTCGCCGTACGCCAGGTGCGCGGGAATGGTCAGCCGGCGGCGGCCGCCGACCTTCATGCCCTGCACGCCCTGGTCCCAGCCCGCGATGACCTGTCCGGCGCCCAGCTGGAACTGCAGCGGCTTGCCGCGGTTCCAGCTCGCGTCGAACTCCTCGCCGGTGCTGAAGGAGACGCCGACGTAGTGGACGGAGACGTTGTCCCCCGCCTTGGCGACCGGCCCGTCACCCTCCCACAGGTCCACGATCTCCAGATCGGTGGGCACGGGGCCCTCCGGGAAGTCGATCTCGGGCTTGTCGATGCTCACGTATGTGCTCCTACGAACGAATCGTTCTACAACGCCGGACAGTCTCGCAGATGACGACGCAGTGATCATCGCGGCCCGCGGACGGCCTCAGACGGCGCCGATGATGTCCACCGAGAAGACCAGCGTGTTCTTCGCCAGCCCGGACTGCGGGCTGGCGGCGTAGCCGTCCTTCGGCGGCACGACGACCAGGACACGGTCGCCGACGTTCTTGCCGACCAGCGCCTTGTCCCAGCCCTTCACGACCTGGCCGGTGCCGATCTGGAAGGCGGTGGCGCCACCGTGCTTCCAGGAGGAGTCGAACATCTTGCCGTCCTCCCACTTCACACCGGTGTACTGCGCGATCACACCCTGACCGGCCTTCACCTTCGGGCCGTCACCCTTGATGAGCACCTGGTCCTTGGTGTCCTTGGGGGCCTTCTCGCCCTTGGGGACCGTGATAGTGGCGGGCTTCTGCCCGTTGTCCTTCGCCTCGGGCATACCGGCCTCCGGCGCCGCCTGCTCCCCCTTGGCGGCGGCCTTCTTGTCGACCTTCTTGGCGTTGACGATGTCGACGACCCAGACCAGGCCGTCGCCCGCCTTCACACCCGCCTGCGGGTTCAGCTGGTCGCCGATGATCGACTTGGCGGTGCCCTCGATCTCGAAGCGGGTACCGACCTTCTTCCCCTCCGCCTCTTCCATCACCTGCGACGGCAGCATCTGCGAGGGCTGGCCGACCTCCCCGACGACCTGCGCCCGCTCCTTGGCACCCGGCTGCTTGGACCAGGTGCTGCCCAGCGACTGGCCCTTCATCGTCTGCCCGATGAAGTCCAGCCGAACGAAGTCGCCCTTCTTCACGGTCGCGCCCTTGCCCTCGTGGAGCGTCTTCACGACCGTCTTCTCCGACGGCTTGGCGCCCTTGGGCACGCTGATCTTGGGCTGCTCGCCGGCCTTGCCGTCCACCTTCACGACGCCCGAATCGGCGGAGTCGTCATCGGACCCGCACGCGGCGGTGAACATCAGGACGGGCACGGCGATCGCCGCGGCCGCGGCACGGCGGGTGTTCTTCGTGAGCTTCATCAGTCCAACTCGGGCTAGAGGGGTAGGTGGGCAATGCCCGCCACTCTACGACCTGAACCCCTCCGCGCCACGAGCCGAACGCCGCCCCTTTTCCAGAGACAACACGGCGGTGTGCACCGGCCCAATGGCCGTTGACACACCGCCGTGCCGCGGAAGGCGTCACATTCCCGCGATGAGCTTCTCCACCCGGTCGTCCACGGACCGGAACGGGTCCTTGCACAGCACCGTGCGCTGCGCCTGGTCATTGAGCTTGAGATGCACCCAGTCGACGGTGAAGTCCCTGCGCTGCTCCTGGGCCCGGCGAATGAAATCGCCGCGCAGCCTGGCCCGTGTCGTCTGCGGCGGCACGGACTTGCCCTCGAAGATCTTCAGATCGTTGCACACCCGCGCCGCCTGGCCCTTTTTCTCCAGGAGGTAGTACAGCCCGCGACGGCGGTGGATGTCGTGGTACGCGAGGTCTATCTGCGCCACCCTCGGGTGGGACATGGTGATGTTGTTCTTGGCGCGGTAACGGTCGATCAGCTGGTACTTCATCACCCAGTCGATCTCCGTCGCGACCCGGTCCAGCTGCTCGTCCCGGATCGCCTCCAGCGTGCGGCCCCACAGCTCCAGGACCCGCTCGACGGTGCCCGTACGGATGCCACGGCGGTCGCAGAAGTCCACCGCCTTCTCGTAGTACTCCTGCTGGACTTCCAGGGCCGAGGCCTCCCGGCCGCTCGCCAGCCGCACCTTGCGCTGACCGGTGATGTCGTGGCTGACCTCGCGGATCGCCCGGATGGGGTTCTCCAGGGTCAGGTCCCGCATCACCGTGCCCGCCTCGATCATGCGCAGCACGAGGTCGGTGGCGCCGACCTTCAGCAGCATGGTCGTCTCGGACATGTTGGAGTCACCCACGATGACGTGCAGCCGGCGGTAGCGCTCGGCGTCCGCGTGCGGCTCGTCGCGGGTGTTGATGATCGGCCGGGAGCGGGTCGTCGCGGAGGAGACCCCTTCCCAGATGTGTTCGGCGCGCTGGCTCACGCAGTACACCGCACCGCGCGGCGTCTGCAGCACCTTTCCGGCACCGCACAGCAGCTGACGGGTCACCAGGAACGGAATGAGGATGTCCGCGAGCCTGGAGAACTCCCCGTGCCGTGCCACGAGGTAGTTCTCGTGGCAGCCGTACGAGTTTCCCGCCGAATCGGTGTTGTTCTTGAAGAGATAGACGTCTCCGGCGATTCCCTCCTCATGCAGGCGGCGTTCGGCGTCGACGAGCAGGCCTTCGAGAATGCGCTCGCCGGCCTTGTCGTGGGTGACCAGCTCGGTCACGTTGTCGCACTCGGGAGTTGCGTATTCCGGGTGCGATCCCACGTCCAAGTACAGGCGGGCACCGTTCCGCAGGAAGACATTGCTGCTGCGGCCCCATGACACGACACGGCGGAAGAGGTACCGCGCCACTTCGTCGGGAGACAGGCGGCGCTGTCCCCTGAACGTACACGTGACGCCGTACTCGTTCTCCAGCCCGAAAATGCGGCGGTCCATGACTGAACATTACGCCTGATGGCCAGCTCTGAAACCGGGTTCGACGGCACCGTTCCGATCATTTTCCGCCTGGACGCCACCCGTCCGAATCCCGGACGGCAGCAGAAAACGCCGCGCGGCCACCATCACGGCCAGCGCGGCCACGCCACCGCCGCCCGCGACCGCGAAACCCGCCGTCGCGCCGCCCAGCTCCACCGCGGGCCCCACCACGGACGTACCCACAGCGGCCCCCACCCCGAACGTCGTGACCAGCCACGAGAACGCCTCCGTCACCGTGCCGCCCGGCGCGTGCCGGTCCACCACGATGAACGCGCACGCCAGCGCCGGCGCCAGGAACACACCCGCCAGCCCGGTCAGCGCCGTCATCCCGGCCACCCCCGGCGCCAGGGACAACGGCAGATACCCGAGCGCCAGCAGCCCGATCAGCACCCGCAACCGGTGCTCCGGCTCCCCCGGCCACTCGCGCGCCCCGTACACCACACCGCCGACCAGCGCCCCCGCGCCCAGCGCGGAGAGAAGGTAGCTGGAGACCATTCCGCCGCCGTGCGTATCGGCGTACGCCACCGCCGCCACCGCGATCGACCCCAGCGCCAGCCCCACGAAGAAGAACGACCCGATGAGGACCAGCATCCCGGAGGAGCGCAGCGCCCCCAGCCAGTGCGCCTCGCGCGGCGCGCTGCGCCACTCGCGGGACGGCGCCGAGACCACCACCGACAGCGCGCCGAGCACGCCGAGGACATTGATGACCAGCAGCGCGACCCGTTCGGACCAGGCCGCGACGCTCAGCGTCACCAGCAGCGGGCCGACCGCGAACATGACCTCCTGCGCCACCGCGTCCAGTGCGTACGCCGCGTGCACCCGCTCGGGGCGTTTGAGGACGCCCGGCCACAGTGCCCGCAGCCCGCCCTCCAGCGGCGGCGTGAAGAACCCGGCGACCACCATGGCCGCGTACGCCGGCCACACCGGGTCGATGCCGACCGCGGCCAGCAGGACCATGCCCAGCGCCGACAGGACGGCCGAGGGGAGCATGACGCGCGGCTGGCCCCACAGGTCCACCGCGCGGCCCAGCAGCGGCTGCCCTACGGCGTTGCAGAGGCCGTACACGGCCGAGAGGACCCCCGCCAGGGCGTAGCTGCCGCCCTCCGCCCGGGTGAAGAGCACCACCGCCAGCGCCGCCGTGGCGTTCGGCAGCCGTCCGACCAACGTGCCGACCAGCAGCCGCGCCGCGTGGCGCGTCCTGAGCAGCTCCGCGTAACCCGCGGCCATGTCCGCCCCTCTCCGCCGGCCGCCGGGGCCGGGTGCCCACCGTCAAGTGTTACGTATAACGTGTTCCGTCATACGTACCATGGCCGCTGACCGCGGGTCCACCGCGCACACCACAACAGCACCGCCGCACGAAGGGCAGCCACACCAGTGACCGAACAGGGGGCGGCGGCACGAGGCACCGGAACGCCGGACGCGGGGACACACAGCACCCGGTCGCACACGCCGCCCGAAGCACCCCGCGTCACCAGCAAGGACGTGGCACGGGCCGCCGGCGTCTCCCAGGCCGCCGTCTCCCTCGTCCTCGGCGACAAGTGGCGCGGCCGGGTCTCCGCGGCCAAGGCCGACGCCGTACGCACCGCGGCACGCGAACTCGGCTACCGCCCCAACCTCGCGGCCCGCAGCCTCCGCCTCGGCCGCACCCGCACCGCCCTCCTCGTCGTCCCGGCCCTCACCACCGAATTCTTCGCCCGCGTCTACACCGGCGCCGCCCGCATCGCCGCCGACAGCGGCTTCGGCCTCGTGCTCTACCCCTCCCCCGAAGGCATCGGCCCGGCCCGCGACCCCTTCGACTCCGCCCGCGCCACCCTCGACGGCGTCATCGCCTCCTCCATGGCCGCGGACGCGCTGACCGCCCTCTACGGCGAGGGCCTCCCCCTCGTCATGCTGGACAGCGACCCGAACAGCACCCCCGCCGCCGCCACCGTCAACCTCGACATCGCCCACGGCGCCCGCCTCGCCGCCCACCACCTGCTCGACCTCGGCCACCGCCGGCTCACCCACCTCGCCGCCGCCGTCGACTCCTGGACCTTCCACCTCCGCGCCGAAGCCCTCGCGGAGACCGTGGAAGCCGTACCGGGCGCCGCCCTGCACCGCCTGCCCGCACCGCTCAGCGTGGACGCCGGACTGCACGCGGCCCACGCCGCGCTGACCGCCCCAGGCCCCCGCCCCACCGCCCTCGTCTGCGACGACGACCTGCTCGCCGCCGGTGCCTGCAAGGCCGCCCGCCGCCTCGGCCTGCGCGTACCCGAGGACGTCTCCATCACCGGCTTCGACGACCTCGCGCTGGCCACCGCCGTCGAACCCGAACTGACGACCGTACGGCTGCCCGCCGAGGAGTTCGGCGCCGCCGGCATGCGCGCCCTCATCGACGTCCTGGCCGGCCGGCCGGCCGCCGCGCCCACCACCCTCCCCGTCGAACTGGTCACCCGCGACTCGACCGCCCCGCCCCCGCCGGACGAGCCGCGCTCCTGACGCACTGTCAGGATGCCCGTGGGGGACCTCTCCGGGCCCCGCGCACACCGCGCCGCCCCGGCGGGAAACAACCCACCGGGGCGGCGCGGAACGTACGCGAGCGGCGCTCAGCTCTCCGAGTCGGAACCCTCCTCGGCCTCACCCTCGGCATCGGACTCGGTGGCCGGCGTCGCGGCCGCACCGTCCGACTCCAGCAGCCGCGCGAGCTGACGGCCCAGCACCCGCTTGAACTTCCGCTGCTGCGGCCGCTTGCGGTCCAGGACCGCGACCTCCAGCTGCTCGGCGGTCAGCGTCCGCTCACCACCGTTGTTGTCCCGCGACAGCGACTCCACGGCGAGCTTCAGCGCCTCGCCCAGCGTCATGTCGTCCCGGTGATGCTGATCGAGATAGCTGCTGATCTGATCGGCGTTACCACCGACCGCGACCGAACCGTGCTCGTCCACGATCGAACCGTCATGCGGCAGCCGGTAGATCTGGTCGTCCTCCGGGGTGGGACCCACCTCGGCGACCAGCAGCTCCACCTCGTACGGCTTCTCGCCCGCGCTGGAGAAGATCGCACCGAGCGTCTGGGCGTAGGTGTTCGCCAGCCCGCGCGCCGTCACGTCCTCACGGTCGTAGGTGTACCCCCGCAGATCGGCGTAGCGCACACCACCGATCCGGAGGTTCTCGAACTCGTTGTATTTACCGACCGCCGCGAAGGCGATCCGGTCATAGATCTCGCTGACCTTGTGCAGTGCACGGGAAGGATTCTCGGCGACGAAAACGACGCCGTCGGCATACTGCAGGGCGACAACACTGCGTCCGCGCGCGATGCCCTTGCGGGCGTACTCGGCGCGATCGGCCATGGCCTGCTGGGGTGAGACATAGAACGGCGTCGACACCGGCTATCCGTCCCTTTCTGTCAATGGCTCTCTCACGGCGAAAGCCCCTCCGGATCCGTCATCCGCTGTCGTCACGTCAGAGCAGTGCGGCCCGCGGGCCGTCGGGCTGCTCCATACGCCGCTCGTGGACGGCACGGGCGATCTCGGACACCTCGTCCTCGGTGAGCTTCTTGAAGCCCTCGTCATTGATCACCGTGACGATCGGATAGATCCGCCGGCCCATGTCCGGGCCACCGGTGGCCGAGTCGTCGTCCGCGGCGTCGTACAGCGCCTGCACGACAGCGGTCGCCGCGTCGTTCTCCGAGAAGTCGTCCCGGAACAGCTTCTTCAGAGCACTGCGCGCGAAGACCGAACCGGAGCCCGTCGCGGCGTAGTTCCGCTCCTCCGAACGCCCGCCGGTCACGTCGTACGAGAAGATACGGCCCTTCTCGCGGTCGATGTCGTACCCGGCGAACAGCGGCACCACGGCCAGACCCTGCATGGCCATGCCCAGATTGCTGCGGATCATCGTCGACAGGCGGTTCGCCTTGCCCTCCAGGGACAGCTGCGCGCCCTCGACCTTCTCGTAGTGCTCCAGCTCCAGCTGGAAGAGCTTGACCATCTCGACGGCCAGGCCCGCGGTGCCGGCGATGCCGACCGCGCTGTACTCGTCCGCCGGGAAGACCTTCTCGATGTCCCGCTGCGCGATGACATTGCCCATCGTCGCGCGACGGTCACCGGCCAGCACGACGCCCCCGGAGAACGTCGCCGCGACGATCGTCGTGCCGTGCGGCGCCTCGATCGCCCCCTGCACGGGCGGCAACGGCCGGTTCCCCGGCAGCAGCTCCGGCGAGTGCTCGCTGAGAAAGTCCATGAACGAGGAGGATCCAGGCGTCAGGAAGGCAGACGGTAGACGCCCGGTGCTTCGAGTATTGGCTTCCACACTTTTCCTTCCAGATACTCGGCCGCACGCCTCAGGACGTCCGGCCGATCTTTGAATTGCCCAAGCGCTGCGTTACAGCTGAAGCACAGCACGCCACGGACCTTACCCGTATCGTGATCGTGATCCACATGCACGGCCGGAGCCGCGAGACAGATGGGACAGAGCCCCTTCGTCTCGGCGCGAAGAGCATCCCGCTCGGCCTCGGTGAGGCCGTATTTGCGTCGGAAGTAGCTCTCGCGATTCCGCTCGGCTCGGCACGACCGGCAGTAGCTTGCCCAGCCGTCCGACGACGACTTGTTCTGCTCCCACTGGTCGTGCGGCTTTACTTCCTCGCACTGGGGGCACCGCTTGGATCCGCGAGGCACAGGAATCTTCTCGCGGACCGTCCGCCCCTTGGCCGCCTGGCGCTGCCGGTAGTACTCCGCGGAGCACTCCCGGCAGTACGCCTGCAGGCCGTCGCGCATCGACTTGTTGCTGGCGAATGCCCCCGACGACAACGTCCGTCTGCATCGTGAGCAGTTCTTCTCGTGATGCAATTCGGACATCTAGGGATTACTCGCCACCCTTCTGGACAAATGACCTCACGAAATCCTCAGCGTTCTCCTCGAGGACATCGTCAATCTCGTCCAGCACGGAGTCCACGTCGTCCGACAGCTTTTCCTGGCGCTCCTTGAGGTCCTCGGACGCTTCCGCGTCCTGAGTCTGCTCCTCGACCTCCTCGGTGGTGCGCGACGCCTTCTGCTGTCCGCCGCCGGTGTCCTTGGTCGCCATATCCCTCACCCCGCTCGGTTCGCCCCGCTCGATGTGACTGTCAAGATCAGACCTTACAAGCTGGGTCCGACATCGGCCCTGCACTTTCCCTCAACGTCCGGGACCCACTTCGATGATTCCCGCCGGGCGGGCCTTTCAGCCGCCCGGCGGGCGCCGGATCGGTCACGATCGGGCCTCTCATCAGGCCGTGAGCGGCCCGTACGCGTCTTTACCGCCTCAGCCGCCGCTCAGTACCCGGACCAGGTCCTCCGCCGTGCGGCAGCGGTCCAGGAGCTCCTTGACGTGGTTCCGGGTGCCCCGCAGCGGCTCCAGTGTCGGGACCCGCTGGAGGGAGTCACGGCCGGGCAGATCGAAGATCACGGAGTCCCAGGAGGCGGCCGCGACATCGTCCGCGTACTGCTCCAGACAGCGGCCCCGGAAGTAGGCCCTGGTGTCCTCCGGCGGCTTGATCTCCGCCTTCTCCACGTCCGCCTCGGTCAGCAGGCGCTGCATCTTGCCGCGCGCCGCCAGCCGGTTGTAGAGGCCCTTGTCGGGCCGTACGTCGGCGTACTGGAGGTCGACCAGGTGCAGCCGCGCCGCGTCCCAGTCGAGGTTGTCGCGGCGCCGGTAGCCCTCCATGAGCTCCCGCTTCGCGACCCAGTCCAGCGTGCCGGACAGGCTCATCGGGTCGTTCTCCAGCCGGCCGAGCACGTCCTCCCAACGGCTGAGGACGTCCTTGGTCTGCGCGTCCGCGTCGGCGCCGAAGCGCTCCTCGACGTACTTGCGGGCCAGCTCGTAGTACTCCATCTGGAGCTGTACGGCGGTGAGCGTCCGACCGCTGCGGAGCGTGATGAGCTGTTGCAGCGACGGGTCGTGCGAGACCTGGTGGAGGGTGCGTACGGGCTGGTCGATGGCGAGGTCGACGTTGATGAAGCCGTCCTCGATCATGGAGAGGACCAGCGCCGTCGTGCCCAGCTTCAGGTAGGTGGAGATCTCCGAGAGGTTCGCGTCGCCGATGATGACGTGCAGCCGGCGGTACTTCTCGGCGTCGGCGTGCGGCTCGTCGCGGGTGTTGATGATGGGCCGCTTGAGCGTCGTCTCCAGGCCCACCTCCACCTCAAAGTAGTCGGCGCGCTGGCTGATCTGGAAGCCGTGCTCGTGGCCGTCCTGGCCGATGCCGACCCGGCCGGCACCGCAGACGACCTGGCGGGAGACGAAGAAGGGGGTGAGGTGGCGCACGATGTCCGAGAAGGGGGTCTCCCGCTTCATCAGGTAGTTCTCGTGCGTGCCGTAGGAGGCGCCCTTGTTGTCGGTGTTGTTCTTGTAGAGGTGGATCGGCTGGGCGCCGGGGACCTGGGCGGCCTTCTCGGCGGCCTCGGCCATGATGCGTTCGCCGGCCTTGTCCCACAGCACGGCGTCGCGCGGGTTGGTGACCTCGGGGGCGCTGTACTCGGGGTGCGCGTGGTCGACGTAGAGCCGCGCGCCGTTGGTGAGGATGACGTTGGCCAGGCCGATGTCCTCGTCGGTGAGCTGGCTGGCGTCCGCATTCTCACGTGCGAGGTCGAAGCCGCGGGCGTCCCGCAGCGGGTTCTCCTCCTCGAAGTCCCACCGGGCGCGTCGGGCCCGGTGCATCGCCGCCGCGTAGGCGTTGACGACTTGGGACGAGGTGAGCATGGCATTGGCGTTCGGGTGGCCGGGGACGGAGATGCCGTACTCCGTCTCGATGCCCATTACTCGCCGTACGGTCATGCGGCCCTCCTTGCCCGGCGGCGCCCCCTGCTGGGGTCGGCGCTCAAGTACCGCTGCGCTTCCGGTCCGTATGCGGTCCCCGCTTCCGCACTGAGTGGTGCGGCGGTACCGAAGAGCCTAGAACGCCGATGCGGCGCTGGGGAGATCATTACAGTCATTGCTCCAGTCCGGTTTTCCCTGTTCCGCCGGGTCCCCTCCAGGGCGCGTCCCACCCCTGGAAATGCGTCCGGCTGCGGACGCCCCGCCTGGGACATCCGCAGCCGGTGAGCGGTGTTACAGGTACTGACCGGTGTTCGCCACCGTGTCGATCGAGCGGCCGGTGTCCGCGCCTTGCTTGCCGGTGACGAGGGTGCGGATGTAGACGATCCGCTCGCCCTTCTTGCCGGAGATGCGGGCCCAGTCGTCGGGGTTGGTGGTGTTCGGGAGGTCCTCGTTCTCCTTGAATTCGTCCACGCACGCCTGGAGCAGGTGGGCGACCCGGAGGCCCTTCTGGTTCTGTTCGAGGAAGGCCTTGATGGCCATCTTCTTGGCGCGTCCGACGATGTTTTCGATCATGGCGCCGGAGTTGAAGTCCTTGAAGTACAGGACTTCCTTGTCACCGTTGGCGTAGGTGACCTCCAGGAAGCGGTTCTCCTCGGACTCCGCGTACATCTGCTCGACGACCGACTGGATCATGGCGCTGACCGCGGCCTTCGGCGACCCGCCGTGCTCGGAGAGGTCGTCGGTGTGCAGCGGCAGCCGGTCGGTGAGGTACTTCGAGAAGATGTCCTTGGCGGCCTCGGCGTCCGGACGCTCGATCTTGATCTTCACGTCGAGACGGCCGGGACGCAGGATCGCCGGGTCGATCATGTCCTCACGGTTCGAGGCACCGATGACGATCACATTTTCCAGGCCCTCCACGCCGTCGATCTCGGAGAGCAGCTGCGGGACGATGGTGTTCTCCACGTCCGAGCTGACCCCGGAGCCACGGGTGCGGAAGAGGGAGTCCATCTCGTCGAAGAAGACGATGACGGGCGTGCCCTCGCTGGCCTTCTCCCTGGCCCGCTGGAAGACCAGGCGGATGTGCCGCTCGGTCTCGCCGACGTACTTGTTGAGGAGCTCGGGGCCCTTGATGTTGAGGAAGAAGCTCTTCCCCGCGGGCTTGCCGGTCACCTCGGCGACCTTCTTGGCGAGGGAGTTGGCGACCGCCTTGGCGATGAGTGTCTTGCCGCAGCCGGGCGGGCCGTAGAGCAAGACGCCCTTCGGCGGGCGCAGTTCGTGCTCCTTGAACAGATCGGGGTAGAGATACGGGAGCTCGACGGCGTCCCGGATCAGCTCGATCTGGCCGCCCAGACCGCCGATCTTGGTGTAGTCGATGTCCGGTACCTCTTCGAGGACCAGCTCTTCGACCTCGCTCTTGGGGATGACCTCGTAGACGTAGCCGGAGCGGGGTTCGAGCAGCAGGGCGTCGCCGGGGCGGATGGTGATGTCCAGCAGCGGCTCGGCGAGCCGCACCACCCGTTCCTCGTCGGTGTGCCCGATCACCAGGGCGCGCTCGCCGTCCTCCAGGATCTCCTTGAGGGTGACGATGTCCCCGGCGCGCTCGAACTCCATGGCCTCGACCACGTTGAGCGCTTCATTGAGCATGACCTCCTGGCCACGCCTGAGCTCTTCGAGCTCGACGCTCGGGCTGACATTGACCCGGAGCTTTCGGCCTCCGGTGAAAATGTCGGCCGTGCCGTCCTCGTTCGCCGTCAGGAAGACACCGAAGCCGGCCGGCGGCTGCGCGAGCCGGTCGACTTCCTCCTTGAGCGCGACGATCTGGTCGCGGGCCTCACGGAGAGTATTGGCGAGTCGCTCGTTCTGAGCCGATACGCCGGCCAGGTTTGTCTGCAGCTCGACGATCCGCTCTTCGAGAATCCTCGTGTGACGCGGAGAGTCGGCGAGCTTGCGTCGCAGGACGGCGATCTCCTGCTCGAGATAGGCAACCTGGCCGGCAGGGTCGTCAGACCCCCGCCCCGGCCGGATGCCGCGGTTGATGTCGTCGTCGTGGGCTGCCACGGTCCTCACCTCCTCCAAGGGGAGCTGGACGCTTCCTGACCCTACCTGGGCCGGTGCAGGTTGAAACCCCTAGATCGAAAAGACTGTCGGGGTGTGTCCGATCTTCACCCTTGCGCACGTCCTCACCCTGGGGTGATACCCACCCGACAACATCCGAAAGCGACCGGTTGTATCGTCGACACGGTCAACACCCGTCAGTGCTGGCACTACTTAGTCAACATCGGTTAAACGCACGTAGGAACGGCAGGCGAGATGAGCGCCCAGGAAGAAGCCACCGAGCTCGAGGTCTGGATCGACCAGGACCTGTGCACCGGCGACGGCATCTGTGCGCAGTACGCGCCGGAGGTTTTCGAGCTCGACATCGACGGGCTGGCGTACGTGAAGAGCGCCGACGACGAGCTGCTCCAGGACAAGGGAGCCACCACTCCGGTACCGCTGCCGCTGCTCAACGACGTGCGGGACTCCGCGAAGGAGTGCCCCGGCGACTGCATCCACGTGCGCCGGGTGTCGGACAAGGCCGAGGTCTACGGCCCGGACGCGGAGTAGCCGGCGGGCGACGGGCCGCGGCCGCCGGGCGGGACGGGACGGCGGCCGTCGGTGACGTCACGTGACGGCCGGCCGGAGGAAGGGCCCGCGCCGTACGACCGGAACAAGGGCCCGTACGGCCGGAACAAGGGCCCGCGTCGGCGGTCGGACGCTCACAGGGAGTGGCCGGAAATCGTACGGTGGGGCGCCTCGCGGGGTGGGCCGGGGTCAGATGCCGCGGGAAGCGGGGAGTTCGCTTCCGGCGCTGGACGTTTCGCTCTGGACGAACTTGCCGTTCTGCCACCGCCACTTGGTGCCCTTGTGAATGTCGGGGCAGCAGCGCGGCACATCGGTGCTGGAGTACCCCAGGAGCGTGGCGCTCACGGCCCCTCCCGAGAGCGTGAGGTCCTGCACGCTGAACTTGTCCGCGGGGTCGACGAGGGTCGCCACCACGCGCGGCGCGGCCCCTTCGACGGACGGCGCGGCAAGGACGTACACACCGCTGGGCGGCGTGCCCATCTCGGCCTTGCAGCGCACCACCGCGACGGTCTCCTGTCCGCCGTCGCCGTCGAGGTCCCCCGAGACCTTGTCGGTCACCTGGACCGGATTGGGCCCGCAGTCGAGCGGGTAGTGCGCAGACCGGGCGTCCGGGGCGGTGGCCGCGGGGGCGGGGCGGCCGTCGGCCGAGGTCGCGGCGGAGGCGGTCGGGACCGTGCCGGCAGGCTGGACGAGGGAGGCCAGGGCGACCACGCCCGCGACGGCGGTCGCGGTGGCGAGCCACTGCATGAAGGTCGTGCTGGTGTGCGGAAGGTCCGGGCCTGCCAAGGACTGCACGCGGAATAACTCCTGGGAAGAGCTGTGGCGGTGGGGGTTGCCCGGCATCGTTCCACACGATGCCCTGCCACGGAACCAACAAGTCCGGACCAAGAAGAAAACTTGAAGAACTCGGTCCTTGCCCTGGGAACGCGGCTGCCCCACGCGGGGTTCCCGAACGGCGAAAAACACACCGGAACCGGCCATGCGGACGCCCGGCGCCCGTGGTTCGGCCGTGCTTCTGCTCGAGGCCCGGTCCGCGGCTCGGCCCCTGCCCCCGAAACGCGTCGGCGCCGCCGGTGGCTCCCTGTCGGGAACTCACGGGCGGCGCCGTGCGGTTCGGTACGTGGCGGCGAGCCGTACGGAGTCGGCTCTCGCGGTGAGCCGTACGGGGTCAGCTCTCGGCGGAGTCCTCGCGGCTCTCCGCGCCGGCGTCCGCCTGCGGGGGCGCTTCCTGACCGGCCTGCTCGCGCTCCTTCTTCTCGCGCAGCTTCTGGGCCGGGCTCTTGTGCTCCTGCGCGGGCGCGGACTGGCCACCGGGGCCGGTGTAGTCCTCGCCGTACGCGCCCTTGGCGGGCCGGCGGCGGCGCAGCGGCGGCTCCACGCCGTCCGCGAGGCGGCGGGCGGTGAGCAGGAAGCCGGTGTGGCCGATCATGCGGTGGTCGGGGCGGACGGCCAGGCCCTCGACGTGCCAGGTGCGGACCATGGTCTCCCAGGCCGACGGCTCGTTGAAGGTGCCGTGCTCGCGGATGGCCTCGACGGTGCGGGCCATCTGCGTCGTGGTGGCGACGTACGCGCAGAGGATGCCGCCGGGGACGAGCGCCTTGGAGACGGCGTCCAGGCACTCCCAGGGGGCGAGCATGTCCAGGATGACCCGGTCGACCTCGGTGTCGGAGAGGTTGTCCTGGAGGTCACCGACCGTGAGCGTCCACGCGGGGTGCGGGCCCCCGAAGTAGCGCTCGACGTTCTGGGTGGCGATCTCGGCGAAGTCGGCGCGCCGCTCGTAGCTGTGCAGCATGCCCTGGTCGCCGATGGCGCGCAGCAGGAAGCTGCTGAGCGAGCCGGATCCCACTCCCGCCTCGACGACGCGGGCGCCGGGGAAGATGTCGGCCATCGCCAGGATCTGCCCCGCGTCCTTGGGGTAGACCACGGCGGCACCGCGGGGCATGGACAGGACGTAGTCGGGGAGCAGGGGGCGCAGCGCGAGGTAGGCGACGTTCCCGGTGGTACGGACAACACTGCCCTCGGGAGCGCCGATCAGCTCGTCGTGGGGGAAGGCTCCCTTGTGGGTGTGGAAGCTCTTCCCCGCTTCGAGCGTGAACGTGTAGTGGCGACCCTTGGGATCGGTGAGCTGGACCTGGTCCCCGACCTTGAAGGGCCCGCGACGGCGGGCGGCACCGGTCGGTTCGGACATGTGACCAGCCTACCGGGCGTGCGGAGCACTCCGTACCAGGGCCGCGCGACGGCCGGGCGCGGCGCATACGGGGCGGAGGGGGCCGGCGCAGCCGGGACATTCGGACGCGGCGCCTACGTGGCGGGTCGAACACCCCTGTCCCCCCGGCTGGGGGTTACCCAGCAGCAAGCCGCGGGAACCCTGGGCCGGAGGCTGCCCGGCGCGGGAGCTGCCGGGCGCGGCGCATACGGGACGGGGGGCCGGCGCAGCCGGGGGCATTCGGGCGCGGCGCCTACAGGGCGGGTCGAACACCCCCGTCCCCCCGGCTGGGGGTTACCCGGGAGGGGCGGGCCGGAATCGCGGTCGGCCTCTGCGGGAATCGTGATCGGCACTCCTTCGGCGCTCCTCCGGCGCTCTCAGGAAGGCCGGGCCATCGCCGCCACGAAGGCCTTTTCGACGTCGGCGGCGGAGAGGACGCCGTAGATCTCGCCGGTGTCCTCCACGACCAGGTACTCGGTGGCCGGGGTGGTGCGGAGGTGGTCCAGGAGGTCCTCGCCGGCCAGCTCGGCCGGGACCCGCATGCCCTCCTTCAGCTCCTGCGCGAGGCCGCTGACCGCGACCCAGGGGCGGCGATGCTCGGGGACGGCGACGATCGACGCCTCTCGGACGACGGCGGTGGGCACGCCGTGCCCGTCCACGACGACCAGGGCGCGGGCGCCCGCTTCGTTGGCGCGGCGCAGCGCTTCGGAGAGCGGCAGGCTCGGCTCCACGGGGACGGCGCGCCGGGTGAGCGTACGGGCCCGGAGGTCGGGAAGGTGTGCCCGGAGCCGGGCCATGCGCAGGCTGTTGCCGGCACCGGTCCAGATGATCGCGGCGAGGATCGCGGCGAGCAGGGCGTCCGTGAGGGAGTCGACGCCGCCGATCTCGGGGCGTTCGTTGCCCAGCGCCCCGGTGTGGGTGAGCAGCGGCAGTCCGATGAGCACGGCGACGGCGAGCGCGCGGCCGACCCAGGCGGCGGCGACGGTGCCGGTCATCGGCTTGCCGGTGACGGCCCAGACGACGGCGCGGAGCATCCGGCCGCCGTCGAGCGGGAGGCCGGGGAGCAGGTTGAAGATCGCCACGATGAGGTTGGAGATCATCAGTCCGGCGATCAGGACGCCGGGGACCGTGCCGGGTTCGACGAGGTACATCGCGCCGTAGAAGACGCCGGCGAGCACGAGAGAGAGCAGCGGGCCGACGAAGGCGAGGACGAACTCCCGGCCGGGGGTCTCGGACTCCTTCTCGATCTCCGAGACACCGCCGAAGAACTGGAGCTGGATGCGGCGTACGGGGAGCTTGAACCGGAGCGCGGCGACGGTGTGCGCCAGCTCGTGCACCAGGACGGACGCGTAGAAGGCGACGGCGAAGAAGAGGGAGACCAGGTAGCGGGCGGCGCCCAGCTCGGGCAGCACCCGCTCCAGCTGGCCGCCGAAGACCCAGGTGATGAGGGCGGCGACCAGGAACCAGCTGGGGGCGACGTACACGGGCACGCCGAAGGGCTTGCCCATGAGGATGCCGCCGCCGGGACCGCGGCGTCCGTTGGCGGCGCCGTCGACGGACCCGGGCGTGACGGCGGGCCGGCCACCGGTCGGCGGGGGCGTCACCTTCTCGGGCAGGTCCTCACCACGTACGTCCTCGCCACGTACGTCCTTCTCGGGCACGCCCCCGCCGCGTACGTCCTTCTCGGGCACGTCCTCGCCACGCACGTCCTTGCCGGTCTCCGCTCCCCCGTCCCGCGGTCCGTCGTCGGCGGTTGCCGGTACGTCGGCGGTTTCCGGTGCGGCGGCGGACTCCTGGGCGTCCTGCGGGCCCTGCGGCTTCCCGCTCTCGTCCACGGTGTCCCCTCGTCGGTGTGCGGCCTTCGCCCTGACCGGCCTGTCCGGTTCGGTACCACGCTCTCAGTACCACGATCATGCAGGGCGAAGCGGTCCGCGTCGATGGTATGCGGAATGCTGTCGGTGGCGGGCCGTAGGGTCTATGGCTATGGACACGAGCACCGAGAAGGCCGTACGGGCAGCGCCGGCCGCGGCGCGCCCGGTGGCGCTGTCGCCCTCCCGCGCGAGCGATTTCATGCAGTGCCCGCTGCTGTACCGCTTCCGGGTGATCGACAAGCTGCCGGAGAAGCCCAGCGAGGCGGCCACCCGGGGCACGGTGGTGCACGCGGTCCTGGAGCGGCTCTTCGACGCGCCGGCGGCGGAGCGTACGGCGCCGAGCGCGCGGGCCATGGTGCCGGGCGAGTGGGCGAAGCTCCTGGAGAAGCGTCCGGAGCTCGCGGAGCTGTTCGCCGACGATCCGGAGGGCGAGCGGCTGGCGCGCTGGCTGACGGACGCCGAGGCGCTGGTGGAGCGGTGGTTCTCGCTGGAGGATCCGACGCGGCTGGAGCCGGCCGACCGTGAGCTGTACGTGGAGACGGTGCTGGAGTCGGGGCTGCGGCTGCGCGGCTTCATCGACCGGGTGGACGTGGCGCCGACGGGCGAGGTGCGCCTGGTGGACTACAAGACCGGCAAGGCCCCCCGCCCGGAGTACAGCGACGGCCCGCTGTTCCAGATGAAGTTCTACGCGCTGGTGCTGTGGCGGCTGCGCGGGCTGGTGCCGCGCCGGCTGCAGCTGGTCTACCTGGGCAGTGGCGACGTGCTGACGTACGACCCGTCCGAGGCGGATCTGCGGGGCGTGGAGCGCAAGCTGCTGGCGCTGTGGGACGCGATCCAGCGGGCGACGGATTCGGGTGACTGGCGGCCGCGGCCGACGAAGCTGTGCAACTGGTGCGATCACCAGGCGGTGTGTCCGGAGTTCGGGGGCACTCCCCCGCCGTATCCGCTGGCGCCGGGCGCGCCGGCCGCCGACAGGACGTTGCCGGTGATCCCGGCGCCGCAGTCCGGGGACGCCGCGGCAGGGCAGAATGGGGCCGCAGGCCAATCGAAGGAGAGTTCGTGACTATCCGCGTCCTGCTGGTCGACGACCAGCCGCTGCTGCGTACCGGCTTCCGGATGATCCTGGAGGCGGAGCAGGACATCGCGGTCGTCGGCGAGGCCGGTGACGGCATGCAGGCGCTGGATCAGGTGCGGGCGCTCCAGCCCGATGTGGTGCTGATGGACATCCGTATGCCGCGGATGGACGGCGTGGAGGCGACCCGCCGGATCACCGGTCCGGCGAAGGACGGCCCGGCGAAGGTCCTGGTGCTGACCACGTTCGATCTGGACGAGTACGTGGTGGAGGCGCTGCGGGCGGGGGCGAGCGGCTTCCTGCTGAAGGACGCGCCGGCGAACGAGCTGGTGCAGGCGATCCGGGTGGTGGCGGCAGGTGAGGCGATGCTCGCGCCGAGCATCACGCGCCGGCTGCTGGACAAGTACGCCACGCATCTGCCGTCGGGCGAGGAGCCGGTGCCGGACACGCTCGGCACGCTGACCGAGCGTGAGGTGGAGGTGCTGAAGCTGGTCGCGCGCGGCCTGTCGAACGCGGAGATCGCGGCGGACCTGTTCGTCAGCGAGACGACGGTGAAGACGCACGTGGGGCATGTGCTGACGAAGCTGGGCCTGCGGGACCGGGTGCAGGCGGCGGTGTACGCGTACGAGAGCGGGCTGGTGCGTCCCGGCGCGCAGTGAGGCCGTCCGCTCCGGCAGCGCTCGGGGCGGCAGTCGGCACGAAGGCCCGGCGCGGGAGAACCGCGCCGGGCCTTTCGCTGTGCGTGTCGCTAGGCGAGTCGCTGTGCGAGGTCGGGGACCGCGCTCACTCCTCCGAGCTCTTGCTGATCTCCCAGAAGCGGAAGACGGTCGAGGAGTCCAGGGTCCATTCCAGGCCGGAGACGGTGTCCCGGGCCACGGCGTACTGCTTGCCCTGCCAGAGCGGGATCACCGGCAGCTCGTCGGCGACGATCTGCTGCACCTCGCGGTAGTCCTTCTTGGCGGCGCCGCGGTCGGGCTCGGCCGCGGTCCTGGGGAGCAGGCCGCGGGAGATGCGCCCGGAGTCGTAGCCGTTGTTCAGGACGTTGCCCTTGCCGAAGAACGGCTGGGTGAAGTTGTCGGGGTCCGGGTAGTCGGGGACCCAGCCCTTGACGTACACGGGGTACTTCCCGGCAGCCACGCCCTTCTCGTACTCCTCGAACGGCACGCTCTTGACCTTGGCGTCGAAGAGGCCGCTGGAGTTGAGCTGCTGCGCGATCTCCTGGAGGGCCGCGTCGGTGTCGGGGCCGTAGCGGGTGGGGGTGGACCAGAGGGTGAGCTTCGCCTTGCCCTGGATGCCGGCGCCGCGGAGCGCGGACTCGGCCTTGTCGCGCTGCGGGCGGGACCCGTAGGTGTCGAAGAAGGAGGTGCTGTGGCCGGTGATGCCGGCGGGCACGATGGAGAACAGCGGCTCGACGGTGCGCTGGTAGACGTCACGGACGAGGGCGGCGCGGTCGATGGTGTACGCCATGGCCTTGCGGACGCCGAGCTTGCCGGCGACCGGGTCCTTGGTGTTGAGGACCAGGTTCATGGTCTCGGCGCTGTCGCCCTCGACGACCTGGGTGCGGCCGCTGTCGACGGCCTGGTCGAGGTCGGCGATGTCCTTGTTGGCGAGGCCACGGTAGGCGAGGTCGACCTTGCCGTCCTGCACGGCGTGCTTCAGCGTCGTCTGGGAGTCGTAGAACTTCATGGTCATGCCGGAGTTCTTGACCTTGGCCGGCCCCTTGTAGGAGGGGTTGACCGAGAAGACGGCCTGCTTGGTGCCGTAGCTGTCGAGCTTGTAGACGCCGGAGCCGACGGCCTTGCCGTCGGTGCGGAGCTTGTCGGCCGGGTATTCCTTGCGGTCGACGATGGAGCCGGCGCCGGAGGCGATCTTCATGGGGAAGGTCGCGTCGGGCGTCTTGAGGTGGAAGACCACGGTCTTGTCGTCGGGCGTCTGGATCTCGTCCAGGCCGGCGAGCATGACGGCGGGGCCGTTCTTGTCGTTGATCCGCAGGGTGCGGTCGAAGGAGTGCTTCACGTCCTTGGACGTGAGGGCGTCCCCGTTGCTGAACTCCAGCCCGTCCTTCAGGGTGCAGCGGTAGACCTTGCTGCTGTTGTCGGTGAAGGTGCAGCTCTTGGCGGCTTCCGGCTGGGGGGTGGTGCTGCCCTTGGGGAAGCTGATCAGGGACTGGAAGACATTGTTGAACAGGAGCCAGGAGCCCGGGTCGTAGCCGGCCGCCGGGTCGATCGACTGGATCGTGTCCGTCATGCCCATGACCACAGGTTCGCCGACCCCGGCACCCTCGTCGTCGCCCGAGCCGCACCCGGCAAGCAGGGCTGCGGCCAGCCCCGCACACAAGGGGGCGGCGAGCAGCTGGTCACGTTTCCTCACGTGCGCGTTCCTCACAGTTGGTGTCGCGGTTGCCTGCCGACGAGGCCGCCGGCCGATGAGAGCGAGGGGCTCGCTCTGCGGGCGGGCCGGCCGGCGCCCTGGCGGGTGCCGGCCGGCCGTTGCTCCGGCGTCAGTCGGCGACGCCGCGGCCCAATTCCCAGATCTGCAGCGCGGAGGAGGAGTTCAGTGCCCACTCCACGCCGGTGATGTCATCACGCGCGGCGACGTACTGCTTGCCCTGCCACAGCGGGAGGACGGGGACGTCGTCGGCCACGATGTTCTGCGCCTGCTTGAAGCTGCCCGCCGCGGCGTTGCGGTCCGCCTGCTGACGGGTGGCCGGGATCAGCTGGTCCTCGATCTCGCGGTTGCGGTACGGGGAGCCGAGGAAGTTGCCCTTGCCGATGAAGGGCGCGAGGTAGTTGTCGGCGTCCGGGATGTCGGCGTACCAGCCCATGCCCCAGACCGGGTACTTGCCCTTGCCGGAGTCCTCGCGGAACGTCTGCCAGCTGCCCACGCCCTTGAGGCTCACGTCGAACACACCGCCCTTGTTCAGCTGCTGCCGCAGCTCCTCGAACTCGTCCTTCGTGGTCGAGCCGTAGTGGTTCTCGGTGTAGGCGAGGGTGATCTTCACCGGCGTGCGGATGCCGGCGCTCCGCAGGATGCGCTTGGCCTCGGCCGGGTCGGCGTTGCCGTACTTGCTGAAGAAGGAGTTGATGTGGCCGGTGAGGCCGGTCGGCACCAGGGAGTACAGCGGGTCGCCGGTGTGCGCGTACACGTCGCGGACCAGCGCGGGGCGGTCGACCAGCTGGGCCATGGCCTGGCGTACCGCCTTGTTGCGTACGACGGGCGCGTCCGTGTTGAAGGCGAGGTAGCGGATCTCCTGGCCGGGCATCTCCTGGAGCACGACGTGGGAGTCCCGGGCGTTCTGCAGGCCCTCGATCTGATGCGGCGACAGGGTGCGGTTCATCAGGTCGATGTCGCCCTTGCGCAGCGCCTTCTCCATGTCCTCCGAGTCGTCGAAGAACCGCATCTCGACCTCGTCGTTCTGCGGCTCGATGCCCCCCTTGTACTCGGGGTTGCGGGTGAAGACGGCCTTGGTGACGCGGTTGCCGCTGTGCTCGGCCTTGAGCTGGTACGGGCCGGAGCCGACCAGGTCGAAGCCCTTGTAGAGGGCGTTGCGCGGGTAGACCTTGTGGTCGACGATCGCGGCGGCGGGGGTGGCGAGCTTCTGCGGGAAGGTGGCGTCGGGCTTCTTGAGATGGAAGACCACCTCGTGCCGGCCGGAGGTCTCCACGGTGTCGATGTTGTTCATCAGCGTCACCGGACCGTTGGTGTTGTTGATGCGCAGCATCCGGTCGACGGAGAACTTCACGTCGGCGGCGGTCAGCGAGTCGCCGTTGGAGAACGTCAGGCCGTCGCGGAGGGTGCAGCGGTACTGCTCGTTCCGGGTGTCGCGGAAGCCGCAGGAGCGGGCCGCCTCGGGGACCGGCTCGGTGCCGGTGCGGGGCAGCCGCATCAGGGTCTGGTAGGTGCCGCGCAGGACGTTCCAGGCGCCGACGTCGTACGTCTGGACGGGGTCGAAGGGGGCCGGGGCAGCCTTGGACGCCTCGATGGTGTCGGTGGTACCGACGACGATCGCCTTACCGTCCCCACCTGCACTGTCGCCGCTTCCGCAGGCTGCCAGTACGGGGGCGAGCAGACCGGCCAGGGCCGGCAGCACCAAGGTCTTGCGATTCATCGTCGGCGGGTTCCTTATCAGGCGCAGAGGTGTTGCTCGCGTCGACATTAGTAGGAACGGTCAGCGGGTCCGTGACACAGCAGAGTTGAGCGCATATCACGCCGGGATAACACTCCCGGGGTGACCGATATCCGGACACTGGAACGATTCGTACGCCGCTTCATCAATCCGGACACTTACCCCCGCCCAACCCCTTCGCGCACCCCCTTGGAACAACGTTTCCCCCGACTGTCGAGAGGCAGTGGCGTGATAAACGTCACGGATCCCAATGCAACCGGCGGCATGGGAATTCAGTGGCTGCATTAGTCACGGAAAATGAGCACTCCGCTCCTCAGCGTCCCTTCGCCCTTTCCTCCGACGACGCTCAGTACCGGCTCATCGCTTTTCCGTGATGAGGGACCGCAGAAAAGGCAGATCGACCTCTTCCAGGGAGCCCACGACGGTCCGCGTGGGGGTCGGCTCGATCGGCAGCAGCGACGGCACGGCGACCACCCGGCAGCCGGCCGCCTCGGCCGACGTCACGCCGGTCACGGTGTCCTCCACCACCGCGCACCGCGCCGGGTCCACGCCGAGCCGGGCCGCGGCGGTCAGGTACGGGTCGGGGTGCGGCTTCGTGCGGGCGAGGTCGTCGCCGGCGAGGGTGAGGTGGAAGTGCTCCGCGCCCAGCGATTCGAGCATGCGGTCGATGATGTCGCGGTGCGAGGCGGAGACCAGCGCGGTCGGCACCTGGTGCGCCGCCAGCTCCGCCAGCAGCCTGCGGGCGCCGGGCATGAGCGGCACGCCACGGGCGATCCGGGCGGCGAAACGGGCGTTGAGCAGCACGGTCAGCTCGGCGAGCGCGATCGTGGCGCCGGTGGCCTGGATGAGGTACGAGGCACTGCGGCTCATCGGCCCGCCGACCACGACCTGGCGGTGCGCCTCGTCCAGGACGTACCCCAGGTCGGCGAAGACCTCTGCCTCCACCTCCCACCAGAAGTTCTCGGTGTCGACGAGAGTGCCGTCCAGATCGAGAAAGACGGCCTGGAGGGTGGAGCCTTCGGCCGTTCGGGTGCCGACGGCGGGGATGCTGCTGGTCATCCGTACACCTCCGTTGCAGGGGTCCCCGGAGGGACAAAAGGGCCGGCCGCCTTCCCGCGGGGAAAGACGACCGGCCGCTACCGGACCGATAAGTGTACGACTGTGCCGGTCCGTACGCTTCGGTCCCCGACCGGAGGCCCGGCTTCGGGCCTCCGGAGGGACGACAAACGCGCTACCGCGCGTTATCGCGCGTTGAAGTACTTCGCCTCCGGGTGGTGGATGACGATGGCGTCCGTGGACTGCTCCGGGTGGAGCTGGAACTCCTCGGAGAGCTGGACGCCGATCCGCTCCGGCTGGAGCAGGTCCGCGATCTTCGCGCGGTCCTCCAGGTCGGGGCAGGCGCCGTACCCGAGGGAGAAGCGCGCACCGCGGTACTTCAGCGCGAACATGTCCTCCATCTCGGCCGGGTCCTCGCCCTGGAAGCCCAGCTCGGCGCGGACGCGCGCGTGCCAGTACTCGGCGAGGGCCTCGGCGAGCTGGACGGAGAGGCCGTGCAGCTCCAGGTAGTCGCGGTAGGAGTCGGCCGCGAACAGCTTGGCCGTCTCCTCGCCGATCTTCGAGCCGACGGTGACGACCTGGAGGCC
>NZ_JBEYUN010000019.1:0-169330 GCF_040643545.1 Streptomyces sp. NPDC047117 | reverse complement strand
GCCGCTCGGCCCGGCAGCCAGCCACGGAACCCACCACTTCCGGCCCCGCCACTCCGCTGCCGTTCCGGTGCGCGGCAGGTCGTCTCTGCCGCGCCTCTTCGACTTCCTGAGTACGAGAGAAACGCTACTCCTCTCACCTATCCATGTCTACTGTCTCCACCACAGATTTGCTCCATCGGCAGGATGGAGCATCTTGCTCCCTCCGCGTCCGGAGCGGCATCCCGGTGCAGCACTGGAGACTCTTGGGTCACCGGCGGCCGGGGTCGGCAACACTCGTCCGGGTCCACGCCGTCGATGGCCAGGAGGACGTCACCTTCGAGCGGCGGGCGGAACGGCCGATGGGCCTCTGGGCCGAGGCCGGAGAGAACCCGCGCCGCGTTGTCCCGCTGCTCGGCCCGGACGCGCCGCCGACAGTTGAGTTCGAGGACTGTCTGCTGTGTCCCGGCTGCTACCGGCCCGTCTACGACAGCACCTCTTCCCACAACCTCATCGGTCCCACCCCCGTGCTTCCCACCCCCTTGCTCGGGCTGTGCCGGCTGGGCGCTGAAGGCACCACGCTTCGCTCCCCGCGCACAGGCTGAGGTACCTCAGCCCGCAGCAGCGCGTCGTCCTGGAGACGGTGGCCACCACCATGAGGCAGCTGGTGCCGGTCGCACTCGGCAGTGGTGACCAGGCGCGGAGCGGCACACGCACCGCGCCTGAGGTCCCATGGCCGATCTCGGCCCGGAGCGCCGCCTGGCCACCGCCGGCGGTGGCCAGGCCACAGCGGGCGGGACGCCGGATGGGTTAGGTTCGGCCTGCAGTTGCTCGTGCACTGCGACCCGGTCGCCGTCCGGCGCGATCCGGCCGTGAGGCAGAGGAGATCCATGCAAGAACCAACAGAATCAGCTCCGGCCCCACAGCCCCGGCGCCGCCCGGCACCGGACATCCGGCAAGAGGAAGTCGACCAGCTCCGCCGTGAGGTGCGGGACCTGCGCGCCAAGGTCCGCACGCACCCGCTGATAGCCCAGGCGCAGGGCATCGTGCAGGAGCGCTACCGGCTGCCGGACACGCACAGTGCCTTTGAGCTGATGAAACGCTGCGCACAGCGGCACAACCTCAAATTGCGCACCCTGGCATCCGCCGTTGTGTCCGTGCCCCGCCCCGACGGGGAGCAGGGCCTGTGGTTCCCGGGCCGCTCCGGCCGGAGACCGCCGGCACTGCGGTTCCTGCCCGGCCACCGGCCGGACAAGGTCAACCGCAGCACCGTTTTGAAGCGGGTGCTGCATCAAGCGCGGACACTCACCGACGCGCCGATGGGTGACCTGCAGACCGTGGAACCCTCGCTCGGGCTGCGGATGGAGCACCATTACGGCCTCAGTGAGGAGTTCCTGGACTTCTTCGCCGTAGTCGACGAGGGCACCTCCTGCTTCCAGGCCGCCCAGAGCCGGGCCCGCGTCGCCTCCGACGTCGCCACCGACCCGGCCGTCAGCGAACCGTCCCGCGAAATGATCTGGTCGGTCGGCAGCCGCACCACCCACAGCCTGCCCATGCTCTCCACTGCCGGGCACACCCTCGGAGTGTTCTCCCTCCATCTTCCCCGGCCCAACCAGGACCTCACCCGGGCACAGGCCACCGCCTTGGACGCCATCGCCCTGCAAGCCGGCCGGTGGCTGGACTGGCACCAGCACACCGTCGTCCTCAACGCCCTGGAAGACCTCCACCGACACGGCACGGCCCTGCGTGCCGCACCGCCCCGACGCCCCTCCGACGACGGCACCGGATAGCTTGGCCCTCGCCACGGACAACGCCCCACCCCTGGTCCAAGGACGCGCGCCAGCAGTACCAGATCCTCTCCTCTGGCTTTGTTCATGAGAACGGGCTCCGGTCCACTTCGTGTGGTTCGCGTACGCAGGGTGTCTGTCTTCTTTGGTGCCGGTTGAGTTCAACGCGGTACCGGAACCGCATGGCAGAGCGGCCCCAGCGCGCGGCCGCCGCGCGGGGGCGCCCGGCCGAAACGGCGGTGGCCGATCAGCAGACCGGCCAGATGTCCACCCTGTGGCGGGGAACGTCGAGCGCGGCAGCATGAGTCGTAGCGACGGTGCGGCGGAGCTCGGTGCCGAAGCAGCGGCGGAGCTCGGTGCCGAAGCAGCGGCGGAGCTCGGTGCCGAGGCACAGGAACGGGGTGAACTCCTCCCACTCGTCCGGCGGGGCGAAGTCAGGCAGGGGGTGAGTCGGGGTCGCCTTCTCCTTGCGGTCCGGCTTCGTGTGGTTCCAGTGGGCCGAGCCGGTGGTCGAGCGCGGCACCGACATCGGGGCAGTTCGTGCGGATGACGTCGAGAAAGGCGTTCAGTGCCGGGGAACGGTCCCGGGCTTGGAAGGACAGGACCAGATCGGGCAGAGGCGTGCGCGGAGTCACCTCGCAGAACCACGTGCCCCGGCGTGGGGCCGCAAGCATGCGGGAGGGCCCCAGGCCGACGCCTACACCACATGCGGCGAGACCGATGATCGTGTGGATGTCCCTCGCGACGGTCGCGCCGGAGAGCGCCGGGGAGTCCTTGCCCAGGAGGGCCCGCAGCCCGGTGTCGACGGCGGGCTCGTCCTCCCCCGGCGCCACGATCAGTGGCTGTCGCCGCAGCCGGTCCACGTCCACCGACGGCTGCCCCGCGTACGGGTGGGTGCTGCCCACGACCGCGACCAAGTGGTCGTGCCCGATCGGGACCGATACCAGCTGCTCGGCCCCGACGCCCCGTGGCCGGCCGAGGCCGATCGCCACGTCCAGTTCGCCGGCGACGAGTGCGGCCGTGCTGCGGCTGGTCGCCATCTCGTGCAGTTCCAGCCGCACGTCGGGCCGTTCACGGCCGAACCGGCCAAGGACGTCCGGCAGGGGTTCGAGCAGCGCCGAGGCGATGAAACCCAGGCGCAGTCGGCCCGTCTCGCCGCGTGCTGCCCTGGCCGCGTCGACCGAGGCCGCCCTGATCTCGTCGAGCGCCCTGCGCGCCCGGGAGAGGAAGGCCGCGCCCGCAGCCGTCGGGAACACCCCCTGGCGGGTGCGATCGAACAAGCGGGTGCCCACCTCCCGCTCGAGGTCGGCGATCTGCTTGGACAGCGGAGGCTGCGCGATGCCCAGCGCACCGGCGGCCCGGCCGAAGTGTTCGTGCTCGGCGAGGGCCAGTGCGTACCTCAGGTGCCGCGCCTCCATGCCATCCTCCCGTCATATTCCATACATATCGCCGACCAGCTTGTCAGATCTTTCAGTGGATGACCGGGACCGGGTCGCATGGAATGCAGTCATGACCGATTCTTCCTCCCCAGGCACCGTCTTCGTCTTCGTGCACGGGGCCTGGCACGGCTCCGGGCAGTGGGCGGCGACGCAGCGCGCACTCGCCGCGCTCGGTGCCGCGAGCATGGCCATCGATCTGCCGGGGCACGGCTTCGACGCACCACTGCCCACCGGATACCTCCAGCCGGGCCAGCCGGGCCTGCTGACCGAGAAGTCCGCGCTCGCCACCGTGACGATGGACGACAGCGCCGAGGCCGTGCTGGACACGCTGCGCCAGGCCCGCCGCTACCGTCGTGTCGTGCTCGTCGCGCACAGCGCGGGAGGCGGCCCCGCGTCACTGGCTGCCGAGCGCGCACCCGAACTCGTCAACGAGATCGTCTACCTCTCGGCCTTCGTGCCCGCCGGGCGGCCCCGGTTCTTCGACTATCTCGGCTCGCCCGAGAACGCCACGGCACGGGGCCGGAGTCTCAACCTCGGCGACCCCGGGGAACTGGGCGCCGTGCGGATCAACCCGCTCTCGCAGGATCCCGCCTATGCCGAGGAACTGCGGCAAACGCACTACCACGACACCGCTCTGGACCGCTTCGACCGCTGGCGCTCGGCACTGAGCCCCGATCTGCCGCTGGCGATCCCCACCACCCCGGTCATCGTGACTCCCAAGCGGTGGGGGCGCATCCCGCGGACCTTCCTTCGCTGCGCGGACGACCGGGCACTGCCGACGGCCGTGCAGGATCTGATGATCGCGGAAGCCGACCGGGCCATGCCCGGCAACCCGTTCACCGTGCGCACCCTCCCGGGCAGTCACAGCCCGTTCGCCGCCCGGCCCCGTGAGCTCGCAGCGGCACTGCTGCCATGAACAGCGGCGCCTCGTGCTGCCGGTGGTGCTCAGCGCCACTTTCACGCAACTGCTCAACGTCGCTGTCGCCCAGGTCGCGGCGCCGGCGATCCAGGCCGGCCTGGGCGCCGGTCCTGGCGCCGTGCAACTGGTCCTCGCCGGATGCACCCTGACCTACGCGTGCCTGCTCATCCCCGCCGCACGGCTGGGCGACCGGTACGGCTACCGCCGGCCGTTCGTGGCGGGCACCGTGGTCTTCACCGCGGGTTCGCTGGCCGGCGCGTGTGCCCCCGACGCCGCATCGCTGATCACGGCCCGGCTGGTGCAGGGCGCGGGCAGCGGCCTGGTCGCCCCCCAGGTCCTGTCGCTCATCAAGGCCACCACTCCCGCGACACGCCGACCGCGCGCCCTCGGCCTGTACGGCGCCACCATGGCCGTCGCGTCACTGGCCGGGCCGCTGATCGGCGGCCTCGTCCTCAGTGCCGACCCCTTCGGCCTCGGCTGGCGGCCGGTGATGCTCCTCACCGTGCCGGTGGCACTCGCCTCGCTGGCCGGAGCGACCGCGCTGCCCCGCACCCGCGGGGCGGACGGACTCCGCGTCGACAAGCTGGGCGCGCGGCTGGTCACCGCGGGAGCCGGCGCACTGGTCCTGCCCCTGGCACTGGGGCGGGAAGCGGGCCGGCCCTGGTGGTGGACGTGGGCCGGTTTCGCCGTGGCCGTGGCCGCCCTCGGCCACTTCGTCCGGAGCCCCCCCGCACCGGCCTGACCCGTTGATCGATCCCGCGGTGCTGCGTGACCGGTCGGCGCGCAGGGGCACACTGCTGGTGTTCGTGTGCAACACGGGCGTGCCCTCCTTCACCTACCTGCGCTTCCTCCACCTTCAGTCCGCCGTCGGGTACTCGGCCCTGTCGGCCGCACTGACCTCCGCACCGTTCGCTGCCGCCGCCGTTGTGGGCAGCAGAGCCGCACCCGCTCTCACCCGCCGGCACGGACCGACGGTGCTCACCGCCGCGTCGCTGGTGATGGCCGGGATGTGCCTGGCACTGGCCCCGCTCGTCGGCTCGGCGGCGGGACGCCAGGCGGCACTGCCCGTGCTGGCCGTCGGCGGAGCCGCGTTCGGCGCCTTCACCGCGTCGGTGTTCACCTTGGTACTGGCCGAGGTACACGGCCCCGCCGCCGGTTCGGTCTCCGGGCTGCTGCCCACAGCACAGCAGCTCGGCGGATCCATCGGAGTGACCGCGGCCGGACTCGCCTACTACGCCCCCGCCGCCGATGCGGACACCGCGTTCCTGCACGCCCTCTCGGATGCCTTCCCGGCTCCCCCGTCGAAGCGGGCCCCATCGGCATGAGTTGGATCGCAGTGGCTCTGTCTATGGTTTCGGGGCCGCCGCGGACACGCCCGGTCGTTTGCTCCCCAGCAGGGATGCGGTGCACCGGCTGCTGGGCTGCCGGGCCTACTACTGACGGGCCGCTTCCGCGCGCAGGATGGGGTCATGGACGCATCTGCCGGCATGTCCCTGTTCCTGCGGCGCAAGCTCGCTCGCCGCTTCGAGACGTTCGACACGGATGGCGACGGCTACGTCGACCGGGCCGACTTCCAGACCGCCTGCGATCGGCTCGCGGCCGCCTTCCACCTGAGCCCCGACGCCCCGGAGCTCAAGCATCTGCGTGAGCTCAGCGACGAGGTGTGGCGGCACCTGGTCCAGGCCGCGGACGCCAACGCCGACGGCCGCATCGACTTGGCCGAATACCAGGCGGCGTTCGCGGCAGGCCTGTTGGTCACCCCCGCTTCCTTCGACGCCGGGTACGTGCCTTTCCTCAACGCGCTGATGGACATCGCCGACACCGACGCCGACGGCAAGCTCACCCGGGACGAGCAGGTGCGCTGGACCGGCGCGCTGATGGGGCTGCCGGAGCCGGATGCCCGGGAGGTCTTCGGCCGCCTGGACCGCGACGTGGACGGCCTGATCAGCCGCGACGAGATGCTGGAAGCGATCCGGGAGTACTACTTCAACGAGGAGCCGACATCAACGGGCGTCTGGCTGCTCGGCCCGCTAGACCCGCACTGAACTGATCACCGCGATTCACTGTACGGGGGATCTGGGCCGACCGGCCCCCTCCTCTGCCCCGCGGCGGCGATTGTCACGCACGACTACCCCGGCAAGACAGAACCGAAGTCGAGCGGCTGACCAGCTGGTTGAAGGTGAGCAGGTGGTGGTCATGCGCTCAGGCGAGAGGGCGTCCCTCTTCACGGCACCGCGACCGTCGGGAGAACAGTTCAGTGCCCAGGTCCCTGACCTGGGCACTGAACTCTTTGCTGCGCGGCTGAGACCACTGATCTGCTGCACACTGATCCGTTCAGTGCGCAGCCCCGACAGCCAGTCCGTCAAGCCCGCCGGGACAGCCGTCCCGGAGTCCTTCGGGCCGCGCTCCGGCGTCGGCGTCCTCAGCCGCTGTATACCCGGTCCTCCTGGTCGGGCACGATGGTGCCGTCCGGGCGGCGGACCGGCTCGCCGGTGCCGTCCTCCGCGGTGTAGGCCGTGCTCGCGCACGGGTAGGTGCCGGTCTTGCGCGGCAACGGCTCGATGAACATGGGGTTGATGACCCAACGCCGGTCGGCGTTGTCGTACGCACGGCACATCAGCTCGGCCTTGTTGCGGTTGATGGCGAGATGCGCGCCGGTGGCGTCGTTGACGAAGGTGACGTCGGTTTCGGCGTCACCCGCGCCGAACGCGATGCGGTGCGCCGGGTGCTGCTTCTTCCAGGCGTCGGCGCCCTTGATCTTGAAGATCTCCTGGTTGATCCAGCAGCGCTTGCCGTCGATGTAGGGCAGCACCTCACCTCGGCCATCCTGGACGTCGCCGCAGCCGCGCACGCCGGTGGTCAGCTTGCCGTGCTGGATGAGGTTGCGGATGCCGATGGAGTGCGTGCGGTCGAAGCCCAGCCTGCCCGCCCAGGCCCGCACGATCGGCTCCGAGGACGCGGAGACGACGTACACCCGGAAGCCCGCCGCCCGCAGCGTGCGGATCAGATCCTTCTGCTGTTCGTAGTAGCGGACGTAGCCGGCCATCTTGTGCGTACCGACGGTCTGTTGGTGGCCGATGGGCGCGGACAGGTTCTCGGCTCGGGCCTGCTCGGCGTACGCAGTGAGGGTGGCCGGGCGGATCCCGGCGTACAACTGGGTGACCCAGACGTACTCGGGAACGGTACGCCGGTGGTTCCACTCCCCCGCGAAGGCGGCCTTGCCGTCGGAGGTCTTCGCATCGAGGTAGACATCGAGTATCTCGTCCGTGCAGCCGGTGTCCTTGGAGGTCGGCAGCGGCTTGCCGGCGGGCACGGACGTGCTGCAGGCCCCGGTGAGGGCCCGGTGGGCGGCGGCCGTCAACCACTTGCTGGTCCCGCGCCAGCTCCGGGGCTGCAGGATCTTGTCGTGTTTGAGGGCCCAGGCGAGCGTGGCATCCGTAATGTCGTTCTTGACGATGGTGTTGTCCCAGTCGAACGCGGCGACGGGACGCGGCCCGTGGTGGCCCGAGCAGGCGCCCCGCTCGTCGATCATCTTCTGGAGCTTGGCGCGGTTGTCGCCGTGCCACGTCAGGTGCCGGGAGAGCTGCGGGCAGCGTCCACGCGGTCCGGCGGTGTCGGATGCCCCGGTACCGGCGGTCACGGTGCCGGCCGGTCGGGCGACGGCAGGGGTACCGGCCGCCACGGTTCCAGCGGCCATGACCAGCGCGGACACCGCGGACACAACGGAGACGACGGTGGGTATGGTGCGGGCTTTGCTGCTGGGGGTGTGCCTTTGGCGCATCGGTCCTCCGTGGAGACGGTGTTTCTTGCGGATCCGATCATCCTCTTTTCGGCTCCCTCGGGCTGCCATCGGCGGCGGCTTCCGCCGGTCCTGCGCCCTGGTGGACTACCCCTGTCGAGGGCGTATCCGCGGCCTGAGCGCCGGGTGTGCCGTCATCGGCGGTTGGCTTCGATCCAGTTGCGCAGGGCCCCAGCGTCGCCGCGGCGGCGGCGCTGAAGGAGATGGGTGCGTCAAGCGCGCTCGTCTGCACCCCGAGTGCGAACGCTGCCGCCGTCGCTACCTACAGGGCGGCTGGATTCGAGCCGTTGTCCGAGCGGCTGGACGTCAGCCGAGCCGCCTGACAATGTTCAGGCGGTTGGGAAATGGGCCGCGTCGCTGACCCTGGCTGGGGCCGAACGCCCGTTGATCATGAGGTGGATCGGGGTTCGATCATGGTCGGATGGTTCGTCGTGGTGAGGTGAGGGATGCGGCCTGGGCCCGGATCCTGCTGTTGCCGCGCTCCAACGGGCGTCACGGCCGGTGGCGGGATCATCGCCAGGTCATCTACGAGATCGTGTGGAAGGTGCGCCCGGGTGCGCCATGGCCGGATCTGCCGGAGCGGTACGGCCCCTGGAAGACCTGCCATGAGCGGCTGCGCCGGTGGACGGCGGGCCCACCAGCATGCGGCAGGGGCCCGGACAATGGGAGGGTGCGGCACGCGGCCGGTTGCGCGGGTTGGCGGCGAGGCGCTGGGACGATCCCGCGGCGGGTTGAGCACCAAGCTGCACTTGGCTGTGGACGGCGTGGCCGTCCACTGTCGTTCCTGCTGACGCCCGGACAGGCCAGTGACAACCCGCAGGCCGACGCCGGATCGCCGCCACCATCCCGGAGCGTACTGATCAGAAAAGCTGGCGCCGCGGCCGACCACCTCGCTTCGACCGCGACCTCTATCACGACCGCAACGTGGTCGAGCGCTGCTTCAACCGGCTCAAGCAATGGCGGGGCCTGGCCACCGGCTACGCCGAGCGCGCCGCGATCTACCGAGCCGAAGTCGTCATCGCCGCCATCGCGATCCGGCTCCGCTGATCGACAGGACACGCCCTCGTAGGGCAGGCCGGTCCCTCATCCATCTGACAATCACCACCACCCCTGCTCACGGCCCTGACGCAGCCCGCGTCAAATGACGGTGAGTCAGCGACGTCAGCAATGGTCAGCATGAGTCCGACTGCAGCCGTTCGGGGCCGCCATATGCGGTCAACGACGTGAGGCCAGCGGCGGCGCAGCAGTCGTCGTACTCCGACAGCGTGATGCTGGGCGGCACAAGCAGGTGGGCTGCGTCCAAGAGGTCCGGCGGCCGACGGCGCCTCGGTCTTGGCCAGACTCGTTGCGGTTGCCGGGACCATGGGTGCTTGCTCCACCCGACTGCTGGGCGGATGCGCTCAAGCAGGTCTCACCAACGGGCGGCGAGCGTGACGTTGCGAGACGGAGGATCAGCCGGTGCTCGCGCCCCCGAGCTGCCTGGTCTCCGCTCCCTCGGCCTCCCACCGGCCTGCTGCCGTCCACGCCGGCGCCGCCCCTTAACGGCTACGGGCCGACTCGGGCGAGACGTGTCACTCGCGGACGTCGCGGAGCACGTCGTCGAGGGGCCTGGTGGGAGGGCGTCGTAGCCCCCCTCCGACCGGGCTGCGAGCCGTGCATCTCAGACCGCTTTGCCGGCGACCCGCTGAGCGCGCGGCCCGCTGCTTCGATGGGCGCGGCGTTCCGGGTGCGGGGTCTGGGCAACCGGAACGCCGCCCGCAGGCTTACCGAGCGGCATCCTCTCGGCAGCCCTGCGCAGGGGCAGTGGCCCAGGCAGAAACCTAAGTTCTGTTGCCTGAGGACATGGTCCGGTTAACACTTGCAGTGATCCTGTAAACGCAACCAACCGAATCGGTGCAGTATGAGTTCGGTGGGGGGCTCGACTGCCGGAGTGGTGGAGCGGCAGACTGCCACGGATGTCAGATGATCTTGTGCCTGCTGGACTGGGAGCTGCGCGGCTTCGTTGGTGCCGCCCGGACCGCGGCGTCGCCGCCGGTCCGGGCCCGCTGCCGGAGGATGGCCGGGCCGCCCGTCGCGGAATCACCCACGTGTTCCCCCAGCGGGTGGGCTGACGTGCCGGCCCAACGCACCGGCACCGGGCCTGGTTCCTGAAGGAAGAGAAGCACCGCCCCCGGCCCCCCGGGCATGAGCGAACAAGCGCTGTCCTGCAAGAGGAGCGACGGAGGATATGTATCAGGTTCCGGCCCCACGAGCCGAATTCGGCCAGCCGGTCCAGCTTCGCACCGACGACCTGGACGAGGCCCGGCAGGTCATCGGGCGGAACTTCTACTCCAACGTCGTCGACCTGCTCCAGCCATCAGCCGTTCTCACCGGACACTTCGCGATCAGCAGGCTCCACCATGTGACGCTCGGTACTCTGCAATTCGGTGCAGACCTGTGCATGCGCTTCGGTGAGCTGGGGGCCTACCACATCGACGTGCCGCTCACCGGGTCCATGACGTGGCATCAGGGGCGCCTCGATCCACTACTGGCCACAGTGCACCAGGCCGCGGTCTTCCAGCCCGGCCACAATACGGTGCTGGACCGGTGGAGCGGTGATTGCCGACTTCTCGCTGTCAAGGTCGAACGCTCGGAACTGGAGCTCCAGTTGGAGCGGCTGCTCGACGCCCCGATCCGGTTGCCCCTTCGGCTTTCGCCCGCCATGGACGTCTCTCACGGTCCTGGGCGCAGCTGGGCACAGCTGGTCCGGATGGCCGCGGAAGATGCGCAGACGTCCCAGGGGCTCATCCATCAGGAGCTGGTCGCCGACCGCCTGCACGAGGCGGTGGTGATCGGACTGCTGCTGGCGGCCGACCACCCTTATCGCGAGGAACTGGCGCGGCCGGCCCCACCTTGCCGGCCTGCCCCGGTCAAGCGCGCCATCGACGCCATGGAGGCGCACCCGGAGCGTCCGTTCACCGTGACGCTCCTTGCCGAGATCGCCGAGGTCAGCATACGGCGGCTGCAACAGGGGTTCCGCCAGCACGTGGGCATGCCACCCATGGCCTACCTGCGCCGGATAAGACTGGCCCGTGCTCACGAGGAGCTGCGCCGTAAGGAACCTGACCAGGTGACCGTCACCGATGTCGCCTACCGCTGGGGCTTCACACACCGAAGCAGGTTCGCCGCCGACTACCGTCAACGCTATGGCGTGACGCCCTCGACCACTCTCCACAGGACCTAGCTAGGTGTGGTCGTGTTCGAGCATGTGGCGACGTTCCTGTTCCCGCTTGGAGTAGGCGGCTGCCCGGATCGCCTCGTCGCTCTCAAGGCCGGACCCCAGCGCGCCGCTCACCGTGGCCACCGAAGCGACGAACCAGGACAACACCAAGTACTCCGTGGCATGCAGCGGAGTACGTGTCATGGAGGCGAACACTCGGTCGTTGACGATGAACAGAGCCCACACCAAGTTGATGACCATCAAGCCCCCGTAGCAGACGAGCACCCCGATACCCACGGTCATGACGGTCGAGGCGTTGTAGAGCCTCGCCCTCTGCCGCGCCTCCCACGAGACGTCTGTTGCTCGTTGCCACAGCTGCCCGTCGACGATCAGCCAGCCGGTCATGAGTACGACAGACCCGACCATGGCGATCACGAGGCGCAGCGTGCTCAGGGCACCGCCCAGGTTCCAGACGGTGGAGTTCACGGTGGCGATGGCTCCCGCGGCGAGAGCGGCCGCCAGGGCTTTCGACAATCCCGGCACCAACCGCCACGGCCGGTTGGCGCGGATCATGCCGCCGAGCACTCTCAGGTATCCGCACGGTCCGCTGACGACGCGTCCTTCCGAGCCGCTTCGGTGGCCTCCTCGGCGAGCAGCTCCGCTGCCACCGTCCCCACAACCTCCCCGGGGGGCCGGGCACGTGATGAGCTACTGCCTCGCCTCGGAACCCGGACTGCCGCGTCGGCGGACCGGGAAACTCACTGCTGCGTCGGGCCGGGCTTCGGGAAGTCGCCGCTTTCCGCCCGCGCCCGGACCTTGCGCCAGAACTCCAGGGCGGCGTATTCGATACCGAGCCCGAGCTCCAGGGTGATCATGCGGCTGGCGACCTCTTCGATGTGGCCGTAGCGGCGTTGCATCTCTTCGTACTCGGCGATCCGGTTTTCGTGCTGCTCGATCTGGTCCTGGGCGAGCCGTGCCACGTCCCGCGGTTCCGCCAGCTCGCTGAAGAACAGCTTGATCTCCGCGATGTCACGGAGTTCGAAGTGCTCCTTGACCGGCTCGGCCAGCCACTCGCCCAGCGCGGCCTGGCCCGCTGCGGTGATGGTGTACGTCTTGCGCCGCCGCCCGGTGTCCTCCTGGTGCAGCTCAAGGAGACCGGCTTTCTGGAGCCGCTTGGGCTCTGAATACAGCTGCGCGTGCGGGAAGCTCCAGAAGTAGCCCACGGACCGGCCGATCGCGCGCTTGAGGTCGTACGACGTGGAAGGGCCACGCGTCGCGATCATGCCCAGGACCACGAACGATGTTGTTGAGAGCCGGACCGTTGACATGGTCTGAAGCGTACCGTAGGTTCAAGCTGCACGGTCTGAAACATACGGTTCGAATAGAACGGTCCGGGCGTGCGGTTGCGTGCATTGCTCAACCGCACCTCGGGGGAGAGGGAAGGCCATGGATCTGGGCACGGTCATGCGCTGGACGGCCGAGCGCTACCCGCAGCGCCGGGCGGTCGGCGGCAGGGCCCCGATGACGTATCGGGAATGGGACGCCCACACCAACCGGCTGGCGCGGGCCCTGGCCGAGCTCGGCGTCCGCCCCGGCGGGCGGGTGGTGCTCTCGATGGCCGGTGGTGAGCCGCTGGCGAGCCTGCACCTGGCCATCCAGAAGCTGGGGGCCGTCTCGGTGCCGCTGTCCTTCCGCTTCAGCCCCTCCGAGCTCCAGTACTGCCTCTCCGACGCCGAGCCCGCGCTGGTGATCAGCGACGCGTCGACCGCCGCCGTCACCGAAGAGGCACTGAGCGGCATGGACTCCCTGCCGTGGATCCTCTCCGGCGACCCGGCCGATGCCACGATCGAGCGCCTCGCGTCCGGTCAGCCGGACGGTCCGCTCGACGTCCGGGTGTCCGAGCACGACACCAGCGTCATGCTCTACACCTCGGGCACCACCGGCAGACCCAAGGGCGTGCCGCGGACGCATCGTGCCGAGCACCACGCCGCGGTCGCCCACCTGCTGCAGAGCGGACAGGCCCCCTTCGACGTGACGCTCGGCGTGATGCCGCTGTTCCACACCATGGGGCTGCGCACACTCATCGCCACCGTCGTCGGTGCGGGCACATGGACTCCGCAGGTGCGCTTCGACGCCGACGAGACACTCGCGCTCATCACCGAAGAGCACATCAGCTGCCTCTACCTCGTACCGACGATCTACTGGTCGCTGGTGCGCACCGGCCGCCTCGCGGAAGCCACGTCCGTGCGCAAACTGGCCTACGCAGGCTCGTCGATGACCCCGGCGCTGGTGGAGCAACTGGCGGAGACACTCCAGCCGGCCTCCTTCGTCAACCACTTCGGCAGCACCGAGATCTACACCTTCACCGTGGGGCCCGACGTCATCGCCAAGCCCGGGTGCGCGGGCCGGGCCGGTGTCTTCTCCCGGGTCCGCCTGGTCGAACCGGTCCCGGACGCCGGCCCCGACGCGCTGGTCGGCCCCGGCGAGCAGGGGCAGATCGCCATCTCCCTGCAGAGTCCGGAGGCCTTCGCCGGCTACTGGCACCGCCCCGACGCAGACGCCAAGTCGATCCGCGACGGCTGGTACTTCCCCGGAGACCTCGCCACCGCCGACGAGGACGGGGACCTGTGGGTCGCCGGACGCGTCGACGACATGATCAATTCCGGTGGGGAGAACATCTACCCGGACGAGATCGAGGACAGCCTGATCCGCTGTCCGGCAGTCAGTGAGGTCGTCGTTGTCGGGCTGTCCGACGACCGGTGGGGACAGGCCGCCACCGCGTTCTTCGTTCCCGCCGAAAACATGGCCCCCCACCAGGCGTTGGCGGTACTCGACTCCTATGTACGCGAGCGCTCCGGACTGCCCTCCCTCAAGCGCCCCAAACGACTCATCGCCGTGGCCGAGCTCCCCAAGTCGGGAGCGGGCAAGATCCTCCGCCGTGGGCTGGATTCCGGTGACTTCCACGCGCTGGCCGACAGCGCCGCAGCGGCAGACAGGTGACGCACATGACGACGACCTTCGAACGGCCGGCCCGGCCGACCGCACGGATCGAGGACCCTGCGCTGCTCACAGGCCGTGGCCGCTTCCTCGACGACATCGACCCCCTGCCCGGCACGCTCACCGCCGCGGTGGTGCGCAGCCCTCATCCGCACGCCCGCATCCGCGGTGTCGATCTCGAGCGGGCGCGACGGCACCCCGGTGTCGCCGCCGTGATCGGACCCGAGGAGGTCCTCGCCACACTGAAGCCCTTCCCGCTCTCGCTCAAGACGCCCATGCCGTATTACCCGACGGGCACCGACAAGGTCCGGTTCGTCGGTGAGCCGGTGGCCGTCGTGGTGGCCGCCGACCGGTATCTCGCGGAGGATGCCGCCGAGCTCGTCGAGATCGATTACGAACCGTTGCCGCCGGTGGTCGACGTCGAGAAGACCCTCTTGCCCGAGGCCCCGCGGCTGCACGACGGAGCCGACAGCAATGTGGCGACCGACCGGACCTTCGCCTTCGGTGACGTGGACGCCGTCTTCGCCGCCGCCGACCACATCGTGAAGGGCAAGTACAGCTTCCCGCGGTACTCCTCGACCCCGATGGAGTGTTACTCGGTCATCGCCGAGTGGCAGGACGAGGTCGACGGGCCCGCCGTCCAGGCCTGGGCGAACTTCCACGGTCCGTTCTCCATGGTGCCGGTGCTGGCGGGAGCACTCGGCGTGCCCGCCTCGCGGGTTCGGCTGATGATCCCGGCCGACAACGGCGGCAGCTTCGGGATCAAGGCGGGCATCTACCCCTACGTGGCGCTGATGGCGCTGGCCAGCAAGTACGCCGGCCGGCCAGTGCGCTGGACCGAGGACCGTATCGAGCACTTGCTCGCCAGCTCCGCCGGTTCCGACCGCGTCATGTGGTTCGAGGCCGCGGTCTCCGCCGACGGCACGGTGCAGGGGCTGCGCGCGGACCTGGTGGACAACGTCGGCGCCTACCTGCGCCCGCCGGAGCCCAGCACGCTGTATCGCTGCTTCGGCAACATCACCGGCGCATACAAGATCGACGCCGTGCAGATCCGCTCCCGCGCCGTGGTCACCAACAAGACACCGACCGGCCTCAACCGCGGATTCGGCGGCCAGCAGCTCTACTTCGGCCTGGAACGGCTCATGGACAAGATCGCCGGAGTGTGCGGGCTCGACCCGGCCGAGCTGCGGCAGCGCAACTTCGTACAGCGCGAGGACTTCCCGTACGCCACCCCCACCGGCGGCATCTACGACTCCGGCGACTACCAGCGCGTGATGGACATGCTGCTGAAGAACGCCGACTACCAGGCGCTGCGGGAAAAGCAGCGGGAGGCGCGCGAGCGCGGCGAGTACTTCGGCATCGGCATCGCCACGATCGTCGACCCGTCGGCCACCAACATCGGCTACGTGGGCCTGGCCACCCCGGCCGAGCAACGCAAGGCCGGGCGCGGTAAGTCCGGCTCCACCGAGCACGTGCGCATCAGCGTCGACCTCAACGGCATCGTGTCGGTACTGCTGGGCACTGTGCCGCAGGGGCAAGGCCATGCCACGGTCGCCCAGGCCGTCGTCGCCGAACAGCTCGGGCTGCCACGGGAACAGGTGCGGCCGGTGGTCGAGATGGACACCGCCACCACACCGTGGACGGTGACCTCCGGAAGCTACTCCTCCCGGTTCGCGCCTCTGCTGACCAGTGCCCTGGTCGAGGCCAGTGAGAAGCTGGCCGAGACGATCAAGATCGCCGGCGCCACCCTGCTCGGTGCCGATCCGGCCGACGTCGAACTCGGCCAGGGCCAGGTCCGGCTCCGTGACGAACCCGAGCGGGCGGTTCCCTTCCGGCATGCGGCCGGACTGGTCCACTGGGACCCCGGTGCGCTGCCCGAGGGCACTCCCGCGCGCCTGTACGAGGAGGCCGCCTTCACTCCCCAGCAGTCGAAGGCAGCCAGCAGGACCGACCAGATCAACTCGAGCCTGTGCTACGGGTTCGTCGCCGAACTGGTCGGCGTGCGCATCGACGCCGCGACCCGGCAGCTCGAGCTCGAGCAGGTGGTGACGGTCCACGACCCGGGAACGATCCTCAACCACCAGCTGCTCGAAGGCCAGATCCACGGCGCGCTCGCGCACGCCATCGGCGGCGCGATGTTCGAGGAGATGCGCTACACCGACGCCGGGCAGCCCACCGCGACGTTCATGGACTACCTCTGTCCCACCACTGCGGAGACGCAGTACGAGCTCAACAGCGACCACCTCGAGACTCCCTCGCCGCTCACACGCCTCGGTGCGAAGGGCTGCGGTGAAGGCAGCAGCATGAGCCTTCCCGTCGCGATCGCCAATGCGGTCGCCGACGCCCTCGCCCCGGCCGACGTGGACATCACCACCCTCCCGCTGCACGGCAACGTGCTCAACGAGCTGCTCAACGGCAGCGACAGCGAAAGGACCCTGTGACCATGGCACTCACCGGAGGCGAGATCAGGCTGGACCGCGGCCACGACGGACGCGTCGCCTACCTGACCCTCGACCACGGCAAGTTCAACATCATCACCATGGAGACCCGCCAGGTGATGGCCGACCGCTTCGCCGAGATCGACGCCGACAAGGACATCCAGGTGGTGGTCATACAGGCCGCCGGCGAGCACTTCTCCTCGGGCGGCGACATCGCCGGCTTCATGGAGGTGGAGCCGGTCGACTTCACCGACCTCGGCCAGAACATCACCGCGCCGGCCCGCAGCCCGAAGCCGGTCATCACCGCCGTCGACGGCTACTGCTTCGGCGTCGGCCTCGAACTCGCCCTGTCCACCGACATCCGCATCGCCACCGAGCGCAGCGAGTTCGCGCTGCCGGAGATGCGGCTGGGCATGATCCCCGGATCCGGAGGCACCCAGCGCCTCGCCCGGCTCATCGGCCTCTCCCGCGCCAAGTACCACGTCATGACAGCGACCCGCATCAACGCCCAGCAGGCCGGCGACTGGGGCCTGGTCGCGAACGTCGTCCAGGACCGTGCGGCGCTCGATGCCGAGGTCGAGCGGATCGTCGGCGCACTGCTCGGCTTCTCGCCGCTGGCCGCCCGCACCGCCAAGGAAGTCCTCGACAAGGGCGTCGACGCGCCGCTGTACTCCGGCATCGAGCTGGAACGCAAGGCGTACTCCATGCTGCGCTCCAGCCACGACTTCGCCGAGGGCGTCGCCGCGTTCGCCGAAAAGCGCGCCCCGAAGTTCCAGGGCCGGTGAGCTGAACCATGAAAGCCGCACCGTTCGCCTACGTTCGTCCGTCGAGTCTGGCCGACGCGATCGCCGAACTGGCGGGAACCAGCGGGGGCGGCAAGGTCATCGCGGGTGGGCAGTCGCTGGCCCCTGTGCTGGCCATGCGACTCGCCCGCCCCGACACCCTGGTCGACATCAACTCCATTGAGAAGCTCGACGAGCTGACCCGCTCCGAGGAGCACCTGCACATCGGCGCCACCGTACGGCAGCGCCGCGTCGAGCGGGACCCGCTCAGCGCAAGCGTTCCGCTGCTGCGCCTGGCACTGCCCTGGGTAGGGCACCGGGAGCTGCGCAGCCGGGGCACCGTCTGCGGCAGCCTCGCCCACGCCGACCCGTCGGCCGAGCTCCCGGCCGTGGCCTGCTGTCTCGACGCCGAGTTGACACTGACCGGGCCCAACGGCCCCCGGCAGGTACCCGCCCGGAAGTTCTACAGCGGGGCGATGACCACCGCGCTGGGCCCCGAGGAGATCCTCACCGCCGTGCGGCTGCCGGTCGCCACCGCGGACGAGGGCTTCGGATTCGCCGAGATCGCACGCCGGCACGGCGACTTCGCCCTTGCGGGAGTCGCCACGCGGGTGCGCCTGCGCGGTGGCCGCCCGGAAGCGACGATGACCGCGTTCGGCGTGTCCGACAAGGCGATCACCCGCGACGTGTCCGAGCAGCTCACCGCGGCGGTCACGGGCATGGGCGACGCGCCGGCGGACCGGCTCGGGGAGCAGCTCTCCGCCGTCGTCGAGGAGATGGTCGACACCGACGGTGACGCCCACGCGTCCAGGGACTACCGGCGCCGACTGCTCCGCACCCTGGCCGCCAGAGAACTTTCCAAGGCATACAAACGGGCCCGTAAGAACTCCGGCGAGGTAAGCGCATGACCATCAACGAAGCAGCGGCACGTACCGGGGCGGCGCCCCCCGTCCCGCCCCGGCCGGTGAAAGCGGGGGCGGACGACACGGTCGAAGTGCGCATGACCGTCAACGGGACACCTGCCGTTCTCCAACTGCCCGCGCGGGTCACCCTGTCCGACGCACTGCGCGACCATCTGGGTCTCACCGGCACGCATGTGGGCTGCGAGCACGGCGTCTGCGGCATGTGCACCGTGCTGGTCAACGGCGAGGCGGCACGGGCCTGCCTGCTCTTCGCCGTACAGCTCGACGGGGCGGACATCGTCACCGTCGAAGGACTGGGGCGGCCCGACGACCTGCACCCGCTGCAGGAGGCGTTCGGACGCAACCACGCGTTGCAGTGCGGATTCTGTACCCCGGGCTTCCTGATGAGCTCCTACGACCTGCTGGCGAACAAGCCGGAGGTCACCGAGGAGGAGCTGCCGGAGGAACTTTCGGGCGTGATCTGCCGGTGCACCGGATACCGGAACATCCTCGCCGCGGTGGGAGAGGCCCACCGTGCGCACCCCGAGGGGATTCCCGCCCCGGGCAACTGCGGGCGCCGGGCGCTCGTCGGCCGCTCCGGGCAGGGCGGTAACGCCTCCGACGGCCAGGAGGACAACGCCGGCACGACCGCGTCCCTGGCCAAGGACATCGTGCTGCCCAGCGGTGACCCCACCATCGCGGTCGAGATCACGACCGGGATCGAGGTGTCCGAGGAAAAGATCTGGCGCGTACTGGACGACGTCCACCTCCTGGCCCGCTGCCTGCCCGGTGCCGAGCTCACCGATGACCTCGGCGACAACCACTACGCGGGCCGCGCCCGGGTGTCGGTGGGACCGATCAAGCTGGCGTTCCACGGCCTCGCGCACATCGTCGAGCACGACCGCGCCGCCGGCCGGCTGCGGGTGCTCGCCCAGGGACAGGACAGCGGCGGAGCGCAGACCCAGGCGGACATCACGCTCCGCACGGAGCCCACGCAGACCGGCACCGCGATGCACGCCGACGCCAAGGTCTACCTCACCGGCCGCATCGCTCAGTTCGGCCGCGCCCTTGCCGGTGACGTCAGCCGCCGCATGTTCGAGCAGTTCGCCGACGCCGTCGCCGAAGCGGCAGCCTCCGGCCAGGCACCGTCCGGCCCGGTGAAGGCCCCCAGCGCCATGAGCCTGGTCCTCGCGCCGCTGCTCGACCGCATCAAGCAGCTCCTACGTGTCGGAAAGCGCCGGGGATGAACCGCCATGCGTGACGTGATGCCGCAGCTGCGCAGATGGCTGGCCGAGGGCAGCGCCTTCGCCCTGGCCACGGTGGTCGGCGCCCGGGGCAGCGCCCCGCGCGACCCGGGCGCGGTCATGGCCGTCAGCGCGTCAGGAGAGGCGGTGGGCAGCGTCTCGGGCGGCTGCGTCGAGGGCGCGGTGTACGAGGCGGCCACCGAGGTGCTGCAGACGGGGGTGCCACGACGCGAAAGGTACGGCGTCAGTGACGAGGACGCCTTCTCCGTCGGCCTGACCTGCGGCGGCGTCATCGACATCCTGATCCGGCCGGTTGTTCCCGCTTCGTCGCTCCCTCTGGTGCTCACCTCGATCGAGCGGGAGCAGCCGGTCGCCGTCGCCACCGTCACCGGCGGACGGGCGCCCCTGGGGGCCCAGCTGACCGTCTGGCAGGACCGGACGCTGGGCTCCCTGGGCGAGGACCGGCTCGACGCCGCGGTGCGCGACGACGCACGCGGGCTGCTGGCACAAGGCATCACCGCTACCGAGCACTACGGCCCGTACGGGGAACGCCGTATGGACCAGGTCGCGGTGTTCATCCAGTCCTTCGCTCCGCCACCGAGCATGCTCATCTACGGGGCGAACGCCTTCGCCGCCGCGCTCAGCGGCATGGCCGCACGTCTGGGGTACCGCGTGACCGTGTGCGACGCGCGGCCCGTGTTCGCCACGGCCGCACGTTTCCCGGAGGCGCACGAGGTGGTGTGCGCCTGGCCGCACGACCATCTCTCCCGCACCGACGTCAACGAACGCACCGTCATCTGCGTGCTCACCCACGACCCCAAGTTCGACGTCCCCGTGCTGACGGCCGCGCTGCGCACCCCGGCGGCGTACATCGGCGTCATGGGCAGCCGCCGCACCCACAGCGACCGCACCGCGCGACTGCGGGCGCAGGGCGTCACCGACGCCGACATCGCCCGCCTCGCCTCCCCCATCGGCCTCGACCTCGGTGCCCGGACACCGGAGGAGACGGCCGTGTCCATAGCCGCGGAGGTCATCCAGCGGCGCTGGGGCGGCACCGGCCTCCCGCTCAGTGGCCTCACGGCCGACATCCATGCGCACGGGGCATCACCGACGGCGGCGCCGGCACGGTCTCAGGCCTCCCGGCCGACCGACGCCGCCCACCACAACCGATAACCGTCAGGCGCTGAAGATGGAGTTGCACCAGCTTCGTTACGTACTCACCATCGCCAAAGCGGGCAGCTTCACCCGCGCGGCCGAAGAGCTCTTCCTCGCCCAGCCCTCGCTGTCGGTCCAGGTACGCAAGCTGGAGAAGGAACTGGGCGTCGACCTGTTCCAGCGACTCGGCCGACGCGTTGAACTGACGGCAGCCGGTGAGGCTTTCCTGGAGCACGTCGAGCCCGCGCTTTTCCATCTCGAACAGGCCCGTACGCAGGCGGCCGCGATACGGTCCCTGGACCGCGGCCGCGTCACGATCGGCGTACTGCCCAGCGTCGGCGCCACGCTGCTCCCCGACCTGCTGGCCGAATACCGGGCCGCGCACCCCCGCATCGAAGTGCTGCTCACCGAGCACAATGTGTCCGGCGAGTTCGAACGCATGGTGCACACAGGGATGCTGGACCTGGCGATAAGCCGCGCGCCCCTGGCACGGCCCGGTGTCACGGGGCGCATCCTGGTACGCGAGCCGATGGTCGCGATGCTGCCTCCGGAGCACCGCCTCGCAGACCGGCCCGCCCTCGACCTGGCACAGCTGGCGGGGGACGACTACGTCGGCATGCACCGCGGGTACGGGCTGCGCGAGCTGATGGACATGGTCTGTCTGCAGGCGGGCTTCAGTCCCCGGGTGACCGTCGAGACCGGCCAGCTCTCCGTCCTGTGCGGAATGGTGCGCAGCGGGGTGGGTGTGTCCGTGGTGCCGCGTCTTGCCTCCGCCGGCTACGCCACGGCGATATCCCTCGATGATCCCGTGGCCCGGCGGGAGCTGGGTGTGATCTGGCGCAAGGGCAGCCCTCTCACTCCCGCCGCGAGTGCGTTCCTCGATCTCCTCGTCGCTGCGTTCGAGGGTGACCGCGACAGCGGTGACGAAACCTGAAGGCCGGGCGCCAGCTGCCCATATAGGCGCTGACTACCGCACGACTAGGCAGTTGCGCATCGCTCATCGCGCGACGGCGCCCCTTAATACCAGTACTGAGCCGCACAAGGAGATGGGCAATGTCCACACCCCGCATCACGGGACCTTCTCGCAGAGCCACGTTCTACGCCGCCTTTGCCTCTGTCGCCGGCTGGGCGTTCGATCTCTTCGATCTGTTCATCCTTCTCTTCGTCGCCGGCACCGTCGGCGAGCTCCTCTTCCCCGCCTCCAGCCCGACGCTGAGCCTGGCCGCCGTGTATGCCTCGTTCGCCGTCAGCGTGCTGCTGCGTCCCGCCGGGGCGGCGATCTTCGGCGGGATCGCCGACCGCCACGGCCGCAAGAAGACGATGGTGATCGTCCTCGCCGGCGTGGGCCTGTGCACCGCGGCCATGGGCGCGGTGCCCACCTACGCCACCGCCGGAGTGTGGGCGCCTGTCGTGTTCCTCATCCTCCGGTTCCTTCAGGGAATCTTCGTCGGGGGCGTGGTCGCCGCGACCCACACCCTGGGCACCGAGAGCGTCGGCCCGCGGTGGCGCGGTTTGATGTCCGGCCTGATCGGCGGCGGCGGAGCAGGCCTCGGCGCCGCGATAGCCAGCGGGTTGTTCATCGTCGTCAGCCAGATCTTCCCCGGCGAGCGGTTCGACGTCTGGGGCTGGCGCGTCATGTTCTTCGCCGGCCTGGCCGCCGCGATCCTCTCCTACTTCGTGCTGCGCGGCGTCGAGGAATCACCGCTGTGGAAGGCGCAGCAGCAGGCGCAGAAGGAGGGGGCGCCGCAGCCCAAGCCGCGGATGAGCGACCTCGTGCGGGACGGCCGGGGCGGGATGTTCGCCCTGAACATCCTGCTCGTCGCCAGTGCCGGATCGCAGTACTACCTGACCTCCGGATACCTGCCGACCTTGCTCGATCAGATCACCGGCGTGCACAAGAGCTCCCAGGGCGTGATCCTGCTCGTCTCCAGCCTCGGCGTGGTCGTCGCGACCATCGCCGCCGGTGAACTGAGCGAGCGTATCGGCCGCCGCCGGTCGATGCTGCTGATGGGTGGCTTCAACCTCGTCGCCCTCCCGCTGCTCGTCTGGCTCATGACCAGCACCGATCCGGCGAAGACCGGGCTGATCACGGTGTACGCGACGGCGCTGGCGTTCTTCGCCAACGCGGCGTACGCACCGGTTCTGGTGTTCCTCAACGAGCGCTACCCCACGGCGCTGCGCTCGCGCGGCACGGCCGTCTGCTGGAACACCGGGTTCATGATCGGCGGACTGATGCCGACCTTCGTGAACCTGGCCAGCCCCGGCCTCGCCGATGTGCCCGGCCGGCTCATGGTCTGCCTGATCGCTGTCGTGATCGCGTTCCTCATCGCCAACGCGATCAGCCCGGAGACCCGCGGAGCCATGGAACGCGAGCAGCTCCCGCACCCGATGACCGAGCCCGCGAAGGCCTGACCACAGGAGAGCGCCATGACAGAGCAGACCGACCCGCATGGCCCGACCTACGACCCCCACGCGCGCGACCTCTCGCCCGAACGCGCGTATGAACTGTATGAGGGCCTCCGCGCGCAGTGCCCCGTCGCCCGCGGTGAGAAGCACGGCGGCTACTGGACGCTCTCCCGCTACGAGGACGTGCGCGCGGCCGCCATGGACCACGGCACCTACTCCTCCACCGGCGGCGTCTATGTCCCCGCCGTGTCGGACAACCGTTTCCCGCCCATCGACTACGACCCGCCGGAGCACGAGAAGTTCCGCAGGCTGATCGCCCCGCTCACCAGCGCGGCCGCGGCCCGGCGGATGGAGCCGCAGATCCAGGCCACGGTGGACCGGCTCATCGCGGCATTCCACGGCTCCGGCGAGGCCGAGCTGGTCGAGGGCCTGGCCCTGCCGCTGCCGCTCGACGTGATCACGCGCCTGTACGACCTCGGCCCGCAACAGGCGGAGGAGATCCGCGAGTACTCCCTGGACTTCCTGGAGCACGCCTCCGACGAACAGGGCCGGAAGGTCATCGACCGGGTGTGCGCCTACTGGGTCCGGCTCTTCGAGCAGCGCCGCAAGGAACCGGGCGACGACTTCATCTCGCAGCTGCTGACCATCAACGACGAGCTCGGCGTGAACGACGGGACGCTCGCCAACATGATGTTCATCCTGACCTACGCCGGGCACGATTCGACGGCGCTCGGGCTGAGCAACGTGCTGCTCCACCTCGCCGAGCACCCCCAGACCCAGCAGCGGCTCATCGACGAACCGAAGCTCATTCCCACGGCGATCGACGAGATCCTGCGCTACGAGACCCCGCTGCACTGGTTCCCCCGGCAGCTGACCGCGGACGCGTGCGTGGCCGGGCAGCAGATGTCCGCGGGCGACCGCGTGATCCTGCTGTTCGCCTCGGCCAACCGCGACGGGAGGGTCTTCGAGAACCCGGACGAGGTGGTCATCGACCGCAAGCCCAACAAGCACCTCGCCTTTGGCGCCGGCATCCACAGCTGCCCGGGAATGCCGCTGGCGAAGGCCGAGATCCGCATCGCGGTCCAAACGCTGCTCGAGAGGATCCCGGGCTTCCGGATCAACGGCGAAGTCGAGCGCACCGATCCACTGGAAGGCGGCGGCCGGCACCTCGGCGTCCGACGGCTCCCGGTGACCTGGTGACAGGTGCCGCGAGGAGTGGGTGACGTGATGACAGGTGACGTAGCGACGGATGACGCGGCGACGAGGGGAAACCACACGCCATGAAGATCACGGTGGACACCGACAAGTGCTGCGGGTACGGCGAATGCGAACTGGCCGCCCCGGAGCTGTTCCAACTGGACGAGGACGGGATCGCGCGGCTGATATCCAAAGCCGAACCCGGCGAGGCGCGGGCGCGCGAAGCCGCCGGCGCATGCCCGGTCGCCGCCATCGACGTCGACCCGGCGTCGTGAAGCGCGTCCTGGTCGTCGGTGCGTCGCTGGCCGGCCTGTGCACCGCGGAAGCGCTGCGCCGAAACGGCTACGACGGCTCCCTCACCCTCGTCGGTGACGAGCAGGCCATGCCCTACGACCGCCCGCCGCTGTCCAAGCAGCTGCTGAGCGGGGACTGGGCGCCGGAGCGGACCGCGTTGCGCAGTGACGAGGCACTGGCCGCACTCGAGGTGGAGTTCCGCCTCGGCGAGCGGGCCCGCGCCCTCGACCCCGTGGCGAAGACGGTCGAGCTGTCCGGGGGATCGTCTCTGCCGTACGACGCACTGGTCGTCGCGACGGGTGCGAGGCCCCGCTCTCTGCCCGGTCTGCGCGGGCTGGAGGGCGTGCGCACCCTGCGCACGCTCGGGGATGCGCTGGCCCTCCGTGACGCGCTCGCGAAGCGGCCGCGCGTGGTGATCGTCGGCGGCGGCTTCGTGGGCGCCGAGGTGGCCGCGGAGGCACGCCGGCGCGATCTGCCGGTCACCCTTGTCGAGGCGTTGCCGGTGCCGCTGTCCCGGGGGCTCGGCGAGCGGATGGGCGAGGCGTGCGCGCGGCTGCACGTCCGCATCGGCGTCCGCGTCCTGTGCGGACGCGCCGTGGCCGGTTTTGACGGGGACACCGCAGTCGAGCGGGTGCGGCTGGAGGACGGCAGCACCATCGACGCCGACCTGGTCGTGGTGGGCATCGGCGCGACACCCGCCGTCGGCTGGCTGGCCGATTCCGGAATCCGCCTGGACGACGGCGTGCTGTGCGACGCGTACTGCCGGGCCTCGGCGCCGGACGTGTACGCCGCGGGCGACGTCGCCCGCTGGTTCCACCCCGGCTACGGCCGGCATGTCCGGCTGGAGCACTGGACCAACGCCAGGGAACAGGCCGCGGTCGTGGCCCGCAACATGCTCGACCCCGGCTCCCCGGTGGAGTACACGCCCGTGCCCTACGTCTGGTCCGACCAGTACGGGACGCGCATCCAGCTGGCCGGACGCAGCAGTGGCGACGTCCGCATCGTGCACGAAGGGGAGGACCAGGAGAGCCTGCTCGCCCTGTATCGCGACGGCGACCGATTCGAAGGCGCCCTCGCGATCAACTCCGCACGGCGGCTCCTGGACTGCCGCCGCCTGCTCGCCCGCGGTGCCGACTGGCATGAGGCGCTCGCCACCGCCGCGTGACAGGACCTCGCTCTCGTGTCCAGAGGTGTGAACCGTCCCTGACCGGGCGACCGGCACGACTTACTCAAGGATCAGGAACTTCCATGACTTCAGCGACTCTGCAGGATCGTGTCGTACTGCTGACCGGCGCGACGGGCGACATCGGTGCCGCCTACACGTGCGCGCTCACCGCGGCGGGGGCCAACGTGATCGCCGCGGACCTGCCCCAGTGTGCCGAGGACGGCAAGCGGCTCGCCGAGAAGGCCACCGCACAAGGGCCGGGCACCGCGGTCTTCACGCCGTGCGACATCACCGACGACAACGACGTGAACACGGTCGTGGGGCAGGCGACCGACCGGTTCGGCGGCCTGGACGCGGTGGTGAACAACGCCGCCGTCTACCGGACGCTCGGCCCCAAGCGTCCCCTCACGGAGCTGACCGCACAGGACTGGGACACCGTGCTGCGGGTCAACGTACGCGGCACCTGGCAGGTCATCCGGGCCGCCGTCCCCGCCCTGCGGGAACGCGGCGGCGGACGGATCGTCAACATCGCCTCGGTGGTCACGCGCACCGGCGCGGCCGGCTTCGCCCACTACGTCGCCTCCAAGGCGGCCGTGGAGGGACTGACCAGGGCCGCGGCCAGGGAGCTCGGGCAGTACGGCATCGGCGTCAACGCCGTCTCGCCGGGGCTCGTCGACGACGCCGCCTCCCGCGCCATCAACGACCCCGACTACCTCGGCAGAATGCAGCAGACCCGGTGCCTGGCACGCGAGATGGCACCGGACGACCTGGTCGGCGCGGTGCTGTGGCTGGCGAGCCCCGCCAGCGGTTTCGTCAGCGGGCAGACCGTGGTCGTCGACGGCGGCGGAGTGTTCGTATGACGGCCACGGCACAACACCGCACCTGGGGCGTCCCGCAGGATGCCCGTCCGGCCGATCCGACCACCCTGCGGCCACTGCAGGAGACCCCCGCGACCACACCCGACCGGCTCGCCGAGGCTGCCGAGGCCGCCGCGGCGGCCCAGCGCGGGAACTGGCCCGTGGACACCCGCCGGCGCCAGGCGCTGCTGTGGCGATGGGCGGACGTGCTCGGCGAGCACACCGAGGAGCTCGTCCAGGCGCTGGTGACGGAGAGCGGCAAGCCGATCCGGGAGGCCCGCCTCGAAGTGGCCGGGGCGGTCGAAGCACTCCGCTACAACGCCGGGCTCGCCCGTTCGATCGGGGGTCGGGCCGGCACGCTGCCCGACGGGTCCGAAGCCCACCTGGTGCGCGAACCGGTCGGCGTGACCGCGTTCATCGTGCCGTGGAACTGGCCGCTGCTGCTGCTGTTCCGCGACCTGGCCCCGGCGCTCGCCGCGGGCGTGACCGCGCTGGTGAAGCCCGCCCCGCAGACCACGCTGGTCACCCGGCGGGCGCTGGAACTGGGCCGCACGGCAGGAATCGGCGACGACGTCGTGCAGCTCGTGGTGGGCGACGGCCTCGTCGGGGACGCCCTGGTCACCCATCCGCTGGTCCGAGCCGTTGCCTTCACCGGCTCCACCGCGATCGGGGCCGCGATCCGCAGCGCGGCGGCCCCGGACATGACCCGCACCCTGCTGGAACTGGGCGGCAAGGCGAGCATGGTGGTGTTCGCCGACGCCGACGTCGAGAAGGCCGCCGAGACCGCGGCCCGGGCATCGGTGATCACCAGCGGGCAGATGTGCATGGCGTGCACCCGGCTCCTGGTACAGCGCCCGGTCTTCGAGCGCGCGCGTGACCGGGTGGTCGACGTCCTGCGCTCGCTCCGGCTCGGCGATCCCGCCGCCGAAGAGACGGACATGGGCCCGCTCATCTCCGCTCGCGCGCTCGACCGCTTCACCGGTTATGTGGATCTCGCACGGTCCACCGCGACCCTGCTGACCGGAGGGGAGCGCATCAGCCCCGACGATCTGCCGGGACACTTCGTGACCCCCGCCGCGGTGGCCGGCGTCGCGGTGGACTCGCCTCTCGTACAGGAGGACATCTTCGGCCCTCTGATCACCCTCGAACCCTTCGACGACGAGGACGGCGCGATCGAAGCGGCCAACGCCACTCCGTACGGGCTCGCCGCCTCGGTGTGGAGCGGCGACGGCTCACGCGCCTGGCGCGTCGCGCGGTCGCTGCAGGTGGGGACCGTCTGGGTGGACGGCTACAACCGCTCGTACCCGGAGATGCCCAGCGGCGGCTACGGTTCCTCCGGCCTCGGCCGGACCCGCGGTGTCGAAGGGCTGGAACAGTTCACCGAGCTCAAGCACGTCCACTTCGCACTGCCCGAGGGGGAGTGATGGGCACGACCTGGCCGGAACAGCCCGATCTGCGGGGCTGGCTGGCGCTGCTGGAGGAACGTGGCGAGCTGCGCAGGGTGAGCAGTGAGATCGACGCGGACCAGGACGTGGCCGCCGTACTGGAGCATGCCGACGGCCGCTACGCGGTGGCCTTCGACGCGGTGCGCGGCGCGAGGTACCCGCTCGTCGGCAACACGATGCCTTCACGCGGGCACTTCGCCCTGGCGCTGGGCTGCCCGGAGGAGGAGGTGGTCGACCGGCTAGCCGACGCCGTACGCACCCCGCGCCCGTATGCGGTGATCGCGTCGGCCGAAGCGCCGGTGACCGCCCGGCACGATACGCGAGGCGACCTGCTCGGGGACCTTCCGCTGCCGGTGCAGCACGAACGCGACGCAGGCCGGTACTTCACCTCGGCGCTGATCGTGGCGCGCGATCCGCGCACCGGCAAGGCGAACCTGTCGATCAACCGGCTGCAGGTCACCGGGGACCGCGAGGCGCGCGCCCTCATGCTGCCGGGCAGGCTCCGGTCGATCTTCGCCGAGCACGAGGCGGCGGGGAAAGACCTGCCCGTCGCGCTCTGCGTGGGCGTCGATCCGCTGCTGACGCTGGCCTCGCAGTCGCCCGCGGCAGCCGACCTCGACGACCTGGAGGTCGCGAGCGCCCTGCATCCCGGGCGGCTGGACGTCACATACGTGGAGGGGTTGGAGGTACCGGTGCCCGCCCGCGCGGAGATGGTACTCGTCGGCACTTTCCGCGCGGGCCGGCGCGCTGACGAAGGGCCGTTCGGGGAGTATCCGCGCACCTATGGTCCGGGCGGGCCCGCCCCGGTGCTGGAGCTGTCCTCGCGCTGGTCACGGGAGAGCGCTTTTCTGCAGACGATTCTCTCCGGCGGTCGGGAGCACTTCTGGCTGGGCGGGCTGCCGCGCGAGGCGCGCCTGTTGCGGGCACTGCGGGCCGCGGGGATCGATGTGGCGGCCGTGCGGCTCACCGAGGGCGGGTCGTGCCGGATGCACGCGGTGATCTCCCTGCGCTCCCGTGGAGGGGGCACGGCGCAGCATGCCGCGATGGCGACGTTCGCGGCGGTGACGACGGTGAAGCTCGCGGTGATCGTCGACGACGACGTGGACGTGTTCGACGACGAGCAGGTCGAGTGGGCGATCGCGACCCGGATGCAGGCCGACCGCGACCTGTTCGTGGTGGAGCGCACCACCGGCAGCAGCCTGGATCCCTCGGCACACGGCGGGACGACGGCGAAGCTCGGGATGGACGCGACCGTACCGGCCGGGGACCGCGAGAAGTTCGCCCGCATCCGCTCCCAGTCCTCTTCCTTGCACCCCTACCTCGCCGAACTGGAGGGCTGATCATGGACGGGGACGGTTTCCCACCACGGGTGATCGTGGGGGTCTCCGGAGCGTCCGGAGCGGTGTATGCGGTCCGCGCTCTGGAGCTGCTCTCCCAACTGGGTGTGGAGACCCATCTGGTCCTCACCAAGGCGGCCAAGGCGACGCTGACCCAGGAGACCGACCTGACAGTGGCCGACGTGCGGGCGCGCGCCGACCACCTGCATGCCGAGCATGACCTGGGCGCGGCGATTTCGAGCGGCTCGTTCCCGGTGGACGGGATGCTGGTGGCGCCGTGCAGCGTGAAGACGCTGTCCGGCATAGCCAACGGCTACGACGACAATCTGCTGGTGCGCGCCGCCGACGTCACCTAGAAGGAACGCCGCCCGCTCGTCCTGCTGTTGCGCGAGACTCCCCTGCATGCCGGGCACCTGCGGCTGATGACGCAGGCGACGGAGGCGGGCGCGACCATCATGCCGCCGGTGCCCGCCTTCTACACCCGCCCCACGTCACTCGACGAAGTGGTCACCCAGACAATCGGCCGGGCACTCGACCACCTGCGCCTGCCGCACCCGGTGACGGTGCGGTGGGGCCGGGAGCGCAGGAGCCGGAAGGTCTTTGAGGTTCGGCGCGAGCGTCTTCGCTGATCGCGCCGGGCCTCCGGCCGGTCGACGACGAGGCGCTGGTGCCGTTCTTGGTGGCCGGTTCGTCCACCGGGGACTTCCCGTCCGACGCGCCGGGCATGGACCGGTCCGCCTGGTCTTCAGGGGAGCTTGTGGGCGAGGACGTCGAGTTGCTCGACGGAAGGTGGTTGAGCGAACAGTTCGCCGGCTCGTTCCATCAGGGCACTGCCCAGGCGGCCGGCGAGGTGGGCCTGGCGTGCGTCGTCGTCGGGGAAGGCGTCGAAGATGGCGAAGGTGGACGGGCTCAGGCGCACGGCGAACCAGGCGACGGTGCCGGGCTCCTCCTGTACGAGGGCAAGGCCCGCGCGGAGGAAGGCGGCGACCTCTTCCTCCCTACCGGGCAGAGCCTCGACCCGTACGTGCAGCGCAACGTTGATGTCGGTCATGAGGGAGTTCCTTTCCGATGCTCGGCCACCCGGCAGCGGCGGGGCACCGAAGTGGCCGGTTGACGCCGGACGGGCGTGGTCATTCCCACCGCCTCCTTCTCCTTCTCCTACTCGTGATCTCGTCGCCCGCTGCGCGTCAGGCGAGCCAGGCGGACTCCTTCGGACGGGTGTGCGGGGAGCTGTCAGTGCCGCCGGGCGCGGCCGTGTGGCCCAAGTAGCGGTGCACGAAGTGGATGCTCATCGCGCCTTCGCCGACCGCGGAGGCCACGCGCTTCACCGAGCCGCTGCGGACGTCGCCGGCTGCGAAGACGCCGGGCAGGCTGGTCTCCAGCGTCAGACAGTCACGGCCCTGGCTCTGCCACAGTTCGGGAACGGAACAGGCCTGCGCCTCCGCACCGGTGAGCACGTAGCCGCGCGCGTCGAGGGCCAGCGCGCCGGACAGCCAGTCGGTGTGCGGGTCTGCCCCGGTGAAGACGAACAGGGCCCGCACCGCGAGGTGGCGGTGCTCGCCCGTACGGTGGTCGACCACGGTGACCGCCTCCAGCACCTTGTCTCCGAGTGCCTCGGTCACCTCGGTGCGCAGCAGTACGCGCACCCGCGGGTGGCGCTCGATCTGATCGATCAGGTAGCGGGACATGTGCGCCTCGAGGCTCGGCCCACGCACGAGCAGATACGCCTGCGGTGCGTACCCGGCCAGGAAGAGCACGGCCTGACCCGCGGAGTTGCCGCCACCGACCACGGCCACCGGGCCGCTACGGCACTGCTGCGCCTCGTAGAGGGTCGCCGAGTAGTGGACGCTCGCGCCCTCCAACGGCTCGATGCCGGGCACATGGAGGCGGCGGTAGCGTGCGCCGGTGGCCAGGACGACGGTACGGGCGGTGATCTCACTGCCGTCGGCGAACCCGACGGCGTAGTGGCCGTCCCGCCGTTCGAGCCGGGCCGCCTCCGCAGGGACGCTGATCCGGGCGCCGAACTTTTCGGCCTGGAGCACGGCGCGCTCGGTGAGTTCGGCGCCGGAGATGCCGGAAGGGAAGCCGAAGCAGTTCTCGATGCGGGATGACGTCCCGGCCTGGCCGCCGGTGGCCAGCACTTCGACCACGGTCGTGCCGAGGCCCTCCGAGGCGGCGTTCACCGCGGCGGCGAGACCGGCCGGACCGGAGCCGACGATGAGGAGATCGCCGCGGCCGTTGCCCTGTTCCAGGGACGGCAGGCCGATGAACCGGGCCAGTTCGGCGTTGCTCGGATTGCGCAGCAGGGTCGTGTCCCGCCAGATCACCAGCGGCGTCTGCTCCGGACCGACCGCGAAGCGCCGCAGCAGTGCCTCGGCCTCCTCGTCCGTCTCCAGATCGATCCAGCGGTAGGGCAGCCGGTTGCGGGCGGCGAACTCGCGCAGCCGCCGAGTGTCGGGCGAATAGCGCGAGCCGATGATGCGGAAACCGGCGCCCTGTCCTACGAGCAGAGCCCGGCGGCCCAGACAGGCGCGCAGCACCACATCACCCAGCGTGGAGTCCCGGGTCACCAGGTCACGCAGCTGATTCATGGACAGGGCGAGAACCTCACCGGGGCCCCTGACCATGGCGGTGTAGAAGGCCACCTGTCCGTTCAGGAGGCCGAGTTCGCCGATGAAGCGGCCAGGGCCGTGCACACGCAGCAGGCGTTCCTCGGGCGTGCCGTAGCCCTCGATGATGGCGACCGAGCCACTGAGGACGACGTAGAACGTCTCGCACCGATCCCCCTCCCGGATCAGCACGTCACCTGCCTCGACCGCGCGCCGCCGACCGTGCTGCGCCAGGTAGGCCATCTGGTCGTCCGACAGGCGGGGATAGGCGCCGTAGATGTCGGGCGTCTCGAGGGGGACGGCCTCCTCCGCGTCGTCCGGCAAGGGCGCTGCGCCCGGCCGCGTCTCGTTGCCGGACATCACACGATCGCCTGGTGGACGAAGCACCACCGCCAGTCCTCACCGGGCTCCAGCGACGCCACGATCGGATGGCCGTCGGCGGCGGCGTGCCTGCGGGCGTGCCGGTTCGGCGAGGAGTCGCAGCAGCCGACGTGGCCGCAGGTCAGACAGAGCCTGAGGTGCACCCAGGGGGAACCTGTGGCCAGGCACTCCTCGCACCCCTGGGCGCGCGGGGTGACGGGGCGTACGAGGGCGAGGTGGGGGTCGGTTCGTACGGTCATGGCCGATCATCCTTTCCCGGCCGGTTCGCGGCCGGCGATCGACTGCTCCACCCACTGCCGCAGGGCGGGGGCAGGTGCGGCACCCGACTGCCGGGCGATGGTCTGTCCTTTGTCGAGGACCAAGAGCGTCGGTACCGCCTGGACCTCGAACCGCCGCGCCAGGCGCGGGTTCTTGTCGATGTCGATCTTGACCAGCTTGATCTTTCCCGCGAGATCGGCGGCGACCTTCTCCAGGGCGGGACTCACCATGCGGCAGGGGCCGCACCAGGTGGCCCACAGATCGACGACGACGGGCACGGTGGCCTGCTCGACGACCTCGGTGAAGTCGTCGTCGCCCGCGTCGGCCATCCACGGCAGAGGCTGCTTGCAGTTGCCGCACCTGGGGCGACCCTCGGCGGCCACGGGCACCCGGTTGGTGCGCCCGCAGTGCGGACAGGGGACGTTGGTGGCTTGCACGGCACTCATGCCGTCCTCGCCCCCTGCACATCCTCGGGCTGGTCGTAGGTGACCGCCAGTTCTCCGTGCTCGGCGTCGACGCGGACCTTCGCGCCGTCCTGAACGTCACCGCGCAGCAGGGCGCGCCCGACGAGTGTTTCGACCTCGTGGGAGATGTAACGCCGCAGCGGCCGGGCCCCGTACACCGGGTCGTAGCCCTGATGGGCAATCAACTCACGAGCTGTGTCGGTGAGTTCGACGGTGATACGGCGTTCGCCGAGGCGGCGGCGCAGTTCGTCGAACTGCAGCTCCACGATCCGCTCGATCTGCCGCTCACCGAGCGGCTTGAAGAGCACGATGTCGTCGACGCGGTTGAGGAACTCCGGACGGAAGTGCCCGCGCAGCTCGCCCATCACCAGGGCGCGTGCGTCGGGCTTGATCTCGCCCTCGGCGGTGGCGCCGTCGAGGAGGTGCTCGGAGCCGATGTTGGACGTCATGATGATCACGGTGTTGCGGAAGTCGACGGTGCGGCCCTGGGCATCGGTGATGCGGCCGTCGTCGAGGATCTGCAGCAGGGTGTTGAAGACATCGGTGTGCGCCTTCTCGATCTCGTCGAACAGCACAACTGAATACGGCTTGCGGCGTACGGCCTCGGTGAGCTGGCCGCCTTCCTCGTAGCCGACGTATCCGGGCGGGGCTCCCATGAGCCGGCTGACGGTGTGCCGCTCCTGGTACTCGCTCATGTCGAGGCGGACCATGTTCTCCTCGGAGTCGAACAGGGCCCGGGCGAGGGTCTTGGCCAGTTCGGTCTTCCCTACGCCGGTGGGGCCGAGAAAGATGAACGAGCCGATGGGGCGGCGAGGGTCGCGGATGCCGGAGCGGGCGCGGATGATGGCGTCGGCGACGAGCTTGACGGCCTCGTCCTGGCCGATGACGCGCTCGCGCAGGATCTCGTCGAGGCGCAGCAGTTTCTCGCGTTCGCCCTCCTGGAGGCGGGCGACGGGGATGCCGGTCCAGGCGGCGACGATCTCGGCGATCTCCTCCTCGGTGACGACCTCGCGCAGCAGCCGGTTCTGCCCTTGTTTGGAGGCCAGTTGCTCCTCCTCCGCGGCGAGTCGGCGCTCCAGGTCCTGAAGGCGGCCGTAGCGGAGTTCGGCGGCGCGGTTGAGGTCGTAGGCACGTTCGGCCTCCTCCGCCTCGTGACGGACCTGCTCCAGCTCCTGGCGCAGTTCCTGCACACGGCGGATCGCCTGTCGTTCGGCTTCCCACTGGGCGTGTTTGGCGTCGGCCTCGCCGCGCAGGTCGGCCAGTTCCTTGCGCAGCTCCTCCAGGCGGGCTTTGCTGGCGGGGTCGGTCTCCTTGGACAGGGCCGCTTCCTCGATCTCCAGGCGGGTCACCCGGCGGGTGATCTCGTCGAGTTCGGCGGGCATGGAGTCGATCTCGGTACGCAGTCGGGCACAGGCCTCGTCGACGAGGTCGATGGCCTTGTCGGGCAGGAACCGGTCGGTGATGTAGCGGTGGGAGAGCGTCGCCGCCGCGACCAGCGAGGTGTCCTGGATCTTCACACCGTGGAAGACCTCCAGGCGTTCACGCAGTCCGCGCAGGATGGAGATGGTGTCCTCCACGCTCGGCTCGTCGACCAGGACCTGCTGGAAGCGGCGTTCGAGGGCGGCGTCCTTCTCGATGTGCTGCCGGTACTCGTCCAGGGTGGTCGCGCCGATCATGTGCAGTTCGCCGCGCGCCAGCATGGGCTTGAGCATGTTGCCCGCGTCCATGGCGCCCTCGGCGGCGCCCGCGCCGACGACCGTGTGCAACTCGTCGACGAAGAGCAGGATGCGTCCCTCGGCGGCCTTGACCTCGGACAGCACGGCCTTGAGGCGTTCTTCGAATTCGCCGCGGTACTTGGCGCCGGCGACCAGCGAGCCCATGTCGAGGGCGAACACGATTTTGTCGCGGAGTCCTTCGGGCACGTCGCCGCGGACGACGCGCTGGGCGAGCCCCTCGACGATGGCGGTCTTGCCGACGCCGGGGTCGCCGATGAGGACGGGGTTGTTCTTGGACTTGCGGCTGAGGATCTGGGTGACGCGGCGGATCTCGGCGTCCCGGCCGATGACCGGGTCGAGCCGCCCGGCCTTGGCCTCGGCGACGAGATCGCGGCCGTACTTCTCCAGAGCCTCGTACGCCACTTCGGGGTTGGCGGAGGTGACGCGCTGGTTGCCGCGGACCTGAGTGAGCGCGCCGAGGAAGGAGTCCCGGGTCACGCCGTGCTCCTTCAGCAGCCGCCCGGCGGCGGTTGCCGAGCCTTCCTCGGCCAGCGCCAGCACCAGGTGTTCCACGGACACGTACTCGTCCTTGAGGCGTTTGGCCTCCCGCTCGGCCGACTCCAGCAGCCGGGCCAGGCGCTGGGTGACGAAGACCTGGCCCGGCGCCGCGCCCGGGCCGGTCACCTTGGGCCGGCGGGAGAGGTCCTCACGTACGGCCGCGCGCAACTCCTCGGGCTCGGTGCCCGCCTGCTGCAGCAGGCGCGGGATCAGGCCCTCCTCCTGGTCGAGGAGGGCGAGCAGCAGATGTTCGCCGTCGACCTCGGTGTGCCCCATGCTGCCTGCGGCGCTCTGGGCCTCCTGCAGGGCTTCCTGGGACTTCTGGGTCAGCTTGTTCATGTCCATGGTGGTAGATCACTCCTCATGCCTGCACGCCGCAGCGCGGCTTCGAGCAAGCTGATGCGATCGAGCAGGTCGAGCACCAGACCGATGGATGCGTAGTTCAGGCACAGCCCGGTGCGCAGCCGCTGGACACGGGCCAGGGCGGCCGGTGCCGTGGCGGCGAACACCAGCCGCCCGGAGGCGTCATGGCCGGCGTCCACCAGTCCGAGGGCGACGAACCGACGGATCAGGTCGGGATGGAGACCTGAGCGGCGGGCCACGGTCTCCAGGGAGAGCCTGGCGACGGGCACGATCGCGTACTGCACGCCCGCCTCGGTCGTGCGTGCGTGGGACGGGCGGGCCTCGGCCGGTCGGTCGGTCATCAGGTCCTCCTCGGATCGAACGTGGAGACGGCGGCAAGTTCCTCCAGCAGCTCGCGCTCCCGGTCGCTCGGCCGGGGCGGCACCATGATCCTCAGCTCCGCGTACAGGTCTCCGTTCGCGCCGTTCGGGCCTGGCATGCCCTCACCGCGCAGCCGCAGACGCCGTCCGCTGGAGGACCCCGCGGGCACAGTCACCTTCGCCGTGGCACCGCTCGGCGTGGGCACCGGCACGGTCGCACCCAGCGCCGCCTCCCACGGGGTGACCGGAAGCCGCACGTGGACGTCCCGGCCGTCGAGGCGGAACTCACGGTGCGGCTGGATCCGCACTCTCAGGAACAGGTCTCCGGCGGGAGCGTCGTCGCCGCTCCCCCGCCCGCCCTCTCCGGCCAGCCGGATGCGCTGCCCATCGGTGGTGCCGGGCGGCACGTCGACCTGGTAACGCCGCTGCCCGGCCGGCCCGGCGAGGGTGACCGTACGGCGGCCGCCCCGATAGGCCTGCTCGACGGTGAGCGGCAGTTCGGCCTCCTGGTCGGCCCCGGGCACGCGCATCCGCCCGGCGCCGCCGAACAGCGAGCTGAACAGATCCTCGACGTCGACATCCTCGCCGTCGAAGCCTGCCGTGGAGTACCGCGCCCGGGGGCCGCCGCCGGTGTTCCATCGGAAGCCGGTGCCGGCCCCGGCCCCTGCCCCGGCGCCGGCGGCAACCCGCTCCTCCCAGTCGTCCGGGATCTTCCGGAAGTCCTCGCCGAAGCGGTCGTACTTGGTTCGCTGCTCCGGATCGGACAGGACGCTGAAGGCCTCATTGACCTCCTTGAACCGCTCCTCCGCCTCGGGGTCCTTGTTGACGTCGGGGTGATACCTGCGGGCCAGAGTGCGGTAGGCCCGCTGGATCTCGTCCCGGTCGGCGGTGCGCGGAACGCCGAGCACCTCGTAGAAGTCGCGTGCCATGGACGGTCACTCCCGCTTGGCGACGGTCACGGCGGCAGGCCGCAGCTGCCGCTCGGCCTCGCCGTAACCGGGTCGCAGCACCTGGACCACGGTGTTCGGCTCGGCGTCAGGATCCTGGACCACGCCGACAACTTCGTGCCGGGCCGGGTCGAACGACACACCCCTCTCTGCGTGGCGCGAGTAGCCCAGCCGCTCCAGGACGTTCACGGCCTGGTCATGCACGGCCTGAACACCTTCGACAATCGCACCGGGGTCGGCGGCCGCGTGGCTCAGGGCAAGTTCCAGGTTGTCGATGACGGGCAGGAAGGCCGCAGCCGTACGGGCGCGTTCGACCGCGGCCTCCCGCTCCAGCTCCTTGGCGTGGCGTTTGCGCAGGTTGTCGAGGTCGGCCAGGGCGCGGCGCCAGCGGTCCTCGGCCTCTCGCAGCGCGGCCTCGTAGTCGTCGTCAGGTGCGGCGGTGCCGGTTGCGGCATCGGGCCCCGGCTCGGCCTCCTCCGTCGGCGGTCCAGGCTGCGCAAGTTCCTCGCGCGGCGGCTGTACGGCGCCTTCCGGCGGCGGGTCGGGCTCTCGGCCCGGAGGTGGGGTGGGCATGGCACGCACCTCAGCCCTTGTCGAAGTCGGCGTCGATCACATCGTCGTCGCCCTCGGCGCCGCCCGGCGCGGCCCCGCCGGGACCGGATCCGTCCGGCGAGCCGGTACCCGCCGCACCGCCCGCGCCCGCTTCCGCCTGGTGAGCCGCGAGTCCCGCGAAGATCTGCTGGAGTTCGGACGTCAGCGGCCGAACCTTGTCCGTCCCGGCCTCGTTCTTGACGGCCTCGCGGGCCTCGGTTATCAGCATCTCGGCGCGGGCCTTCTCGTGTGCGGGCGCGGCGTCGCCGAGCTCGCCGAGGCGCTTTTCGACCTGGTAGGCCATGGCGTCCAGTTCGTTGCGGGCGTCGACCGCCTCGCGCAGGGCCTGGTCCTCGCCCTGGTTGCGTTCGGCCTCCTGGACCATCCGCTCGACCTCGCTGCGGTCGAGGTTGGAGCTCTCGCTGATGGTGATGCCCTGTTCCTTGCCGGTGTCCTTGTCCCGCGCGGTGACATTGAGGATGCCGTTGGCGTCGATGTCGAAGGTGACTTCGATCTGCGGCTCACCGCGCGGCGCGGGGCGGATGTCGGTGAGCTGGAAGCGGCCCAGGACCCGGTTGTCGGCGGCCCTCTCCCGCTCGCCCTGCAGGACGACGACGTCGACGGCGGGCTGGTTGTCCTCGGCGGTGGAGAAGGTCTCGGAGCGGCGCACGGGGATGGTGGTGTTCCGCTCGATGATCTTCGTCATCACGCCGCCGCGTGTCTCCACGCCCAGCGACAGCGGGGTGACATCGAGCAGCAGGACATCCTTGACCTCGCCCTTGAGGACCCCGGCCTGGATCGCGGCGCCCATGGCCACGACCTCGTCGGGGTTGACGCTCATGTTGGGTTCCTTGCCGCCGGTCAGCCTCCGCACCAGGGCCTGGACGGCGGGGATGCGGGTGGAGCCGCCGACGAGGATGACCTCGTCGATGTCGTTGTCACTGACCTTGGCGTCGTCCATGGCCTGCCGCACCGGACCGAGGCAGCGCTCCACCAGGTCGCCGGTGATCTGCTCGAACGTGGACCGCATGATCGTCGTGGTCAGATGCTTGGGCCCGGAGGCATCGGCCGTGATGAACGGCAGGCTGACCTGCGTCTGGGTCACCGAGCTGAGCTCGGTCTTGGCCTTCTCAGCCGCCTCGAACAGTCGTTGCAGCGCCTGTGGGTCCTGGCGCAGGTCGATGCCGTTGTCCTTCTGAAAGCCGTCGGCGAGATGGTCGACCAGCCGGCGATCGAAGTCGTCGCCGCCCAGATGACTGTCGCCCGCCGTGGACCGTACCTCCACCACACCGTCGCCGACGTCGAGGATGCTGACGTCGAAGGTGCCACCGCCCAGGTCGAAGACGAGCACCGTCTCGTGCTCCTTCTTGTCCATGCCGTAGGCGAGGGCGGCCGCGGTCGGCTCGTTGATGATCCGCAGCACTTCCAGGCCCGCGATCCGTCCGGCGTCCTTGGTGGCGGTGCGCTGGGCGTCGTTGAAGTAGGCGGGCACCGTGATGACCGCCTCCGTGACCCGCTCTCCCAGCTGCTTGGAGGCGTCGTCGGCGAGCTTGCGCAGCACCTGCGCGCTGATCTCCTCGGGCGCGTAGAACTTGTCGCCCACCTTGAAGCGGGCCTCCCCGCCCTCCCCCTCGACCACGTCGTACGCGACGGCCTTGGCCTCTTCGGAGATCTCGTCGAAGTGCCGGCCGATGAACCGCTTGGCCGAGTAGATGGTGCCCTTGGGGTTGAGAATGGACTGGCGGCGGGCCAGCTGGCCCACCAGGCGCTCACCCGTGTCGGTGAAGGCCACCACAGACGGTGTCGTACGGTTGCCCTCGTTGTTGGGCACGACCGTCGGCTCGCCGCCCTCCCAGACGGCGATCACCGAGTTCGTGGTGCCCAGGTCGATGCCTACTGCCTTGGCCATGAGGAACTCCTTTTCGCGACGGGCGGCCCCCGCTCGTCCTCGGGGTGGCGCCCGGTCTTCCGCACGCGCTCAGGTGATGGCGGGGCCGCTCTGCGGGCGGCTGCTCTTCCCGGCCCCGCTGCTTGTGCCGGTGCCGGTCCCGCCGGGCAGCTCGGCCAGCAGCCGCGCCGCTTCTTCGGCGACCGCGTCGTCGGCCACGACGTCGTACCGGCTGGGCTGCATGAAGCTCACCGAGGCGAAGTCCCGGCGGCCACGCTGGGCCGCGTGCACCAGTAGGCCGAGCAGCGCGCCGACGAGTGCTCCGAAAACCAGCCCGTACAAGGCGAGGAGCAGTCCCGACACGACCGGGTTCAGCCAGTTCAGCAGCCCGAAGATCCACCCGATCAGCGCGCCGGGCAGGGCTCCGCTCGCCGCGCCGTGCAGCGCGGCCTCGGCATAACCCATACGGCCGGTCACCTGCTCGACCAGGCGCACGTCCTGCCCGATAATGCCCACCCTCTCGACGGGAAACCCCTGATCGGAAAGGTGATCGACGGCGCGTTCCGCCTCCTGGTAGGTCGTGTACGAGGCAATGGTCCTGCGGGCCTTCTCGTTCATCAGCCAGCCCTTCCTGCCACGGCCACCGGTGCGCCCGACGACCCCTGACAAGCCCAGCGTGGCAGTGAGCAGTGCGCTCCACCTGCACCCGGCAGGTCAGAAATCCACGCAGTCTGTCGGCCCGCGAGAGCAAAGCTCACATTCGGACACATCGGGTGATCTCGCCTAGGCTGGGTACTCAGGGCTCGTCCAGGCGTGGATCCCCCGGCTCGCTCGATCGCCTCCGATGACCGGAGGAGAACGGAGTGATCTATGGCCTCCCATCCGTCGCGGAGGCTGTCCGCCGACGCCTTCGACCAGAAAGTGACCCGCCACCCGAGCAACACTGCGGACACCGGACGGCACGCCCCCCGTCCGCTCGCGGCGCTGGACCCGTACGGGCTGCTGGAGCTGTCCCACACCCTGTTCACCTGCGCGGAGCAAAGTGGGATCGTGCGGCTGGCCATGCGACACATCAGCGCCCTTGGTCCCTACCGCGCCGAGGCCGGATACCTCGCGACGGGCGACGATTTTTCTCGCGTTCCTGACCACGACAGGGGAGCGCCGACCGCCGACGGTGCGCGGATGAAGGAGTTGGGCAAGGCCGACGGCCCAGTATTCCTTCCAGCGCGGTCCTGGAACTGGGCGTTCGGCCTGCGCGGGGCCGGCGGTCTGCTGGGCTACATCGTGGTCTCCTCCCACTCCGAGCCCGATGAGCAGGGACACTTCCTGCTCTCGACCCTCATGGGGTTCACCTCGGCGGCCATGTCACTGGCGGCCTCGCGCCCCGAACAGCACGACAACGCCGTCGAACTGAGCCGACTCCGCACCGAACGGGCCACAGCACTACGGAAGTTGGACACACTGCGCGCCAAGCTGCACCGACAGAACACCGTGCACGAGGCCCTCGCCCGTGTCACTGCCCGGGGCGGCGGCGAGGACGCCATCACCCAAGCACTGTACGAGCTCACCGGGCTGTCGGCGCTCATCGAGGACCGGTTCGGCAACCTGAGGTCCTGGGCAGGTCCCGACCGGCCCGACCCCTATCCGGTGCGGTCCTCGACCCGCCAGGGAGAAATACTGCGGCAGGTCACGCGCGAGGCGGGCCCGGTCCGGGTCAGAGGCCGGCTGATCGCCCTGGTCCGGCCGCGCGGCGAACTCCTCGGCCTACTCGCCCTCGAGGACCCCGAGGCGACGGCCGACGAGCACATAATGTTCGCCTTGGAGCACGCCCAGCAGTCGCTCGCCCACGAGCTCATGCATCTGCGCGAACTCGCCGAGGTCGAACTGCGGCTGCGCCGCCAGCTGATCGACGACCTCCTGGAAGGCACTGACGAGACGAGCGCCTACGCCCGAGCCGATGCCGTCGGCCACGATCTGCGACGTACCCACTACGTGGTCGTGGTGCACTGGCTGGGCAACGCCGAGGACGACTCCTTCACCCGCGCCGTCGAGCAAGCGACGGCCACCACGGTGGCCCGTCCGCTGATCACCCGTCGCGGCGGCCGGGTGGTCCTGCTGACCCAGGCGAAGCCCGACTATGCCGTGCACGCGGCGCTGGCCCATGAGCTGGGGACGCCCGACGGAGCGATCGGGGTGAGCACCCGCTGCGACTCCCCGGACGGCATTCCCCGCTGCTATCAGGAGGCACTGCGGGCCTTGGAGGTGCGGCAGAACTCCCGCCAGTGCAGCGGGACGACGTTCTTCGACGACCTTGGGCTGTACCGGATCCTGGGGCCCGGAAACGATCTCCGGGAGCTCGAGGGTTTCGTGCGCGAGTGGCTCGGCCGGCTGATCGACTACGACGCACGGCACGATACGGAGTTGGTGGAAACGCTCTCGCGCTACTTCGACTGCGGAGGCAACTACGACGATGCGGCCGCCGCACTGACGGTCCACCGCAGCACTCTGCGCTACCGGCTGCAGCGCATTCGTGAGATCAGCGACCGCGACCTGGCGGATGTGGAGATCCGGCTCAATCTACAAGTGGCAACCCGCGTCTGGAAGATCATCCTGGGTGGGCGGCGCTGACCGCGGGGGCCCGGAGGGCCGGCGCAGCGGGTCGGCCCGGCACTCGAACGGGTCGCCTGTGACCTTAGGACCCGGCCGCGGCCGGCTTCGGTAGAGCCGCCTGAAAAGCCAGGGCCGGTCCGCAGCCTGGCACGAACCGGTGCCTCGACACCTTGACCACCAGCTGCGCCCCCGTCCAGGCACTGCTTGGTGAGGGAGCATGCCAGGTGGGCCCGCAGGCCGGCCGCGTTGGTCGCCAAATCTCCCCTCGTTTGCCCGGGGGCGGACGAGGACCGGGTTGCTGTTGGGGTGCGCCTGGCGGGGTCAGGGAGGTGTGAGGGTGTCGAGCCGGGCGGTGAGGTCGGGGTGAGCGGCGGCCAGGTGCGGGCGGGCAGCGGTCAGCGGGGCGATGAGGTCGGCGGGATCGTCGTGGGCGAGGGCCGCGTGGAGCTCGCTGATCGGGCGGCGGGCGGCGGGGGGAAGGTCGGTGAGTGCGGTGATCTGGCCGGCGAGACGTCGCAGGTCGGCCGCGTTGCGGCGGGCCCAAGCGGCGGTGGTGCGGTCGGCGGCGCGGGCTTGTCGGGTGGCCTGGACACGCTGCTCGCCGGTGGTCCCGGCCGGGCCGGGGCGGCCGCGCAGGTAGCGGCGTTCGGCGGCCTGGCGGCTGGCGACGCCGAGCGGGCGGGCGAGATCGGCCCAGCTGGCGCCCGCGTCGCGGGCTGTTTCGATCAGACCGGTCTCCCATCCGGCGAGCTGCTCGCGTACCTGCCGCAGCAGCGACAAGGAGGCCAGGGCCTGTTCGGGACCGGGGGCGGGGGCGTTCGGGGTCTTGTGCTGGGCTTCGCGCAGGGCGTCGTCGATGGCATCAAGAGCCGCCGCGGCGGCAAGGAACGACGCCGGGCTGTGGGCGTCGGTACTGGGTGAGGACGGCTGGTCGGCCGGGGTCACGGACACCTCCCTCGGGTTGTCATCAGACTGACGACATCATGTTTGTCATCCATTGGATGACATGCTACAACAGTGCCAGTGAGGCGCATTGGCAGTAACTGCCTGAACCTGCTGGAGGTGTTTTCACGATGTTGATGCGCACTGACCCCTTCCGTGAGCTGGACCGGCTGGCACAGACGCTGATGGGCCCGGGTACCTGGTCGAAGCCGTCGGCGATGGCGATGGACGCCTACCGCGAGGGCGACGAATACGTGGTCGCCTTCGACCTCCCCGGCGTCACCGCGGACGCGATCGACATCGACGTCGAGCGGAACATGCTCACCGTCAAGGCCGAGCGGCGGCCGGTGGCGAAGGCCGACGATGTGCAGATCGAGCTCTCCGAGCGGCCGCTGGGCGTCTTCTCCCGCCAGATCGTGCTCGCCGACACCCTCGACACCGAGCACATCCAGGCCGACTACGACGCGGGCGTGCTCACCCTGCGCATCCCGATCGCCGAGCGCGCCAAGCCCCGCAAGATCTCCATCGGCGTCGGATCCGGACGCAAGGAGATCTCCGACTGACACCGGCCGGAGGGGTGCGGAGGACGGGCACCCGATCTCCCCTCATCCCGCCCTCCGCACCCCCGTGGGCAGTCCGAAGAACGAGGGGTGGTGGTCGAGATGACTCTGCGACGCGAGGCGTTCCTCGACCGTGTGAAGGAACACGGTGAGTACGGCACTGTGGAGGAAGCCGAGCGCGCGGCCCGTGTGGTGCTCGCCCTGCTCGGCGCGCACCTGGTCGGCGAAGTCCGCGCCCAGCTCGCAGCACGCCTGCCGGAGGACTTCGCCCTGATCCTCCTCAACCCGCTCCAGAGCGCCGAACCGCTGTCGCCGGAGCGGTTCGTGCGGGCGACCGCAGCCTGGATCGAGGGCGCCACCGAGCAGACCGCGACCTGGGACGTCAGCGCCGTACTGTCCACCGTCGCCGACACGGCCGGCGACGACCTGCTGGGGCAGCTCCTGCTCCAGCTCCCCGACGGCTACGACCTGCTCTTCGGCCGCCCGCGGCCCACCTGACCCATACCTCGGTGCCACACACCGGCACCATCCCACCTGGCTCCACGAAAGGCATGCACCGCAGTGATCACCGACGTGCGCGTACCGCCTGAGCACTCGCAGCCGTACGGGACGGCGTACGAGCAGATGCTGGAGAAGGTCCGCTACGAAGGCGCCTACCCCACCCGGGAGAGGGCCGAGGAGGCCGTCCGCCTGGTCCTGGCGGGGCTGGGACGCCAGCTGACCGGCGACGAACGCGTCGACCTGGCCGCCCGGCTGCCCCTGGAGGCCGCACGCGTCCTGACCGCGCAGATACCCGACACCCAGCCGCTGACCGGATGGGCCTTCGTCAAGGACCTCGCCGCCCGCTCCGGCGCTTCCCTGGCCACCACCCGGTGGGACACCGGTTCCGTCTTCGCGGCCGTCGCAGCGCATGCCGGCCCCGACCTCATCACCCGCATCATCCACCAACTCCCCACCGGCTACGCGCTGTTGTTCGGCCGCGCCGAACTCACCCCGGCCGCGTAGACGAGACACCGCCCCCGGGGGGGCAACGGGCCCGCTCCGATCCCACCGGCCGGCCTCGTAAATGACTGAAGTCCCCGATCCGCCGCGATCGGGGACTTCCGCCCTGTCGCTCACCGCGCCCAACCGGTGTGCGGCTGTGCATGACGATCGCCGCAGGCGGTAATCCTCACAAACGGGGATCTCGTCGGTGAGGCCGCGGGCCATCAGGTCGGTCAGCGCCAGGTGGACCATGGCTTCGGAGCGGGCGGGCCGGGTCTCGTAGTCGCGGGTCAGACGATCGCGTCGACGGCAAGTGTGACGTTGAAGAGGTGGCCGCGCTTGTCGAAGCGGGCGGCCACCGCACGGAACAGTTTCCACTCGCTCACGCAACGCTCGACGGTGTTGCGTCGCCGGTACTGAGCCCGGTCGAAGGCGGGCGAGCGGCCGCCGGCAGCGCCGCGGCGCCGGCGGTGGGCCCGCTGGTCCTCGGGGTCGGCAATGGTCGCCGTGATACCCCGGCCACGGAGGCAGGCCCGGTTGCCGCCGGCTGGAGCAGGCCTTGTCGACGCGCAGGCGGCAGCCCTGAACCGGCGAGGCGGTGGGGTCCGCATCTGCAGTGACCTGTGCAAGGAAGTGGGTGCCACGCCGCGGGCAGGACCAGCCGGGCGGTGGCGGCGGCGATCGCCCCGTCCGGCCGGCGTTCGGTGGGTTGCGCCGCGTGCTGGGGCTTGGGCGGCCGCCCAGGTTTGAGCCTTCCGCTCCGCGTGGCGGCGAGGAGTCAGGCGGTGGCCGGTGACGGCGCGTGGGAGACGGTCACCACGGCAGGCGTGGAGTGGCCTGTTGTCCGCAGAGCGTCGCCGGTCGCTTCGGTCAACCACGCTGCTACTTCCGGTGACCACTCCCGCGCGCGGACCAAGAACTGTGCCATCGGCCGGGTTCCCTGCAGCAGCTCGCCGCTCGTCCCGCAGCGCACAAGATTCGCCGCGTCGTTCCTCGAAGGCATACGTGCCTCGACCGCCGTGCCAAGGCGCTCCTGCACAGCGGTGAGCACACGCGCCGGCTCCTTCGGGGCGTCCCATGCCTTGGTGGGGGCTGCGGAGACCGTTACGTGGACATCGACGGGCGCGGACGGGGAGGCCAGGGAGAACCACTCCCGCATGTCCTCCAAGTCACCGGACGCGTCCTCGCCGGTGATCTGGAGCGGAAGGTAACTGCACAGCGCCATGACCGCTACTTCCCCCACCCGCCCGAGGGCGTCGGACAGCATTCGGGTCATCGGCAGCACCGGCAGACGCGGGTGGCGGACGTCCTCGGGAATGTCGGCCCGCATCCAGGCGAGTTCGCGGACCTCATCGCCGCCGGTCCAGTCACCGCCCCTGTCGCATTCCAGCCAGCGCTCCGGGTCTGGAAAGAGCTTCTTTCCCTGCGGCGTGCGCCAGCCGTAGGGCGCGCGCCAGCCATAGGCCTCCGCACGCACCAGGGCGAGGTCCATCACCGTCTCGCGGAACTCCTCCGCGTCGGCATTCTCGAGCCAGGAGTGCCGGTTGAGGGTCCCGTGCACTCCCACGGTCATTCCACAGTGCATAACAGCTCCCCAACCGGCTTCCCGTGCTCACATCACACGCCGCAGCGCAGCTTTACGGTCTTGGTGTACGCCTTCTCGCGGCTTTGTCAGGGCTCACAGGCTAGTGGGCCCCTCACAGGCTCGTGGGCCCCTCAAGGGCCTGCAGCGTTCCCGCGGGGAGCCGGTCGTTGCCCCAGCTGCGTTCGATGTAGCCGATGATCCGCGCGACGTCTTCGGCGGGTACTCGCTCCGGTTCGCCGTGCTCGAGCGGGTCGGCGTGGAAGATGTAGAGCCGCGAGGCGAACTGGTCGAACGGCAGTGAGGCCTCGCCGAACCGTTCGCCGTTGCCCGCGGTGGAGACGACGACGCCGTCGCCCCAGTCCTGGCCGCTGTCGTTGTTCGGGTTGAAGAAATACACCCGCATGACGTCCTGTGGGTCCGGCGCGACCCGCAGGATCGTGATCGCGTGCCAGCCGACGTAGCGGGCCGCACTGTCGGTGACGGCGACGCCGGCCGGCTGCGGATGGATCAGCGGCTGCTCGCCGTTGTAGGTGGGGTGGTAGCCGGCGTGGAACTGCCGCAGGAACTCGTCGAGGTCGACCAGGTTGCCGGTCGCGACGTCGACGTTGATGTGGAACCCACGAGCCGTCCACCAGCCGTGGAACTCGGGGTTGATCCACCGGTGCGGGTCCCCCGGCCGTGCGGCGCAGTGCCGCCCCATTTCGGCGTAGATCCGGTCCAGGTGGGGCACCACGAGCAGCGAGACGGGGTCCAGGTCCATCGGCAGCGTGGTCGCGACTCCGCTCGCGCTGTCCTTCGACGAGATCGGCTGTCCCTCGAAGTGCATGAGGATCTCGTCGTCGCGCGCCGCCCAGACCACCACTTGCAGCAGGTAGTCCGGGTCGTTGTAGGCCCACATCGACAGCGCGCGGGCCGACTGGCAGGTGGGGTTGTCGCCCTGACCGACGCCGAGCGGCAGGCCCAGCATCGAGAGCACGCCCGCGACCAGCCGCGCCTGCGGCCCCGGCTCGTCGCCGAAGACCGTCGTCAGCCGCTCCCGCGCGGCTGGGGAGAGCTCGAGCCCCAGCTGGCGCCACAGCGCGGGCACCACCGGCGGCTCGTAGAGGATGCCGCGGTCGAGCAGGAGCGCCAGCCCGTAGACGCTCTGCGCGGTCTGCGGGTGCACGGCCACCTCGATCAGCCGGTGCACCAGTTCGCTGTAGCGCAGCAGGCAGTTCCGGCCGGTGTCGGACAGCCCGAGCGCCTCCCCGATGAGGTAGTCGCTCTCGCGCAGGAGGTACCGCAGCAGTTCCGCGTGGTACGGCGACACCAGGCCGGTGTCGTGCATCGCCCGCGCGAACCCCGCCGCCTCGTACTGCAGGCCGACGGTGTCCATCGCTTCCAGCCGGGAGCGGAAGACGTCGATGCCCGGGTCCTCCCGGCACGCCTCGGTGGTCCCGAACAGGCTCGAGATGAGCCGGTCGACGCCCTGCCCTGAGGACACGCCCAGAGCGACGTCCGGATCGTTGCGGTAGATCGCGATCCGGGTGATCAGCGACTGCACCGCCTCGACCTGGATCGGACGCTGGCGCAGGATCCGCCAGATCTCGTCTACCAGGTCGTCCAGGAGGCTGTCGTAACCGATCTCGTCGGCGAGGTGGCGGAACAGGTCCCGGATGAGCTGTGCGGTCCGGCCCTGCTGGGTTCGCTCCGCCTCGCTGGGCGGGGTGAACAGCAGCTCCAGGTTCATTGCCAGTACCTGGGACAGGAACTGGCGGGCGTCCTCGGCGGGCAGCGTCGGGTGCGCGTAGTCGCCGCGGGCGACCGCGAGCATCCGCAGCTCGCTGGTCGCCTCCATGACGACGGTGTCCGCGTCTCCGCTGTGCAGGCCCGGGCCGACCAGCGACGGGATGAGGATCTCCGGTGACGCCCAGTCCGTCCCCTGGAACAGCCCGGCCTCCTCGAGGGCCTGCGCCCTGGCCTGTACCGCCACGACGCCGCCCGGCTGCATGAGCACCCGCCGCAGTGCTTCCAGGACTCGCCGCAGCTTCGTGTGCTTGCCGAAGTCGCGGGTTTCGGCCATGGCCCGGATGGCGTCGTCGAGTGAGGTCACGCGCTTGTCCAGCGTCGTGGCCTCACCATTGTCGTCGACGGTCGGTTTCAAAGGGTTTCCCTCGGGTTGGTCTCCTGCGTCCACGGGTCGGCCCGTCAGACGTAGAAGTCGAGCTCTTCCTGCTTCTTCAACAGGTCGCGCATCCGGTAGGGGTCTTCACCGAAGAAGTACACCAGGCCCCAGTGGGTGCCGAACGCGGTCCTCTTGGTGACGGTCTCCTCGAGCGGTGTCGAGAGGTCGTGCGACTCGTAGTAGTCGTCGTCCTCGGTCTCCTGCGGGATCTCCAGGCCGCTCACGACGCGCCGCCGCGGGTAGACACCGAAGCAGCCGGCGACCCCGGACGCGTCGACGACCTCGCGCGGGAAGAAGGCGTCGATCTCCTCCTCGGTCGTCTTCGGGTCGAAGGCCAGCACCAGCGCATGGTAGGCGTTGAACCCGTACGCCCGCTCCAGCAGCTCGAACACCTTGAAGCCCGGCGGCCGGTAGGCGACCTCTCCGAAGTACATCTCGCCGTCACTGGTGACGAAGTACTCCGGGTGCACGAAGCCGAACTCGATGTCGAACGTCTTGATGAGCTTCTCGATCTGCGCCGTGATCTGCGGGCGGTACCGCTCCAGTTCCGGGGTCGCCGGCACGAACACCGAGTAACCCAGCGTGACGTACTCGGAGATGTTGAGGAACTTGATCTTCCCGTTGTGCACCCACGCCTCGACCGCGAACTCCCAGCCGTCGAGGTGGGACTCCATGAGAACCGGGAACTCCTCCTCCGGAATCATGTCGACCTCGTCCGGCGTGCGGATGACGCGGTGCCCGAGGCATCCTGCCTTGTCGAACGCCTTGAGGTGGATCGGGTCGTTCGGGTCACCGTCGAGCTTGAGCAGGGTCTGATTGACGCGCTTGAGGAAGCGGATCACGTCGTCCCGGTCGTGGGCTTCCTCGAAGATCCCGACCCGGATGCCGCCGAGTTGCGCGCGGCGCTTCATCAGCGCCTTGTCCCGCAGCAGCATGGCCTGACCGTACAGACGCGGGTTGTCCAGCAGAACGGAGTTGATCGCCCCAGCCCACTCCACCGTCTCCTCGAACAGCGGGATCGCGACGTCGACGCCCTTGTTCTGAAGAGTCTCGGCGATCTCCAAGGAACGGTCGTTGAGCCGTTCGAAGTCCCACGGCACGTAGGGGATGTCGTGCTCTACGCAGTACTTCTCGGCCCACTCCGGCGCCACGACGACGTATCGCCGGTCGAACCGGTCGAGGGCTTCCACCGCATTGAGACTCCAGCCAAGAAGAGCTACATAGCCTTTTTCGGGGTTCCTGGTGACCGGTTCGCTTTGTGTCATAGGCCGTTTCTCCTTCGGCGCGTGCGCTCATAGACGGCGTGCCGGGCACGGCCGTGCCCGGCGATCTGCCGCGCAGGCACCTCATGCCCGCGCGCAAGCACCTCATGCCCGCACGGCAGGACGGAGACCGAACGTTCTCGCGGGTACGCCTTTCGATCGGGGGCACGCTGGAGACGCAACAGGCGGGAGCCGGCCCGGCCCGCCAACTCCTTGACCAGGGTGTTGCACTACGAGGCGGGGACCGGACGGCCGCGTGGGGAAGCGCGCCGCCCACCGGCTCTCAGTACGCAGGTCATCGGTTCTCAGCGCGCAGGCCATCGGCCCCCATCGCGGCGGAGCGGTGTGGCACGGCACCCCGAATGGGCCGCGGGCTATTTTGGGCCGGTGGACCTGAAACACCTCACCGGATTCGTCGCCGTCGCCGAAGAGCTGCACTTCGGGCGGGCCGCCGAGCGTCTGCACATCGCGCAGTCACCGCTCAGCCAGCAGATCAAATTCCTCGAACGCGACCTGGGGGTCAAACTGTTCGACCGCACCACTCGCAGCGTGCGGCTCACCCCGGCCGGCCAAGCCCTCGTGGAACCGGCCAAGCAGCTGCTCGCCGACGCCTCCGCCGTACGGCGCACCGTCCGCGCCACCCACCTGGGCGAGGCCGGCCGGGTCACGGTCGGCTTCGCCGGGGCCAGCAGCTACTCGGCGCTGCCGCTGCTCACGCGCGCGGTCACCTCACAACTCCCCGGGATCGAGCTGGTGCTCGAAGGGCAGACGTACTCCGGCGAGGCGCTGCGCCGGGTCGCGGACGGCAGCCTCGACATCGGTTTCGTCGCGCTGCCGGTGCGGCGCGGCATCACCGCACGCGTCGTACGCATGGAGCGCCTCATGCTCGCCCTGCCGGACAGCCACCCGCTCGCCGAGCGCACCGAGGTGCACGTGAGCGAGCTCGCGGGCGAACCCATCGTCACGTTTCCGCGCTCGCGGGAATCGGCAGTGCGTGAGGCGATGGTGCAGGCATGCCACGACGCCGGCTTCGTACCCCGGATCACGCAGGAGGCCCCGGACTCGTACAACATGCTCGCTCTCGTCGGCGCCGGCGTCGGTGCAGCCGTCGTCGTCGAGTCGGCCTGCAGCATTCACCTGGAGCACGTGGTGTTCCGGCCCCTCGTCGGGGACAACGTGCCGGTATTGCCCATCGCCCTGGGCTGGCGCACCGGCAACGCGTCGGCAGCGTTGCAGGCGGTACTGCGCGTGGCGGAGGACGTACTGCCGACCCCGCAGTCCGCGCCGGACACGGCAAAGGACGAGTGATCGTGCACGACGATCGCGCCCGACGATTGTGCGCGATCTTGTTGCAATCGACCCCATTATTGGTCTTGGACAGCGCCTAATATCGCGAGGCAGAGTGACCCATGTCTCGCGAAAGGGCGAGGGTTGATCGCAGTAGCTGCCCTGCCCTCCGTAGCGGGATCTGCCGCTACGAGAGGACGCTCGTCATGCAGCACGAGGTGCAAGCCCGCGACGCCCGCCGCGCCGGTGTCACCGCTTTCGTCGGCACCACCATCGAGTGGTTCGACTTCTACATCTACGGATCCGCCTCCGCGCTGGTTCTCGGCAAGATCTTCTTCGCCGGCGCCTCGCCGGCCGTCGGTACCCTCGCCGCCTTCGCCACCTTCTGGGTCGGTTTTCTGGCCCGCCCCCTCGGCGGCCTGATCTTCGGGCACCTCGGGGACACGTACGGCCGGAAGAAAGCCCTGGTCACAACGCTGACCATGATGGGCGGCGCCACCTTCTGCGTGGGTCTGCTGCCCGGCTACGACCAGATCGGCACCGCCGCCCCCGTCCTGCTCATCCTGCTGCGCATGATTCAGGGTGTCGCGATGGGCGGTGAGTGGGGCGGTGCCGTGCTCATCGCCACCGAGTACGCCCCGCCCGGCCGAAAGCTGCTCTACGGCGCCTTCGCACAGCAGGGCTCCCCGGTCGGGAACCTCCTCGCCACCGTCGCCTTCCTGGGCATTGCCCAACTCCCGGACAGTGCCTTCGAATCGTGGGGGTGGCGGGTGCCGTTCCTGTTCTCCGCCGTGCTCGTCGCCGTCGGTCTCTTCATCCGGCTCAAGCTCGCCGAGACCCCCGAAATGCAGGAGGCCCTCGCCCGCAACAAGCCGGTCAAGCTGCCCATCAAGGACGTACTCACCCGGTTCCCGCTGCTCGTCTTCCTCGGCGTCATCGCCGGTACGGCCGGCGTGGCCATCACCTATGTGAAGACGACCTTCGCACTGTCCTGGGCCACCGCGGACCTCGACTTCGACCGGTCCTCCTTCCTCACCGTCATCTCCATCGCCCTCGTCGTGCAGGTCATCGTGCAGCCCTTCGGCGCCGTCCTCGCGAGCAAGTGGCCGGTGCGGAGCGCCGTGTTGTGGATGCTGCTGCCCGAGTTCGTCGTACTGCCGCTGATGTTCGTCCTCATCGACACCGGCAACTTCTGGCTCGCCGTCCTCGGCATGGGCCTCGCCACCTTCCCGCACGCCATGTACTACGCGGCGCTCGCCGGCATCCTCGCCCGCGTCTTCCCCGTCGAGGTCCGCTACACCGGGATGTCACTGTCGTACCAACTGTGCACGACGCTGTTCGCGGGGACCGCCCCCATCGTCTCGCAGTACCTGCTCACCGCCTTCGACTCGATCTGGCCCGTCGTCGCCCTCGGCCTCGGCTACACCGCGCTCACCCTCGCCGGTGTCCTGCCGCTCCTCGCCCGTACCGGCGACGCCGACCTTGCCTCGGAGCGGAACTCCCATACCACACAGCCCGCTTGATCTGGAGCACCCAGTGTCCGCCATGAATCCTGACGTCATGAACTACGCAGACCGCGACCCCGCCCTGCGGCCGCTGCTCGACCGAGTCCTGTCCTCCGATGACCGTGCCCGTGTCGAACCGCTGCTGGTCGAGCTGGGAGAGCTGGCCGCCGGCGAACTCGACCGGCAGGCCGCCCTCGCCGACGCCAATCCGCCCCGGTTGGTCCAGTACGCCCCCGACGGCACCCGCATCGACGAGATCGCCTTCCACCCCGCTCACGACGAGGCAGCCGCGATCGCGTACGAGCGCTTCGGACTCGCAGCGATGTCGCACCGCCCCGGCGTCCTCGGCTGGCCCACGAAGGTCCCGCACACCGTCAAGTACGCCCTGTCCTACCTCTACGTACAGTCCGAATTCGGCATGGCCTGCCCGCTGTCCATGACCGACTCGGCCGCTCGGATCCTGCGCCTGTTCGACGCCGAGCGGTATGCCGACGAGATCGCCGCCCTGTCGTCCACCGACCCCGCGCTGCGGAAGACCGGCGCGATGTTCATGACGGAGAAGCAGGGTGGCACCGATGTGGGCCGCACCGAGACCATCGCCACCGACCACGGCACGCACTGGACACTGACCGGCAAGAAATGGTTCGCGTCCAACCCGAGTGCCGATGTGATCCTCACCCTCGCCCGCGTCCCCGGCCAGGGTGAGGGCACCCGCGGCCTCGGCATGTTCCTCGTGCCGCGCTTGCGCCCCGACGGCACCCGCAACGCCCTCCGCATCGACCGCCTCAAGGACAAGCTGGGCTCGCGTTCCATCGCCAGTGGCGAGGTGACCCTCGACGACGCGTACGCGACCCCGGTCGGCGAACTCACCCGCGGCTTCCGGCAGATGGCGGAGATGCTCAACGTATCCCGACTGTCCAACGCCATGCGCGCCACCGCCCTCATGCGCCGCGCCGTGCGCGAATCCCTCGACCACACCCGCGACCGGCAGGTCTTCGGCAAGCCCCTCTTCGACCAACCACTGATGCGGGCCACCCTGCTGCCGATGATCCTCGATACGGAAGCCGCCCTCCATCTCGTCCTGGAGGCCGCCGCCCGGCTCACCGCCGCCGACGCCGGTGACGAGTACGCCTGCGCGCTGGTCCGCGTCCTGGCCCCCCTCGCCAAATACACCGTGTGCAAGCGGGCCCGCACCGTCACCGGCGAGGCCATGGAAATCCGCGGCGGCAACGGCTACATCGAGGACTGGGTCAACCCCCGCCTCGTACGCGACGCGCACCTCGGTTCCATCTGGGAGGGCTCCTCCAACGTCATCGCACTCGACGTACTGCGCTGCATGCGCCGCGAGAACGCCCACACCGCCCTCGCCGACACCTACGGCGACCGCCCCGCCACCCGGGCCCGCTGGCAGCACCTGCGCGAAAGGGGCGACAACCTCCTCCAACTCCCTCCCGACGAACAGGAAATGCGGATCGGCCGATACGCCGACGAGCTGACCCGCGCCGTCATGGAGACCCTCCTCCACGACCAGGCCGACCACGAAACACGCACCACCGATGACGGCCGCGCCCTCCTCGTCGCCCGCACCTACAGCGCCCTGCTCGACGACCCGGCCGCGCTGCCCCGTCCCGCGCTGGACCACTTCGCCGCACTGGCGGACGGCGGGCCCGTCCCGCTCACCGAGCTGAAGGATGCCGCCCATGCATGAGCACCCCGCCCCGCTCGCGGGCATGAAGGTCGTCGACCTCTCCAAGATCCTCGCGGGCCCCTACGTCACCATGTCGCTGGCCGACCTCGGCGCGGACGTCATCAAGGTCGAGCACCCCGACGGCGGCGACCCCACCCGGTCCTGGGGCCCGCCCTTCAACGGCCCCGACGCCACGTACTACCTGGCGGCCAACCGGAACAAGCGCTCGGTGACCCTCGACCTCAAGTCGGCGGCCGGCCAGGAGGTCGTACACCGGATGCTCGCCGACGCCGATGTGTTGGTGGAGAACTTCCGCCCGGGCAGCTCCCTGGCCAGCCTCTTCGACCACCGGGCACTCAGCGCGCAGTACCCGCGCCTCGTCATCCTCCACATCTCCGCCTTCGGCGACACCGGACCGCTGCGCGACGAGCCCGGCTACGACATGGTGGCGCAGGCCTCGGCCGGACTGATGTCCCTCACCGGTGAGCCGGACGGCCCGCCGGTGAAGGCGGGTTACGCCATGGGCGACCTCGGTGCCGCCCTCTTCGGTCTCATCGGTGTCACCTCGGCGCTCGTGGAACGCGAACGCACCGGCGCCGGCCAGTACGTCACGACGTCCCTGTACGAGTCCCAGCTCGCCCTCCACATCAACTGGGCCACCGGCTACTTCGCGACCGGCGAGCGCCCTGCCCGCCTGGGCTCGGGCCATCCCAGCCTCGTCCCCTACCAGGCGTACCCGGCCGCCGACGGCCACTTCGTGATCGCCGTCGGCAACGACACCCTGTTCCGCCGCCTGGTCGACGCGCTCGGCCACCCGGAGTGGGCGGACGACCCACGTTTCGCCACCAACCGCGACCGCGTGGCACACCGCACCGCCCTCAACGCCAAGCTGGAGTCGGTCCTCGTCGACAAACCGGTCGCCCACTGGTGCGGCCTCCTCAAGCCGCTGGGCGTCCCCGTCGCACCCATCCGCACCCTCGGCGAGGTGTACGACTGCCCGCAGACCGCCGCTCTGGACATGGTGCAAAAGGTCGACCACCCGGACGTGGGCCCCCTGGAGCAGGTCGCCTTCCCCGTAACCTTCCGCGGCACCCGCCCACCGGTCCGCACCGCCCCACCCCTCCTCGGCCAGCACAGCCACGACATCCTCACCGAACTCGGGTACGGCGAAGAGGAGATCAGCCGGCTCCTCGACACATCCGCGCGGCCCTAGCAGGGCGAACGCCTGCCTACTCGCCGTGCAGATCAGGCGCTGAGCGTGGCGAGTGCCTGGGTGTACTGCTCGTCGGTGACGGGCTCCAGCCAGGTGGTGCCGTCGCCGGCAGCGTCGCCGACGACCATGGCGATGTGGGCCATGAACGTGGTGTCGGTGGCACCGTGCCAGTGTTCCTCGCCGGCCGGGCACTTCACGATCTCGCCCGCGCTCACGCGTACGACCTCGCCGTCGCGAGTGCCGACCAGGCCGATGCCGTCGGTGACGTACAGAGTCTGGCCGTTGGCGTGGCGGTGCCAGTTGGTGCGGGCGCCCGGGGTGAAGCGGACGAGGGCGGCGGCCAGGCGGGCGGGATCGGTCGGCGCGTCGATCATGTTGAGGTAGACGTCGCCGGTGAACCGCTCGGCCGGGGCCTTGGCCGTGGGGGTCGAGGTGAGGTGCTGCATGGTGGGCTTCCTTGTCGCGCGATGGTGGTGGGGTGGGTGGAGGGATGGGGGGGATGGGGGGATGGGGGGGGGACGTCCGGCTACTCGTCGGCTATTGGGCGACGTAGCCGCCGTCGACGGGGAGGGCGACGCCGAGGACGAAGCCGGCGCCGGGGCTGCACAGCCACAGGACGGCCTGGGCGATTTCCTCTGCGGTGCCGAGGCGGTTGATGGGCTGGTTCGCTTCGGCCTCGGCGCGGTCGAGCTCCCCCTTGGCGATCATGTCGCTGACCATGGGGGTGTCGATGGTGCCGGGGCACACCGCGTTGATGCGGATACCGCGCGGGGCGTATTCGAGGGCCGCGCTGCCGGTCAGGCCGATCACACCGTGCTTGGAGGCGTGATACGAGGCACGGCCGGGAATGCCGACCAGGCCGCCGAGGGAGGAGCAGTTGACGATGGCGCCACTCCCCTGGGCCCGCATGTGCCGCAGTTCGTGCTTCATGCTGGCCCAAATGCCGCGCAGATTCACGGCGTTGACCTTGTCGAAGACGGAAGCCTCCTCGTCGGCCGCGTCGGCCGGCGGGATCTGGATGCCGGCGTTGTTGTAGGCCATGTCGAGGCGGCCGAAGGTCTCCACCGTACGGTCGACTGCCGCGGCGACCTGGTCCTCGTCGCTGACGTCGCAGATGATGGCGAGGGCCTGGTGTCCTTCGTCGGTGAGCTGCTTCACCGCTGCGTTCAGCGCGGCCTCGTCGATGTCGGTGAGGGCCACGGCGGCACCCGCTTGCGCGAAGGCGCGGGCGGTGGCGAGGCCCATCCCGGAGCCGGCTCCGGTGACGAAGGCGACTTGGCCGGTGAAGTCGTACGTGGGGTTCATGCGGTCTTCTCCCAGGGAGAGCGGAGCGAGCGATACGGGATTCAGTGCTGCGCCGGTGCCGGTACGGATTCGTCGTCCCGGGTGTGAGACGCGGTGGTGCGCTGGGCGACGACCCGCGTCGTGTGGGACGTGCCGAGTACGGCGAGGGCTGCGAGCGGGAGCAGGGTGAGGGCTGCGGAGACGGCGCCTACGAGTGCGGGACCGGTCAGGCCCAGGGACGAGCTCAGTGCCGTGCCCGCGATGGCTGAGCCGGCGGCGATGCCGGTGTTGTACGCGGAAGTGGTCAGCGCCGAGGTCAGCGTCGGTGCCTCGCCGGCGAAGCGAACGGCGAGGGAGGTGACGATGGGGTTGACGGTGAAACCGGCCAGCGACATCAGGAAGACCAGGGCAACTGCCGCGGCGGGGCTGGTCGACAGCGGGATCAGCAGGAACAGCAGCACGGCGGTGGCCGCGGCGGCCGTGATGGTCGTGGCCATCGGGCGGCGGTCGCCCAGCCGGCCACCGACCGCGGTGCCGCCCAGCGCACCGGCACCGAAGGCGATCAGGACCAGCGGCACGGCACCCTCCGGAATTCCGGCGCGGTCGGTCAGCAGCGGGGTGATGTACGTGTACGTCGCCAGGACACCACCCATGATCACTACCGCGGCGGTGAGCGCCAGCCACAGCCGGCCCTGCCGCAGCGCACGGACCTCGGCCCGTACCGACACCTCGGTACGCTGCTCGGTCGTGGGGATGAACCGGCCGACGAACGCGGCCGCGAGTGCGGCGAGGACGGCCAGGGCCCAGAAGGGGCCGCGCCAGCCGGTGATCTGACCGGCGAAGGAGCCGATCGGTACGCCGACGACGTTGGCCAGCGTCAGACCGCCCATCATCACGCCCACAGCGCGCGTCGAATTGGCCGGGCCAGCGGCGGCGGTGACGATCACGAATCCGACGGCCCAGAACGCTCCGGTGGCCAGCGCGGTCACTACACGGGCGATGAGTACGACCGTGAAGGAACCACTGACCGCCGCGACGACGTGGCCGAGCGCGAAGGTGGCGAGCGCCCGGACCAGGGTCTGGCGCTGCGGCAGGCGCAGCGTGGCCATGGCCATGGTCGGCCCGCCGATGATCATGCCGATGGCGAAGGCCGTGATCAGCAGACCGGCGTGGGAAACGCTGACGCCGAGGTCACCGGCCATCTCCGGCAACAGCCCTGCGATGACGAACTCGGTGGTCCCCATCAGGAACGTACCGGCCGCCAGCACCCAGACGACGAAGGGCAGCTTGCCGGGAGCGGGAGCGCTTCCGGATACGGAAGGCATGCGTGCGGATACTCCTTGTACAGAATGCGAGGAAGCGAGGAAACGGGCAGGCGGGGAGGTGGGGAGCAAGGAAACGGCCGCCGAGCTGTGCGCCGGACGGGTGGATGCGTGAGCCGGGCTTCCACCACCGGGGCAGGGGCTCGGCGCCCGGGGCCGGGCAGGCCTCAGGCATCCGGCCCCGGCCGACGGGCCTGTCCCCGGCCAGTAACGACGGGCGTACCGATTCAGGGCGTGAGCAGTGCCTTGATCGCGCGGCGCTCGTCCATCGCCCGGTAGCCCTCGGCGACCTGCTCCAGCGGCAGGGTGAGGTCGAAGACCTTGCCCGGGTCGATCCGGCCGGACAGGACGCGGTCGATGAGGTCGGGCAGGTAGCGGCGTACGGGGGCGGGGCCGCCGCGCAGGCCGACGTGGGAGAAGAACAGTTCCTGGCCGTCGACCGCGACATCGTGCGGTACCCCGACGAAGCCGACGTTGCCGCCGGGCCGCGCCGACTGCAGCGCCTGCTGCATGGCCTGGGCGGTGCCGACGCACTCCAGTACCGCGTCCGCGCCGATGCCGTCGGTGAGGTCCTTGACGCGGGCGACGCCGTCCTCGCCGCGCTCTGTGACAATGTCGGTGGCGCCGAAGTCCAGGGCGAGCTTCTGACGGGATTCGTGGCGGCTCATCGCGATGATCCGCTCCGCGCCCAGCTCCTTGGCCGCGATCACACCGCACAGGCCGACCGCACCGTCGCCGACCACTACGGCGGTGGAGCCGGGCTTGACCTCCGCGGCCAGGGCGGCGTACCAGCCCGTACCCATCACGTCGGAGACCGCGAGCAGGCCCGGCAGGAACTCGTCGGCCGGGTGTCCGTCGGTGGCGACGAGGGAGCCCTGAGCGTGGGGAATACGGACGTAGTCGGCCTGGCAGGTGCTCATGAACTCACGGTTCAGACAGCTGGACTGCCAGCCGTTGCGGCAGTTCGCACACGTGTTGTCCGAGGTGGCGAAGGAGCCGACCACGAACTGGCCCGGCTTGACCGAGGTGACCTCGCTGCCGACCTCCTCCACGACGCCGACGTACTCGTGGCCCATCGGGTGCGGGTCACCGATCGGCTCCAGGCCGCGGTAGGGCCACAGGTCCGAGCCGCACACGCAGGTGACGGCCGTGCGGATGATCGCGTCGGTCGGCTTCAGAATCTTCGGGTCGTCGAGGTTGTTCTCGAAGCGCACATCGCCGGGGGCGTGGATCACTGCTCCGCGCATGAGTGGTTCCTTACGTTCTGAGGGGCGGCCCGCGAGCGCGGAGCGGCCCACTGGGCCGCTCCGCGGCGGGCCCGCGTGCAGTTACGTACCGGGGCGCGAGGACGACACCACTGCCGTCACTGGCGTGACTGGCGTGACTGGGCGTGACTGGCGTCGGCGCACTCCCGGGTGGGCACACCCGGCCTCCGCGGCGCCACCGCACCGGGCCGGGAAGTGCCACGCAACCCAGGTAACCGCCATTTCTCGCGTGCAGCGAGTCACCAGCGAGGGGTGTACCACCAGTACACCCCTCCTGCGGCGTGTGCGGCGTACGGTCGAGGTGTGGACAACCGTGAAGAGGTCCGCGAGTTCCTGACCTCGCGGCGAGCAAAGATCACCCCCGAGCAGGCCGGGCTGCCCACCGGGCCCCGGCGCCGTGTTCCCGGGCTGCGCAGGAGCGAGGTCGCCGCGCTGGCCGACGTCAGCGTCGAGTACTACGCCAAACTCGAACGCGGCAGCCTCGCCGGCGTCTCCCCCGCCGTCCTCGAAGCCGTTGCCCGCGCACTCCAGCTCGACGACGCCGAACGCGCCCACCTCCTCCACCTGGCCCAGGCCGCCGACGGCACCGACGCCCTCACCAGGCCCCGACGCCGACGCAGCAAGGGCCAGTGGACGCCGCATCCCAGCCTGCAGTGGACGCTGGACGCGATCACCGAAGCACCGGCCTTCGTCCGCAACGGCCGCATGGATCTGCTCGCCGCCAATCAGCTCGCCCGCGCCTTCAACAGCGACATCTACAACAGCAGCTGCCAGCCACCGAACTTCGCCCGCTTCAACTTCCTCGACCCCGTGTCCCGGCGCTTCTACCCCGACTGGGACCTCGCCGCCGACATCTCCGTCGCCATCCTGCGCACCGAAGCCGGCCGCAACCCGCACGACAAGGAGCTGCACGACCTGGTGGGTGAGCTGTGCACGCGCAGTGAGGAATTCCGTACCCGCTGGGGCGCCCACAACGTCCGTCATCACGGCACCGGAATGAAGCGCTTCCACCACTCGGCCGTGGGCGAGCTCACGGTTGCCTACGAGGGCCTGGAGATGGCCGCCGAACCCGGCCTCACCCTCACCATCTACACCGCCGAACCCGGCTCCCCCTCCGAGGAAGGACTGCGCCTCCTCGCCTCCTGGGCCGCCACGCAGGAAACGAACCCGTCGACGGATTCCCTCTCGAACAACTGACAGGCTCAAGCAACTGACACTCTCGACCGGTCGACGTGCTCACCCAGTTGGCAGCGATCGAGCGGGTCCAGACGAACGGCTGGGGTGTCGCCCCCATCCCCTCCGCCGGTGTCGAACTCGCCGCCAGGTAGCGGACGATCTCTGCCTCGACCACCACAACGTCACCCGGCTCATGTCAGGCGGCCTCGACTCCCGCTGAGCGAGGTACAGTCCCGGCGAGCCGATCGGAGCCAGGGGGCAGCTTGAACAGCTCAATCAGTCAGATCGTGATCGCGGTTCTGGGCATTGGCGGCACCCTCGCTGCCGCCGTGATCACACAGCGCGGTGCCGACCGCGCCAGGGCCCGCGAGTTGGAACACACGAGGCAACTCCAGCAAGAGGAGCGTGAGTACGCCACGCGCCAGGCCCGGCTCGAGGCACGGCGCACGTGTTACGCCACCCTCAGCGCCGGCACTCGCGACTTGGCCAACGTGATGGCGAAGGCCCTTCACGCCCTGGACAGAGGCGAGATGACCGAGGAGCTACGGGCAGATCTGGACCGGGCGCGCCGTGAGCACCGTATGCGTCACGCCGAGGCCCAGATGGTGCTGCCCGACACCGTGGCGGAGGCGGCCAGCACGGCAAATCGTCATCTTGGTGATCTCTATGGCCTGTTGATGCGACTCGATGGAAACGTTGCGCAGGAGGGGGAGAACCTGGAGGCCGCCTCGGAGAGCTTGGACAAGCTGTGGGATCCCTTGTGGAAAATGCGCCGCGTCATGCGCGTCGACCTCGGGATCACGGAACCCGACCAGGATCTGTAGGGGCCGAGCACAGCTTCCAGATCACCGACCGCTCCGCAGCGCGCGACCGAGACATCGTCCGAGCGGCGTGCAGGCCCTGGCTCCTGGAGGGAACTCCAGGAGCCAGGGCTTTCTGCGTCGCTATGCACATGAACGCTGAACCCCCGCGAATCACTGCGAAATGCTTATTGCTGCCCCGCCGGGCAGGCCGCACACTGTCCAGCACCGTCTCCAGCGCTTCGCCGAGCTGACGGGCCACGACGTACGACGCCCTGAAAGCGCGGCACTCGTGACACTCGCGCTGCGTGCCCGCGCTCGGCATCTCGAGGGCGGAATGTGATTGCTCTCCGCGGAAGCCGGCCCGTCGCCGGCCTCTGTGCGACACGAGCGTTACCTCCGGCAAGAGCGGCTTCGACGCGCTGAGCACCTTCGACGCGCTGAGCACCTTCGACGCGCTGAGCTTCTTCTCCACCGACGTCACGCCGTCAGCAACCGGAATGCGCGGTGCCGGCAAGGAGGGCTGCGGGGGTCATGGCGAGTACCACGGGGAGTGCGAGGACGACTGCCATGACCACTGTGCTCAGGGCGGGCGCCAGTGCCTTCGCGTGGGACGGTGCCGCCCTGAGGAGGCGGCGGATGCGCTCGGCCGGGTCGGTTCCTGTCATCGCGGGCAGCCCGGACACCGTGGCGGTGGGGCCCACGGCGCACATCTCCAGCAGCGCCGAGGCCACGGCGCGCCGGCCGTGCTCCTGCGCGGCCCGGTCGTCCGCGGCCATCTCCGCGAGGCGGCGCACCTGTTGGGCGTATCCGCGTGAGAGGCCGGTCCAGCCGAAGGCCGCGGTCAGGACGTCGGCGACGAGGAAGGCGCGGTGGTGACGGTATGCCAGGTGGGCCCGCTCGTGTTCCAGCGCAGCGGCGAGTTCGGTGTCGGACAGCATGTCCAGTGCCGCCGTGGTCACGACGATGCGTGAGCCGTTGCGTGTCCCGGGGATGCAGAAGACCGCGGGGTCCGTGTGCTTCAGCACGCGTACGTCCGAGTCGTGGATGCGGTCGTGCTCCCTCAGGGCGTCGGCCGTGAGCCGGTACTTGTTCCGCTCCCGGCGGAGGCTCAGCAGGCTGCGCAGGGTGAGGCCGGCGAGCGTCACGGATCCCAGGAAGAGAACGGCCAACGCGGCCCGGGGAATGTCCGCCACCAGCCAGGAACCGCCGTAGGCGTCGTGGACCAGCGGCTCGTCAGCGCTGAAGAGCCACATCATGAGGTGTTCCCACAGGTCGTGCGCGACCAGGAGGAGGAAGCCCACGATCGAGGCCAGCAGGCTCAGAGCGCAGGCATGCCAGCTGCGCAGGGCGGCTTGCGGGAAGCGGGTTACCCAGCGCGCACGGGTCAACAGGCGGGCGGCCGGCCCGCCGAGCAATACCGCGTAGGCGAGCAATGCTGCGATGAATAACACAGTGTGGCCTCAGAAGTTGGTATCGGCTTCGGGGTCGGGGGCGGGATCGGAGTCGGTATCCGGATCGGGATCGTGATCGGGGGGCAGGGTGTCCAGTGCCTTGCGGAGGGCGGCCGCCTCGTCGGCGTCGAGGCGGCCGGCGAAGTGCAGGAGCGCGTTCGCGCGGTCGGTGGAGGAAGCCAGGGCCTGCTCCATGAGTTCGGCCGTGTAGTCGTCCGCCGAGCGCAGCGGGCTGTAACGGTAGGACCTGCCGCACTTGACTCGGCCCAGCCATCCCTTGGTCCGCAGACGCTCGGTGACCGTCATCACCGTGGTGTAGGCCAGCGGACGCTCCTCGTTGAGGACATCGGTGATGCGCTGAATGCTGAGTGGTTCCGCACTCGCCCACACCACGCGCATGATGTCCGATTCCAGTTCGCCGAATGGTCTCAACGCGTCCGACCTGCCCTTCTCTCTCTTCGCAGGGGAAGCCACCTGCGGGGCGGTGCCACCGTCACGACTACGGAACCCCTGAACTTCTACGTTGCGTAGTAGTTTGGAGGCGTGGACATCGACCGGCACAGGTCGGCGGCTGACAGCTCGCGTAAGCCACCACCTGACACCCACTCAGCGCCGCGCCGACATGGCTCGGTCGCCGGGTTTGGTGCCGTTCTCATCGTCGGTGTCACCGCCCCGGCCGCACAACGCGATCGGCTCGCAGGTAAGCACGGCAGGGGAGCCGTCCCACACACCCACGGCGTACGTCGCGTACGCCATGTCGCGGGGCCGGTCATGACGCCCCGCGCGGCCCAGCAGCCACCTACGACACCCCCTGCCCTCCATTGCCCGCAGCTCAAGGCAGGCCACCATGCAGTCACTCATCGAAAACGCCCGCGCCTTCCGGTCGAGCCTTGCCGAGAGCCGTGACGATCTCACCGCGCTCGCCGAAGGACAGCGCCCACAAGCCCTCTTCCTCGCATGCTCGGACTCACGCGTCGTACCGTCGCTGATCACCGGTGCTCGTCCGGGCGAGATCCTCGAACTGCGCACCGCCGGCAACATCGTCCCGCGCCACAGGTCCGAGGCCGACTGCGGCGTCGGCGCCACCCTGGAGTTCGCGGTCATCGCGCTGCAAGTGCCCCACATCGTCGTCTGCGGACACTCGTGCTGCGACGCCGTACAAGGCATGGTGGCCGACAAGCAGTTGCCCGGAATGGCGCTGTTCAACCGCTGGCTGCAGCGGGCGGAGTACCGCTCGCAGCCCGCCGCCCTGCGCAAGGGTGTCGCCACGCAGCGCCATCTGGAAACACAGCTCAGGCACCTGCGCTCCTACCCGTGCATCGCGCGCCGCCTGCGCGAGAGGCGACTGCGCCTGCACGGATGGTTCTACGAGATCACTTCCGGCGAGGTCTTCGCCTACGAGGAGCGGGAGCGCATGTTCCGGCCGTTGTGACCGGTCAGGTGGACACGTGATCCCAGGGAGCACGTTCCCGGTCAGGCCGTCGCCGCCCACCCCGTCAGTCGTGCGCGGCCTCGCCGCTGACGCGGTGGTCCGCGTGGCTCAGTGCCTCCAGTACGAGACGCCGCAGGTGCCCATCGCTCAGCCGGTAGTAGATGTGCCGGCCCGCGCGCCGCGTCTCCACCAGCCCGGCGAGCCGTAGCTTCGCCAGGTGCTGACTGACAGCGGTCCGCGAGGCCTCGGTGCGCTCCGTCAGCGAGCCGACGTCCGACTCCTCCTGTGCCAGCACCCACAGCAGGTGCAGCCGCGTCGCGTCCGCGAGCAGTGCGAACACCCCCGTCGCCTCGGCCAGGCGTGCACTGTCGGGGACCTGCAGATGCGCATGTGGTGCAGATGGCACTGCATCGCGTTCGGACATGCATACAGCCTAGAGCGCGGCGCCGAGCGTGCGATCCATCAACCGTGGCGGGTGACGTAAACAATAGGTGCGCAGATGCGCACCTATTCGTATAGTGGGCGGAGTCAGCCTCGACCGTTCGGGCCAAGGGACACCCGCATGCTCTCCGTACTGCGCGACCGCACGTACCTGCACCTCTTCGCGGCACAGGTCATCGCCCTCGTCGGCACCGGGCTGGCCACCGTCGCACTGGGCCTGCTCGCCTACGACATCGCCGGCGCGGCCGCCGGTTCGGTACTCGGCACCGCTCTGGCGATCAAGATGGTCGCGTACGTGGCGATCGCCCCGGCCATCGGTGCGATCGCCGACCGGCTGCCGCGCCGTGCCCTGCTCGTCGGCAGCGACCTGATACGCGTCGGCGTCGCCCTGATGCTGCCGTTCGTCGACCAGGTCTGGCAGGTCTACGTCCTGGTCTTCGTGCTGCAGGCCGCCTCCGCCGCCTTCACCCCCACCTTCCAGGCCGTCATTCCCGACGTCCTGCCGGCGGAACGCGACTACACCCGGGCGCTCTCCCTCTCCCGGCTCGCCTACGACCTGGAAAGCCTGTTCAGCCCGGCGCTCGCGGCCGCACTGCTCTCCCTGATCACCTACAACTGGCTCTTCGCCGGCACCGCCGTCGGCTTCCTTGCCTCGGCCGCCCTGGTGGTCTCCGCGGTACTGCCGAAGCCGGTCACCGCCCAACCCACCGAAGGCACCGAACACACCGGCAGCACCCGCGGCAAGGCCGGCGCGGGCGCCCGGCTCTTCTTCACCACGCCACGGCTGCGCGCACTGCTCGCCCTCAACCTGGCCGTCGCCGCCGCGAGCGCGGTCGTCACCGTCAACACCGTCGTCTACGTCCGTGACCACCTCGGCCGTTCCGCGGGCGACGTACCGGTCGCGCTCGGCGCGTACGGCGCGGGATCAATGGCCGTCGCACTGCTGCTCCCCCGGGCGCTCGACCGCATTTCCGACCGGACGGTGATGCTGAGCGGCGCCCTGCTGCTCACCGCGGTCTTCGCCGGCCTCGGTGGCGTCACCGCGGCCGATACGGGCAACTGGCGGTGGTCGGCCCTCCTGGCGGCCTGGGCCGCGTTCGGCGCGGCCTGCTCGATGGTGCTCACGCCCACCGGGCGGCTGATCCGCCGGTCGGCACCGGCCACGGGGCGTGCCTCCGCGTTCGCGGCGCAGTTCTCCCTCTCCCACGCCTGCTGGCTGCTGACCTATCCGCTCGCCGGATGGCTCGGCGCGACGGCCGGGCTGCAGTGGGCCGTCCTCGCGTTGGGCACGACGGCACTGGCAGGCGGGCTCCTGGCACTGCGACTGTGGCCGTCGCGCGACCCGGACCGGGTCCCCCATCCGGACCGGATCACCCACCTGCACACCGCCCTGGACGCCGAGCACCCGCACCTGGCCGACGCCGCCCGCGCGCCGGAGGGCTGGCGACACAGCCACACCTACGTCATCGACAGCCTCCACCACACATGGCCCACAGCTCCCCACCACGCTCCCGGCCACTGACCCGTCCGACTCGTTCATTGCTCTGCCGTCTCGGAACATCGAAACCGGTGTGGTCCAAGGGACCGCAGCCGTTGCTTTTCGCACCACCTCACTCAGAAAAACTGACCTCGGCTTCGATATTCGGCCGAAGCCCGGTGGGTCGTTTCCTGTTTCAACTGAAACGGCCACGTTGGAGCAATGGCGTACAAGTCCTCGCTGGCCGGTGACACCACCACCGAGCCGGCTCAACCGTCCCCACAAGCCGCAGCCCCGGCCACCCGGAGGCTGGTCGGTGTCGACCTGGCACGCGGACTCGCGGTGCTGGGCATGTTCACCGTCCATGCCGGCCCTGCCCCCTCGGACGCCGGGCCACTGGCTCCGCTCGTGGAACTCACCTACGGCCGCTCGTCCGCACTCTTCGCCCTGCTCGCCGGCTTCACGCTGGTGCTCATGACCGGCCGCTCCGAGCCCAGGACCGGTCGAGCCGGCCGCCAGGCGGTGGGCAGGGTCCTGATCCGCTCCGTCGTCCTGTTCGCCCTCGGGATCGCCCTGATCGCGCTGGGCACCCAGCTCGACGTGATCCTCGCCTACTACGCGCTACTCTTCGTCTTCGTTCTGCCGTTGTACCGGCTGCGTGCCTCATCCCTGGCACTCGCGGCCGTCGTCACCGCACTGGTGCTTCCCCAGGTCCTGTACTTCATCAAGGTCGCCATCGACGGCGGGAGTTGGTCGGACACCCTGATCGCCACCGATCCGCTGGCGCGGATCACGGACTCGGACGGCGTTCTCGACCTGATGTTCACCGGTCCCTACCCGGTCCTGACCTGGATACCGTTCCTGCTGGCGGGGATGGCGGTGGCCAGGCTCGACCTCTCCCTGACCGCGGTGCGCATCCGGCTGGCCCTGACCGGCATCGGTCTCGCCATCCTCGGTTACGGCGGTTCGTGGGTGGCCCTGCACGTGGTTCCGGGCGCGTACGCGGCCATCGCGGCCGGCACGGACAGCGATTCCCCGTCGTCGGCCTGGTGGTCCGAGACGGTCGGTCAGCCCACCGACAACTTCGGCGAGTGGCTGCTGGTGGCCGCGCCGCACAGCCAGACCACGCCGTCCATCGTGGGCGCCACCGGCGTTGCCCTGGCCGTGCTGGCCGGCTGTCTCATCGCCGTCGACCAGCTGCCTCGCTTCCGTCGCCTGGCCGCACCGGTCACAGCGGTCGGCATGGTGTCCCTGTCCGCCTACGTCCTGCACATCGTCGTCATCCGGGCCGTGTGGAAGGAAGACCTGCCGGGCTCCTGGGCGGAGCTCTTCCTGTTCCTCGCGGGCGCGATGCTGCTGGCTGTCGCATGGACGCGCCTGTTCCGACGCGGGCCGCTGGAGTACCTGCTGCACACCGCCGCCAAGCCCGCACGCCTCATCCGGTGACGCACGGACGGCAGGCAGGGATGGCAGGCAGGTACGGCCTGAGGAGTAACGGTTACCGCTGCGGGCGGCCGATGGTCACGGCGCCGCGGAAGCGGTCCGGCGACTCTCCGGAGCCCCCGGAGTTCCCAGAGTCCCCGGAGTTCCCGGAGCCCCCGGAGTCCGACGAGATGCTCGCGATGGTCGACATGGTGTCGAGTGACGAGTCCGGAACGGGGAGTAGGTGGGCGTCGACCCAGGTGTCCCCCGCGTCCGCCTGGGCCCACGGGTCCTCGATCACGACGGCGCCGGGTACGGCGCCGTGGCAGAGCACCCAGTGCGGTACGTCGAACCCTTGCATCCCGGCGAGCGAGACCAGGAGCAGCACGTGTTCCCGTCGGCCGATCGCACTCCGGATCGCGGCCAGAGAGAGGTGGTGCGGGTCGATCGGGACGCCGATCCGCCCGGCCTCCGTACGCGACGTGCGTTGGAGCAGGGCACGCCATTCCTGCTCGTTCTCCGGGTAGTGGTCGAGCAGGACGGGCCGGCCCACATCGAGGTGGACCGTGACGGGGGACGACGGCCACGCTCGGCGCACGGCGACGCCCAGTCCGACGGGCTCGCACGCGGGAAAGTTGGTCGCGCCGCGCCACAGTGTCAGCTCCGCCTCGCGGTCGAGTGCCGCCCGCGGCAGTGTGCCCGCGTGCGTCTGCGCGACCAACGCGGTGACGGCGCCACACGTGAAGTGCGTGGTCTGCCCGTAGTACGGGGGTTCGGTCACCGTGGTCAGCGTGGTCTCCGTGGTCTCCGTAGTCACCTCGTCGTCATGCAGCCAACGGACGTACCCGGTATCGGGCCCTGCCGCGTGCTCCGTCGGCGTGAGCGGAGGGCTCAGCGGGGCGAAGCCGGCGGCAGCGGCCGCCTCCGGACTCGCCGTCCAGCCTTCCCACTTGACCTGCGCGAGCCCTCGGCGGCGTGCGTGGGCGACGACTGCCTCGACGGCTGCCGGTACGTCGCCGACTGCGTCGACGATCTTCAGGTACGCCGTGTGCGGGCGTGCCGTCACGAGCGCGGCGGCGACCCAGTCCGTACCGGCCGTACCGGCCGTGCTCGGAACCGCCACGATGTGGGGAGCGTGCGCGGACCGGTCGACCGTGTGCCAGCGTTCCGGCACCTCGTGGTGTCCGAGCCGCATCAGCAAGGCCGGCAACGTATCGGGCTCGAACGGGACGACGACGCTGCTCACAGACGCTTCGTTCACAGTCGCTTCGTTCACAGACGCTTCCTGTTGTTTCTGCCGTTTCTGTTGCGTCATGCGCGGGACTGCCTGAGCACCCAGACGAAGTACGGGGCTCCGACCAGCGCGATCATCAGGCCCGCCGGCACCTGGGCGGGTGCCACGACCGTGCGGCCGAGGGCGTCGGCCACGCAGACCAGCAGCCCGCCGAGCAGCATCGCGACGGGGATCGCGCGACCGTGCCGGGCGCCCACCAATGACCGGGCGAGGTGCGGGGCGACGAGCCCCACGAAGCCGACGACGCCGACGGCGATCACGCTGAGCGCCGCGAGCACCGCGGCGATCGTCAGTGCGGCGAAGCGTGTGCGTACCGGCCTGACGCCGACGATGCGCGGGGTGTCCTCGTCGACGGCGAGCAGGTCGAGCCGGCCGCGCATGGCGAGCAGCACGGGGAGCGCGAGCGCCAGGGCCACCGCGACCGGTACGACGTCGGGCAGCGTGTGTCCGTAGGTCGTACCGGAGAGCCAGGTGAAGATCCGGGGCGTGTTGTACGGGTCGGCACGCAGCAGCAGGAAGGTGGTGATCGAGCTGATGCCGTACCCGCAGCCGATGCCGATCAGTACGAACCGGTCGGGCAGGAACCCGCCGCGCCAGGACAGCAGGGCGATCACCGCGAACGTGGCGAGCCCCGCCGCGATGGCGACCGCGATGAGCAGCGGCTGTCCGCCGGACAGGCCCGACGTGACGACGGCCGCCGCCCCCAGCCCGGCGCCCGCCGTGATGCCGAGCACGCCCGGCTCAGCCAGCGGATTGCGCACCGTGCTCTGTACGACGCAGCCGGCCAGTCCGAGTGCCGCACCGGCGAGGACCGCAGCGAGCACGCGCGGGAACCGGTCGTCCAGTGCCTGGCCGATCAGGGCGGGGGCGGCGCCCTGCGCCCAGAGCGCGATGTCCCCCGTACGCAGCCAGAGGCTTCCCGCCAGGACCGCCACGAGCGCCGCCCCGGCCAGGAGTGCCACCGCGCCGAACACAACGAGCAGGAACGCGCGGCGCGATCGTGCGGCGACCCGCGCGTGGGGTGGTTGCCGGACCCGGCCCGTGTCGCGGAGGCGGAGTGCGAGGACCACGATCACCACGGCGCCGAGCAGCGCGGTCGGTACGCCGGTGGGAATGGAGGCGGCCCCGTCCGCACCCTGCACCGCGCGCAGCGACGCGTCCGCGAGCAGAATGAGCAGCGCACCGACCAGTCCGGCCGCGGGCACCAGGAAGAGGTGGCGGCGCAGCGCCCGTACCTTTCCGGCGACCAGTCGGGCCAGGACGGGGGCGCCGAGGCCGACGAAGGCGATCGGGCCGGCGAGTGTCACCGCCGTGCTGGTCAGGAGTACCGCGCAGAGCACGGCGGTCACGCGGGTGGTCCGGATCGGCACGCCGAGGGAGGACGCGGCGTCGTCGCCGAGGTTCATCACGTCCAGCCGCCGGGACAGCGCCAGGGCGACGCACAACACCAGGGCCACGAGAGGCAGGGCCCGCATCGACGCGTCGATGTTCAGTTGGGCGAGCGAACCGCTCCCCCAGGCGAAGAGACCGGTCGTGTTCTGCTTGAACAGGATGAGCAGCATCGCGGTCGCCGCGTCCAGGGCCATCGCGATCGCCGATCCGGCGAGGATGAGGCGGGTGCCGACGGTGCCCGCGGCGCGGCCCGCGAGGAGCAGTACGAGCGCCGCCGCTGCCAGGCCGCCGGCGAAGGCGACGGCGCCCGACGCCCAGAGCGGTACGGCGAGACCGAAGGCCGCGACGAGCGAGAGCGTGAAGTAGGCCCCGGCCGAGACCGCGAGGGTGTCCGGGGAGGCGAGCGTGTTGTGCGTGACGGACTGCAGCAGCGTGCCGGCGCAGCCGAGGGCGAAACCCACTGCCACGCCCGCGAAGAGGCGCGGCAGCCGCGAGCCGGTGAGAATCTCGCCGACCGGCGCCCCACCGGTGTTCTCCCGTTCCCCGGCGAGATGCCGCACCAGGTCACCGACGCCGACGCCCGATGTTCCCTGCGTCAGGTGCCATATGCCCACCAGGGCGGTCAGGACGAGAAGGGCTGTCAGGACGGCCGCCCCGGCAGGGCCGCCGCCGCGCTCGACGCGCGGCGGCGCTTCCTGTTGCGGTGCCGATGTTGCTGGTGTGCTCATTTCTTGCGCTGTGCTCACTTCTTGCGTTGCGCTCACTTGTTGTCGAGTACGTCGACGTAGGCGTCGATCGCCTGCTCGCAGGAGCGCGGGCCGCCGGCACCCCACACCCGGGCGGGGAAGGAGTGCGCGCGGCCTTCCTTCACGGCCGGGATGGTCTTCCAGAGCGGGTTCTTCTTCAGCGCGGCGACGTACCCACCGGCTCCTGCGTCATTGGCGTAGAAGAGGTTGGCGTCCCCCACCGAGGTGAGTCCCTCGACGTCGGTCTGGGCGAGACCGTAGGACGGGTCGACGCCTCCGTCACCGTGCGCCTTGTTGACGTCGTCGGTCCACGCGGGGTGCATGCCGAGCTCTTCGCCTATCTCGGTGAACAGGGCGCCCTTGCTGTACGGGCGGACGGTGAGGTTGCCTCCCTCCAGCCATCCGTCGAAGAAGAGGAAGTCCTTCGTCGGCAGATCGGCGTCGGTGACCTGCTGCTTCGCCGTCGCGAGGTGCTCGTCGAACTCCTTGAGGACCTTGTCCGCGCGCTCGGTGCGTCCCGTCGCCTCGCCGATCATGCTGAACACCTCCCGCATGTTCCCGATCGGGTCCTTCGGGTCCGCCCCCCGCGTGGCCATCACGGGGACGCCTCGCTTCTCCAGCTTCGAGATGATCTCGTCGTCGGCCTTGAACGCCTCCACGACGATGAGGTCGGGCTTCGCCGCGTAGAGGGTGTCGAGGTCGGGCTCCTCACGGGTGCCGATGTCGGTCACCCCGCTGGGCAGCTTCTCCGCGCTGACCCAGGTGCTGTACCCCTTAGCGTCGGAGACCGCGGTGGGAGTGACGCAGAGGGTCAGCGCGTCCTCGACCTGCTGCCACTCCAGGACCGCGATCCGTTCGGCGGGCTTGTCGAGCTTCACCTGCCGGCCGACGCCGTCCTTGAAGGAGACCGGCTTCGTCGAAGTGGTCGTGGTGTCCTTGGCGCAGTCCTTCGACGACGGCGACGCGCTGGCGCCGTCGCCCGCCGCGGCCTTGTCGACGTTGGTCGTGCCGCAGGCCGTTGCGGCGAGGACGATGAGTCCCGCGGAGGCTGACGCCGCCAGGCGACGGGAAAGCTTCATGAAATATCCTCGTTTGCGGTTCATGGAGTGAGTGGGTCAGTGGGTGCGTGGGAACGGCGGGGGCGCCGCTCCAAGCGAGACGCCCCGCTTCAAGCAAGGCCCCGCTTCAAGCAAGGCCCCGCTTCAGGCGAGGTATCGCCTCAGGTGAGGTATCGCCTCAGGTGAGGTATCGCCTCAGGTGAGGTGCCGTCCGATCGGGTCGATGCGGAGCCTGCCCGTGCGCGGGTCGACGGCGACCTCGACGCGAATGTCGTAGACCTCGCGGATGTTCTGCGCGGTGAGGACATCGGTGGGTGTGCCCATCGCGTGCATGCGGCCGGAGCGCATCAGGACCAACGTGTCCGCGACACGGGACGCCTGGTCGAGGTCGTGGAGCACGATCCCGACCGCGATGCCGTGCTCCTCGACGAGATCGCGCACCAGGTCGAGCGTCTCGATCTGGTAGCGCAGGTCCAGGTGGTTGGTCGGTTCGTCCAGCAGCACAACGCCGGTGTCCTGGGCCAGGCAGGCCGCGAGCCAGACGCGCTGCAGTTCCCCGCCGGACAGCTCCCCGACCGGTCGGCCGGCCATGTCCCGTACGCCGGTGACTCCCATGGCCCGGTCGATGGCGCTGCGGTCCTCGGCGGTCGGTCCGGCGAAGCCGCGCCGGTACGGGTGGCGTCCGAAGGCCACGACCTCCGCGACCGTCAGCCCTTGGAGCGCGGGCCTCGACTGGGAGAACAGTGTGACTTCGCGGGCGAACTGGCGGGCGCTGAGCAGGGCCGCGTCGCGCTCGTCCGGTCCGTCGGGAGCGCCGAGCGTGACCCGGCCGCCGTCCACCCGGTGCAGTCGGGAGAGCGCGCGCAGCAGCGTGGACTTCCCACTGCCGTTCGGCCCCACCAGGGCGGTCGCGCGGCCGGGTTCCAGGGCGAGCGAGACGCCGTGGACGACCGGTGTGCCGCCGTACCGCAGTACCAGGTCGTGCCCGTTGAGGGCGGCCACCGGCGTGGCGGGGTCGGCCGCGGGGCGACCGGCGCGCCGGGAGGTGCTTGTGAACATCGGTGGGTCCGGACGGTCGGAGGGGCAGGGGCTGCGGCACCCTCCGTCCGGCCTTCACCGTCCGGCTTTCGCCATAGGGCTTCAGGCGTCCGGGCAGCGAACTCTCCCGCACACGGACAGCGCCGTGCGCGGCAAGCACCATGCACGGCAAGCACCATGCACGGCAAGCACCAACTAAGGGTTACCTAACTCCAAGAAGAGTATGTTCCGCCTGCCGTGTCGGCAATCAGGAGTTCTGGACAGCCGATACGGGATTCCGGACATCCCCGGGGGCGCCGTCGGCGTCGAAGAAGGCGCCCGGCGTGGTTCCCATGACCCTGCGGAAGGCGGCGATGAAGGTACTGGGCTGCGCGTAGCCGAGCGTCTCGGATACGGCCGTCACATCGAGCCCCTCGGAGAGGAGCGTCAGCGCCAGGTGCACTCGCAGCACCTGCCGCCACTGCGCGAAGGAGAGGCCGGTCGCGTGGCGGAACGCGCGGGTGATCGTACGTTCGCTCATCCCCAGGCACTGCGCCCACTCCTCCAGCGAGCGACCGTCGGCGGGATCGTCCAGCAGGACTTCGGCGATCGCGTCTATCCGGGCGTCGCCGGGCAGCTGCAGCGCGAGCTGGTGTTCCGACGGCTCCAGCACATCGAACACGACCGACTCCGCCCGCGCCCTGGCCGCCGCGTCGAGGTCGGTACGGGAGAGATGGGTCAGCAGCGACTCCAGCAAGGGCGTCATCGCGATCGCCCTCGGCCCCTCGAACGCGAACGGCGCCCGGTCGGGGGCGAAGAAGGCTTCGTAGAACTTCGCGCCCGCTGTAGCCCGGCCCCCGTGCACCACTCCGGCGGGCATCCACAGTCCGTGCCCCTCGGACACGGTGAAGACGCGGTCCTTCACTCGGGACGTCAGCGTTCCCCCGCGTACCCAGACCAGCTCGTGCCGGGGGTGCGAGTGCGGCGCCCACTCCGTGGGAACGCGGGGAATCTGCAGGCCGGCGAAGATCGCGAACGGGGCTATCGCCTGCTCCGGGAAGGGCTCCACCCGGCGCACCACAGTGCCCGCCTCGCGCCGCCACATCCCGGGGCGCGCCTCACCACGGGCAGATCGGACCATGCGGACGATTCTACCCGGGGCCCGGCCAGGCGCGTGAGCCCCCGGCCACACCCCCCTTACCCCTTTTCTTCATTTTGATATCTTTCACCCAATTATGGGTCTTACGGCGCCAGGTCGAGAAACTCCCAGTGCGCCTGGGGCTGTGCACCGCTCAGCCATTTCCCGCAGTTCTGCAGGACCACCGGGCTTGAGGTGATGTGCTGGGTGCCCGTGCCGAGGTCGCGCAGGAACCGGTCGATCGGCCCGCGCCGTATCGCCGCCGTCCCCGCCCAGCGGTGCACTGTCTGCCCCACTTCCTGCACGGTCCACGTCGCATGGTTGAGCGCCAGCCTGAGCAGCGTGTCCTGCTCTGTACTCAGCACCTCCCCCTTGTCCAGGGTGGCTTCGATGCCCTGCCATACCTCCATCGCCCACGCCCGCGCCGAACGAAGCTTGGCTTCGGCGGTGGCGTACTCCGCGTGGAACTGCGTGGTGTCGACGGCGGCGTTGGGCGTGCCGGACTTGGCCGCGGCGACCGACTTCAGTTCATCGAGCAGGCGCCGCCCGACACCCAAGGCCCAGCCGGTGTGCCCGATGGCAGCCATGTTGACCAGGCCGAGGCGGTAGATCGCACCACCGTTGGCCGGGGTCGTCGTGGTGGCGACGTAGGTGTGCGTCGCCGGGACGTACGCATCGGCACAGTGGTAGTCGATGCTGTGCGTCGCCCGCAGGCCCAGTACATCCCAGTTGTCGACGAGTTCCACCTGCGACTTCGGCATCGCCAGCACCCGAAACTCCCCGGTGCCCTCGACCTGGATCGCGCTGTGGATGTGGGTGGCGTGCGCCATGCCGGAGGCGAACTGCCAACTGCCGCTCACCAGATAGCCACCGTCCACCGGGACGGCCCGGCCGGGCCGGGTGCCGTGCCCGGCCAACAACGCGTAGTCACCACCGGCGACATCGGGGAACAGGTCGGCCGCCGCAACGGCATCGACATAGGCCGCGGTGGTACCGGTCACCAACTGCAGCGCCATCATCGTCCAACCGGCCGCGGCATCGTGGTAGCTGACCCGCTCGACCGTCTCGATAAGCTGGCGCGGGGAGAACTCGTATCCGCCGAGAATCAGAGGCAGTTCGGCCCGGACGAGTCCCGCGTCCAGCAACGCCCGTGCGGTGTCCTCCGGGAGTCTGCCGAGTTCCTCGGCCACGTCCGCCTTCGCGTCAAGTTCCCCGCCGAGTGCGTCGATTCGCTCCAGCATCGCGGGAAATTCCGCGCTGACATGCAATCCGGCCGTAGCCGCCATGGATGGTCGCCCCCTCGCTATCCATACTGAGTCGGCGCCACTCTAACGAGGAGCCGCACCGTTCCCCAGCCTGCGCCAGGAAGTTTCCCGGGCGGGGCGTGATGGTGACCCGATGCGCCGATTCGTACACGAAAGTCCACTGTCAGTGCGCCCGCTAGTGTGCCGAGTATGCCCAACGGGATCGCCTGGACAGGCGCACACAGCACCACAGCCAGATCCGCGGCCCTACCCGGACGAGGAAATCGTCCGCCTGACCACTAACCGGTGGAGCCCCCCGGCCCCTGGCATTCCCGTCGGTACCGGACGAAGACGCTGCCACCGTGGCCACGTCAACTGGTCGGCCCCAACTGGGCCGCGGTCACGCCGTGTTCTCTTCCTCCGCGAGGTCCACTCCGAGGTGTGCGAGCAGGCGGTCGCGCAGGGCGGCGTACTCGGGGCTGCTCTGGCGGCGCGGTGCCGGGAGCTGCACGGGCAGGTCGGCCGCGATCCAGCCCTCCTCCACGACGACCACCCGGTCAGCGAGCACGATGGCCTCGTCGACGTCGTGTGTGACCAGCAGTACGGCGGGCCGGTGGCGCTCGCACAGTCGACGCAGCAGGGTGTGCATCCTGATCCGGGTGAGGGCGTCCAACGCACCGAACGGCTCGTCGGCGAGCAGGAGTTGTGGTTCGCGGACGAGGGAGCGGGCGAGCGAGACGCGTTGCTGCTCGCCGCCGGAGAGCTCGACGGGCCAGGCCCGCTCGCGCCCTTCGAGCCCGACTTCGGCGAGGGCGGCCCGGCCGCGCGCCTCGGCGTCCGGGCCCGGCAGCCCCAGGACGACATTGTCGAGCAGTCGCTTCCAGGGCAGCAGCCGTGCGTCCTGGAAGACGACGGATACGTGGTCGGGGGCGGCGAGTTCGCCGCTCCCCGCCACTTCGTGGTCGAGCCGGGCCAGCGCCCGCAGCAGTGTGCTCTTCCCGGAACCGCTGCGCCCGAGCAGCGCCACGAACTCGCCCGGCTCGATGTTCAGTTGGAGTCCGTCCAGAACCCGGCGCTCCCCGAAGGAGCGCACCAGATTCTCGATCCGGACCGTTGCGCGGTCCTCGGTCTCGATCAGGCCGCCAGTGTGCGTCGCCATGACAGCGCCCTCCTCTCCACGAACCGCACCAGGGCGTCGGAGACGAGCCCGAGGAGCCCGTACACGACGAGGCCGACGATGATGATGTCGGTCTGCCCGTAAGTTCGCGCGAGCTCCATCATGTAGCCGATTCCGCTGGTGGCGTTGACCTGCTCGACGACGACCAGCGCCAGCCAGGCGGCGGTCACCGCGAAGCGCATCCCGAGCAGGAAACCGGGGAGGGCGCCGGGGAGCACGACGTGGCGTACGAACTGCAACCGGCTGAGCCGGACGGTCTCGGCCAGCTCGGCATAGCGGTTGTCGATGGTGCGCAGCCCGTTGTGCGTGTGGATGTAGACCGGTACGAAGACGCCGAGTGCGATCGTGATGACCTTCATCGTCTCGCCGATGCCGAACCACAGGATCAGCAGAGGAATCAGTGCGAGTGAGGGGATCGCTCGCTTGATCTGCACCGGGCCGTCGATGACGCCCTCGCCGAGTCGGCTGAGGCCGGAGACGAGTGCGAGGAGAAGCCCGGCGGCGACGCCGAACACGAGGCCCAGCGCGGCGCGTTGGGCGGAAGTGGCGAGGTTGGACTGCAGTCTGCCATCGGCGATGAGGTCGCTCGCCGTGCCGGCGATGGTCCATGGCGCGGGCAGGTTCCGGGCGTCGATGAGGCCGGTGCCGGAGCCGACCACCCAGAGAGCCAGCAGCAGCACGGGGCCGAGCGCCCAGCCGTACGGTATGGGCCGGCCCGGGCCGAGCCGCTTTCGCGTACGGCGGCGCGGACGCGGCGCGGCAGGGGCAGCGGCCTCGTCCGTCGTCGCCGGTGCCGTCCGCTTCTCGAAGACGGTGGTGCTCATGTCGCCCTCCCGTCGCCGGCGAGCGCGTCGGCGGCAACCGACTCGTACCGGCGGTCGAAGAGAATGTCCGCCTTGAAGGCCTCGTGCTTCTGCTCCTTCGCCAGCAGGTCGATGGTCTGCTGCTGACGCTTGATCGCGCTGCTCCAGTCCACCGGGAAGTCGGGATGGCCGGACCTCTTCACCAGGTATTCGCCGTCCTCGCGGCTCAGGCCCTGGTCCTTGACGTAGTAGCCCTCGACCCATTCCTTCGGGTGCTCGTCGATCCAGACCTGCGCCCGCGCCCAGATCTTGATGAGTTCCCTGATGGCGGCGGACTTCTGGGCGTTGCTCACCGAGTCCGTGAGCGCCCACAGATGCCCCGGGTCGTCCCGCAGTCCGTGCTTGACGGTGGTGCCGCCGTCCTTGCCGTACTTCGTCAGATAGCGCTTCACGTTGACGTCGGCGATCGGTGCGGCGTCCACCTGGTGATTGCCGAGAGCCGTGGGATAGACGTCGCCGGTGCTGGCCAGTTCGACCAGCTCGACGTCCTGCTGGGTGAGCCCGGCCTTCTTGAGAATCCGCAGTACCAGCGCGCCCTGTGCCTGGCCGGGACTGTAGGCGATCTTCTTCCCGCGCAGGTCGGCGAGGGATTTGATGTCCGCGCCCGGAGCGATGCCCAGTTCGTAGATCGGGTACCGGTAGGGATCCTGGTGGAATTTCGTCGCCACGAGCTTGGTGTCGAGCCCCGTCCAGTGCGCGTTGATCGACGGGATCTCCGCGGCCGAGCAGATGTCGAGCGCGTTCGCCCGGAATGCCTCGGAGCACTGTGGGCCGCCACTGATATTGGCCCACTTGACCTTGAAGGGAAGCTTGTCGGCCCGGCCCGACAGCTCCAGCGCGACCTTGAGATCAGGTGCTCCGACGGTGAGGGAGGTGCCGGGCGACACCTTGGCCGGGATCTTCTCGTCGGAGATGTTCTTGCTGGTCGCGGTGGTCCGGGCGTGGTTCGCGCAGGAGGTCAGAAGGAGAGCGGCGGAGAGGCCGGCGGCACCGCCGGCGAGGAGTGATCTGGGCATGCGTATGCGCGTGCGTATACGAGGGAGCATTCGGGCCTTCACAGAGCGAGGGGACGGCACCGTCAGGGAGGAGTGACGCACCGTCAGAGGGGTCGCTGTCCCGTTGGCGTAGGACAGCTGCTGGGGGCGCGGGAAGTAGCTCGGCGCGGAGAGGTGGCGCAGCTCAGTGGGGGGGAGGTCAGCTACACACCGCGGTGGCGACGCGCATCAGATCGATGGCCCGTCGCTTCCGAAACCGCTGGCAGATCCGCATGCAGCCGAAGCTATCCACGGGTCAAGAGCCGGTCAACACTGGCCGGCGCGCCGGACCACTACCGCAATGACACCTTCGTAGCGGCGCCATGCGCCCGTTACATCACACCTCGCGGCCGGGCCCGCCCGGCCCGTCGTGTCACACCGATACCAGCTCCGCGCGGACCGCGCGGCGTGCCGACGCGAGCCCGGGGTCGAGCGTCGGAACGGCGGCGAGGAGTTGTTGGGTGTACGCATTCCGGGGGTGGGAGTACACCTGGTCCACTGCGCCCTCCTCGACGATCCGGCCCCGCCGCATCACGGCGACCCGGTCGCTGACCCGGCGTACCACGGCGAGGTCGTGCGCGATGAAGACCAGGGACAGCCCCAGCTCCTGCTGCACCTCGGCCAGCAACGCGGTGACCTGCGCCTGGGTCGTCACATCGAGGGCGGAGACGGCTTCGTCGCAGACGATGAGTTCCGGCTCGGCGGCCAGCGCCCGTGCGATGCCGACGCGCTGCCGCTGACCGCCACTGAATTCGTGCGGGTAGCGGTCGTACTGCTCGGGGGCGAGGCCGACCCGCTCCAGCAGGTCACCGACCCGGGCCCGGATCACCGCCTCGTCGCGCTGTCCGGATGCCCGGAGCGGGTCGGCGACCGACTCCCCGATCGAGCGACGCGGGTTGAGCGAGGAGGCGGGGTCCTGGAACACCATCTGTACGCGGGCCCGGCGGGTGAGTGTGCCGGAGGTGGGGTCGAGAAGGCCGACGAGCATGCGTCCGAGGGTGGTCTTGCCGCTGCCGCTCTCCCCGACGATGCCGAGAGTCTCGCCCCGGTGGACGGTGAGCGAGACGCCGTCGACGGCCGCCAGGGCGGTTCTGCCCTTGCCGAACACCTGACGGAGGCCGACGGCTTCGACGAGCGGAGCGCCCCCATCGAGCGGGCCGCCCCCGTCCAATGGCTGCTCACCCACATCGAGCGGGCCGCCGCCGTCCAATGGCTGCTCGCCCACATCGAGGGGACCACCCCCGTCCTCGTCCACCGAGCCGTCCGGGCCGTCCGGGCCGTCCGGGCCGTCCGGGCCGTCCGGGCCGTCCGAGATGCGTGGCACAGCCGCCAGCAGAGCCCGCGTGTACGGTGCGCGCGGAGCCAGCAGTACTTCCCCCACCGGCCCCCGCTCGACGGCCTTGCCCGACTGCATGACCAGTACGTCGTCGACCGACTCGGCCGCGACACCCACGTCATGGGTGACGAGCAGCAGCCCCATGCCCGTCTCGCTCCGCAGCTGGTGCAGCAGGTCCAGGATCTGGGCCTGCACGGTGACGTCCAGCGCTGTGGTCGGTTCGTCGGCGATGAGGAGTTGGGGTTCGCAGGCCAGTGCCATGGCGATCAGGGCGCGCTGCCGCATGCCACCGGAGAACTCGTGCGGCCTCGACCGGGAGCGCCGTGCCGCGTCGGGGATCCTGACCCGGTCGAGGACCTCGACGGCGCGGGCCCGCGCCGCCCGGCGGGAGACGCGGTGGTGGGCCCGGTACACCTGGGCGATCTGGTCGCCGACGGCGTAGTACGGGTCCAGCGAGGACAGCGGGTCCTGGAAGACCATCGCGGCTTTCGCACCCCGCAGCGAACGTAGTTCCGCGTCGTCCGCGGCGCTCACGTCCACCCCGGCGACCTCGACCGAGCCGCTGACGGTGGCGCCGGTCCCCCGGTGCAGGCCCAGCAGGGCGTAGGCCAGTGCGCTCTTGCCGGAGCCGGACTCGCCGACGACGCCGAGCGCGCGGCCGGCTTCCAGCGAGAACGACAGGTCTTGCACCGCCCGTACATCGCCGAAGGAAACGGAGAGATCGGTGACTTCGACCAGGCTCATGCGAGCACCACCCGTCGGTCGGCCATCGCCTGGAGAATGTCCGCGACGGCATTGGCGAGGACGACGAAGAATCCGGTGACGAGCACCAGACCGACGACGACCGGAAGGTCCACGTTCTTGACGGCGTCGACGAGTTCGCGGCCCACTCCCGGGATCCCGAAGAGGGACTCGGTCAGGACGGCGCCGCCGAACATCGAGCCGACGTCCAGGGCCCCGAGCGCGATCACCGGGGCGAGCGCGCCGCGCAGGGCGTGCCGCCCGACGAGCACCCGCTCGCCGACCCCGTACGCCCGGAAGGTGCGCACATGGTCCTCGGCGAGGGTCTCCAGCATCGAGGCCCGCGTCATGCGGGCGTACGGGGCCGCGGAGATCAGCGCCAGCGAGATCCACGGCAGCAGCAGGTTCCAGGCCCACTGTTCGGGGTCGTCGGTCAGCGGCACGTAGTCCGGGAACGGCAGGATCTGCAACGCCGTGACCAGGATGATGATGAGCAGCAGGCCGATGACGAAGACCGGGGTGGCCATGCCGGCCAGGGTGATTCCGGTGAGGATCCGCTCGGTCGGCCGGCCGCGGCGCCACACCGACAGCAGGCCGGTGCCGACGCCGAGCAGCACCCACAGCACGGCGGCGCCGAGGGCGAGTGAGGCGGTGGCCGGGAGCTTGGCCAGGATCAGCTCGGTGACCTGCTGGTCACTCTGGTACGACAGGCCGAGGCAGGGGGCCGGGCAGTGCAGCACCCCGGTGCCCGTCGAGTAGTCCCGGCCGGCGAAGAGCGCCTCGACGAAGTGCGCGTACTGCAGGTACAACGGGTCGCCGAGGTGCAGTTGCTCGCTGACCTGCGCCACCTGGGCCGGTGAGCAGCGCGGGCCGCAGGCGATCTGCGCGACATTGCCCGGGGCGACGTAGAAGGCCGCGTACACGACGATGCTCAGCGCGAAGAGCACGAACACCGCTCCCGCGGCCCGCCGGAGCAGGAACCCCCTCATGCGTCGGCTCCCTTCGTGCGACCTATGCCGCGGCCGGTGCCACGGCCGGCGCCACGACCGGTGCCGGTCTTCTTGCGTCCGGTGCCGATGCCCAGCCGGGACGCGGCGCGCGGGTCGAGTGCGGTGCGGACGCCCTCGCCCAGGACGGTCAGTGCCAGCACGGTGACGAAGAGCAGCAGGGCGGGGATCAGCAGGTACGTCGGGGCGGCCTGGTACCAGGTGTCGGCGTCGCTGAGCATCTGCCCCCAGGACGGTGTGGGCGGTTTGATGCCGACGCCGAGGAAGGACAGGGCCGCTTCGACGACGATGTTCGCCGGGAAGAGCAGTACCGCGTAGGTGAGGACGGGCGCGGCGAGGGCGGGCAGCAGTTCGCGCCGGGCGACCTGCCACGAACTCCAGCCGCTGAGGCGTGCGGCGGCGACGTGGTCGAGCGATTTCAGCGCCAGCGTCCGGGCCCGCACGATCTTCGAAATGCCGGCCCAGCCGACCAGGCCGACGACCACGGCGATGAGGACCGGGCGCGGGAAACCGGCGGGAACGACGGCCAGTGCACCGAGCGCGATCACCATCACGGGCAGTGCGACCACCACGTCGGTGATCCGGCTCAGCGCCTGGTCGAGGAGGCGGTTGCCGAGCCCGGAGGCGAGACCGAGGCCGACTCCGACGACGACCTGCAGCAGCGTCGCGGCGAGCGCGACACCGAGCGAGACCTGTGCTCCGTAGACGACGCGCCCGAACAGGTCGCGTCCGGTGAGGGGCTCGACGCCGAGCCAGTGGTCGGCGCTGATCCCGCCGAAAGAGCCGATCGGCACCCCGCCGGTGGCGGAGTCGACGAGGTCCGGGTGGTACGTGGTGGGGTTCTGCCCTTCGAGGGCGGTGAGCAGTGGCGCGGCGAGCGCGATCAGTACGAAGAGGGCGACGGTCACCGCCGCGACGAGGGCGGAGGGGCGGGCGCGCAGCCGACGCCAGAACGGGCGGCCCCCGGAGGCGGGGGCGAAGACCGCCCCCGCCTCCTCGGCCTTTTCGATGAGGAGAGTCTCGGACATGGCTGCTGGACCTACTTGACCGCGACCTGCGAGGCGTCGAGCACACCTGTCCAGTCGCTGATCACCACGTTCTTGACCGCCTTGCCGTACAGCCGCTTGTAGACCGGGTGGAACAGCGGCACGGTCAGTGCCTGCGCACCGACCTTCTTGTCGAGCGCGCCCCAGCGATGCGCGGCGGCACTCAGGTCGGTCAGCTTGTTGATCTCGTCGATCTCCTTGTTGACCGTGGGGTCGTTCAGCTGGGCGGCGTTGAAGTTGTACCCGGCCTTGACGATCTGGCGCCCGTCGAAGATCGGCGCGAAGAACGGGCCGCCGGACGGCCAGTCGGCTCCCCAGCCGCTGAGGAAGAAGCCCGGCTCGCTCTTCACGTTGTGGATGGTGTCGTTGTAGTCGTTGTCCTCCAGGCCCCGGAGCTTGACGGTGATGCCGGCCTTCGCCAGCGCCTCCTGGAGCGCGGTGGCGATCTCCGGGCTGGTGGCGAAGTCCTTCGCGTTGGAGTGGGTGAGGGTGACCGTCAGGCCCTTGGGGTAACCGGCCTTCTTCAGCAGCTCCTTGGCCTTGGCCGGGTTGCCCGACTTGCCGGCCGGGAAGTGGTCGTAGGGCGTGTGCCCGAAGGACTTCTGGTCGGGCAGGAACGTGGTGGCCGCCTCGGCGAGCGAGGAGCCGCCGGCCGCGTTGACCACGGAGGAGCGGTCGACGGCGTACGCGATGGCCTCGCGCACCTTCGGGTTGTCGAACGGCTTCACCTTCGGGTTGAACGCGATGTAGTTGGTGTAGCCGAAGTGGCCGGTGCCGACGCGCGCCGCGAGGTCCTTGTCGCCGGTGACCTTGGCGAGCTCGGCCGGGCCCAGGTTGGTGTCGGTGGTGATGGCGGCCGCGTCGGCGCCGCGCGATGCGGACAGGCGTTGGTTGATCACGGCGGAGTCGAGTCCGGAGCGTACGTCGATCCGGTCGGGGTAGGCCTTGCGTTCCTTGTCGGTGGCGGCCGACCAGTGCGGGTTGCGCGCCAGGACGAGACGCTCGCCGTCGCCCTCGTTCTTGACGACCTTGTACGGGCCCGAGGAGACGGGGTGCTGCTCGTACTTGGTGCCGGTGTCCTTGGCCTTCGGCACGGGGGTCGTCTGCGTCTGCGTGGCCAGGTAGGGGAACTCGCCCTCCGGCTTGTTGAGGTGGAAGACGATCGTCTTCGCGTCGGGCGTCTCGATCGAGTCGAGGCCCTTCTTGTCCTTGTACGGGCCCTGGTAGTCGGCGCCGCCGATGAGCCAGTCACGCAGGTACGGCGCGCCGCCGGACAGCTCGGCCGCGAACGACCGCTCGATCCCGTACTTGATGTCGGCACTCGTGATCTTCGTGCCGTCCTCGTACTTCAGATTGTCCTTGAGGGTGTACGTCCACACGGTGGCGTTCTTGCTGGGTGTGCCCAGGTCGGTGGCCAGGTCGGGCACGACCTTCGCACCGGCGGCGCCGTCCTCCCGGTTGCGCGTGGTGAGCGTGCGGAAGACCAGGGAGGGGACGTTGCCGCCGCCGGAGGTGTACAGCCGGGCCGGATCGAAGTCCTGCTGCGGCTCACTGTTGAGGACGCTGAGCGTGCCCCCCTTCTTGGGCGTGCCCGCCGCACCGGAGGCGCCGTCGCCTCCCCCACTGTCCTTGGGCCCGCAGGCGGTGGCGCCCACGGCCAGGGCGGATACGGCCAGCGCCGCTGTCAGGCGACGGGATATGACGGACGGATGACGCATCGGTGGTGACCTCTCGGAGTGTTGCCTGTAGGGGTGTTGCGCGCAGGCAGTGACGAGAGCGATCACACGCGAACGGGCGGAGAGTGGACGTGCCCGTCGAATACGAGATGCTGCCGCGCCTGCGGACGGAGTTCGCCCAGGCACGACTGTTCAGAACCGGCCGTCCGCTCTGTTGCAGAGTTCGGACGGTGCGTCCACGCGCGCTCAGGCAGACGTCAGCAACAGTGAATGTCGGAGACGCTGTGCGCGGTCACGCCGATGAGAGCCAACTCAATGGTGGCTCGCTCGGAGGTGACGGGGCTGCGTGACATGAGGAGGAATATGACTCAGTGATCGGGAAGAAGTCAACAATGAACGAGACGGCTATCTCGGATGCTGGACATCACGGGGCGGTAGTGGCACCCGCGAGGTGATCTCCCCGGAGCCTGGGCAGCAGCTGGTCGCCGATCCGGCGGGTCTCCTCCCTGTAGGGCGTGTCGGACAGCACGAAGTGTGTGACGCCGAGCCCCCGGTACGCGCGGAGCGCCGCGGCAACGTCGTCGGCCGAACCGACCAGCCATGTGGTCCCCGCTCCCCCACCGCCGAACCTGCCCGGCGTGGTGTACAGGCAGGTGTCGAGTACCTCTCCGCGCTCGGCGAGGTCGAGGAGCCGCCGCTGGCCGACCGCCGTCCTGCGGTTGCCTCTCCACGTGGCGATCTCCCCGGCGTCGGCCGCCATCTTCGCGACCTTCTCCTCCGCCGCGCGCCACGCCTCCTCGGTGGTGTCGCGCACGACGGTGGTGATCCGCAACCCGTACTCCAGCGGGGCGTGGCGGCGCCCCACTCGCCCGCTCAACTCCCTTAGCCTGGCTATGCGTTCGGCGACCCCCTCAAGCGGTTCGCCCCAGAAGAGCTGGACGTCCGCCTCGGCCGCCGAGACGCGTTCGGCGGCCTCGGACGCACCGCCGAAGTACAGGGTCGGATGCGCCCGCTCCTCGGTGACGTAGGGGCGCGGACTGACCGTGGAACCGGTGACGTGGAAGTGCTCGCCATGGAACGTGACGCTCTCCTCGGTCCACAGGCACCGCACGAGATGCAGGAACTCCTGGGTGCGGGCATAGCGTGCGGTGGGGTCGACGTTGGTGTCACCGTAGGCGGCCGGATTGTCCAGGCCGCTGACGATGTTGACCAGTACGCGGCCACGGCTGAGCCGGTCGAGGGTGGCGGCCGCGCCGGCGAAGTGCGCGGGCTGCCAGTAACCGGGGCGGACGGCGATCAGCGGCTTGAACGTCGTGGTGCGCGCGGCCAGGGCGGTGGCGACCGTGAAGGTGTCCGGGCGCCCCCACCCGGTACCGAGCAGCGCGCCGCCCCAGCCGTGGTCCTCCGCCGTCCGGGCGAGTTCGGTCGAGTACTCGATGGACCCCCAGCCGGTTGTCGTGTCGTCACCGCGGTGACCGGGCTCGACGGTATTCGGGATGTACCAGAGGAATTCCGGGCTCGGGCTCATCAGGCTTCCGATCGCTGTTGGGATGGCGGGGACGGCACGGCGGGGCCGGCCAGTGGGGGGCGTTGCCAGGGGTGGGGGCGGTCATGGAAGGCGCGTGGCCAGGAAACCCAACGGCCGTGACGCGGCGGCACGTTGGGCATTGCGGATGGAAAATGCGCGCCTCTGCGCGGAACGTTGCGCAGGTCGGCGGCGCGGAGGAGAAGTCAGCTACACACCGCGGTGGCGACGCGCATCAGATCGATGGCCCGTCGCCTGTGGAACCGCCGGCAGATCCGCATGCTGCCGAAGCTATCCGCGTGCCGAGACCCCGAACAAGGGAATCGTCTGGGCTGTCATGGTGTGGCAACAGCCCCTTCATGCAGGCCGACGCTGCTCAGCCAGCTGTCATCGAAGACCTTGGAAAGGTAGTTGCGGCCCGAGTCCGGCAGCAGGGCGACGACGAGGTCGTCCGGCGTCGCTTCCGCCGCCACCCGCAGTGCGGCCGCGACCGCCGTGCCCGCGGAGCCGCCGACCAACAGCCCTTCTTCGCGGGCGAGTCGTCGGGCGGTGTGCAGGGATTCGCCATCGCTGATCCGCTCGAATCGGTCGACGACCGCCGGGTGGTAGGACTCGGGCCAGACATCCTCGACCGTCTGCGGGTGCCGGAAGTGGCCGATGCTTTCCACGAGGTACGGGCTCCCGTCGCCGCCCGAGTAGACCGATGCCTCCGGGTCGGCGCCGACGACCGTCACCCGGCCGCCGCTCACTTCTTTGAGGTACTCGCCGGTTCCGGTGATGGTGCCGCCGGTGCCGATGCCGGACACCAGGTGGGTGATCCGCCCGTCGGTCTGCCGCCAGATCTCCGGCCCGGTGCTGCGGTAGTGGGCACGCGGATTGGCCGGGTTGTCGTACTGATCGGCCAGCCAGGCACCCGGCGTCTCGGCGGCGATACGGGTGGCCACGACGTGCACATGCTCGGGGTGCTCGCGCGGCACATCGCTCGGGCAGACGACGACCTCGGCACCGTAGGCGCGCAGCACGGCGATCTTCTCCGTGCTGCTCTTCTCCGGGATCGCGAAGACACACCGGTAGCCGCGCTGCGCGGCGACCATGGCCAGTGCGACACCCGTGTTGCCCGAGGTCCCCTCGACGATGGTGCCGCCGGGCGCCAGCAGGCCGGCGCTCTCGGCCGCCTCCACCATCGCCAGCGCGATGCGGTCCTTCACACTGCCGCCGGGATTGACGTACTCCAATTTCACGTAGACCGGCGCGGCGACCGCGTCGGTGACACGGTTCAGCCGCACCAGGGGCGTGTTGCCCACCACGTCGGCCAGAGATGCGTGGACGTCCAATGCTGCGCTCCTTGCGTCGGGCTGCGTCCAGCCAGCGTGATGGCGAGGAACGTTACGACGCCACCCGCTCGCCGCCCATGTCGTCCGGATGAGCGAGGCCGAGGTGGTGGCGCAGGGTCGGGCCCTCGTACTCGGAGCGGAAGACGCCCTGTTCCTGGAGGAGCGGGACGACCCGGTCGGCGAAGGCGTCGAGGCCGCCCGGGGTGATGTGCGGGACGAGGATGAATCCGTCGCTGGCGTCGGCCTGGACGAGGTCGTTGATGGTCTTCGCGACGGTGGCCGGGGCGCCGACGAAGGTCTGCCGGTTGCCGGTGTTGATGACGAGGTCTCGGATGGACCAGTTGCGTGCGGCGGCCAGCTCGCGCCACTCGCGGGCGGTGGCCAGCGGGTCCCGGTACATGCGCACCTGGGCGCGCCCCTTGGCGATGTGCTGGTCGTTCACGTCCGGGTCGATGTCGGGCAGCGGCCCGTCCGGGTCGTACGACGACAGGTCACGGTTCCAGACGAACTCCAGGTGCTTGAGCGCGGTGGCCCCGCTGACCTGCTGCCGGCGCACGTCGCGGGCGATCTCCTCGGCCTCCGCGTCGGTGTCGCCGAGCACGAAGGTCGCGGCGGGCAGAATCTTGAGCTGGTCCGGAGTACGGCCGTACGCGGCCAGCCGGCGCTTGACGTCCGCATAGAACGCCTGCCCCTCCTCAAGGGTGGCGTGCCGGCTGAAGATCGCGTCGGCGGTCGACGCGGCGAACTCGCGGCCTTCTTCGGAGTCCCCGGCCTGGAAGATGACCGGCCGGCCCTGCGGAGACCGGGGGACGTTGAACTGCCCCTGGATGTCGAAGTGCGGGCCGGCGTGGACGAAGGAGCCCGCCTTGGCGTCGCTCAGGAAGGTGCCGGTTGCCTGGTCGGCGAGGATCTCGTCGCCGCGCCAGGAGTCGAAGAGTTCGCCCGCGGTGGTCAGGAACTCCTTGGCCCGGGAGTAGCGCTCCTCCTGCGGCAGGAAGCCGCCGCGGCGGAAGTTCTCGCCGGTGAAGGCGTCCCAGGAGGTGACGACGTTCCAGGCGGAGCGGCCCCCGGTGAGGTGGTCGAGGCTGGCGAACTGCCGGGCCACCTCGTAGGGCTCGTTGAACGTGGAGTTGATGGTTCCGGTCAGTCCGAGGTGTTCGGTGACGGCGGCGAGCGCGGACAGGACGGTGAAGGTGTCGGGGCGGCCGACAACGTCCAAGTCGTATATCTGACCGCCCTGTTCGCGCAGACGGAGGCCCTCTGCGAGGAACAGGAAGTCGAACTTGGCGCGCTCGGCGGTCCGCGCGAAGTGCGCGAACGAACTGAACTCGATGTGGCTGCCGGCCTCCGGGGCACTCCACACGGTGGTGTTGTTGACACCGGGGAAGTGCGCGGCCAGGTGGATCTGCTTCCGCGGCTTGTGGTCGGCCTGCTTCGGGGACTTGCTGTGGATCTGCTTCTGCGGCTTGCTCATGGCGTACGGTCTCCGTCCGGCTCAGGCAGTGGCGGCGTATCGGTTGGCGGGGCGGGCGAGGCCGAGGAGGCCGCGCAGGGTGTCGGCTTCGTAGGCGCGGCGGAAGACACCCCTGCGCTGAAGTTCGGGTACGAGGCGGCGGGTGATCGCGGGCAGGTCATGGCCGACCACGGCCGGCCGCAGCCGGAAACCACTCAGCCCAGCGGACTGGAACTCGAGCAGTAGGTCGGCGAGTTGGGCTGGCGAGCCGGTGAAGATGCGTGCGTCGCTGGTGTACGCGGACCCGGCGAGGTCATCGAGGCGCGCGCGGCGGGCACGTGCGTCGGCCGGGTCGTCGTCGAGGAAGACGACCAGGTCACCGAAGACGTGCAGGGGCTGCTCCGAGCGGCCGGCCGCTTCCTGCTCGGCGCGGATCTCGCCGACGATCGCACGGGCCCCGTCGACGTCGTGCGGGGTGACGTAGCCGATGTCGCCCTGCCGGCCCACCAGCCGGTACGGCGCGGGCTGATGGGCGAGGGCGCTGACGACGGGCTGGCCCTGGGGCGGGCGCGGGGTGATGGAGGGGCCCTTCACACTGAAGTGGCGCCCCTCGAAGTCGATGTAGTGCAGCTTGTCGCGGTCGATGAAGCGGCCGGTGGCCGCGTCCCGGATCTCCGCGTCGTCCTCCCAGCTGTCCCAGAGCCGACGCAGGACCTCGACGTAGTCGGCGGCCTCGTCAAAGAGGTCTGTCACCAACTCCGCCGCGTCCGGGCTGTCGTACGCGTCGATCGGCGGGATCGTACGACGGCCGAAGTGCGCGGCCTCGTTCGGACGAGCACTGATCTGGACGCGCACCCCTGCCCGGCCGCTGCTCACGTAGTCGAGGGTGGCGATGGCCTTGGAGAGGTGGAACGGCTCGGTGTGCGTCACCACCGCGGTCGGCACCAGACCGATGTGCCGGGTGAGCGGGGCGATGCGGGCCGCGAGCAGGACGGCGTCCAGGCGGCCGCGTACCTGGTCGGTGCGGCCGTCGGGCTCCAGGAAGTGGGAGGACTGCAGGCCGAGGCCGTCCTCGAAGGTCACGAAATCGAGCAGCCCGCGCTCGGCCTCGGCGACCAGTTCGGCCCAGTACGGGGCGGTGAACAGGTCGCGGGGCCGGGCCACCGGCTCACGCCAGGACGCGGGGTGCCAGCCGGTGCCGTCGAGTGCGACGGCGAGATGCAACGCGGAAGCGGGGATTGGGGACACGGGGGTGCCTTCCTATGAGTGTCCGTACGTCTGGGTGTACGTGCGTCTCAAAGTCCGCGCGTCCGCACTTCTGTACGTCCGCACGGGATCGCTGATGGCCCACGCGTGACGGGCGCGGGCATGGTGAATGAGGGTCCCGGGCGAGCGAGAGCCCGGGCAGAAGAAGGTCAGGAACGACAGAGCGCGCCGGCGAAGCGCTGCAGGTCGATGTACGGCCGGGAGTGGAGCCGGATTCGGCGGCTGGGGTTCAGGGCGCGCGGGTCGAGCACGCGTCGCATGCCACACACCTCCGCCCGCCGGACCACCGGGACGGCGCGCATCGAGGAGCGCCGGCCGTCGTGGGTCACAACAGCCCCGTCCCGCCGTCTGTTCCAGGCGTGCGCACCTGAAGAATCCGCGTGCGGGTACGCAGGGTGACGTCGACCGACCGGTACAGGAGGATCACCTCCGGAGAGTGCTTGGGTGCGTGACCAGGCATCGGAATGCGACGACCGGGCGCCGTACAGGACTGACGCGGACAGTCGGCACACACCGGAACGGATGGTGGTGGGGCAGGTCAGGAACACCGACACGCGGACGCATCCACGCGTGCCAGATCCACGTACAACCTGCGGTACAGCGCTGGAGGGCTCACCTGCTCATGTTTAACAGGCAGCTGATCCATGGTTCATTGCAGACGCATGAACTTTGACAGCTCCCTCCAGAAGGAGTGCCGACCGTGATTCTCCCGAAGGTCCGTGACCCTCGCTTCGTGACGCTCCGGCGCGGTGGGACCCTCACCGATGCGGATCACCGTCTCCTCGCTCTTTGGGCGGCCTCCTGCGCGGAGCACGTGCTCGGCCTCTTCGAGTCGGCCCAGCCCGATGATCCGCGGCCACGTCAAGCCATCGAGCACGCCCGCTCCTGGGCGCGCGGTGAGGTCAGGATGATGGAGGCTCGTGCTGCGGGCGGCCATGCGATGGGCGCGGCCCGGGACCTGCGTGGGGCGGCACGGCATGCCGCGTACGCCGCCGGCCAGGCCGCGGTCGTCGCACACGTCGCCGCGCATGAGCTGGGTGCGGCGGCCTACGCGATCAAGGCCGCACGTGCCGCCGCACCGAAGAGCGAGAGCGAGGCCGCGGGGCGACTCGAGTGTCAGTGGCAGCGAGACCAGCTCCCGGAAGCGATCCGCGAGCTCGTACTGGACGATCAGCGGCTCCGCAACGACCTCTGCTGGTCAGTGTTCGACCGTTCTTGAAGCGCATGCGTGCTCGACCCGCTACGGTCTCCCGGTGATCGAATTTCAGACCTTGCGTGCCACCCGTGAGTCCTATGACGCCATCGCCCCCACCTACGTGGAGCTGTTCCAGGACTCTCTGCGCGACCGCCCCCTGGAGCGCGCGCTCCTGAGCGCCTTCGCGGAGCTGGTACGGGCGGACGGCGACGGTGCGGTCGCGGACCTTGGCTGTGGGCCGGGGTACGTCACCGCTCACTTGCGCGGGCTGGGCCTGAATGCCTTCGGCGTCGACGCCTCCCCTGTGATGATCGATCTCGCTCGCGAGGCGCACCCCGAGCTTCGTTTCGAGGTCGGCTCGATGGCCGCACTGGACATCGACGACGGTGCGCTGGGCGGGGTGCTCTCGCGGTGGTCCGTCATCCACACCCCGCCGCGGGACGTGCCCGCCATCCTGGCCGAGATGGCCCGGGTACTGGCTCCGGGCGGGCACCTGCTGGTCAGCTTTCCCGCCACCGACGGCCCCCACGACGAGACAGAAGCGTACGACCACGCCGTGGCAACGGCCTACCGCTGGTCCCCCGACCATCTCGCCGCGCTCCTGCGCGACCACGGATTGACCGAGACAGCCCGCACGGTGATCGAGCCGCAGCCCACCGACAAGCGACAGTTCCAGGAGGTCCAGCTCCTCGCCCGCAAGGCGTAGGCACGGGAGGGGAGGGCGGGTCGGCGCGTCGGACTGGCCGGACCGGAACCCACCGGCGAGCGGACCGCCCATAGGCGCCGCACCGTACTGCACCGCCCGTCGGCCAACGCCGATCGGGAACGCGGCACTCGCCTGCCCCGGGAGGAGCTCATGGCTGACGATGACGACACCCGCCGCTCAGCCTGCTGCCCGGGCGAGGCAAGCCGCTTCGACCTTCCTGGATTGAATGTGGATTGCGTACGGCGGCACCCCGGTAACAGCACCGCCGTCGGCACCGTCAGCTCGCGCGCATCCAGCGGTACATGCCGACCGAGTTGTGCTCGGCGGTGTCGGCGAAGCCGAACTTCTCGTAGAGGAAGCGCGCGGGCCCGTCCGCGATCAGGGACACGTACGCCGTCTCGGGTGCGCGGCGTTCCAGTTCCTCGGTGAGCGCGGCCATGATGCGCCTGCCCAGTCCCCGCCCCTGATGCGCGGGGTGCACGCAGATGTCGACGACCTGGAACGCGGTGCCGCCGTCCCCGATGACACGCCCCATACCGATGGGCTCGCCCTCGTGGTGGAGCACCACGCCGTGCCACGTGTTCGGCAGGGCCAGCGCGACCGCCTCGGGCGCTCTGTCGGAGAGTCCGGCGTCGGTGCGCAGCTTTCGGAATACCTCGACGGAGGGGACGCCGACACGCAGCTCGTAAGAGTCAGTATCGGTAGTCATGTGTTACACGCTAGCAGGGCATGGGGGGCTTGCAGGAAACGAGGGCTCCCGAGGGTGGGCAATTACTCGCACAGTTCCTAACATGTTTCCCCATCAAGGCTGCGCAAAAGTCAACGCATGTCTTTTTGGAGGCACCCGCATGCCCCTCTCTCGCAGACAGTTGCTCGCCACCGGCGTCCTCGCGCTGGGCACTCCGCTGCTCACCGCCCGGCACGCCACCGCAGTCACTCCTCCCGCCGGCCGCGTGGCCCCTGCCCCCGGCGGTCACTACACCCCCAACGCCGCACCCCTCTCCCCCACCGCCTTCCTGCGACTGCCCCCGGGCTCCGTCACCGCACGCGGCTGGCTCGCAGGGCAGCTCAAGCTCCAGCTCAACGGGCTGTGCGGCCAGTACGAACGGGCCTCGCGCTTCCTCGACTTCGAGGACACCGGATGGGTCCACCCGGAAAAGAACGGCTGGGAGGAAGTCACCTACTGGTTGCGCGGCTACGTCAGCCTGGCCATCGCCACGCGCGACAGCACCGCGTTGGAGAACAGCCGGCGGTGGATCGACGCGATCCTCGCCACCCAGCAGGACGACGGCTTCTTCGGCCCGCGTGCGCTGCGCACGGCGCTGAACGGGGGTCCGGACTTCTGGCCGTTCCTGCCGCTCCTGATGGCGCTGCGCACCTGGCAGGAGTACGCGCACGATGAACGCATCGTGCCGTTCCTGACCCGGTTCACCCGCTTCATGAACGCGCAGGGGCCGGGCGCCTTCGACAGCAGCTGGGTCTCGTTCCGGTGGGGTGACGGGCTGGACGTCGCGCAGTGGCTCTACAACCGCACCGGCGAGCCGTACCTGCTCGACCTCTGCGACAAGATGCACCGGTACGGAGCCGACTGGACGGGAGAACAGCTGCCGAGCCCGCACAACGTCAACATCGCACAGGGGTTCCGCGAACCCGCACAGTACGCCGTACAGTCGGGAGACGCTCGGCTCACGCAGGTCACCTATCGCGCGTACAGCGAACTGTTGCGCACCTACGGCCAGTTCCCCGGCGGCGGCTTCGCCGGCGACGAGAACCGGCGGCCCGGCTTCGGTGATCCCCGCCAGGGCTTCGAGACATGCGGGATCGTGGAGTTCATGGCCGGCCACGAACTGCTGGTCCGCCTCACCGGCGACCCGCTGTGGGCGGACCGGTGCGAGGACCTGGCCTTCAACATGCTCCCCGCCTCCCTCGACCCGCAGGGCAGGGCCATCCACTACATCACCAGCGCCAACAGCGTCGATCTGGGCCGGGAGAAGAAGACCCAGGGGCAGTTCCAGAACGGCTTCGCGATGCAGACCTACGAGCCCGGCATCGACAACTACCGCTGCTGCCCGCACAACTACGGTATGGGCTGGCCCTACTTCACCGAGGAATTGTGGCTCGCCACCCCCGACCACGGACTGGCCGCGGTCATGTACGCCGCCGGCGAGGTGACCGCGAAGGTCGCCGACGGTACGGAGGTCACCTTCCGCGAGGAGACCGACTACCCCTTCGACGAGACGGTGACCCTCACCCTCTCGGCACCCAAAAGGCTCGCCTTCCCGCTTCGGCTGCGCATCCCCGCCTGGTGCGACAACCCCACGCTCAAGGTCAACGGCCGTCGCACGGCGGCATGTTCAGGCCCCTCCTTCGTCACGATCGACCGTACGTGGGCGGACGGCGACACCGTCACACTCCGGCTGCCCCAGCGCACCGCGGTACGCACCTGGCCCGGCAACGGCAACGCCGTGAGCGTCGACCACGGACCGCTCACGTACTCGCTGCGCATCGGTGAGAAGTACGTACAGTACGCCGGCGACGCCACGTTCCCGCACTACGAGGTGCACGCCACCACGCCGTGGAACTACGGGCTCTCCCTCGCGGCGAACACGGCACATCCAGCGGATGCAGCGGCCGACGCCGAACGGATGGCCGCCGCCGTGCTGAAGTTCCACCGCGACCGAAGGCCCCTGGCGGACAACCCCTTCACCCACGACGGCGTCCCCGTACGGATCAGCGCCCCGGCCCGGCGCATCGCTGAGTGGACGGCCGACAGTGAGGGTGTGGTCAACCCGCTCCAGGCGAGCCCCGCCCACAGCGAGGCCCCCGAGGAGCAGGTGACGCTGATACCGATGGGCGCGGCCCGGCTGCGCCTCACCGCGTTCCCCACCGTCTCGCCGACGGGCGGCCGGCGTTGGGCCGAGGAACGCCCGTACCACCGCGTCCAGAACAAACGCAGCGGGAAAGTGCTCGCCGTGGACGGAATGTCCCTGGACGACGGTGGACGCGTCGTGCAGTTCGACAACACCGGTACGGGCGATCACGCTTGGCAGCTTCTCCCACGCGACGGCGGGCACCTCGTCATACGCAACGGCTACAGCGGCAAGGTGCTCGGCGTCGAGGGCGGCTCCGGCCCGGACGGTGCGCGCGTCGTGCAGTACACGGACCACGACGACCCCGGCCTGCGGTGGCGCATGACCGACAGCGGTGACGGGTGGCACACACTCACCCATGTGCCCAGCGGGAAGGTACTCAGCGTGCTGAACGGGTCCACGCAGAACAGCGCCCAGACCGTGCTGCGCGAGGACACCGGCGCTGACGACCAGCGGTGGAAGCTGCTCTAGCCAGGGCCCGGGCGGCCGCACGTACACCCGCAGCAGCACCCCGCGCTCATACCGGCGTCCAGCATCCAGCGTCATTGGCATGGACCTGATACCTCGGTCCGGCTAAGCTCGATGCGACCCCAATGAGAGCGCTCTCAAGCAGCGGTTGTTCCACCCTGTTCCACCCATCCTTGTGGGAACGACGAAGGGCAACTCCCGTGAGATGCAGCAGACTCAAGCACGTCGGCGTGGCTACCCTCCTCCTGCTCGGCAGCTGGACCGCGTCGGGCACCCTGCCGGCCGCGGCGGCCGACTCCCCCACCGCCGCAAAGGCTCCATCCGCCGCCACCGGCCTGCTCAAGGCAATGCAGCAGGACTTCGGCCTCACCCGGGCGCAGGCCGAGGACCGAATCGCGGCCGAACGCCGCGCGACCGGAATCGCACCCAAGGCACAACGGGCCGCCGGAGACGCCTTCGGCGGCTCGTGGTTCGACGCCGGCCGCGAGCGGCTGACCGTGGCCGTCACCTCGGCCGCGTCACCCGCCACCGTGCGGGCCGTCCGCGCCACCGGCGCCCAGGTACGTACCGTCGAGCACAGCGCGCGGAAGCTGGACGCCGCCAAGACACGCATCGACCGACTCGACGCGCCCACCGGCGTCAGCGGCTGGCACGTCGATCCCGCCGCCAACACCGTGGTGGTCAACGTCGTCAGCGGCAAGCGAGCTGACAACGATGTCCAACGCTTTGTGAACCGAGCCCGCGAGTCCGGGCCGGTCAAGGTCCGGACGGTGGCGTCCGCGCCCCGGACCTTCGCGGCGGGCACCGTCGGTGGCGACCCGTACTACACCGGCAACGTCCGCTGCTCCATCGGCTTCTCGGTACACGGCGGGTTCATCACCGCCGGCCACTGCGGCAAGGCCGGTGCGGCCGTCAGCGGCTGGGACCGTTCCCCCATCGGCACGTTCCAGGGTTCGTCGTTCCCGGACAACGACTACGCCTGGGTCAGCGTGGGCAACGGCTGGTGGACGGTGCCGGTGGTCATCGGCTGGGGCACGGTCTCCGACCAGCTCGTACGCGGTTCGGCAGAGGCCCCGATCGGCGCCTCCATCTGCCGTTCCGGCTCCACGAGCCACTGGCACTGCGGCGCCGTACTCGCCAAGAACGAGACGGTGAACTACAGCGAGGGCGCGGTGCACCAGATGACCAAGACCAGCGTCTGCGCCGAACCCGGCGACTCGGGTGGTTCGTTCATCAGCGGTGACCAGGCGCAGGGTGTCACCTCCGGGGGCTGGGGCAACTGCTCCAGCGGCGGGGAGACCTGGTTCCAGCCCGTCAACGAGATCCTCAACCGTTACGGACTGACGCTGCATACGTCCTGACGCTGCACGGGTCCTGATTGCCCCGGGGCCAACCGGCTGCGGCCTGCGCCATCTCTCCCCCGGCCATGAACCGGCGGCGATGGCGCAGGCCATTGCTCTCAGAGACTTCTCTCAGGCCTTCACGGTCTCGCTGTGGTGTGATCGGTCACGGCAGGAGCTCGATGTATCCGTCGGTTCCGTGTACGCGGATCCGCTGTCCGTCCCGGATCCGACGGGTGGCCTGCTCCACACCCACCACGGCCGGCAAGCCGTACTCCCGGGCGATCACCGCGCCGTGGGTCATCAGGCCGCCCACCTCCGTCACCAGGCCGGCGATGCCGACGAACAGCGGCGACCAGCTCGGGTCCGTGAAGGCGGTGACCAGGATGTCGCCCGCTTCGAGATCAGCCTCCGCCATGTCGAGGATGACGCGGGCCCGGCCCTCGATCGTCCCGGCGGAAACCGGCAGGCCGACCAGGGCACCGGCCGGCACGTCGTCGCGCCGGTACGCACCGGTGACGGCCTCGCCGTCCGAGGTGAGCACCCGGGGCGGTGTGAGCGCGTGGTACGACCGGAACGCGTCCTTGCGCTCCTGGATGAGCTGCCGGATGGGCTGCTGGAATGGCTGCCGGATGGATCGGTCGTCCACTTCGCGCGAGCGCACGACGTCGTGGAACTCCTGGAACGTGAGGTAGAAGACGTCCTCCTGGTCAGGAAGCACGCCTGCCCGCACGAGGCGCTCGGCCTCCGCCAGCAGGGCCTGCTTGTAGACGAAGTAGCGGCTGATGATGCCGTACTTCGGGTACTCCCGGTAGCCGATGAAGGTGCGGACCCGGTCGATCATCCGCTTGGTCTCGTCGGCTTTCCGGTCCCCGTCCGGCAAGGCCCGCAAGCGGGACAGCACTTCCTGTTCCTTCTGCTGCGCCTTCTGCCGGCCTTCCTCGAAGCGCCGCTCGGCGGCGCCCGGCTCGAAGTTCCTGACGTTGTCGAGGATCACGGGCACGAGCGTGGTGGGTCGCTCACGCCAACGCGGCCTCGTGATGTCGATCTCGCCGACGCAGCGCATGCCGTACCGGTCGAGGTAGGCCTCGATGGCATCGCGCGCTTCGGTCCCGCCCGCGAGCTTCGCCAGCTCGTCCAGAAAGCCCTCGTCCTCGACGCCGACCCCCTGGAGGAACGTCACCACCTCCGGATGCGGGCGGATCACGTCCGCGACGTCGAGCAGCGCCAGTCCCATCTCCGAGGTCACGTTGTCGGGGGCGGACAGGGTGAGCGTGTCAGCCGCGTTCTTCTCGCCCAGCCACTCCAGCAGCTTGTCGTTGAGCCACCAGGTGGCCTCCATCCCCGCCATGATCGCCTTCATGCTCAGCGGATCGCTGAGGACCCGCTTGTGCTCCTCGAAGGCCTCCAGCAGGAAGTCGAACAGCGCCGGTCCGGTCTTCGTCCGGATGTCGCGCTCCAGGGCGGCGATGGACGCCTGGCTGCGCTCGATCAGTTCGGTGACGACGGCCGGGTCGGTCTCGATCGGGGCGGGCGCACCTCCGGACGGTGGCCCGCTGGGACCTGCGTCCGGGAGCGACGGTACGAAGCCGTCGCGGTCGAGGACGGTCTCCAGCGCGTCCCTGACCAGTGGGTCACCCTTCCCCATGACGTCCAGGAGGCCGGCGCGGCTCCCGGGCGTGGCCAGCCGCCGGGTGGTGTCGACGAACAGCCGCCCGCCGGCCGCGTGCATCTCCACCATGGCCGTCAGCTGCCACATGGAGATGCCCAGGGGCTTCATGGGGTCGGTCATCATCTGCTGATGACCGACGGAGACGTAGACGTGATTCTCCTCGTCGTCGGCCTCGGGGATCGGGAACAGCGTCGTGATCGGCCGGCTCTGCACGATCCGGAAGCCGGCGTCGTCATCGGCCAGGCACCATTCGATGTCCTGCGGGCTGCCGAAGTGGGCTTCGATCCGCCGCCCGAGCCGCACAAGTTCCATGACCTGCGCATCCGTGAGCGCCGGCTGCTCCTGCCGCCGCGAGTCGATCGCCACTTCCTGCGTACCGCCGGCCGGCAGGGCATGCACGGCACGCTGTTTTGCGGCGATCGTCCTGGCGATGACTTCGCCGTCCCGCACCTCGTAGACGTCCGGGTTCACCAGGCCGGAGACCAGTGCCTCGCCGAGGCCGAAGCCGGCGTCGACGGTCGCGACCTTCCGGTTGCCCGTGACGGGGTCGGCCGTGAAGAGGATGCCGGCCGCATGCGGGAAGACCATCTGCTGGACGACCACGGCCATGTGGACCGTACGGTGGTCGATGCCGTTGCGCTGACGGTACGTCACGGCCCGCTCGGTGAACAGCGAGGCCCAGCACCGGCTGACGTGCTGGAGGACCGCCGCCGGCCCCACCACGTTCAGGTACGTGTCCTGCTGGCCGGCGAAGGAGGCCGTCGGCAGGTCCTCGGCCGTCGCGCTGGACCGGACGGCGCAGGCGGTCCGGTCGCCGAGCCGGGCCAGCGCGCCGGTGATCGCCGCCGCGAGCTCGTCCGGGATGGCGATGTCTTCGATGGTCCGGCGGATCTGCGCGCTGAGTGTGCGGATCCCCTCCCGGTCGTCCGGGGTCAGGCGCGACAGCTGCTCAAGCCGATCGTTGACCGCCGGCGCCTCCGCCATGATCCGCCGGAAGGCGTCCGTCGTCACGCAGAAGCCGGCCGGCACGCGGATGCCGTCGATCCGCGACAGCCGGCCCAGGTGGGCGCCCTTGCCGCCGACGGCCGCGACCTGTGTCTCGTCGACCTCTTCGAGATCCCACACGTACTGCTCGATCAACGCGCTACCTCCGAGGCAGTCGTGTCCTGTCGTCGCACTGCACTGGCCAATCGAACCAATCGAATCACCGGCGCCTCAGGTTCCGTCGAACCTCCGGTCAGGCGCGTCCCCACCGCCCCCACCGCCCCCATCGCTCGCGACCGCACTGCCGGTCCCCGCACTGGTTCGACGTCACCGCGTCCCCCAGACGTCGACAACACACGCACGTCGTGTCCCCATTTCCGCATTTACGCAGGTTGTGGCCTCGACGGAAGATTGTGCTGCACCCCCCGGGCCTTGCCGCAAGCCCCCCGTTGCGCTATACATTGAGAGTGGCAAGGAGAGACTTCTCCTTGCCTTTGTCATTTCCTCCTGCCGTAGGCCCACGGATGCCGTCGGCCCACGGATGCAGCCGCGAAACCTCGCACGTCCGGAGAACCGTTACGGTCCGTCTCGCGTCCCCACGGGGAACGGAACCGGAACGTACAGAAGGCTCGCACCATGACGCGCACCACACCACACGACCGCACAGCGCCGCCGACGGGCGCGGACTCGGGACGCGGTGTCACCGCCACGACGTTCGCCGTCCTGCGGCAGCACCGGCGAGTGCTGGCGGGTGTGACGGTACGTGTCGTCGGGCTGGCCGGGCTGATCGGGCTGCTGATGACGGCCGCGATATTCGCGCTGGGCTGGCCCCTCTTCACCCACATGCGGAACCAACGCGTTTGGTACCACTACAACGAGGACCCGTACCTGCACGATCCCAGCGATCTGGGACTGGTCGCCGCCTGCACGCTTCCGCTCTTCCTGCTCCTCTTCGGCATGGGCAGCGCGGCCCTGCAGAGTGCGTGCTCACGGGCCGCCGCAGTGGGAATCGGAGCTCCTGAGGCAAGGGAATCGTTGCGTGCCACGGTCCGTGCGCGGTTGCGACCGCTGCTCGCCGTGTACACGCTGCGCGGCCTCGCCGTATGGGCGCTGCCGCTGCTCTTCATGGCCGTGGCGCACAGTCTCACCGGCTATCAGATCGACACCGAGGACCAGATTCTGGCGCCCGCATCGTGGCCCTACACACTCGTCAAGGCGTCCCCGGTGGCGGCCATTGCCGTCGCCGTGCTGCTGCGCCTCGCGCTCGCCCTCGCCCCGGCCGCGGCGGCCGACGGACTCGGCCCCGTCGCGGCTCTGCGCCGTTCCTGGTCGCTGACGTGGACGCGCGCCGGAGGGATCCGCGTCCTCGCCCTCTCACTGCCACTGGCCGCACTGACCGCCGGAGTGCTCCGGCTGGTGGTGCAGCTCGCCCTGCCGCTGCGCCCCCTCGTGCGCACCCTCCTCGAACAGGCCACGGGGAACTTCTTCGCCGCCTACTACGCCGGCATCCTCGCCCCCGTCATCGTGGGCCTCCTGGTCACCGCGGCCCTGACGCTTCCCCTCACGTACACGGCTTTCGCGGCCCTCCACGACCACCTTCGGTCGCGGTCGCTCCACGCCTCTCCCCGAGGCGCCTCCGCGTAGCCGCCCACGCAAGACACTGCGGTGGGTCACTCGCTGCTGGTGGTGGGCTGTTCCATGTGGGAGAGCCAGGTCGTGAGCAGCTTTTCGAGGGCTGTGGCCTCGGTGGGTGTCAGGAGGTCCAGTAGCCGCCGTTCGTTGTGCATGTGGTCGGTGAATGCCTGGTCGATGAGGCCACGCCCGGGTGCGGTGAGGGCGACGATCCGGCCGCGCTGATCGTTGTCGGAGCGGCGGCGGGTGACGAGCCCGGCGCGCTCCAGGCGGTCGATTCTCTTCGTCATCGCGCCGGTGGTGACCATGGTGTGCGCGGCAAGCTCGCCGGGGGCCCGTTCATAGGGCTCACCGGCGCGGCGCAGTGCGCACAGGACGTCGAACTCGCCCTCGCTGAGGCCGTAGCGCTCGTAGACGAGGCAGAGGTTCTCGGTGAGGCGGTCGCCCAGCCGGTGCAGCCGGCCGATCACGCCCTGCGGGCCGACGTCGAGGTCGGGACGTTCGCGGCGCCAGTCGGCCTGGATGCGGGCCACGCGGTCCAGCGGTTGCCGATCGTTCATGGATCCCATAGTAGCTTCCGAGGAAGTTATATTAGCTTCCATGGAAGCTAATCTGCGGTGGGTGGCGCTGACGGCGGTGGCGCCGGTGGCTTGGGGTACCAACTACTACGTCACACGCGAGTTCCTGCCGGCGGACCACCCGCTGTACGGGGCCGCCCTTCGGGCACTGCCCGCCGGGCTCGTCCTGCTGGCCCTGCGCAGGCAGCTGCCACGCGGGGCGTGGTGGTGGCGGTCCGCGGTGCTCGGGCTGCTCAACGTGAGCGTGTTCTTCGTCCTCGTCTACGCCGCATCCCAGCTGCTTCCGACGAGCATCGCCTCGACCGTCATGGCACTGTCCCCGCTGACGATGATGCTCATGGCGTGGCTCCTGGTGTCCGAGCGGCCCCGGGCCGCTCACCTGGCCGGCGCCGCGACCGGGCTGGCGGGGGTGTGCCTCATGCTGCTCACGGGGGCGGGCGGAGTGAGTGTGGCCGGGGCCCTCGCCTCGGGCACCGCCATGCTGACGTCGTCCTTCGGTTACGTGCTGACCAAGCGATGGAGCGCCGGCACCGACGTACTCGCCTCGACCGCCTGGCAACTCACCGCCGGGGGCCTGTTCCTGCTGCCGGTCGCCGCAGTCACGGAGGGCGCTCCGCCCGCGCTCTCCACTCCGACGCTCCTCGCGTTCGGTTACGTCGCCCTGATCGCCACGGCACTGGCCTTCGCCGCCTGGTTCACCGGACTACGCCATCTGCCCGCGGGGACCGTGGGCCTGGTCGGACTGCTCAACCCCGTGACGGGCGTACTGCTCGGGTTGATCCTCGCCGGCGAGACACTGACTCCGCAGCAACTGTGCGGGGTGGTGCTGGTGTTGGCGGGCGTCGTCCTTGGGCACCCCACGGGCGCCGCCGGCCAACGCGGCAACAGCCGGGCATCCGTCCGTTCCGCATCCGGCGAGCAGCACACTCGCGAGCCCGGCCCACGCAATTCGAGTTCCGCCCGCTGAGGCGTCTCCCCGGCCCCGGCGACCGGCCGATCCGGGGCCGATCGCCCGCCCGAGCCGTTCACACACTGCTGACATGCGGCCATTCGGGATGAAAGAGGCTCAGCCACCGGCACTATCGAGAGAATTTTCCTTGCTCCCTCCCTCTAGTTGCTGTTAGGGTGAGTTAAGAATAGAAACTTTTTTGCTTGATTCTTAAGCTGGGGGATGCTTTGACCGTGCAGGCCCATGAGCTTTACGTCGACCTCATCAAAAAGGTTCTGGCGAACACTATTTATGAGGATCACCCGACTTTTCCGTTCGGGATGAATGTCCTGGACAAGGATCAAGCGGACAGCATGCGTCCGGGCTCGGAAAACCCCGCGAAAGAGCGTGGCACGTTTGATGTCGACCATCGCGCGGCCGGTCTGGACGTACCTTCGGTCGCACACACCATGATCGGAATGCGCCGCCTGGACAACATCCAGGAGTGCGTGGAGCAGGTTCTTCGGGACGGCGTCCCCGGTGACTTCATCGAGACCGGCGTATGGCGCGGTGGCGCCTGCATCCTGATGCGCGCGCTACTCAAGGCACACGGCGTGGAAGACCGGAACGTGTGGCTCGCCGACTCGTTCGCCGGTGTCCCGGTGACGTCCGAGGACAGCCATCCGCTCGACCAGGGCATGGAATTCCACCACCTGAACTGGGTGCTGAGCTGCTCCGAGGAGCAGGTGCGGGAGAATTTCGCTCGCTACGGCCTGCTCGACGAACAGGTCAAGTTCCTGCCCGGCATGTTCGCCGACACCCTGCCGACGGCGCCGGTCGATCAGCTCGCAGTCCTGCGGATGGACGGCGACCTGTACGAGTCGACCATGGACGCGCTGGTCAACCTGTATCCCAAGCTCTCCGTCGGCGGGTTCGCGATCGTCGACGACTACGTGATTCCGGCCTGCAAGGAGGCCGTCCACGACTACCGGCGTGAGCACGGCATCGACGAGCCGATCGAGACCGTGGACGTGACCGGCGTCTACTGGCGCCGCAAGCACTGATCGCTGCCCGGTCCAGGCTGAGCCGATCCGTCCGGGCCGGGGTCTCGCGCCCGCGCTGATAGCGCGGGCCTCTCACCTGTGCACGGCGAAAGATGTCGCGGTGCGCCGTAGCCTCTCGCCTGTCCAGCACTTCCAAAATCCTTGTCGAAGACGGATCCTCGATTGTCGTGCGCAGCATGCTGCATGCCTGCTGAGGATGACCGACACTGCATTCGAAATCACTGTGCTCGAACTCGCCGCACTCGAAACTGCTGTGCCCGTTTTCACTGTGTCCGGAGTCGATCCGAGGCCTCGGACGCATCGTGAAATCGTTGACTCTTCACGGCTTCACTCTTGTGCTGTACTGCCTGTCATGAATACCGTGTGTGCATCTTTTCGCATACGCCGGGGGAGATGTGAATATGAAACGCGATATTGGCGACCTCGCCATATTCGGCGGCTCTTCGGCATTCCTGCAACCGCTTTACGTGGGTCGCCCCAATGTCGGTGACCGAACCCGGTTCTTCGATCGCGTGAACTGGGCGCTGGACAACCAGTGGCTGACCAACGGCGGACCGCTGGCCCGTGAGTTCGAGCAACGAGTGGCCGAGCTGGCGGGCGTACGGTATTGCGTGTCGACCTGTAACGCGACCATCGCTCTCCAACTTCTGTCTCGCGCCGCGGAATTGTCCGGCGAGGTCATCATGCCGTCCCTGACCTTCCCGGCGACTGCCCATGCGTTCCGCTGGCTGGGCCTGACGCCGGTCTTCTGTGACATCGACCCGCGTACCGGCTGCATGGACCCCGCACTGGTCGAAGCGGCCATCACCCCCCGCACCAGTGCGATCGTCCCGGTCCACCTGTGGGGTCGCCCGTGCGCGGTCGACGAGCTTGCGAAGGTCGCGGCCGACCACGGTGTGAAGCTGTTCTACGATGCCGCACACGGGCTCGGCTGCACGTCGGAAGGGCGGCCGATCGGCGGGTTCGGGCAGGCCGAGGTGTTCAGCTTCCACGCCACCAAGGTGGTCAACGCGTTCGAGGGCGGCGCGGTGGTGACCGATGACGAGGAACTGGCCCAGCGGATCCGCGCGATGCACAACTTCGGGTTCGCGCAGGGGCGGGTGTCCACGGAGGCGGGCATCAACGGGAAGATGACCGAAGCCGCCGCCGCGATGGGCCTGACCTCGCTCGATGCCTTCGAGGAAACGGTGCGCCAGAACGAGGCCAACTACGACAACTACCGGTCGGAGCTGGCCGGCCTCGCCGGGCTGAAGGTCATCGAGTTCGACCGTGCCGAGCGCAACAACTACCACTACCTGATCGTGGAAGTCGACGCCGCGGTGACCGGCGTCTACCGTGACCTGCTGGGAGACGTGCTCAAGTCGGAGAACGTAGTGTGCCAGCGGTACTTCTCCCCCGGCTGTCACGAGATGGAGCCCTACCGCTCGGAGCAGCCGGTCACCCTGCCGCACACCGAACGGCTCGCGCAGAAGGTACTCGCCCTGCCCACCGGCCCCACCGTCTCCCGCGAGGACATCCGCCGCGTGTGCGACATCGTACGGCTCATCGTGGCGCGCGGACACGAGGTCACCCGCAGGGCCGGCGAGCATCGGGAACCCACGGTGGCGCCCTGACTTGCCTTGCCACGTCGAGCGTCGAATGACACGAAGGCAGTGGTGCCCGACTCCTGTCCGGCGGTCTGCCGTCCCGCCCCGGGAGCAGTGTGCCGGTACTCCCCCGGGGTCGCTATCGTCCCAGCGCGTCGAGCCGGTACAACTGGTCCTCGGAGAGGGTGAGTTCCGATGCCGCCACGTTCTCCTTGAGGTGAGCGGGCGAGCTCGTGCCGGGAATGGGGATCACTACCGGGGAACGGTGCAGCAGCCACGCCAGCGCCACCTGACCGGGCGTCGCGCCCAGTTCGCCGGCGATGGCAGTCACCGGGCTGTCTTCAGCGGCGAGTTCACCTCGGGCTATCGGGAGCCACGCGATGAATGCGATCGAGTGCTTCTCGCAGTAGTCGACCACCTCGTCGTTGTGCCGGTCGGTCAGGTTGTACAGGTTCTGCACACTGGCCACGGTGATCTGCTCACGGGCCTCCTCCAGCTCCTCGACGGTGACCTTGGACAGTCCGATGTGCCGGATCTTGCCCTCGTCCTGCAACTCCTTCAGCGCCCCGAATTGCTCGGCCGCCGGCACCTTCGGATCGATCCGGTGCAGTTGAAAGAGGTCGATGCGGTCGAGCCCAAGACGGCGCAGGCTCAACTCGGCCTGCTGACGCAGGTACTCGGGCCTGCCCAACGGCACCCACTGATCGGGGCGGGGACGGCACTGGCCTGCCTTCGTCGCGATCACCAAGCTGTCCGGGTACGGGCGCAGCGCTTCGGCCAGCACTTCCTCGCTGCTCCCCAGCCCGTAGGAATCGGCGGTGTCGATGAGGGAAACACCGAGGTCCACGGCCAGCCGGGCTATTTCGAGCGCCTTTTCACGGTCGTCCGGCGGACCCCAGTATCCCGGGCCGGTCAGCCGCAGGGCGCCGAAGCCCATCCGGTGCACCGCAAGGTCGCCACCCAGCGAGAAGGTGTTTCTGTCGCACTGCGCCATTCGTTCGTTCCTCCTGGTACGCCAGCGATGCTTCTTCATTCGTGCTGGTCAACGGCTCGGGGCGGGGCAAGTTTAGCTGTCCGGCGCCAGCGTGGGGCGATCTTCACCGACCCCGACGGGCGCGTGGGGAGAGGGATTTGGTGTTGTGCTGTGCCGAATGCCGCGCCGTTCGGCGGATTGCCGGATACGCCGGCCGCCCCCCCCACGGGCCGCAAGATCTGCTCTCGCGAGGCCGTTGGGGTGCCAATAAATTCCGTGATGACCTGCACGCTCACGGTGCCGAACACTTCGGCGCCGACAACCGCGTGCTGATGACGATGGGACATGCAGGATGACATCCACAGCCCCCTCCCCGACCGCCGGTCCGGTCGCAACCTGCGCTCGCCCCGGCGCCGACCTCGCGGCAGCGGTCGACGCGGTGCGTCGCGACCTGATCGCTGACGGCCACGCCGGAGCCGACGAGGCCGCAACGGTCGCGCCTCAGCTCGTACGGCTCGCGGAGCATTACGGGAACCGCCCTTTCACTCCCCTTGAGGAAGCACGTCGGTCGCTGGACGTCGACCGGGCTTCCTTCAGCCGTCTCCTCGACCTCTTCGGCCAGGTGCCGGGGCTGCGGCACGCCGTGGAGGCCGGGCCGGCCGGCAAGTACTGGCAGAACACCGTACTGCCCCTGGAGCAGCGGGGAGTCTTCGACTCGGCCCTGGCGCACAAGCCGGTCTTCCCTTACAGCGTGGGCCTGTATCCGGGGCCGACCTGTATGTTCCGTTGCCACTTCTGCGTCCGCGTGACCGGTGCTCGCTACGATCCGTCGGCACTGGAGTCCGGTAACGCGATGTTCGCGTCCATCATTGACGAGATACCGCCCGGCAATCCGTACGCCATGTACTTCTCCGGAGGTCTGGAGCCCCTGACCAACCCGGGGTTGGGCACGCTCAGCAGCCGCGCGGCCGCCCGGGGCCTGCGGCCGACCGTGTACACGAACTCCTTCGCGCTCACGGAGCGAACGCTGGACAGACAACCCGGCCTGTGGGACCTGCACGCGGTGCGCACCTCGCTCTACGGGCTCAATGACAAGGAGTACGAGGAGACCACGGGCAAGCGCGCCTCCTTCGGAAGGGTCCGCGCCAACCTCCAACGCTTCCAGCAGCTGCGTGCCGAGCGGGAGAACCCGGTACGAGTGGGATTCAGCTACATCGTGCTGCCCGGGCGCACCCACCGCCTGCTCGACCTTGTCGACTTCATCGCCGAACTCAACGAGGCGGCGCCGGACCGGCCGGTGGACTTCCTGAACGTACGCGAGGACTACAGCGGCCGCGACAACGGCAGGCTGACCGAGGCCGAACGCACCGAGCTCCAGGAAGGGCTCCTCGCCTTCGAGGAGCGGGTGAGCCGGCTGACCCCCACGCTGAACATCGACTACGGCTACGCACTGCACAGCCTGAAGACCGGCGCGGACGCCGAACTGCTGAGGATCAGGCCGCGGACGATGCGCCCGTCCGTGCACCCCCAGGTGTCGGTGCAGGTCGACCTGCTGGGTGACGTGTACCTGTACCGCGAGGCCGGGTTCCCGGACCTCGACGGAGCGGACCGCTACATCGCGGGCCGGGTGGGGCCGGACACCTCCTTGGCGGAGGTGGTCGAGCGGTTCGTGGGCGACGGCCGGCAGATCGCACCGCACGACGGTGACGAGTACTTCATGGACGGGTTCGACCAAGTGATCACGGCACGGCTCAACCAGCTTGAGGCGGATGTCGCCGCAGGCTGGGGGGATGCACGCGGATTCCTGCGGTGACGTTGCCGAATCAGGGCCGGTAGGGGCGCCACGGCCGGGGGCCGGCCGTGGCCCCTGTCGGGCAGTGCGGTCAGTGGGATCGCCGGTGGCTCCGGGCGAGCCGCTCCAGCGTGGGGACGAGCTCCACCGGGGTGGGTTGGGACCGGATTTCGGCCTGCAGGCGGTCCGCGCCCTGTTGGAGGGAGGGGTCCGTGAGCACGCGCTGAACCGCCGCGCGCAGTGTGTCCGCATCCAGGTCATCGGGGCGGATGGAGATCCCCGCGCCCGCGTCGTCGAGCTGCCGGGCCATGAGCGGCGCGTCCCAGTGCGCGCCGATGATGATCTGCGGCACGCCGTGCAGGAGAGCTGTTGCCGAGGTTCCGGCACCGCCGTGGTGGATGATCGCGGCGCAGCTCGGCAGCAGCACGTCCATCGAAACGAAGTCGACGATCCGCACGTTGTCGGGAACCTCCGTCAGGCTCTCCCGCTGGGCGCTGTCGAGGGTGGCGACGATCTCGATGTCGAGGTCGGCCAGGGTCGTGAGCAGGTCCTGGAAGCGGACGATGTCCGAGCCGTGGGTCTCGCGTCGTGACACCCCCTGGGTGAGGCAGATCCGCGGGCGCTTCCGCTCCTCGGACAGCCAACCGGGTACGACGGCAGGGCCGTTGTAGGGGACGAAACGCATGGGCCGGGTCGGCCCGCGAAGGTCGAGGCGCAGGCTCTCCGGGCCCGGGTCGATGACCCACTGGCCGTTCAGCAACTCCTCCAGCCCGTCTCCTGCGGGCGGGAGGCTGAGCCTCTCCAGGGTCCAGCCGAGCCACTCGGCCATCGGGTCCTCCCGGTGCTCGGGAGCCTGCTGTGCCTTGGCGTCCACGAACCGTTCCCGGGCCTGACCGATGACGTCGGGGCCCCACAGGAGACGGGCGTGCGCCGCACCCACAGCATGGGCCGCGACCGCTCCCGCGAAGGTGAAGGTCTCCCAGATCACCAGGTCCGGCTGCCAGGAGCGGGCCAGCGCGACGATGTCGTCCATCGTGGAGTCACCGTTGAGCGGCGCGAAGCACAGGGAAGTCAGCACGGTCTGCTGGCCGAGCAGATGCTCCCAGGTCAGCGCCTCGGGCCGGTCCTCGGCGAAGTCCAGTCCCGCCTGGTACGGGGCGATGTCGCCGCCGATCTCGGTGAGCAGCTCCAACAGGTCGGTGTCGTCTCCGACCGGCACGGCCGTCTGTCCCGACCCGGTGATGATGTCGGTGAGGCGGGGCTGGCTGGCCACTCGCACCTCGTGGCCGGCGCATTTCAGGGCCCAGGCCAGTGGCACCAGGTGGTAGTAGTGCGTGTTGTGGGCGATCGACGTGATCAGGACGCGCATCGGCTCGCTTCCTCGTTCGGCAGTCGGTGTTCGTCGCGGATGCTCATGCCGCACCCGGGGCGGTGAGTGCCCCGGAGCCCGCCCGGGAGACGGGGAAGCGGGCATGTCCGAGCGTGACGGGCGCCCGCCTCAGGCGCACCGCTGCCCCGCTCGCCCGCAGGCCCGGTGCCTCCCGCGCGAGGACCCGCAGCGCGGCGCGGGCAATGGTGCGGGCCGCTCGCGCGGCCGAGGTGGAGTGCGCGTCGCCGAGGAGCCCCAGGGGTATCCCGGTGCCGTCGCCCTGCCCGGGGGCGTCGGTGGGGCCGTCCGCCGCACGGGCCTGTGCGATCGCCGGGTCACGTTGGGCGGCGGCGACCAGGATCGCCACATGCCCGTCTGCGGGGATCGGCATCCCGGCCAGTGAGACGTCCTCCTGCGCGATCCGGCTCTCCACCCGCACCGGCGGCTTGCGCCACCAGGTCTCCGCCACGACGGCGCCGGCTCGCTCCGGGCTGTGGCAGAGGGCGTCCCGCTCCCCTTGAGCGCTGCCGAGCGTCTCGAAGGCGTTGCAGAGGAGCACGCTGGAGGGTTCGGCCACGCCGACGGCCAGGGTGAGAGCCGCGCGAGCGGGCCGTGCGCCACCGTCATCGAGGTGACGCGCGAGCAGTTCCTGGAGCTCGGCCGCCGCCGCCAGGCCGGCGCGTGTGATGGCGAGAGTCTGCGGGCACAGCCGACTGTCGAGGCTGCGGGCACAGCCGGTCAGCAGTTCCTCGAACCGGCCGCGGTCGGCTGCGGGTATCCCCAGGAATTCCGCCAGGACCTGTGCCGGCAGACGGCGCGCGAAGTCGGCGACGAGGTCGAAGTCGGCGCCGAGCTCGCTCAGGAGGGTCTGCGACACCTGCTCGGCAAGGGCCTCCACGGCCGCCTCGTCCTCCGCGGGCACCGCCGGACCGGCATCGGCCGGCGCGCCGCCGTGCCCGTCCCCCGCACGGTCCGGGTGGAGTTCGGCTCCCGCCGGCGGGAGATGTTCCGCGCGGTGCCGCCCTCCCTCGCGGGTCAGCGCTCCGAAGCGGGCGTCGGTCAGGACGGACCGGGCGAGGACGCCGTCCGCGATCACCCACGTGTCCAGCGCTTCACTGTGGAACACCGGTCCGCGCGCGCGGACCTCCTCCTCGTAGGGCGAGGGATCGTCCCTCATGGCGCGCAGGATCAACGCGTACGGATCGCCCTGGCTACCTGCGAACCAGTGCCCCACGCGGGTCCGTTGGAGCCTGCGGCCGAGTGCGGACGGCGTGGTCCACTGCGTTGTCACGGGAGTCCTCCAAGGTGTCACGGTGTACGGAAGTCGGGGCGGGGAGGTGCCTCTCGGCGCATGGGAGAGGCTCCCTCAAAGGGGGCCCGCCGCCTCTCCCGATGCCGCGACGCTCACCAGGCCACGAACATCCTGCGCGGCCCCCTCACAATCGTTTCCTTCTTCCACTCGACGTCCTGGGCGAGGTGCAGCCCGGGCAGCCCGTCGAGCAGGGTCCTCAGCGCCTCCTGAAGTTCCAGCCGCGCGAGGGACGCACCGAGGCAGTGATGCGGACCATGTCCGTAACCGAGGTGGTGGCGGGCGTCGTCGCGGGTGATGTCGAGCACGCCGGGTGAGGGGAAACGCAAGGCGTCCCGGCTGGCTGCGTTGGACTGGATCAGGACCGGCTCGCCTGCCCGTATCAGCGTTCCGCCCACCTCGATGTCCTCGGTGGCGTAGCGCGGGAACGCTGCTCCGATTCCCAGCGGGATGAATCGCGTCAGCTCCTCCACGGCGTTTTCCAGCAGATCCGGACGGGAGCGGAGGAGAGCCAACTGGTCCGGCTGCTCCAGCAGGACCAGGACGAAGCTGGAGATCTGGCTGGCCGTGGTCTCGTGGCCGGCAAACAGAAGAAAGACGATCAGGTTGACCAGCTCTTCGTGCGAGAGTCGGCCATTGACATCGCGGGCTTCGATCAGTGCCGATACGAGGTCGTCCTGCGGAGCGGCGCGGCGGTCTTCGACCAGGTCCGACAGGTAGCTCATCAATTCACCGGCCAGCCGCACATGGTCCTCGGCGGTGAGCGAGCTGGTGGACATTGCTATGTCGCACCAGCCGCGAAAGAGCGCCCGGTCTTCGTTGGGCACGCCCAGCAGGCCACAGATGACGGCCACGGGGATGGGGATGGCGTAGTGCTCCACCAGGTCGACAGGCGACCCGATTGCCTTCATGTCCTGCAGCAGGGAGGCGGTCAGCTCCTTGACGTGCGGCCGCCGGGCCTCCACTCGGCGCGGGGTGAATGCTCTGGTCACCAACCCGCGCAGCCTGGTGTGGTCAGGTGCGTCCATGCCGAGGATGCCGCTGGGGGTCTGGAGTTCCCGCATACGCGGCGCGTCGTTCTCCGCCACCGCGGCGTGACTGAACCGCCGGTCGCCGAGCACGAATCTCGCGTCGTCGTAACGGCTGACGAGCCAGCCCGGCTCCCCGTACGGCATGCGGACCCATTGGAGCCCTTCGCCCTTCTGCGCCCTCTCGTACGCTTCGTCCAGGTCCAGCCCTTCCGAGCTGTTGAAGGGGTAGGAGGCGGGTGCGGGTTTTGTGCTGCTCAATTCGATCCCCACGTCGAGTCGGTCGGGCTCTCGCGCCCTGAAATCAGTGGTCTTCGTGCGTCGGTCGGGCGCACGCGTGCACACCCGCGGGCCGCCGGGGCGTTGCCGGTCCGGGGCGCGACAGGAGTGTGCGCCGGCCGGAGGAGTCCGGCCGGCGCTCTCGTGTGTGGTGGCGGGGGCCCGAACGGTGTCACCAGGTGACCGGGACCGCCTCGGGCGTACGCAGCTGGAGGCCCGTCCGCCAGCGGACCTCGTCGGCCGGCACGGCCAGGCGCAGCTCCGGGAGCCGCTGCGCCAGGGTGCCCAGCGCGATCTGCATTTCCAGGCGGGCCAGCGGGGCACCCATGCAGTAGTGGATGCCGTGGCCGAAACCGAGATGCGGGTTGTTGCTCCGGGCCAGGTCGATGGAGTCGGCGCCGGGCATGGCCGTCGAGTCCTGGTTGGCGGAGGCGATGGACGTGACCACGCCCTCGCCGGCCCGGATGAGCGTCCCGTTGATCTCGACGTCCTCCAGGGCGATCCGGGCGAAGCCGTCCATGACGCTCAGGGGGGTGAAGCGGAGCAGCTCCTCGACGGCGCTGGGCACCAGTTCGGGGTCGGCGACCAGAGACTCGTACAGCTCGCGGTCCTTGAGGAGGAGGTAGACGAAATTGCCGATCTGGGTTGCGGTGGTCTCGTATCCGCTGAGCAGCAGACCGGTGCCCAGCATCAGCAGCTCGCCCTCGTTGAGCCGGTCGCCCTCGTCGTGGGCCTGGACCATGCTGCTCAGCAGGTCGTCGCGGGGTTCGGCGCGCCGCTCGGCGACCAGCGCGGCCATGTAGGCGCTGAACTCCTCGACCTTCTGCTGTACCTCGGCGGGGGTGAGGGAGGAGGAGAGCATGGCGTCGGAGAAGCCCTGGAAGCGGGACCGGTCCTGGTAGGGGACTCCGAGCAGCTGGCAGATGACGGAGATGGACAACGGGAGGGCGAGGTCCTCCATGATCTCCGCGCGCGGCTCGCCGACGAGCATCTCGTCGATCAGCCCGTGCGTGAACTCCTCGACTCGGGGCCGCAGTTCCTCCACCCGGCGGGCGGTGAACGCCTTGCCGGCGAGCCGACGGAGACGGGTGTGGCCGGGCGGGTCCATGCCGATGAGCGCGCCGGCGGGGAGGGGGTGCTCGGTGGGGCGGGGGACATCCTTGCCCGCGCCGGCTTCCATGCTGAAACGCTGGTCGCCGAGGACCGCTCGGACGTCGGCGTGCCGGGTGAGCAGCCAGGCCTCGCCGCCGTAGGGCATACGAACCCGCGACACCGGCTCCTGTGCGCGCAGGTGGGCGTAGGTGGGATCCATCTCCACGCCGTTGGGGGCGCTGAACGGGTGCGTGCGGGTCCGGGTGACCGGGCAACGGGATGTCATCGGGGCTCTCTCATTCTGTGGCGGACGGCGGAGCGGGCTGCGGTGGCGCGGCGAGCGGCCGCAGGGCATCTTCGATCGCCCGGCACACGGCCGTGGTGTGCTCGTTGAGGTAGAAGTGACCGCCCGGCCAGGAGTGGAACGCCGTGGGGCCGCTGGTCTGCTGGTGCCAGGCGCGGGCACCGTCGGCGGGCACGTGGGGATCGTCCAGAGCGGTGAGGACGGTGAGCGGACAGCCGAGCCGCGGGCCGGGGCGCCAGCTGTAGGAGGCGGCGACCCGGTAGTCGTTGCGGATGGTGGGCAGGGCCAGGCGGAGCAGCTCCTCGTCGGCCAGCACCCGCGGGTCGGTGCCCTGCAGCTCGGCCATCTTGGCGATCAGCCGGTCGTCGCTGAGGAGGTGTGCGGTGATCTCACGGGGGACGGTCGGGCCGACCCGTCCGGAGACGAAGAGGTGGGCGGGGGCGCCGCCGCGCAGGTCGAGGCGGCGGGCCGTCTCGTAGGCGAGCAGCGAGCCGAGGCTGTGGCCGAAGAGTGCCAGCGGGCGGTCGAGCCAGGGCTCCAGGACCGGCAGGACGTGGTCCACCAGGGCGTCGACGGACTCCAGGAAGGGCTCCTGACGGCGGTCCTGGCGGCCGGGGTACTGGACGGCCAGGACCTCCACGAAGTCCGGGAGCATCCGGGTGAAGGGGAGGTAGGCGCTGGCGCTGCCGCCGGCGTGCGGGAAGCAGACCAGCCGGACGGCCGGGTCGGCGACCTGCCGGTAGCGGCGCAGCCAGAGGTCACCTGTGGCGGTCGGGGCAGTCACGGCCGTGTGGAGTCCTTCCGTGGGGCGGTGTTCAAAAGCACGGGCTTCGCCGGGATCCGGCGGCGATGGCGGCGTCAGGCTTTCAAGTGCTGCCACCAGTCGGCGCGATCGCGGTACCAGGCGACGGTGTCGGCGAGGCCGCGGTCGAAGTCGGTGCGGGGCGCCCAGCCCAGCTCTTCGGTGATCTTCCGGGTGTCCACGCAGTAGCGGCGGTCGTGCCCGGCGCGGTCGGTGGTGTGGTCGACGACGGACCAGTCGGCGCCCACGATCGCGAGCAGGCGTTTGGTGAGGTCGACGTTGGACAGCTCGGTGCCGCCGCCTATGTTGTAGACCTCGCCGGCCCGGCCGCGGTCGGCGACCAGGGCGATGCCATGGCAGTGGTCGTCCACGTGCAGCCAGTCACGGCAGTTGAGGCCGTCCCCGTACAGGGGCAGCCGGCGTCCCTGGAGGAGGTTGGTGACGAACAGCGGGATGACCTTCTCGGGGTGCTGGAAGGGCCCGTAGTTGTTGGAGCAGCGGGTCACCCGCACGTCGAGGCCGTGGGTGCGGTGGAAAGCCAGGGCCAGGAGGTCGGAGGATGCCTTGGACGCGGCGTAGGGTGAATTGGGGGCCAGGGGGTGGTCCTCGGGCCAGGCTCCCTCGCTGATCGAGCCGTACACCTCGTCCGTGGAAACGTGGACGAAGCGTTCGATGCCGGCGTCGGCGGCGGCCTGGAGAAGGCGGTGTGTGCCGAGCACGTTGGTGGTGACGAAGGCGGCGGCGTCGCTGATGGAGCGGTCGACATGGGACTCGGCGGCGAAGTGCACCACCAGGTCGGTGTCGCGCATCGCCTCGGCGACGGTGGCCGGGTCGCAGATGTCACCGTGCCGGAACTCCAGGCGTGGGTGATCGGCGACCGGTGCGAGGTTGTCGCGGTTTCCGGCGTAGGTGAGCTTGTCGAGAACTCGCACGTGGGCGCCGGCCAGCGCTGGATACGCCTCCGCCAGCAGACTTCTGACGAAGTGTGAGCCGATGAATCCGGCTGCCCCGGTCGCCAGGACGCGCATCCGTCGACCGCCTTTCTGTGTGTCTGGTGGTGGGTCTGTCGTAGTGGACCGCGGTGCTGGAATGCGCTGCCGGCGGGCCCGAGAACGGTCAGCCGGCCTGGCTGGTGGCGAAGCGCGAAGCCACGTCCATGAGATATCCGCCGTAGCTGGAGGCGGTCAGCTCCTGGCCGAGCCGGTAGCAGGTGTCGGCGTCGATGAACCCCATGCGCAGCGCGATCTCCTCGATGCAGGCGATGCGTTCGCCCTGTCTCTGTTCCAGGAGCTGGACGTACTGGCCGGCCTGGAGGAGGGAATCGTGCGTGCCCATGTCCAGCCAGGCGAAGCCGCGGCCCAGTTCGGTGAGCCGGGCCCGGCCCTGCTCCAGGTAGGCGCGGTTGATGTCGGTGATCTCCAGCTCGCCGCGGGCGGACGGCTCAAGGTCCCCGGCCAGCTCGACGACGTCGTTGTCGTAGAAATACAGGCCGGTGACGGCGAGGTTGGAGGGGGGACGCTGCGGCTTCTCCTCCAGGGACAGCAGACGCCCTTGTGCGTCGATGGCGGCGACGCCGTACTGCTCGGGGGCGTGGACGGGATAGCCGAACAGCTCGCAGCCGTCCAGGCGCTGGATGCTGTGGTGAAGGACGGTGGAGAAGCCGGGGCCGTGGAAGACGTTGTCGCCCAGGACGAGGGCGACCTGGTCGTCGCCGATGTGCTTGTCACCGATGCGGAACGCCTCGGCGATGCCGCGCGGCCGGTCCTGGACCGCGTAGTCGAAGTTCAGGCCGACGCGGGAGCCGTCGCCCAGCATCGCCTTGAACATGTCCATGTGCTGATGGGAGGAGATGATGAGGATGTCCCGGATGCCGGCCAGCATGAGAACCGACAGCGGGTAGTAGATCATGGGCTTGTCGTAGACCGGCAGCAGTTGCTTGGACAGTGCGCCGGTCAGCGGGCGGAGCCGGGTGGCGCTGCCGCCGGCGAGGATGATGCCCTTCATGGGCCGACGGGTCACTAAGCGCTCCGACGGGGTGTCGTTCACGGTGGGTCCTCCGTGGCGTTCTGGGCTGAGGGGTGACTCGGGCCGCCGGATCTCAGTGGACCTCGTCCTGGCTCCAGCCCCACGACGAGGCCGACTGCCTCCGGGACCACGACGCGGTCCTGAGGAGCGCCGGGGCGCCGGCCGGCACCCGTGTGGTGCGTTCCCTTTCTCCGGCGTCCGCGGCGGTGGCGCCGCGAGCGGAGCTACACGCCGTGCGGTGGCGCGTGGTGCTCTTGCCATGCCCGGTAGGACGGGAGCAGGCCGAGCCGCCCCGCTTCCGCGAGACCGGGGGCGGCTGCGTCCTTGTCGGAGAGCAGTGGTTCGATGTCCGCCGGCCAGTCGATCGCCAGGTCCGGGTCCAGCGGGTTGATGGCGTGCTCGCGGCCGGGGTTGTATCCGGAGGAGCACAGGTACATGAGGGTGGTGTGGTCGGTGAGGGCGAGGAAGGCCCGGCCCAGCCCGGCCGAGACGTAGACGGCGGTGTGTCGGCGGTCGTCCACCGGGACCGCCTCCCAGCGGCCGAAAGTCGGCGAGCCGGTACGGATGTCCACGATCACTTCGAGGCCCGCTCCGCGCACACATGCGCTGTACTTGGCCTGGCCGGGCGGGACCTCGGCGAAGTGGATCCCGCGCAGTGCGCCACGCCGGGACACCGCGATATTCGCCTGTGCCAAGGGCAGTTGATGCCCGGTGGCCTGCTGGAACCGCTCACCCTGGAACCACTCGTGGAACTGGCCCCGGTGGTCGGCGTGAATGACGGGATCCAGCACCCAGGCCCCCTCAATGCCGAGTGGGCGCATCGCGCTCCGTCCCTCCCTCGTCGCTGTGATGCCCTGCCGGCCGCGGCCGGGTCAGGCGGAGCGCCGCCAGTACGCCCCCTGCCGGTCGATCTGATGGATCTCCTCGGTGATGCCGTGCCGGTCCCGGAAGTCGTGCACTGCCTGCCGGCACGCCGGAATGCAGTAGTCGTCGACGATGAGGTAACCGCCGACGGACACCTTGGAGTACAGATGGTTCAGGACATCGGTGGTGGCGGCGTACGAGTCGCCGTCGAGCCGCAGTACCGCGAGCTGCTCGATGGGCGCGGTGGGCATGGTGTCCTTGAACCAGCCGGGCAGGAAGCGGACCTGTCCGTCCAGGAGTCCGTAGCGCTCGAAGTTCTGCTGGACCGTGGCCATTTCGGTCGGGATGTCGAGCACCTTGTTGTACTGCTCGAGGTCGATGTCCTTGTCCAGCTGGTGGTCGTCTTCGAGCGTCCGGGGGAAACCCTGGAACGAGTCGCAGACCCAGACCGTACGGTCCTGCACATCGTGCGCCCGGAACACGCCGCGGGCGAAGATGCAGGCGCCCCCGCGCCAGACGCCGGTCTCCGCGAAGTCACCGGGGACGGCGTCACGGATGACGGACTCCAGACAGTGGTGAAGGTTGTCCAGCCGCTTGAGGCCGATCATGGTGTGCGCCACGACCGGGAAGTCCTCGCCGGACTCGCGCGCCTCCGCCACATAGGCGGTGTCGGTGATAAATCCGGCGACGTGGGAAGGGTCCTCGTAAATCGTGTTCGCGACAGCCTTCTTGAGAAGGTCGAGATACAGGGTCGCGTCACGAGAAGTGGTGGTCATCAAATTCTCCCCCATAGACAGCACTGCCCGAGCCCGAGGCGTCCGGAAAACGGGTGGGTTACGGCTGGATTTCCGACGATCGTCGCTTGTGTCACAACGTTTTGATTGCGGGAGCTCGGGCGGAAAAAGCGTCTGGCTGCTCACCGATCTGCCGATCGTCGATCATGGGGGAACCTACAGGGAGTTGACCGAGACGCACAAGACCGAAGTGGGCAATGAATCACCCGCTCACCCTCCTTCACCAGTGACTTGTTACCGGAGTTGTGAGCTCCGTCACGTGGTGGAGAATGAACGTTGCGCCCCGATCACCGCTGTGCTTGCCTGTTCTACGCAACGGCGGTCCGATAACCAAGGTCCGACGATGAACAGGGGGAAGTCTTGAGCGCTTCGGCCAGACCCGGCTTAACGTCGGCTCAGGCAGGAACTGCATGGCCGATGGCCCGCACCTGCCCGTTTCAAATACCGTCCAAATACGCCGAGTTGAGGAACTCCGAACCCATTGCCCGGGCACAGGTCTGGGACGGTTCGCGAACCTGGCTCATCACCAAGCACGAACACGTGCGGGCCCTTCTCGCGGATTCCCGCGTCACCATCAATCCGGCCGCCCTGCCCCGGCTGTCACCGACCGACAGCGACGGCGAAGGCTTCCGCTCGCTGCTGACGATGGATCCGCCCGAACACAACACGTTGCGCCGCATGCTCATCTCCGAGTTCAGCGTGCGCCGGGTCAGAACGATGCGACCAGGCGTCGAACGACTCGTGGACGACCTGATCGACAAGCTCCTCGCCGGACCGGCGCCGGCGGACCTGGTGGCCGAACTGGCGCTGCCGATGTCCACGCTGGTGATCTGCGCACTCCTCGGCGTCCCGTACGAGGACCGGGAGTTCTTCCAGGAACGCAGTGAGACCGCCACCCGCATGGCCGGGGACGGCGAGTCACTCACCGCGCTGCTCGAACTCCGTGACTACCTGGACAAGTTGGTCACCGCCAAGACCAAGACGCCCGGAGACGACCTGCTCAGCGGGCTCATCGTCAACCGGCTGCTCCCCGGTGAGATCCAGCACAACGAAGTGGTCGACAACGCCGTGCTGTTGCTGGCGGCAGGCCACGAGACCAGCGCCAGCATGGCCGCGCTGGGAATCCTGACGCTGCTTCAGCATCCGGATACTCTGGCCGAAGTGCGCGCCGACGAGGATCTGTTGCCGCAGACCATCGACGAGCTGCTGCGCTACCTTTCCATCGCGGACGGGATGCGCCGCGCGGCCACCGCCGACATCGAACTGGGCGGCATGACGATCCGGGCCGGGGACGGCCTGATCGTCTCGCTCGGTTCCGGCAACCGTGACGAGGACGCGTTCCCCTCCCCCGACACCTTCGACATCCACCGCTCGGCCCGCCACCACGTGGCCTTCGGCTACGGCCCGCACCAGTGCCTGGGGCAGAACCTGGCCCGGATGGAGCTGGAGGTCACCCTCGGCGCCGTCATCCGCCGTATCCCGACCCTGCGGCTGGCCACCGACGTCCAGGCGCTGCGCGTCAAGCCCGACGCAACGATCTTCGGACTGCACGAGCTGCCTGTCGAGTGGTGACCGGCGCGTGGTGACCGGCACGTGATGACCGGCTGTGCCGCAGGGCGGCCGGCCGAGTGGTGACCTACACAGAAAGTACGCACATGCGCGTGGCAGTAGACGAGGACCGGTGCATCGGAGCCGGCCAGTGCGAACTGGCGGCGCCCGAGGTGTTCGAGCAGGACGACGAGGGACTGAGCCGGGCGAGCGATCCCGAGCCCGCCCAGGCCCTGTGGGAGCAGGTCCGCCAGGCCGCGGACCTGTGCCCGGTGCAGGCCGTACTCCTCAGCGGTACGGACGGCACGGCACCCTCTGAGCAGCAGCGGGAGGCCGGGTGACGGGCGACCGGTGGGCAGGCCGTACGGCTCTCGTGACGGGCGCACTGGGATTCATCGGCTCGCACTTCGTCGAACAGCTCACCGCGCGCGGCGCCACGGTACTGGCCCTGCACCGTGGCGAACGCCCCGCTACCAAGCGAGAGTTGGCGTCCCTGCCCGGGGCGGAGCGGATCCGTTTCGTCGCGGTCGACCTGCGTGACGCGGAGGAGACCCGGGCCGCGTTCAAGTACCTGGCACCGTCCATCGACACCGTGGTGCACTGTGCGGGGCTGGACGGCAATGCCCAGTTCAAGCACGAGCACTCCGCGGAGATCCTCGACAGCAACCAGCGCACCACCTCCAACCTGCTGAACTGCGTGCGGGACTTCGGAGCGGACGAAGTTGTCGTCATGAGTTCGTCGGAGGTGTACTGCGGGCCGCTGACCTCGGCGACCAGCGAGGACGACGACTACCGCGCCCACATGCGGTACACCGACAACGGCTATGTTCTGTCCAAGACCTATGCGGAGATCCTGTCCGGCCTGCACCACAAGCAGTTCGGGACCAATGTCTTCCTGGTGCGGCCGGCCAACGTCTACGGCCCCCGCGACAGCTTCGACACGTCCCGGGGCCGGGTGATCCCCAGCATGCTGGCCAAGACCGAGGCCGGCGAGGAGATCGAGATCTGGGGCGACGGCAGCCAGACCCGGTCCTTCGTGCACGTCGCCGATCTGGTGCGGGCCTCGCTGTGCATGGTCGAAACCGGCAAGCACCGGGTGCTGAACATCGGCACCACCGAGGAGACCACCATCCTGGACCTGGCCAGGATGGTGACCGACGTACTGGACCGGCCCGAGCGCATCCGTACCGTTCCCAGCCGCCCGGTGGGCATCGCCGGCCGCCGCCTGGACCTCTCCAGGATGTTCGAGGTCATCGATTTTGACCCCCGCACACTGCGGGCGGGCCTCGAAGAAACCATTCGCTGGTACCGCCGTCACCAGCACCAGACCACTCGGTAACCCTGGAAGGCAACTCGTGGCTACATCAGTCGAGACAGCGCTGCTCCGCGACATCATCGGGGCAGCCGGCGGACATGACGCCGCACTGAAGGACCTCGTCGCCCGGCACAGCCCGGCCGACATCACCCGGGTACTGCTGGACGAGATCACCTCGCGCTGCCCGGCCCCGGTCAACGACGCTCCGGTTCTCGTGGAGCTCGCCGTCCACACCGGCAGCACCCCGCCCGAGTCGCACTACCTGTACGTCGCCAAGGGCGGACCGGTGCGCCCGGCCGACCGGGACGAGGCGTTCATCGCCATGCGCGTCGAATACGAACTGGGCGAACTCGTACGGGAGTTGTTCGGCCCGACACGGGAGCGCGGAGCGGGCGTGCGCGGCACCACACTGTTCCCGTACGTCGCCGAGACCTCGGGCGACGACACCGGGAGCGAGAACGACGCCAACTCCGGCGCCGAGCACATCGGCACCCACTTCCTGGCCGCCCAGCAGGGCACCGAGACCGTGCTCGCCGGCTGCCACTCCCGCAAGCCCGAGCTCAGCGAGCTGGCCTCGCGCTACATGACGCCCAAGTGGGGCTCCCTGCACTGGTTCACCCCGCACTACGACCGCCACTTCCGCGACTACCGCAACGAGCAGGTGCGCGTCCTGGAGATCGGCATCGGCGGCTACAAGCACCCCGAGTGGGGCGGCGGCTCCCTGCGCATGTGGAAGCACTTCTTCCACCGCGGTGAGATCTACGGCCTGGACATCGTCGACAAGTCCCACTTCGACGCACCGCGCATCACCACCCTCCAGGGCGACCAGAACGACCCGGAGTACCTGGCGTCGATCGCCAAGGAGTACGGGCCGTTCGACATCGTCATCGATGACGGCAGCCACATCAACGAACACGTCCGGACCTCCTTCCAGGCACTTTTCCCGCATGTGCGCCCCGGTGGTCTCTACGTCATCGAGGACCTGTGGACCGCCTACTGGCCCGGCTTCGGCGGCAACGAGGACCCCCGCCAGGACAGCGCCACGAGCCTCGGTCTGGTGAAGTCGCTGATCGACTCCATCCAGCACGAGGAGCGGCCGGCCACCTCGGGCCACCGGCCCAGTTACGCCGACCGCAACGTGGCGGGCCTGCACGTCTACCACAACCTCGCCTTCATCGAGAAGGGCACCAACTCCGAGGGCGGCATCCCCCCGTGGATCCCGCGCGACTTCGACACGCTGGTGGCGGTGTCCTCAGGCGGAGCGGAATGAGCATGCACAACACAACGGGGGTCAGGGGGACGATGCCGTGCGCGTAACGCTGCTGGCCATCGGCTCGCGCGGCGACGTACAGCCCTTCATCGCGCTGGGCATCGGACTGCGCGAGCGCGGCCACAAGGTCACCCTCGCCGCGCCCGCCTCCCTGCAGAAGCTGGTGGAGCGGGCCGGGCTGGAGTACAAGGTCACCCCGGGCGAACCCGACGTGTTCTTCAGCATGCCCGAGGTCAGGGACTCGCTGCGGCGCAGTCCGCTGATGAAGGACCTGCTCAAGAAGCTGCCCAAGGGGCCCGAAGGATACGACCAGGTCGTCGTCGACGCGGTCCACGAAGCGGCCCAGGGCGCCGACTTCATCGTCAACGCGCCGCTGACCCTGGCCGCGGCCTACGGGCACCCGCCCGCGCCATGGGCATCCGTGTGCTGGTGGCCCAACTCCCCCACCTGGTCCTTCCCGGCCGTGGAGTCCCACCAGCGCCGGATGGGCCCGCTGACGCCGCTCTACAACCGCTACTCCCACTGGCAGGCGGCCCGTGACGAGTGGGCCTGGCGCCGGCCCGAGATCGACGGCTACCGCACGCGCATGGACCTGCCGCCGTTCGGCCGCACGTCACCGTTCCCGCGCCTGGGCCACGAACGCCCGTACCTGTACCCGTTCAGCCCCAGCTTGCTGCCCAAGCCGGCCGACTGGCCGCAGCGGGCCCATGTCACCGGATTCTGGTACTGGGACCAGGAGTGGCAGCCGCCGGCCGACTTCCAGGCCTTCCTCGACGACGGCCCGGCCCCGGTTGCCCTGACCTTCGGCAGCACCTGGTCGCTCCACGACCAGGACCGCGCAATGGAGTTCGCGATCAACGCGGCCCGCAGTGCCGGGCGCCGGCTGGTGATGGTCGACGGACCGGACGGCGATCTGCCGGATGACGTCTTCCGGCTCCATGACGTGGACTACGCCGGGGTGTTCCCGAAGATGGCCGCGGTCATCCACCACGGCGGTGTCGGCACCATGGCGCAGGTGGTGCGCGCCGGCGTGCCGCAGGTGATCTGCCCGGTCTTCGCCGACCACCCGTTCTGGGCCGCGCGGCTGTCCAAGCTGGGGGTGGCCGCACGACCTGTGCCCTTCATCGGCTTCGACCGCGAAGCGCTGGCAGCCAGTGTCCGTCAGGCGGTCAACGACCCGGGGATGGCCGCACGGGCCCAGCGGCTGGGCCGGCTGGTCGCGCAGGAGCGCGGTGTGGAGAACGCCTGTGACGTCCTGGAGGACTGGGCGCAGGCGTCGGGGGTGACAGTCGGTTGAGCACCGTGTTGGCCGGGGTCCCTCAGTCGGGGCCCCGGTCGGCCGACCGCCGCCCCCGCCCTTGGCGAGTGGCGGCGGGCCGTCGGCGCAGTGCGCGGCTACGGCAGCGGCCGGTAGGCGGTCAGCGTGACGGACAGCGTGACGGGGCAGGATTCCGGCAGCTTCCGGACCCGCTCCTGGACGTCCTGGGCATCGTGGTGCCAGGCGTTGGGGCCCATGGCGACCAGCTGGGCCAGCGCCTGGTGGTCGAGCGTCATCGTCCGCGTCAGCTGCTCGGTCTCGGCAACCGTGAAGTACGGGGCGAGCTGTTCGGTCAGCCTCGACTCCTTGCGGTCGTCCACGCTCAGCAGGCCGAGCGCGTCGATCAGCTCCTGGAGATGGCCGGGGCGGGCGGTGACGACGAGCAGGACTCCGCCGGGCGCCAGGATCCGCCGCAGCTCCGGGCCGTTGCGCGGTGCGAAGGTGTTCAGCACCAGAGAAGCGGCGCCGTCCTGGAGGGGCAGCCCCTGCCACGCATCGGCCACCGCGGCATCGATCCGCGGATGCGTCCTGGCCGCGTGCCGGGCGGCGAACTTCGAAATGTCGAGCAGGACTCCCACGGCGTCCGGAAAGGCGTCCATCACCCGCGCGTGGTAGTAACCGGTGCCACCGCCGATATCGACGACACAGCCGGACAGCGCCGGATCGCTCGTACGGCGTGCCAGCTCGACCAGCGCCTCGGAAATGGGGGCGTAGTGCCCGGATGCCAGGAATCCGGCGCGCGCCTCCACCATTTCCCTGGTGTCCGCACTGAGCTTCGTCGCGCCCGACAGCAGGTTCACATAACCCTGCTTCGCGATGTCGAAGTTGTGTCCAGCGGCGCAGAGCAGGGCACGGTCACGTTGGGCGAGCGCGGCACCGCAGTGGGGGCAGGCGAGTGCGTGCACGACTCTGTTCAGCATGAGGCACCGTTCATCCGTGGGCAGCTGGGATTACCTCGTACAAGCTTATCGCGGGGCGTGCCGTGGCTGATCCCATGGGGAGGCCGGCGAAAGGGGCGGATCGACCCGCCATCCTTACCCATGTGTCCGGGAATCTGAATTCCGAAGGCAGAGCCTTCCGCCACCCGCCCGAGTTCCAGAATTCCCGAGAAGCCATCCCCCGCTGACCCTTTGCATGTCAGTCGCATTCGTGTCGACCTGGAGATTTCATGGCCCCGAATAATGGTGCGCAGCAGACCGGTGACATTGCCATTGTCGGCATGTCCTGCCAGGTCCCGGGAGCGCCTGGTGTCGATGAATTCTGGGAGCTGCTGACTTCGGGCCGCAGCGCCGTCGCACAGCAGCCCGACGGCAGCCGGCTCGGCGCCCTGGGGAACGCCACGGATTTTGACGCCGGCTTCTTCGGCATGTCCCCGCGCCAGGCCGCCGCGGCCGACCCGCAACAGCGGCTGATGCTGGAGTTGGGCTGGACCGCCCTGGAGCACGCCGGCATCGTGCCGGACACCTTGGCGGGCACCGATACCGGCGTCTTCGTCGGGGTCGCGGCCGACGACTACGCGGCCCTTCTCCACCGCTCCGGCACCGCACTGAACGGCCACACCGCGACCGGCCTGAACCGGGGCATGACCGCCAACCGCCTCTCCTACCTCCTGGGATTGCGCGGCCCCAGCCTGGCCGTGGACTCCGCGCAGTCCTCGTCGCTGGTCGCGGTCCACCTGGCCTGCGAGAGCCTGCGCCGTGGCGAGACCGGTCTCGCCCTCGTGGGCGGAGTGAGCCTGGTCCTCTCCGAGCACAGCACGCGCGGCATGGAACTGATGGGGGCCCTGTCCCCCGACGGCCACTCCTACACCTTCGACGCCCGCGCGAACGGGTACGTCCGGGGAGAGGGCGGCGCCTGCCTGGTCCTCAAACCCCTGGAGCACGCGCTGGCCGATGGTGACCGCGTCCACTGCGTCATCCGCGGCGCCGCCGCCAACAACGACGGTGGGGGCGATGGGCTCACCGCCCCCAACCGCGCGGCGCAGGAGGCCGTACTGCGTTCGGCGTACGCCAACGCCGGCATCGATGCCGAACGACTGCACCACATCGGTTACGTCGAACTCCACGGCACAGGCACTCCGGTCGGCGACCCCATCGAGGCGGCCGCGCTGGGCGCGGTTCTCGGCGCGGCGCGGCCGCAGGGCAGCCCACTGCCGGTGGGCTCGGTCAAGACCAACATCGGGCACCTGGAAGGGGCCGCGGGCATCGTCGGCCTGGTCAAGGCGGCCCTGTGCGTCCGCGAGGGGGTTCTGCCGCCCACCCTGAACCACGAGACGCCCAACCCGGCCATCCCCCTGGAACAGCTCAACCTGCGGGTGCCGACAGCCCTGGAACCGTGGCCGGGCAGCGGGGGACAGCCCACGACCGCCGCACCGCGCCTCGCCGGCGTCTCCTCGTTCGGAATGGGCGGGACGAACGCACACGTGGTGCTGGAGCAGGCACCGGACCCGGTCCGGAAGGACGAGCCGGCGACCGTACATGCCTTGAACCCGGTCCCTGTCATCGTCTCCGGACGGGACAGCGGCGCCCTGCGCGCCCAGGCCCGACAGCTCATCGACCACATCGACCACACCACCCGACTGCTGGACCTCGGCTACTCCACGACCGTGTCCCGCTCGGTCTTCGAACACCGGGCCGTGGTCCTCGCCGAGGACCACGCCTCGCTGCGAACCGGCCTGGAAGCCGTAGCAGCCGGACAGGCACCACTGACCGGAGTGACCGCTGGGGATCCCCGAACGGTGTTTCTCTTCCCCGGACAGGGCACCCAGTGGGCCGGCATGGCCGCCCAGCTTCTGGATGAATCCCCTGTCTTCGCCGCCACCATGGCGCGGTGTGAAGCGCTGCTCGCCGAGCACCTGGACTGGAAACTCACCGACCTCATCCGACAGACCGACGACGCACCCTCACTGGAGCGCGAGGACGTCGTCCAACCCGCCTGCTTCGCCGTCATGATCTCCCTCGCCGAAGCATGGAAGTCCCTCGGCATCACCCCGGATGCTGTGATCGGGCACTCCCAGGGCGAGATTGCCGCCGCCGTGGTTTGCGGCGCCCTCACACTCGAAGACGGCGCCCGCATCATCGCCCTGCGCGCCCGCCTCATCGAACGAGAACTGGCCGGCCACAGCGGCATGGTCTCCCTCGCCCTGCCCCTCACCGAAGCCGAGCAGCACATGCCCGCCTGGGGCGACCGGCTCACCATCGCCGTCACCGCAGGCCCCACCTCCACCGTCGTCGCAGGCCCCCTCGACCAGATCGACACCGTCCTCAGCGCCTGCGAGGCCGAAGGCATCCACGCCCGCCGCGTCCCCATCAGCTACGCCTCCCACACCGCCTACACCGAACCCATCCGCGACGAACTCCTCAACACCCTGGACGGAATCCGCCCCCAGCACGCGGCCATCCCCTTCTACTCCACCGTCGAAGCCGCCCCCATCGACACCACCACCCTCGACGCCACCTACTGGTACCAAAACCTCCGCCAGCCCGTCCGCCTCCACGAAACCGTCCAACGCCTCCAGACCGACGGCCACACCCTCTTCATCGAGGCCAGCGCCCACCCCGTCCTCACCCCCGTACTGCCTGAAGGCATCACCGCTGTCGCCTCGCTGCGCCGCAACGACGGCACCCTGCACCGGCTTCTCACCAACGCCGCCCACGCCTTCACCCACGGCGCCCCCGTCCAATGGTCGGCCGCCTTCGACAACACCGGCGCACGCCCCACCGACCTCCCCACCTACCCCTTCCAACGCCAGCACTACTGGGCGCCGGATACGGAGGTGTCATCGCTCACCATCGACGCCCGGCAGGAAGTAGTCGACACGGCAGCCGCGCAGCATCATGACCCTGCTGCTGAACTCCGCGATGCCATAGCCGGATTGAGCAAGGCCGAGCAGGTCGATCGCTTGCTCACACACGTCCGCGAAAGCGCCGCCCTCGTCCTCGGGCTGGATTCCGCCGCGGCGGTGCAGGACCAGGCAACGTTCAACGGTCTGGGCGTCGACTCGATCACCGGCGTAGAGCTCAAGAGCGCACTTCAGGCGCGCACCGGGCTCCAGCTTCCGGCAACTCTCATCTACGACTGCCCCACTCCTCTCGCCGCCGCGCGCTACCTGCGGGACCTGCTCTTCGGCAAGTCCCAGGAAGAGAGCCGCGCACGCGCCGCGATCCCGGCCGATGAGCCGATTGCGATCGTGGGGATGGGCTGCCGCTTCCCGGGCGGGGTGACCTCGCCCGAGGGGCTTTGGGACCTGGTGGCCTCGGAGACGGACGCCATCTCGCCGTTCCCGATGGGCCGTGGCTGGGATGTTGAGGGCCTGTACGACCCGGATCCGGCAGCGGCCGGGCGTACGTATACCCGCGAGGGCGGCTTCCTGCACGACGCGGGCGACTTCGACGCCGCCTTCTTCGGCATCTCGCCCCGTGAGGCAATGGCGATGGACCCGCAGCAGCGGCTGCTGCTGGAGACGTCCTGGGAGGCGCTGGAGCGGGCCGGCATCGACCCGCACACCCTGCGCGGCAGCCAGACCGGCGTCTTCGTCGGCGCGATGACGCAGGAATACGGCCCTCGGCTTCACGAGTCCGCACAGGGCTACGAGGGCTACCTGCTGACGGGCAGCACCGCCAGTGTCGCCTCGGGCCGCGTCTCGTACACCCTCGGGCTGGAGGGTCCGGCGGTGACGGTCGACACGGCCTGCTCGTCTTCGCTGGTGGCCCTGCACATGGCGGTGCAGGCGCTGCGCAACGGTGAGTGCGACCTCGCGCTGGCGGGTGGCGTCACGGTCATGGCCGAGCCGGGAATGTTCGTGGAGTTCTCGCGGCAGCGGGGGTTGGCGGCGGACGGCCGCTGCAAGGCATTCTCCGACACCGCCGACGGAACGGGCTGGAGCGAAGGCGCCGGCGTACTCGCCGTCGAACGACTCTCCGACGCCCTACGCAACGGCCACCGCATCCTGGCCGTGGTACGCGGCTCCGCCGTCAACCAGGACGGCGCCAGCAACGGACTCACCGCACCCAACGGCCCCTCACAACAACGCGTCATCCGACGCGCCCTGGAAAACGCCGGACTGAACCCCGGCGATGTAGACGCCGTCGAAGCCCACGGCACCGGCACCCGCCTCGGCGACCCCATCGAGGCCCAAGCACTACTGGCCACGTACGGGCAGAATCGCCCGCCCGAACAGCCACTCTGGCTGGGCTCGCTCAAATCCAACATCGGACATGCCCAAGCCGCCGCAGGCGTGGGTGGCGTCATCAAGATGGTGCTCGCCATGCAGCACGGCGAGCTGCCCCGCACCCTGCACATCGACCAGCCGTCCTCCCAGGTCGACTGGTCGGCAGGCGCGGTCTCACTGCTCACCGAGCCGACGACCTGGCCCGAGCTGGACCGTCCCCGCCGCTCCGCCGTCTCCTCCTTCGGCGTCAGCGGCACCAACGCCCACGTCATCCTCGAACAGGCTCCGGAACCGGAAACAACCGACGCGTCGCAGGGAACGCTGGATCTGCCCATCGTTCCGGTGATCGTCTCGGGACGTGATGAAGGTGCCCTGCAACAGCAGGCACAGCAGTTGATCGAGCGGGTTGACGCAGCACGGCTGTTGGACCTGGGCTACTCGACCGCAGTGTCGCGCTCGGCCTTCGAGCACCGGGCAGTGGTACTGGCCGAGAACGAGGCGGCTCTGCAGGCCGGCCTGGAGTCGATCGTGGCGGGTGAGGCGTCCGCAGATGTCGTCGCCGGGGTCGTTTCCGCCAACGTCGGTCGTTCGGTGTTCGTGTTCCCGGGTCAGGGGACGCAGTGGGTCGGCATGGCCGTCCAACTGCTCGCCGAATCACCGGCGTTCGCCGCCTCCATGGCCCGCTGCGAAGACACGCTGAACGGCCTGGTGGACTGGAAACTCACCGACATCCTCGCCGACGAAGACGCCCTGCAACGCGTCGACGTCGTCCAGCCCGCCTGCTTCGCCGTCATGATCTCCCTCGCCGAGCTGTGGAGATCAGCAGGCATCCAGCCCGACGCCGTCATCGGCCACTCCCAGGGCGAAATCGCCGCCGCCGTCGTCTGCGGCGCGCTATCCCTCGAAGAGGGCGCCCGCATCAGCGCCCTGCGCGCCCAGATCATCGGACGGAACCTCGCCGGTCACGGCGGAATGGCCTCCATCGCCCTGCCCCGTGCCGAGGCCGCGGCCCGGCTGGAGCGGTGGGACGGTCGGCTGGAGGTCGCGGTGGTCAACGGCCCCACCTCCACCGTTGTCGCCGGTGACGCCACCGCCATCGCGGAAATGGTCGCCGCCTGCGAGGCTGACGGTGTGCGGGCCCGCACCATCGCCGTCGACTACGCCTCCCACTCCACCCACGTCGAAACCATCAAGGACGAGCTGCTCCAAGCTCTGGACGGCATCCACCCACAGACCGCCAGCATCCCGTTCTACTCGACGGTCGAAGCCGCCCCCATCGACACCACCACCCTCGACGCCGACTACTGGTACCGCAACCTCCGCCAGACCGTCCGCTTCCACGACACCGTCCAACACCTCCAAGCCGACGGCCACACCCTCTTCATCGAGGCGAGCTCCCACCCCGTCCTCACCCCCGTCCTCCCCGACGACATCACCGCCATTGGATCGCTACGCCGCAACGAAGGCACCCTCCGACGCTTCCTCACCCACGCCGCCGAAGCCTTCACCCACGGCGCCCCCACCCAGTGGCCGGCCGCCTTCACCGACACCGGCGCCCAACCCACCGACCTCCCCACCTACCCCTTCCAACACCAGCATTACTGGCTGGAGGCTCCCGCTCCGCAGAGCCGGACCGAATCGCCGCAGGACGAGCTGTCGTACAACATCACATGGCGGAATCTGACGTTCACAGGATCGGCACGGTTCACCGGCCACTGGCTGCTCATCTCCCCGATCGAGCACAGCTCTGAGCACAAGGTCGATCCCAACGCCGAACTCACCACTGACGTGGCTCAGACGCTCACCGCCCACGGCGCCACCGTCACCCACCTCACCGTCGACCCCACCACGGACCGCGCCGCACTCACCACCCTCCTCACCGCGCAGCACGACCAGCCGGTCACCGGCATCGTCTCCCTCCTCGGTCTCGTCGGCGGCACACACCCCGGGCACCCCACCCTGCCCATCGCGCTCACCGCGACACTCGCCCTGACGCAGGCCCTCGGCGACACCGACCTCAAGGCCCCGCTCTGGACCCTCACCCAAGGCGCCGTCGCCATCACCCCCGGCGAGATCCCCGACCCCGAAGCCGCCCAGCTCTGGGCCCTCGGACGCGTCGCCGCCCTCGAACACCCCGACCACTGGGGCGGACTCATCGACCTCCCCCACCACCCCACTCCCCAGACCACCCGCCACCTCACCCAAGCCCTCACCCACACCACCACCGAAGACCAGATCGCCCTCCGCCCCTCCGGCGCCTACGGCCGTCGCCTCGTACGCGTACCCGCACGCGCGGAAGCGGGCCGGCAGTGGCGTCCGCGCGGAACCGTGCTGATCACGGGTGGTACGGGTGCCATCGGCAGGCACGTCGCCCGCTGGCTGGCCGAGCACGGCGCCGAGCATCTCGTGCTGACCAGCAGGCGCGGCGAACAGGCCCCCGGAGCGCAGGCGTTGGCGGACGAGCTGACCGGGCTCGGGGCCCGGGTAACGCTGGCGGCCTGCGATGTGGCGGACCGCGACGCGCTGGCCGCGCTGCTCGACGAGCACCCGCCGACCGCTGTCTTCCACACCGCGGGAGTGCTCATCGACGGCACGGTCGGTGCCCTCACCCTCGACCGCATGACGGAGGTGCAGCGCCCCAAGGCGACGGCCGCCGTTCATCTGCACGAGCTCACCGAGGGCCGCGACCTCGATGCCTTCGTTCTCTTCTCGTCCGTCACCGGGGCCTGGGGCAACGGTGGCCAGGCCGCGTACGCCGCCGCCAACGCCGCACTGGACGCGCTCGCCGAGCGCCGCCGGGCCGCGGGGCTGGCAGCGACCTCCATCAGCTGGGGCCTGTGGGCCGGTGGCGGCATGGCCGAGGGCACCGGCGAGGTGAGCCTCAACCGCCGTGGCATCCGGGCCCTGGAGCCCCGCACCGGAATCCAGGCACTGCAGCGCGCGCTGGACGAGGGCGCGGTCTGCCGCACGGTCGCGGACGTGGACTGGGCGGAGTTCGCACCGCGCACGGCGGCGCTGCGCCCCGGGCCGCTCTTCGACGAGCTGCCCGAGGCCCGCCGCGCTCTGGAGCAGGACGGCTCCGTGCGGGCAAAGACCGCCAGGGACGGCTCCGGTGCCTCACTGGCCCAGCGCATCGAGGGTCTGCCGGCGGGCGAACAGCGGCGGATTCTTGTGGAGCTGGTCCGTACGGAGGCCGCCGCGGTGCTGCGCCACGGTTCGGCGGACGCCATCGCGCCGGGCAGCTCTTTCAAGGCCGCGGGCTTCGACTCACTGACCGCGCTGGAGCTGCGCAACCGTCTCAACGCCGCCACCGGGGCCATGCTCCCCGCCACGGTCGTCTTCGACCACCCGACCCCCGCCACGCTGGCCGGCTTCCTCCAGCACGACGCCCTCGGCCTGTCCGCCGACCAGTCCACGCCGGACGAGGCCACCGCTCCGGCACGGACTCCCCTGTCCACCGATGAGCCGATTGCCATCGTCGGCATGGCTTGCCGCTTCCCGGGCGGCGTACGGTCCCCCGAGGACCTGTGGAAGGTGCTGCTGGAGGAGCGGGACGTCATCGGCCCGATGCCTTCCGACCGCGGCTGGGACGTGGACGGCATCTACGATCCGGAGCCCGGCCGACCGGGCCGTACGTACACCCGCGAAGGCGGATTCCTCTACGACGCGGGCGACTTCGACGCCGCCTTTTTCGGCATCTCGCCCCGCGAGGCGCTCGCCATGGACCCGCAGCAGCGGCTCCTGCTGGAGACCTCCTGGGAGGCGCTGGAGCGGGCCGGCATCGACCCGCACACCCTGCACGGCACCCAGACCGGCGTGTACGCGGGCATGGTCCACCAGGAGTACGCGGCCCGGCTGCACGAGGCGCCGCAGGAGTACGAGGGACATCTGCTGACCGGCACCTCCGGCAGCGTGGTCTCGGGCCGCGTCTCTTACGCCCTGGGCCTGGAGGGCCCGGCGGTGACCGTCGACACGGCCTGCTCGTCCTCCCTCGTAGCGCTCCATCTGGCGGTGCAGGCACTGCGCAACGGCGAGTGCGACCTCGCGCTCGCGGGCGGTGTCACCGTCATGGCCGCCCCCGGCCTCTTCGTGGAGTTCTCGCGGCAGCGGGGGCTGGCGGCGGACGGACGCTGCAAGGCGTTCTCCGCGGCGGCCGACGGTACGAGCTGGGGTGAGGGAGCCGGCATGCTGGCCGTCGAGCGGCTGTCGGACGCAGTACGCAACGGCCACCGCATCCTCGCCGTGGTCCGCGGCTCCGCTGTCAATCAGGACGGCGCCAGCAACGGCCTGACCGCACCCAATGGCCCCTCGCAGCAGCGGGTCATCCGCCGGGCGCTGGAGAACGCCGGGCTGGGCGCGGAAGACGTCGACGCGGTCGAGGCGCACGGCACCGGCACCCGGCTCGGCGACCCCATCGAGGCCCAAGCGCTGCTGGCCACGTACGGGCAGAGTCGCCCGGCCGAACAGCCACTGTGGCTGGGCTCGCTGAAGTCCAACATCGGGCACACCCAGGCCGCCGCCGGCGTGGGCGGTGTCATCAAGATGGTGCTGGCCATGCAGCACGGCGTACTGCCCACGACACTGCACGTGGACGAGCCTTCACCGCATGTGGACTGGACTGCGGGAGCGGTGTCCCTGCTGACGAAGCAGACACCGTGGCCGCAGTCGGAGCGGGTCCGGCGGGCCGGCATCTCGGCCTTCGGCGTCAGCGGGACGAACGCGCACGTGGTGTTGGAGCAGGCACCGCACGACACCACCGAACGAGATGCCGCCGAGCGAGAGTTGAGCCCGGTCCCTGTCGTCGTCTCCGGACGGGACAGCGGCGCCCTGCGCGCCCAGGCCCGACAGCTCATCGACCACATCGACGACACCACCCGACTGCTGGACCTCGGCTACTCCACGACCGTGTCCCGCTCGGTCTTCGAACACCGGGCCGTGGTCCTCGCCGAGGACCACGCCTCGCTGCGAACCGGCCTGGAAGCCGTAGCAGCCGGACAGGCACCACTGAGCGGGCAGGCTTCCGGGAACCCCCGAACGGTGTTTCTCTTCCCCGGACAGGGCACCCAGTGGGCCGGCATGGCCGCTCAGCTTCTGGATGAATCCCCCGTCTTCGCCGCCACCATGGCACGCTGCGAAGCGCTGCTCGCCGAGCACCTGGACTGGAAACTCACCGACCTCATCCGACAGACCGACGACGCACCCTCACTGGAACGCGAGGACGTCGTCCAACCCGCCTGCTTCGCCGTCATGATCTCCCTCGCCGAAGCATGGAAGTCCCTCGGCATCACCCCCGACGCCGTCATCGGGCACTCCCAGGGCGAGATTGCCGCCGCCGTCGTCTGCGGCGCCCTCACACTGGAAGACGGCGCCCGCATCATCGCGCTACGCGCCCGCCTCATCGAACGCCACCTCGCCGGACACAGCGGCATGGTCTCCCTCGCCCTGCCCCTCACCGAAGCCGAGCAGCACATGCCCGCCTGGGGCGACCGGCTCACCATCGCCGTCACCGCAGGCCCCACCTCCACCGTCGTCGCAGGCCCCCTCGACCAGATCAACACCGTCCTCAGCACCTGCGAAGCCGAAGGCATCCACGCCCGCCGCGTCCCCATCAGCTACGCCTCCCACACCGCCTACACCGAACCCATCCGCGACGAACTCCTCAACACCCTGGACGGAATCCGCCCCCAGCACGCGGCCATCCCCTTCTACTCCACCGTCGAAGCCGCCCCCATCGACACCACCACCCTCGACGCCACCTACTGGTACCAAAACCTCCGCCAACCCGTCCGCCTCCACGAAACCGTCCAACACCTCCAAACCGACGGCCACACCCTCTTCATCGAAACCAGCGCCCACCCCGTCCTCACCCCCGTCCTCCCCGAAGGCATCACCGCCCTCGGCACCCTGCGCCGCAACGACGGCACACTCCACCGACTCCTCACCAACGCCGCCGAAGCCTTCACCCACGGCGCCCCCGTGCACTGGCCCGCCCTCTTCGACGGCACCGGTGCACGCCCCACCGACCTCCCCACCTACCCCTTCCAACACCAGCACTACTGGGCGGCGACTTCGCCCTCCGGTACCGGCGAGGCTGCGGCCGCTCGGTTCGGTATGACGTGGGAGGAGCATCCGCTGATCGGCGGTGCGTTGCCGCTCGCCGATTCCGGTCGGCTGCTGCTGACCGGGCGGCTGGCCCTGGCCGCGCAGCCGTGGCTCGCCGACCACAGTGTGTCCGGCACGGCCCTGCTCCCCGGCGCCGCCTTCCTCGAGATGGCGCTGCACGTCGCGTCGGTGGCGGGCTGCCATGGTGTGGAGGAACTCACGCTGGAAGAACCGCTGTTGATACCGGAGAGCGGCGGCGTGCGGCTCCAGGTCACGGTCGACGCAGCCGATGAGTCGGGACGCCGCGGGGTGGTCGTGTTCTCCCAGGCGGAAGAAGTCAAGGAGCCGTCGGGCGCTGCTGCCTGGACCCGGCATGCCACCGGTGTGCTGGTGTCCGCCGCTCCTCCCGCCCCGGACATGGAATGGAGCCGGGAGAGCTGGCCGCCCAAGGGGGCCGAACCCATGACGGCGGCGGAGCTCTACGACCGGTTCGCGGCGCTCGGTTATTCGTACGGCGAGGTGTTCACCGGGGTCGAGCACGTTTGGCAGCGCGACGGCGAAGTGTTCGCCGAGGTGCGGTTGCCGGGCGGGGCCGCGGCCGATGCCGCCCGGTTCGGTGTGCATCCCGGGCTGCTCGATGCGGCTCTCCAGCCGTGGCTGGCGGGCGGGTTCGTGTCACCGCCCGAGGACGGCTCCGTACTGCTGCCCTTCGCCTGGCAGGGCATCGCGCTGCATGCGACCGGTGCGGACGCGCTGCTGGTGCGGCTGGGCCGGGCCGGCGACTCGGCGGTATCGCTGCAGGCCGTGGACCTCTCCGGGACGCCGGTGCTGTCGCTGGAGGCGATGGTGCTGCGGCCGCTTGCTCAGGAGCGGCTGACGAGTCTCCTCGGGGGTGCGGTGGCCGGGCCGCTGTACCGCGTGGCCTGGCATCGGGTGCAGCACCCCGGGGCGCCGGCGGTGCCGTCCGACCGCTGGGCGGTCATCGGCAGTGGCGTGGCGGGCGAGGGCCTCGAAGGCTTCCCCGACCTGGGCGCGCTTCGTGCCGCGCTGGACAGCGGTGCAGCGCTGCCCGACGTGGTGGTCGCCCCCTTCGTCCCGGGCCCGGTGGACACCGCCGCGCAGGTACGGGACACGGCCCGCCGCGGGCTGGCGCTCGTACAGGAGTGGCTGGCCGACGAGCGGTTCGCCGGCGTGCGGCTGGTGGTGCTCACGCGCCGTGCACTGGCCGCCGCCGCTGACGAGGACGTACCGGATCTGGCCCACGCCCCCCTGTGGGGGCTGCTGCGCAGCGCCCAGACCGAGCATCCGGACCGGTTCACGCTCATCGATGCCGACGGCGAGGTGTCGCGGGGGGAACTGGCCATCGCTGTGGCCACAGGCGAGCCACAACTGGCATTGCGCAACGGGGAGCTCCTGACACCGTTCCTCGCCGAATGGGAGGGCGACTCTGAGGGCTCCGCGCCGTTCACCCCCCAAGGCACCGTCCTGGTGACCGGAGCCACCGGCACCCTCGGCAGCATGCTGGCCCGGCACCTGGTCTCCGTCCACGGCGTACGACGGCTGCTGCTGCTCAGCCGCAGCGGTCGGGAGGCCGAGGGGGCGGCCGAGCTGGAGCGTGCGCTGACGGAGCAGGGCGCCCGGGTCGAGCTGGTCGCCTGTGACGCGGCCGACCGTACGGCGCTGGCCGATGCGCTGGCGGCGATTCCCGCCGAGCACCCGCTCACCGGCGTGGTCCACACGGCCGGTGTGATCGACGACAGCACCGTCGAGGCGCTGTCGCCCGCGCAGTTGGAGCATGTGCTGCGCCCCAAGGTGGACGCGGCGATGAATCTCCACGCGCTCACGGCGGGGATGCCGCTGTCCGCGTTCGTGCTGTACTCCGGCGCGACGGGCCTGCTGGGCGGGGCCGGGCAGGCCAACTACGCGGCCGCCAACACCTTCCTGGACGCGCTGGCCCACCATCGGCGCGCCCAGGGCCTGCCGGGAGTGTCGCTGGCGTGGGGGCTGTGGAGCGCGGTGAGCACCTTCACCGGGCACCTCGGCGAGGCGGATCTGCGGCGGCTGGCGCGGACGGGAATAGCGCCGCTCTCGGCCGAGCAGGGCCTGCAGCTGTTCGACCGGGCCATGGCGTTCAGCAGCGCTGACGGTGGTCCGGAGCCGCTGGTGTGCGCGATGCGGCTGGACGCGGCGGCGCTGCACACGGAGCGGGCGGAGCGCGGTGACGCTGCGGTGCCTGTACTGCTGCGCGGGCTGGTGCCGGACACGGTGGTGCGCCGGTCGGCGGCGCGTGCGGACGGCGCCAACGGTGCGGGCCGGCCGGAGAGCGCGGGCGGTCCGAGTGGGCCGCAGCAGTTGCGGTCCCGGCTCGCGGGGATGGACGAAGCGGGCCGGCGGTCGGAGCTGCTGTCCCTGGCACAGGGGCAGCTGGCGCAGGTGCTGGGCTTCTCCGACGCGGCGTCGGTGGACCCGGACCGTTCCTTCCGCGAGATCGGGCTCGACTCCCTGACGGCCGTAGAACTGCGCAACCGGCTGGGAGTGGCCACCGGCCTGCGGCTGCCGCCCGCGCTGGTCTTCGACCACCCCAGTCTCCAGGCGCTCGCCGGGCATCTGGCCGAGCTGCTGGCGGCGGAGGGCCGGGAGGACGCGGGTGAGGCGGCGCTGTCCGGTATCGACGCGCTGGACCGGGCGGTGCGGGACATGCCGCAGGACGACATCCGGCGCGATGTGATCCGGCGCCGGCTGACGGAGATGCTGGCCGCGGTCGGCGGTGCCGTCGGGGACGGGCCGGAGAAGCGCGGTGCCGGCGGCGCCGGGCAGGCCGACGAGGACGTGCTGGAGCGGCTGGACGCCGCCTCCGACGACGACCTGTTCGCGTTCATCGAGGACCAGCTGTGAGGGGCCGGTGGACGCGGAGGAGCCGGTGAAGGCAGCGGAACCGGTGGCCGCCGGCAGGGCGCCCGACACGGTGCGCACCGCCACGAGCAGGCATGACAAGCAACAGCGAGCAGGCCAGGAAGGGTCCGGTCGATGACCGCCAACGAGGACAAGATCCGCGACTACCTCAAGCGGGTCACCGCCGAACTCCACGGCACGCGGCAGCGGCTGCGCGCCCTTGAGGACGACGCCCGCGAGCCGATCGCCATCGTGGGGATGAGCTGCCGGCTGCCCGGCGGTGTCACCTCGCCCGAGGAGCTGTGGCAGCTGGTCGACTCCGGGACCGACGCGGTCTCGCCGTTCCCCGACGACCGCGGCTGGGACCTCGACGCACTCTACGACCCGGACCCGGCCAAGGCCGGCACCGTCTACTCCCGCGAGGGCGGCTTCCTGCACGACTGTGCCGACTTCGACGCGGAGTTCTTCGGGATCAGCCCGCGCGAGGCGCTCGCCATGGACCCGACGCAGCGGCTGCTGCTGGAGACGTCCTGGGAGGTGTTCGAGCGGGCCGGTATCGACCCGGCATCGGCCCGGGGCTCGCGTACCGGGGTCTACGCGGGCGTGATGTACCACGACTACGGTGCCCGGCTGCACGAGATCCCGCCGGGGATGGAGGGCTACCTGGTCAACGGCAGTGCGGGCAGCATCGCTTCCGGCCGGATCGCCTACACCCTCGGGCTGGAGGGGCCGGCCGTCACCGTCGACACCGCGTGTTCCTCGTCGCTGGTCGCCGTGCACCTGGCGGCTCAGGCGCTGCGGCAGCGGGAGTGCGACATGGCCCTGGCGGGCGGCGCTACCGTGCTGTCCACCCCGGATCTGTTCATCGACTTCGCCCGGCTGCGCGGGCTGGCCGCCGACGGCCGCTGCAAGGCGTTCTCGGACGCCGCCGACGGCACCAGCTTCGCCGAAGGGGCGGACATGCTGCTGCTGGAGCGGCTCTCGGACGCGATACGCAACGGCCGTCGGATCCTGGCCGTCATCCGGGGCTCCGCGGTCAACCAGGACGGCGCCAGCAACGGGCTGACCGCGCCGAACGGTCTCTCCCAGCAGCGGGTGATCCGTCAGGCCCTGGCCGCGGCGGACCTGGGAGCGGACCAGATCGACGCGGTGGAGGCGCACGGCACCGGCACGCGGCTCGGCGACCCCATCGAAGCCCAAGCGCTGCTGGCCACCTACGGCACCGGGCGGACCGCCGAAAGGCCGCTGTGGCTCGGCTCGTTGAAGTCCAACATCGGGCACACCCAGGCCGCCGCGGGCGTGGCCGGGGTCATCAAGATGGTGCTGGCGATGCGGCACGGAAAGCTGCCGCGCACGCTGCACGCGGACCGGCCCTCCAGTCGGGTGGACTGGTCGGCGGGCGCGGTCGAGCTGCTGGCGCAGGCGCGGGAGTGGCCCGAGCGGGAGGACGCGCCCCGCCGGGCGGGAGTGTCCTCCTTCGGCGCCAGCGGCACCAACGCGCATCTGATCCTGGAGAGCGCACCGACGGCCGCGCAGGAGAGCGCCGGGTCGGACTCCGGGGAACCCGCCACTGTGGCCTGGCCGCTGTCCGGGCGCACCGAAGACGCCCTGCGCGCGCAGGCGCGGCGGCTGCACGACCACCTCACCGCGGCGACGGCGAACGCCCCGGCCCCGGCCGCGGTCGGACGGACCCTGGCCCGGTCCCGTACGGCCTTTGCGCACCGGGCCGTGGTGCTGGGCGCCGACCATGGTGAACTCCTGGACGGCCTGGCCGATTTGGCGCGCGGCGCGAGCGGCAGCGGGCCTCGTCTGGTCACCGGCCGGGCCGAGCACGGCCGCCGTACCGCGCTGCTCTTCACCGGGCAGGGCAGCCAGCGGCCAGGGGCCGGTTACGAGCTGTACGCGCGCCACCGCGTCTTTGCCGCGGCCTTGGACGAGGTCACGGCGGAGCTGGACCGGCATCTGGAAGGGTCCGGCCGCCTTCCGCTGCGCGAGGTGATGTTCGCCGCGGCAGGCAGCGAGGCGGCCGGGCTGCTCGATCGCACCGAGTACACCCAGCCCGCGCTCTTCGCGCTCGAAGTGGCATTGTTCCAGCTGGTGGAGGCGTGGGGCCTGCGCCCCGACGCGCTGCTCGGCCACTCGGTCGGCGAGCTGGCCGCCGCGTACGCGGCCGGGGTGTTCTCCCTGCCCGACGCCGCCCGACTGGTGGCCGCGCGCGGCCGGCTGATGGGCGCGTTGCCGGCCGGCGGTGCGATGGCCGCGCTCCAGGCGAGCGAGGCGGAGGTAGCCCCGCTGCTGGCCGGGCGCGGCGCGCGGGTGGGCATCGCCGCCGTCAACGGGCCGTCGGCGACGGTGATTTCCGGCGACGAGGCGGCCGTGGAGGAGGTGGCCGCTCACTGGCGGGCGGAAGGACGGCGGGTCAAGCGGCTGCCGGTCAGTCACGCCTTCCACTCACCGCACATGGACGCGATGACGGAGGGGTTCGCGCGCGTCGCACGCGAGGTGGAGTACGCGAAGCCGCGGATCCCGGTCGTCTCCGACCTCACCGGTGAGGCGGCGGACGGTGACACGCTGTGCACCCCGGAGTACTGGGTACGGCATGCCCGCGAGGCCGTGCGCTTTCTCGACGGCATGAGCACCCTGCGAAGCCTGGGCATCGACACCTTCGTCGAACTGGGGCCGGACGGCACACTGACCGCGATGGGCCGTGAGTGCCTGCCGGAGGCCCCCGAGGGGGACGGCACGCCGTCCGAAGAGTCCGCCGGGCGCGCCGTCGTGATGGTGCCGGTGCTGCGCCGCGACCGCGACGAGACGGCGGCCTTCATGGGGGCGCTGGCCACGGTGCACGCCCATGGCGTCCCGGTCGACCTGTCCGCCCCGCACGGCGACGGCCCCGCCGCCGACCTGCCCACCTACCCGTTCCAGCGCACCCGCTACTGGCTGGACGCCACGCGGCCCGCCGCCGACCTGGCCACCGCCGGGCTCGACGCCGCGGGTCACCCGCTGCTGGCCGCCGCCGTCGATCTGCCCGACGGCGAGGGAACCGTACGGACCGGGCTGCTCTCGGCCCGTACCCACCCGTGGCTCGCCGACCACGCGGTCTGGGACCGTACCGTACTGCCCGGCGCGGCGCTCCTGGACCTCGCCGCCCGGGCCGGAGCGGACCTCGGCTGCGCCCGGGTGGTGGAGCTGGCCTTCGCCGCTCCCCTCGTTCTGCCGGGGGGCGAGGACGGGCACACCGCCGGTGTCCGGCTGCGGGTCACGGTGGGCGGCCCGGACGCGTCCGGCGCCCGGACCGTACGGATCGACTCGTGCCCGGCCGAGGGCGAAGGCCCGGCCGCCGGCTGGACGCGGCACGCCACGGGCGTGCTCGCCGCCGAAGCCGACAGCAGCGACGACGGCCCCGACGACGCCCTGGCCTGTCTGCGGGGCGCTTGGCCGCCCGCCGGCGCCACCCCCGTCGCCGACGACGCGGACCGGATCGCGGCGGAGTACGCGCGCTTCGCGGCTGCCGGAGTCGGCTACGGTCCCGCCTTCCAGGGCCTGCGTACGGTCTGGCGGCGCGGCGAGGAGGTGTTCGCCGAGGTGCGACTGCCGGACCGGCCGGCCGACGACGACGCCCGGTACGGCATCCACCCGGCGCTGCTGGACGCGGCGCTGCACGCCATCGGCTTCGGCGAGCAGTTCCCCGAGGGCCCGCACGGGATGCTGCCGTTCGCCTGGAACGACGTACAGCTGCATGCCCGTGGCGCTACCGGCCTGCGGGTACGGATCGCCCCGGCCGGTCCCGACTCGGTGACCGTCGCGGCGGCCGACGCGGAGGGCCGCCCCGTGTTCGCCGCCCGCTCGCTGGCACTGCGCCGGGTGACGGCGGACCAGCTGCCGCCGGTAGAGGGCGAGGGCACACCCTTGTACCGGCTGGAGTGGACGCCCGCCGGGGAGCCACCTATGGAGGATACGGGCGAGTGGGCCGTCGTCGGCGACCACGCCCCCGCGCTCCTGGAGGGCCTGCGAGCTGCGCTGCCGCCCGGCTCGGTACGCATCACCGCCGACCTGACCGCGCTGGCCACCGATGCGCCGGCCGTGCCCGGAACCGTCGTGGTGGACCTCGACGGCGAAGCAGACCTCGCTTTCGACGCCCATGAGGCGACGGCGCGGGCGCTGGGCCTCGTACAGCACTGGCTGGCCGAGGAGCGCTTCGCCGCCGCCCGGCTGGTGCTGGTGACGCATGGCGCCGTGGCCGCCGGTGCGGCGGTCGGCCGACCGGCCGCCGCCGCGGCCTGGGGTCTGCTGCGCAGCGCCCAGGCCGAGCATCCGGACCGCTTCGCCCTGGTGGACCTGGCGGTGCCGGACGGGGAACGGGAGGCCGCATACCGGGCCCTGGCCGGAGCCGCCGCGACCGGCATGGGGCAGATCGCCGTACGCGACGGCGCGCTCCTCGTCCCCCGGCTCGTCCGGGACACCGGGGTCACCGGCTCCGGCTCCCCCTGGCGCACGGACGGCACGGTGCTCATCACCGGCGGCACCGGGACGCTCGGCCGGGCGGTCGCCCGCCATCTCGCGGCCCGGCACGGAGTACGGCATCTGCTGCTGACCAGCCGAAGCGGCCCGGACGCCCCAGGCGCCCACGAACTCGCCGCAGAACTGGCGGAGCTGGGCGCGCAGGCGGACATCGTCAGCTGCGACACGGCGGACCGCGCGGCGCTGGCAGCCGTACTCGGCGCCGTCCCGGCCGACCGCCCCGTCACCGGCGTCGTCCACACGGCGGGCGTCCTCGACGACGGGACCGTCACCGCCCAGACCGGCGAGCGGATCTCGGCCGTGCTGCGGCCCAAGGCCGACGCGGCCCGGCATCTGCACGAGCTGACGCGCGAACTGGACCTGTCCGCCTTCGTACTGTTCTCCTCGGCCGCCGGGACGCTCGGCAGCCCCGGCCAGTCCGGCTACGCCGCCGCCAACGCCTTCCTCGACGCGTTCGCATCCTGGCGACGCGCGCAGGGCCTGCCCGCCGTGTCCCTGGCCTGGGGCCTCTGGGGCGACGAGGACGGCGGTCGGGGCGACGGCATGGGCGCCGGACTGGGCGCCGCCGACCTGGCCCGGCTGCGCCGCTCCGGCATCCTGCCGCTCGACCGGGCCGAAGGGCTGTCGCTGTTCGACGCGGCCTGCGCACCGGGCGGGCCCGGGGACGAGGCGGTGCTGCTGCCGTTGCGTCTGGACCTCGCGGGGCTGCGCGCCCGCGCGGCGGCCGACGCTGAGGCGGTGCCGGAGGTGCTGTACGGCCTGGCTCCCCCGGCCGCCGCCCCCGCATCCGCCGAGGCGGCCACGGCCGACGACAACGCCCGGCCCTCCGCCGGCCTCGCCGAGCAGTTGATGGGCAAGTCGCGCGCCGAGCGCACGGCCGCACTGCGCACGCTGGTGCGCACCGAAGTGGCGCGGGTCCTCGGGTACGGCGATCCGCTGCGCGTCGAGTTGCAGACTCCCTTCAAGGACGCCGGCTTCGACTCACTGACCGCCGTGGAGCTGCGCAACCGGCTCACCACCGCCACCGCGCAGCGGCTGCCCGCCACTCTCGTCTTCGACCACCCGACCCCCGCCGCGCTCGCCGACCACCTGGAACGCGAACTCCCCAAGGGTGACCGGGACACCGGTACTCCGACGGACACGGCGGCTGTACTGGCGACGCTCGACCGCGTCCGTGACGGGCTCGCCGGGTCCGTCACCGACGAAGCCGACCGGGCCGATGTCGCGGCACGGCTGCGCGACCTCCTCGGGCTCCTCGACGCCTCCGCGGCATCGGCGGCCGCCAAGGGCCCGGGGGGCACGGGCGATGCCGCCGCATCCGTTGCAGATCGCCTGGCGACCGGCAACGACGACGACCTGTTCGAACTCCTGGACAGTGACTTCGGTTTGACGTAACTCCACCCGCACCCGACCACTCACCGACTGTTGTTCCAGATCCAGCCAGAAGGAAGCGCACGTGTCCTCTGCAGCGCCCGCCAGCAACGAAGAGAAGCTTCGCGAGTATCTCCGCCGCGCCATGACGGACCTTCATGAGGCACGCGAACGGGTCCGTCAGGTCGAGTCGAGCCGCCATGAGCCCATCGCCATCGTGGGGATGGGCTGCCGCTTCCCGGGCGGGGTGACCTCGCCCGAGGGCCTGTGGGACCTGGTGGCCTCGGAGACGGACGCCATCTCGCCGTTCCCGGTGGACCGTGGCTGGGACGTGGCGGGGATTTACGACCCGGAGCCCGGCCGGCCGGGCCGTACGTACAGCCGCGAGGGTGGATTCCTGCACGACGCGGGCGACTTCGACGCCGCCTTCTTCGGCATCTCGCCCCGTGAGGCAATGGCGATGGACCCGCAGCAGCGGCTGCTGCTGGAGACGTCCTGGGAGGCGCTGGAGCGGGCCGGCATCGACCCGCACACCCTGCGCGGCAGCCGCACCGGCGTCTACGCCGGGGTGATGTACCACGACTACGGCACTTCGGTGGCCGACGGCGCCGAGGACGAGGTGGCCGGTTTCCTCGGCACCGGCACCTCCGGCAGCGTCTTCACCGGCCGCGTCTCGTACACGCTGGGCTTCGAGGGCCCGGCGGTGACGGTCGACACGGCCTGCTCCTCCTCCCTCGTAGCACTCCACCTGGCGGTGCAGGCACTGCGCAACGGAGAATGCGACCTCGCGCTGGCGGGTGGCGTCACGGTCATGGCCGGTCCCGGTACGTTCGTGGAGTTCTCGCGGCAGCGGGGGCTGGCGGCGGACGGACGCTGCAAGGCATTCTCCGACACCGCCGACGGAACGGGCTGGAGCGAAGGCGCCGGCGTACTCGCCGTCGAACGACTCTCCGACGCCCTACGCAACGGCCACCGCATCCTCGCCGTGGTACGCGGCACCGCCGTCAACCAGGACGGCGCCAGCAACGGACTCACCGCACCCAACGGCCCCTCACAACAACGCGTCATCCGACGCGCCCTGGAAAACGCCGGCCTGAGCACCGGCGATGTGGACGCGGTCGAGGCCCACGGCACCGGCACCCGCCTCGGCGACCCCATCGAAGCCCAGGCGCTGCTGGCCACGTACGGGCAGAATCGCCCGGCCGAACAGCCACTCTGGCTGGGCTCGCTCAAATCCAACATCGGACATGCCCAGGCCGCCGCGGGGGTGGGTGGCATCATCAAGATGGTGATGGCCATGCAGCACGGCCAGCTGCCCCGCACCCTGCACATCGACCAGCCGTCCTCCCAGGTCGACTGGTCGGCAGGCGCGGTCTCACTGCTCACCGAGCCGACGACCTGGCCCGCACTGGACCGCCCCCGCCGCTCCGCCGTCTCCTCCTTCGGCGTCAGCGGCACCAACGCCCACGTCATCCTCGAACAGGCACCGGAACCGGAAACGACCGACGAGCCGGAGAACGTACGGACGCTCGGCACGGTGCCGGTCGTTGTCTCGGCGCGGAGCGGCGAGGCACTGCGTGACCAGGCGCGGCAGCTGGCCGACCTGGTGGACGCGTCGAGCGTGCTGGACCTGGGCTACTCGACCGCAGTGTCGCGCTCGGCCTTCGAGCACCGGGCAGTGGTACTGGCCGAGAACGCGGCGGCACTGCAGGCCGGCCTGGAGTCGATCGCCACGGACGAACCCTCCACGGATGTCGTCACCGGTGCGGTGGCTGGTGACGCCGGCCAGACAGTCTTCGTGTTCCCGGGGCAGGGAACGCAGTGGGTCGGCATGGCCGTCCAACTGCTTTCCGAATCACCGGTGTTCGCCGCCTCCATGGCACGCTGCGAGGACGCACTGAACGGCCTGGTCGACTGGAAACTCACCGACATCCTCACCGACGAAGACGCCCTGCAACGCGTCGACGTCGTCCAGCCCGCCTGCTTCGCCGTCATGATCTCCCTCGCCGAGCTGTGGAAGTCCCTCGGCGCCACCCCGGACGCGGTCATCGGCCACTCCCAGGGCGAAATCGCCGCCGCCGTCGTCTGCGGCGCCCTGACGCTCGAAGACGGCGCCCGCATCAGCGCCCTGCGCGCCCAGATCATCGGACGACAGCTCGCCGGACACGGCGGCATGGCCTCCATCGCCCTGCCCGCGACGGAAGTTGACCAGCGCATCGCAAGCAGCTGGACCGGACGCCTCCACATCGCCGCCATCAACAGCCCCACCTCCACCGTCATCGCCGGCGACCCCGACGCCCTCACCGAAATGGTCGCCGCCTGCGACACCGAGGACATCCGGGCCCGCACCATCGCCGTCGACTACGCCTCCCACTCCACCCACGTCGAAACCATCAAGGACGAACTCCTCAACGCCTTGGACGGCATCCGCCCCCAGCCGTCAACGATCCCCTTCTACTCCACCGTCGACGCCGCCCCGATCGACACAACCACCCTCGACGCCGGCTACTGGTACCGCAACCTCCGCCAGACCGTCCGCTTCCACGACACCGTCCAACACCTCCAAGCCGACGGCCACACTCTCTTCATCGAGGCGAGCTCCCACCCCGTCCTCACCCCCGTCCTCCCCGACGACATCACCGCCATCGGCACCCTGCGCCGCAACGAAGGCACCCTCCGACGCTTCCTCACCCACGCCGCCGAAGCCTTCACCCACGGCGCCCCCATCCAATGGCCCACCCTCTACGACAACACCGGCGCCCACCCCACCGACCTCCCCACCTACCCCTTCCAACGCCAGCACTACTGGCTGGAGTCCGCCCAGGTCTCGCAGGATTCTCTCTCCTACCACGTCACCTGGAAGCACCTGCCGTTCACGGAACCGGCACGCCTCACCGGCCACTGGATACTGCTCTCCCCCACCGGTGAGAGCACTGCCCGCGCAACCGGCCTGGCCGAGGCACTCGCCACCCACGGCGCCACTGTCACCCACCTCCCCGTCGACCCCGCCACTGACCGCGGCGCACTCACCACCCTCCTCACCGAGGCGAACGCCACGGCCTGCACCGGCATCGTCTCCCTCCTCGGTCTGACCGCCACTCTCGCTCTGACGCAGGCCCTCGGCGACACCGATCCCAAGGCCCCGCTCTGGACCCTCACCCAAGGTGCCGTCGCCATCGCCCCCGGCGAGATCCCCGACCCCGAAGCCGCCCAGCTCTGGGCCTTCGGACGCGTCGCCGCCCTCGAACACCCCGACCACTGGGGCGGACTCATCGACCTCCCCCACGCCCTCACCCCCCAGACCACCCGCCACCTCGCCCAAGCCCTCACCCACACCACCACCGAAGACCAGATCGCCCTCCGCCCCTCCGGCGCCTACGGCCGTCGCCTCGTACGCGTACCCGCACGCACCGCCCACGAGAAGTGGCGGGCCAGCGGCACGGTGCTGCTCGTGGGGGACACCGAGCCCGTGGCCGAACGGCTCGTACCGCAGCTGCTCGCGGAGGGCGCCGAGCGGGTGGTCCTCGCCGACCCGGCGCTCACCGAGCTGCCCGCAGCACTGTCGGAGCTCGCCCCGCGCACGGCCGTCGCCACCGGCACCGATGTGACGGACCGCGCGTCCCTCGCCGCCCTGCTCGACAAGCACTCCCCCACCTTGGTCGTGATCGCTCCGCCTCAGGTGGCGCTCGCTCCCCTGGCGGAGACGACCCCCGCCGACTTCGCGGCGGCCGTCGCCGCCAAGACGGCCACCGCCACCCATCTCGACGCGCTGCTGACTCCGGGCGAGGGCGGTGATGAGGGCTACCGAGCGGCGGCCGACGTCCCCGGGTTCGTCGTCTTCTCGTCCGTGTCCGGGGTGTGGGGCGGCGCCCGCCAGGGCGCGTACGCCGCCGGCACCGGCCATCTCGACGCGCTGGCCGAGCGCCGTCGTGCCCGCGGGCTGCCGGCCGTCTCCGTGGCGTGGACGCCCTGGTCCGGCGGTGTGACCGCCGAGGGGACCGACGCCGAGTCGATGCGCCGTTACGGCATCGTCCCGCTGGAGCCGGGGGCAGCGCTCGCCGAGCTGGAAAAGGCACTGGGACGCGGTGCGGGCTCGGTCGCCGTCGCTGATGTCGACTGGGAGCGGTTCCTCACGTCGTTCACTTCCGTGCGGCCCAGCGCCCTCTTCGACGAGCTGCCCGACGCCCGCCGGATGCGGGGCACACAGACCGCGGCCCCCACCGAGGCGGGCTCCGGCGACGTGCTGCCCGACGGCAGCACTGAGCTGGCCCGCACGCTGCGCGCCCTGCCCATCGGCGAGCGGCACAAGACCCTCATGGACCTGGTCGTCTCGCATGTGGCCGTGGTGCTCGGTGCGGGTTCGGCGGCGGCCGTGGAACCGGACCGGGCATTCAGGGACATCGGCTTCACCTCCATGACCGCCGTCGAACTGCGCAACCGTCTCAAGGAGGCCACCGGCCTCACCCTCCCCGCCTCCCTCGTCTTCGACCACCCCAACCCGCGCGCTCTGGCCGACCATCTGCGCACCGAGCTGCTCGGCGAGGAAGAGGTTCCGGCAGAGAGCGTCCGCGCGGCCACGCCCCACTCCGACGAGCCGATCGCCATCGTCGGTATGGCCTGCCGCTTCCCCGGCGGTGTCACCACTCCCGAAGAGCTGTGGGACCTGCTCTCCGAGGGCCGCGACGCCATCACGGACCTGCCGGACAACCGCGGCTGGGACCTGGCGGAGCTGTACGCCCCGGACGGCATCGGCCGCTCGTACGTCCGTGGAGGCGGATTCCTGCACGACGCGGGCGACTTCGACGCCGCCTTCTTCGGGATCTCGCCGCGCGAGGCCCTCGCCACGGACCCACAGCAGCGGCTCGTCCTGGAGCTCGCCTGGGAGTCCTTCGAACGGGCCGGGCTGCGCCCGACGGAGCAGCGTGGCACCCGCACCGGCGTGTTCATGGGCACCAACGGTCAGCACTACATGCCGCTGCTGCAGCGTGGCACGGAGACCTTCGACGGCCATCTCGGCACCGGCAACTCCGCCAGCGTCATGTCCGGCCGTATCTCCTACGTCCTGGGCCTGGAGGGCCCGGCGGTGACCGTGGACACGGCTTGCTCCTCCTCCCTCGTAGCGCTCCACCTGGCGGCGCAGGCACTGCGCAACGGCGAGTGCGACCTCGCGCTCGCGGGCGGCGCCACGGTGATGTCGTCGCCGGACCCGCTCGTGGAGTTCTCCGGGCAGCGCGCGGTGTCGCCGGACGGCCGCTGCAAGGCGTTCGGCGACTCCGCTGACGGCTTCGGCCCGGCGGAAGGCGCGGGTGTGCTGCTGGTCGAGCGGCTGTCGGACGCGGTACGCAACGGCCACCGCATCCTGGCCGTGGTCCGCGGCTCCGCCGTCAATCAGGACGGCGCCAGCAACGGACTCACCGCACCCAACGGCCCCTCACAACAACGCGTCATCCGACGCGCCCTGGAAAACGCCGGCCTGAGCACCGGCGATGTGGACGCGGTCGAAGCCCACGGCACCGGCACCCGCCTCGGCGACCCCATCGAAGCCCAAGCCCTGATCGCGACCTACGGCAAGGACCGCCCGACCGAACAGCCACTGTGGCTCGGCTCACTCAAATCCAACATCGGCCACACCCAGGCCGCCGCCGGCGTCGGCGGCATCATCAAAATGGTGCTGGCCATGCAGCACGGCGAACTGCCCCGCACCCTGCACGCGGAGCGGCCGTCCACGGAAATCGACTGGTCGGCGGGCACGGTCGCTCTGCTCAACGAACCGATGGCATGGCCCGAATTGGACCGGCCGCGGCGTACCGCGGTGTCCTCATTCGGGCTGAGCGGGACGAACGCGCACGTAGTGCTGGAGCAGGCACCGCACGACACCACCGAACGAGATGCCGCCGAGCGCGAGTTGAGCCCGGTCCCTGTCATCGTCTCCGGACGGGACAGCGGCGCCCTGCGCGACCAGGCCCGACAGCTCATCGACCACATCGACGACACCACCCGACTGCTGGACCTCGGCTACTCCACCGCCACCTCCCGCTCGGTCTTCGAACACCGAGCCGTGGTCCTCGCCGACAACCACGCCTCCCTGCGAACCGGCCTGGAAGCCGTAGCAGCCGGACAAGCCCCACTGACCGGGCAGGCTTCCGGAAACCCCCGAACGGTGCTTCTCTTCCCCGGGCAGGGCACCCAATGGGCCGGCATGGCCGCCCAGCTTCTGGATGAATCCCCCGTCTTCGCCGCCACCATGGCGCGGTGTGAGGCGCTGCTCGCCGAGCACCTGGACTGGAAACTCACCGACCTCATCCGGCAGACCGACGACGCACCCTCGCTGGAACGCGAGGACGTCGTCCAACCCGCCTGCTTCGCCGTCATGATCTCCCTCGCCGAAGCATGGAAGTCCCTCGGCATCACCCCGGATGCCGTCATCGGACACTCCCAGGGCGAAATCGCCGCCGCCGTGGTCTGCGGCGCGCTCACGCTCGAAGACGGCGCCCGCATCATCGCGCTGCGCGCCCGCCTCATCGAACGCCACCTCGCCGGCCACAGCGGCATGGTCTCCCTCGCCCTGCCCCTCACCGAGGTCGAGCAGCACATGCCCACCTGGGGTGACCGGCTCAGCATCGCCGTCACCGCAGGCCCCACCTCCACCGTCGTCGCCGGGCCCCTCGACCAGATCGACACCGTCCTCAGCGCCTGCGAGGCCGAAGGCATCCACGCCCGCCGCGTCCCCATCAGCTACGCCTCCCACACCGCCTACACCGAACCCATCCGCGACGAACTCCTCCACACCCTGGACGGAATCCGCCCCCAGCACGCGGCCATCCCCTTCTACTCCACCGTCGAAGCCGCCCCCATCGACACCACCACCCTCGACGCCACCTACTGGTACCAAAATCTCCGCCAGCCCGTCCGCCTCCACGAAACCGTCCAACGCCTCCAAACCGACGGCCACACCCTCTTCATCGAAACCAGCGCCCACCCCGTCCTCACCCCCGTACTGCCTGAAGGCATCACCGCCCTCGGCACCCTGCGCCGCAACGACGGCACACTCCGCCGCTTCCTCACCAACGCCGCCGAAGCCTTCACCCACGGCGCCCCCGTGCACTGGCCCGCCCTCTTCGACGGCACCGGTGCACGCGCCACCGACCTCCCCACCTACCCCTTCCAACGCCAGCACTACTGGCACAAGCCCCGCATGCTCCGCGGCGATGTCACCTCCTTCGGCATGTCGGCGGCGGACCACCCGCTGCTCGACGGCGGCGTGGAGCTGCCCGACGGTGACGGGTACCTCTACACCGCGCGGCTCGGCGCCGAGGCTCAGCCGTGGCTGCGGGATCACACCCTGCTCGGCACACCGTTGATGCCGGGTGCCGCCTTCGCCGACCTCGTGCTCTGGGCCGGCCGCCAAACCGGCTGCGAGCTGGTCGAGGAGCTGACGCTGGCCGCGCCACTGCTGCTGCCGGACAACGGCGCGGTACGGCTGCGACTCGTCGTCGGCGCGGCGGACGGCGAGGGACGCCGTACCGTGACCGTGCACTCCCGGCCGGAGACCGGTCAGGAGCAGGCGGCGGAGCCGGGGCAGGCGGACTCCTGGACGCAGCACGTCCAGGCGCTCGTTGTGCCCGCCGACGACGTAAAGCCCGGCTCCCTTGCCTGGCCGGGGGCTTCGGAATCCGACGGCACCGCCTTCAGCCCCGCGGACTTCTACGCCTCCTTCGCCGAGCGCGGCTACACCTACGGCCCGCTGTTCCAGGGCGTCGAGGCGGGGCATGGCGACGGCACCGCGGCCTACTCCGAGGTGGCCGTCCCGGCGGGGGCAGCGGAGGTCGGCACCGACCGGTTCAGTATTCATCCGGCGCTGCTGGACGCCGCGGTACAGACGATGAACCTCGGCTCGTTCTTCCCCCGTGACGGCCAGGTCAGGATGCCTTTCACGCTGCGCGGCATCCGCCTCTACGCGACCGGGGCCGAGCGGCTGCGGGTGCGGGTCACGGTGGCCGGCGAGGATGCGGTGCGCATCGAGTGCGCCGACGTGGACGGGCGGCCGGTGTGCGTGATCGAGTCGCTTGCCGTACGGGCCGTGGCCGCGGAGCAGTTCCGGCTGCCCGCGCGCCCCGCGGAGGGCCTGGGGGACGGGATGCTGCACCGGCTCGAATGGCCCGCGCTGCCCATGTCCGCCGTGAGTGCCACGGACACGGCGCAGTGGGCGCTGGTCGGCGAGGACGTCTTCGGGCTGGCGGAGGGGTTGGGCGGGGCCGGTGTGCCGTTCACCGCCGTCACGTCTCTCACCGAAGCCGTACGGGACGATGCCACTGCCGTCATCGCCGTACCGGTCCCCCGCTCTCCCGCCACGGACCCCACTGCCGTACGCGGCGCCGTGCGGCAGGCTCTCGCGCTGCTGCAGGAGCTGCTGACGGCCGACACCGCTCAGCGGCTGGTGTTCGTCACCAGTGGCGCGGTGGCCGCCGGGCGCGACGACCGGCTCCAGGACCCGGTGGCGGCGGCCGTGTGGGGACTGGTGCGGTCCGCCCAGTCGGAGCAGCCGGACCGCTTCGTCCTCGTGGACCTGGCGGAGGGCCCGGTGGACGGTGCCGCCCTGACGGCCGCGCTGGAGTGCGGCGAGCCGCAGGTGGCGATCCGGGCGGGCAAGGTCCGTGTGCCGCGGCTGGCGACGGTGCCGGAGCGGGACGCCGAGGCCCTGCTGCCGCCGGCCGGCGCCCGGTCCTGGCAGCTGGTCGGCGGCTCCGGCACACTCTCGGAGCTGGCGCTGGTACCGACCGCGGCGGACACCGTGCCGCTCGGTCCGGGCCAGGTGCGGATCGCGGTGCGCGCCGCGGGCATCAACTTCCGTGACACGCTGATCGCCCTGGGCATGTACCCGGGCGAGGCCGTGATGGGCGCCGAGGGTGCCGGCGTGGTCACCGAGGTCGGCCCCGAGGTGGCCGGATTCGCCGTCGGCGACCGGGTGCTGGGCATGTGGACGGATGCCTTCGCGCCGTATGTCGTCGCCGATCACCGGATGGTGGCGCGGATGCCGCGTGGCTGGTCGTACGCCGAGGCCGCCTCCGTACCGGCTGTTTTCCTCAGTGCCTATTACGCGCTCAAGCACCTCGCCGGGCTGCGTCCCGGCCAGGCGCTGCTGGTCCACGCGGCGACCGGCGGCGTCGGTATGGCAGCGGTGCAGCTGGCCCGCCACTTCGGTGCCGAGGTGTACGGCACCGCCAGCCCCGGCAAGTGGGACGTGCTGCGGAAGCAGGGCCTGGACGACCGGCATATCGCCAACTCGCGGACCCTGGACTTCGCCGACCAGTTCCTGGAAGCGACCGGCGGGCGCGGCGTCGATGTCGTGCTGAACTCCCTGGCGGGCCCGTTCGTCGACGCCTCGCTGCGGCTGCTGCCGCGCGGCGGGCAGTTCGTGGAGCTGGGCAAGGCGGATGTGCGCGGCGCCGAGCAGATCGCCGCCGAGCATCCGGGCACCGGCTACCGGGTCCTTGAGCTGATGGAGCACGGCCCGGGGCTGATCGGCGAGATGCTCGGCGAGCTGCTGGAACTGTTCGAGCGGGGTGTGCTGCGGCTGCTGCCCGTGGCCCCGTACGACATTCGCGACGCCCGGAGCGCCTTCCGTACGCTCAGCCAGGCAGGGCACATCGGCAAGCTGGTGCTGACCATGCCGCCCGCCTTCGACGCGCACGGCACGGTGCTGATCACCGGCGGTACCGGGAATCTGGGCGGCACGCTCGCCCGGCACCTGGTGACCGAGCACGGTGTGCGGCATCTGTTGCTGACCAGCCGCCGCGGCGCGGACGCCGAGGGGGCCGGGGAGCTGGCCACGGAGCTGCGCGGGCTGGGTGCCTCGGTGACCGTCGCGGCCTGCGATGTCGCCGACCGTGCGGCGCTGCGCGAGCTGCTGGCCGCGGTACCGCGCGAGCACCCGGTCACGGCCGTGCTGCACGCGGCGGGCGTCCTGGACGACGGGGTCGTTGCCTCCCTCACCCCGGAGCGGGCGGAGCAGGTGCTGCGCCCCAAGGCCGATGCGGCGCTGCATCTGCACGAGGCGTCCCTGGACCCCGATCTGGGCCTGGATCTGTCAGTGTTCGTGCTGTTCTCGTCGGTCGCCGCCGTACTCGGCGGGCCGGGCCAGGGCAGTTACGCCGCCGCCAACGGCTTCCTGGACGCGCTGGCCCAGTACCGGCGCGACCGGGCGTTGCCGGGCCTGTCGCTCGGCTGGGGACTCGCGGGCAGCGGGCAGCTCACCGCGCACCTGGACACCGAGGAACTGCACCGGCGGATGGCGCGGGGCGGCCTGCTGCCGCTGTCCGAGGAGCAGAGCATGGCACTGTTCGATACCGCGCACCGCGTCGACGAGGCGTTCCTGGCGCCAGTGCGACTGAACACAGCGGCGCCGGTCGCCGGAGGAAACGTCTCGCCGGTTCTCCGGGACCTGCTGCAGGGCGCGGCGGGCACCCCGGGGCGCGGCGGTGGCGCGCCGGCCCGCCGGTCAGCGGGCGCGGTGGCGGTGGACGGCGCCGAGACGCTCGTCGAGCGGCTGTCCTCGCTCGGTGCGGCCGAGCAGCGGGAGCTGCTGCTGGACACCGTACGGACGCACGCCGCCGTGGTGCTCGGGCACACCGAGCCCGAGGGCATTCCCGGCGAGCGGGCGTTCAAGGATCTGGGCTTCGACTCGCTGACGTCCGTGGAGATGCGCAACCGGCTCGCCGCGGCGACCGGACAGCACTTGGCGGCGACGCTGGTGTTCGACCATCCCACGCCGGCGGCGCTGGCCGAGCATCTGCGCGAGCGGCTGGTCCCGGAGTCGGCACCGGAAGTGCCGCTGCTGGCCGAACTGGCCGGCCTGGAGGCGGTGCTCAAGGAGCTCGCGGCGGACGATGTGACCGCGCTCGCCCTCGATGACATCGCCCGACGGGAGATCTCCACTCGCCTCGCGGCGCTCGGCTCCCGCTGGAACGACCTCCAGGGCAAGGGAGCTCCGCAGGAGGAGGACCGTTCGATCGTCGAGGAGATCGACACCGCGGACGACGACGATCTCTTCGCCTTCCTCGACGAGAAGCTCGGCGGCTCCTGACCTGCCGCCCCGCCGGCCCTCGGGCCGCACCGACGATTTGTGACCAACGGGTGATGTGAGACATGGCCAACGCGACCGAACAGAAGCTCCGCGACTACCTGAAGCGGACCACCACCGAGCTCCACCGCGCCACCGAGCGCCTGAAGGACATCGAGCGCCGGCAGCACGAGCCGATCGCCATCGTCGGCATGGGCTGTCGCTTCCCGGGCGGGGTGACCTCGCCCGAGGGACTGTGGGACCTGGTGGCGTCGGGCACGGATGCCATCTCCCCCTTCCCGGTGAACCGCGGCTGGGACGTGGCCGGGCTCTACGACCCGGACCCCGACGCGGCCGGGCGCACCTACTCCCGCGAGGGCGGATTCCTGCACGACGCGGGCGAGTTCGACGCCGCCTTCTTCGGGATATCCCCCCGCGAGGCGCTCGCCATGGACCCGCAGCAGCGGCTGCTGCTGGAGACCTCCTGGGAGGCGCTGGAGCGGGCCGGCATCGACCCGCACACCCTGCGCGGCAGCCGCACCGGCGTCTACGTCGGCGCCTGGAACGGCGGTTACACCGACGAGGTCCGCCGCCCCAGCGCCGAACTCGAAGCCCAGATGCTCACCGGCGGCGTGGTCAGCTTCACCTCCGGCCGTATCTCCTACGTCCTGGGCCTGGAGGGCCCGGCCGCGACCGTGGACACGGCCTGCTCGTCCTCGCTGGCCGCATTGCACCTGGCCGTGCGGGCGCTGCGCCAGGGTGAGTGCGATCTGGCGTTGGCCGGCGGTGCGACGGTGATGGCGACCCCGGGCGTGTTCGTCCGCTTCGCGCGCCAGCGCGGGGTGGCGGCGGACGGCCGCTGCAAGGCGTTCGCCGACTCAGCGGACGGCTTCGGGCCCGGCGAGGGCGTGGGCATACTGGCGGTCGAACGGCTCTCGGACGCGGTACGCAACGGTCGCCGCATCCTGGCCGTGGTCCGCGGCTCCGCCGTCAACCAGGACGGCGCGAGCAACGGGCTGACCGCCCCCAGCGGCCGCGCCCAGGCCCACCTGATCCGGCAGGCGCTCGCCGATGCCGAGCTCACCGGCGACGATGTGGACGCGGTCGAGGCCCACGGCACCGGCACCCGCCTCGGCGACCCCATCGAGGCACAGGCACTGCTGGCGACCTACGGCAAGGGGCGGGCCGCCGACCGGCCGTTGTGGCTGGGGTCGCTCAAGTCCAACATCGGACATGCCCAGGCCGCCGCGGGGGTGGGTGGCGTCATCAAGATGGTGATGGCCATGCAGCACGGCCAGCTGCCCCGCACCCTGCACGTACAGCAGCCCTCCACCGAGATCGACTGGTCGTCGGGCGCAGTGGCACTGCTCGCCGAGCAGGTGACATGGCCGCACAACGGGCGCCCCCGCCGGGCTGGCATCTCCTCCTTCGGTGTCAGTGGCACCAACGCCCACGTCATCCTGGAACAGGCACCGGAACCGGAAACGACCGACGAGCCGGAGAACGTATGGACGCTCGGACCGGTGCCCGTCGTACTGTCCGGGCGGGACGGCGGTGCGCTGCGGGACCAGGCGCGGCGGCTGACCGGCCGGGTCGGTACGGCACGGCTGCTGGATCTCGGCTATTCAGCGGCCGTGTCCCGCTCGGTCTTCGAGCACCGGGCAGTGGTACTGGCCGAGAACGACACGGCACTGCGGGCCGGCCTGGAGTCAATCCTCACGGACCAGCCGTCCGTCGACCTCGTGTCCGGCGTCGCCGGGAACGCGCCTGGCAAGTCGGTCTTCGTCTTCCCGGGGCAGGGAACGCAGTGGGTCGGCATGGCCGTCCAACTGCTTTCCGAATCACCGGTGTTCGCCGCCTCCATGGCACGCTGCGAAGACGCACTGAACGGCCTGGTGGACTGGAAACTCACCGACATCCTCACCGACGAAGACGCCCTGCAACGCGTCGATGTCGTCCAGCCCGCCTGCTTCGCCGTCATGATCTCCCTCGCCGAGCTGTGGAAGTCCCTCGGCGCCGCCCCGGACGCTGTCATCGGCCACTCCCAGGGCGAAATCGCCGCCGCCGTCGTCTGCGGCGCACTGTCCCTCGAGGACGGCGCCCGCATCAGCGCCCTGCGCGCCCAGATCATCGGACGACAGCTCGCCGGACACGGCGGCATGGCCTCCATCGCCCTGCCCGCGACGGAAGTTGAGCAACGCATCGCAAGCAGCTGGACCGGACGCCTGCACATCGCCGCCATCAATAGCCCCACCTCCACCGTCATCGCCGGCGACCCCGACGCCCTCACCGAAATGGTCGCCGCCTGCGACACCGAGGACATCCGGGCCCGCACCATCGCCGTCGACTACGCCTCCCACTCCACCCACGTCGAAACCATCAAGGACGAGCTGCTCCAAGCTCTGGACGGCATCCATCCGCAGACCGCCAGCATCCCGTTCTACTCGACGGTCGACGCCGCCCCCATCGACACAACTGGGCTCGACGCCGACTACTGGTACCGCAACCTCCGCCAGACCGTCCGCTTCCACGACACCGTCCAACACCTCCAAGCCGACGGCCACACCCTCTTCATCGAGGCGAGCGCCCACCCCGTCCTCACCCCCGTCCTCCCCGACGACATCACCGCCATCGGCACCCTGCGCCGCAACGAAGGCACCCTCCGACGCTTCCTCACCCACGCCGCCGAAGCCTTCACCCACGGCGCCCCCATCCAATGGCCCACCCTCTACGACAACACCGGCGCCCACCCCACCGACCTCCCCACCTACCCCTTCCAACGCCAGCACTACTGGCTGGCACCGGACCGGGACGGCGACGGTCGGCGGCATCACGTCACGTGGAAGCACCTGTCGTTCACCGGTTCGGCGCGCCTGACCGGCCGATGGCTGCTCATCTCACCCACTGACCACAGTGCCGATCACCACACCGATCGCAACGGCGAACTCACCACTGACGTGGCTCAGGCGCTCACCTCCCACGGCGCCACCGTCACCCACCTCACCATCGACCCCACCACGGACCGCGGCGCACTCACCACCCTCCTCACCGAGGCGAACGCCACGGCCTGCACCGGCATCGTCTCCCTCCTCGGCACCGACGAGCTGCCGCACCCCGGCCACCCGGGCGTCGACCGCGCGACGGCCTCGACCATGCTGCTCGCCCAGACCCTCGCCGGCATGACCCAGGGCTCGAAGGTGCGGCTGTGGACCGTGACCCGCGGTGCGGTGGCGGTCTCCCCTGCCGAGCGGCCCTCCTTGGCCGGTGCGCAGGTGTGGGGCCTGGGCCGCTGCGTGGCCCTGGAACTGCCCGCGCTCTGGGGAGGTCTGGTGGATGTGCCGGGTGCTGCGGAAGCGGGCGTACGGATCGGGGAGCAGCTGGTCCAGGTACTGGCGGCGGCCGGCGGCGAGGACCAGGTCGCGCTGCGGACCTCGGGTGCGTACGGCCGCAGGCTGCTGCCCGCCACCGGCGCGCCGACCGGTGCCACGGGCTACACACCGCGCGGCACCGTGCTGGTGACCGGCGGTACGGGTGCGCTCGGCGGGCATCTGGCGCGCTGGCTGGCCCGTAACGGCGCCGAGCACCTCGTACTGATCGGACGGCGCGGCAAGGAAACCCCCGGGGCCAGCGAACTCTCGGCAGATATTGAGGAGTTGGGCGCCTCGGTCACTGTGGCCGGCTGCGATGTGTCGGACCGGGACGCGCTGCAGGAGCTGCTGGCGTCGCTGCCCGCCGACCGGCCGCTGACGGCGGTCTTCCACGCCGCCGGTGTGCCGCACTCGGCCGCGCTGGCCGACACGGACGTGGAGACCTTGGCGCGGGTGCTGTCGGGCAAGGTCGCCGGCGCCCGCCACCTTCACGAGCTCACCCGGGATGGGGAGTTGGACGCGTTCGTGCTGTACGCGTCCGGGGCGGGGGTGTGGGGCGGCGGCGAGCAGAGCGCGTACGGCGCCGCCAACGCCGCGCTGGACGCGCTCGCCGAACGGCGCCGTGCCGAAGAGCTGCCCGCCACCTCGATCGCCTGGGGCCTCTGGGAGGGCGAAGGGATGGGACAGGAAGGCGCGGCGTTCCTCGGCTCGCTCGGGCTGCGGCCGATGGCGCCCGAGACCGCCCTGGCCGCGTTGCAGGAGACGCTGGACCGGGGCGAGACCTGTGCGACGGTCGTCGATGCCGACTGGTCCAGGTTCGCCCCCGCGTTCACCGCCTTCCGGCCGAGCCCGCTGATCGAGGAACTGCCCGGTGTCCGCACCACCGACGGGCCGGCCGCGCGTCCGGAGTCCGCCGGAACGCCCGCGGAGCACGGTGTGATGGCGCGGTTGCGGGGCGCTCCGGCCGCCGAGCGGCAGGAGATCCTGCTGGACCTCGTGCGGCGGCACGCCGCGGTCGCGCTCGGCCACCCGGGGCCCGAACACATCGACCCCGAGGGCGGGTTCCGGCAGCTGGGGTTCAGCTCGGTCACCGCGGTCGAGCTGGCCGCCAAGCTCGGCGCGGCGGTGGGCCGCACCCTCCCCGCCACCTTCGCGTTCGACCACCCCAACGCCCGGGCGGCGGCCGGCCGGCTCGACGAGCTGCTGGCCGTAGGGAAGGGCGACGAGGACGGTGCTGACCTGGAGGCCGAGGTCCGGCGGGCACTGCAGACCGTGCCGCTGGCCCGGCTGCGCGACGCCGGGCTGCTGGAGGGTCTGCTCGAACTCGCCGGGCTGCGTCCCGGGACGGCGGTCGCCGTCGCGGACGCCCCCGCCGGGTCCGGCACGGCCGCCGGGGACACCGAGTCCCACGCGAACAGGCTCGACACACTCGACGAGGTGGACGAGCTGGACGCCGAGTCCCTGGTGAACCTGGTGCTCGGCGGCCCCGATTCCTGAGCCGCCCGCCCGCTCCCTCCTCCCCCGCACGAACCCGGCTCGGCCGGCCGCCGGTCCGGACCCCAGCAAGGAGACCACTCCATGGCCCTCTCCCAGGACAAGGTGCTCGACGCCCTGCGCACCTCCGTCAAGGACGCCGAGCGTCTGCGCCGGCAGAACCACGACTTGGTGGCGGCCCGCCACGAGCCCATCGCGATCGTGGGCATGGCGTGCCGCTTCCCCGGCGGTGTCCGTTCGCCCGAGGACCTGTGGCAGCTGGTCACCTCGGGCACGGACGCGGTCGGCCCGTTCCCCGTCGACCGCGGCTGGGATCTGGCGGGGATCTACGACCCGGACCCGGCGGCGCACGGCAAGACGTACTGCCGCGAGGGCGGCTTCCTCCACGACGCGGGTGACTTCGATGCGGCGTTCTTCGGGATCGGCCCGCGGGAGGCCACGGTCATGGACCCGCAGCAGCGGCTGCTGCTGGAAACGTCCTGGGAGGCATTGGAGCGGGCCGAGCTGAGCCCGCGCTCGCTGCGCGGCAGCCGCACCGGCGTCTACGTGGGCGCGGCGCATCAGGGCTATCTCCCCACCGGCGCCGAAGGCTCCGGGCGGCTGCCGGAGGGGTCCGAAGGCTATCTGCTGACCGGCAACGCCGGGGCGGTGGTCTCCGGCCGGATCAGCTACGTCCTGGGCCTGGAGGGCCCGGCCCTGACCGTCGACACGGCCTGCTCGTCCTCGTTGGTGGCCCTCCATCTGGCGGTACAGGCACTGCGCCGGGGCGAGTGCGACCGGGCGCTGGCGGGCGGGGTGGCGGTGCTGGCCAACCCGGATGCGTATGTGGAGTTCGCCCGGCAGCGGGGGCTGGCGGCGGACGGCCGCTGCAAGGCGTTCGCGGACGCGGCGGACGGCACGGGCTGGGCCGAGGGTGTGGGTGTGCTCGTGGTGGAGCGGCTCTCGGACGCGGTGCAGGAGGGCCGCCGGATCCTGGCCGTGGTGCGCGGTACCGCGGTGAACCAGGACGGCGCGAGCAGCGGACTGTCGGTACCCAACGGCCCCTCCCAGCAGCGCGTCATCCGGCAGGCGCTGGCCGACGCGCAACTGAGCGCGGACCAAGTGGACGCGGTGGAGGCGCACGGCACGGGCACCCGGCTCGGCGACCCCATCGAAGCCCAGGCGCTGCTGGCCACGTACGGGCAGGAGCGTCCGGACGAACGGCCGCTGTTGCTCGGCTCGTTGAAGTCCAACATCGGTCACGCCCAGGCCGCTGCGGGCGTCGGCGGCATCATCAAGATGGTGCTGGCCATGCAGCACGGCGAACTGCCCCGCACCCTGCACGTGGACGCCCCCACGCGGCATGTGGACTGGTCCGCCGGGCAGGTGCGACTGCTCACCGAGGCGGTGCCGTGGCCCGGGACGGGTGCGCCCCGGCGGGCCGCGGTGTCCGGCTTCGGAGTCAGCGGCACCAACGGCCATGTCGTACTGGAGCAGGCGCCGGCAGCCGTTCCTGGAGCCGAGCGGCCGGCCGGTACGGCGCGGCCGGCGCTGGTGCCCTGGGTACTCTCGGGCCATACCGAGGCGGCACTGCGCGACCAGGCCCGGCAACTGTCCGACCACCTGGCGCGCCACCCGCAGCTGGACCCGCTGGACATCGCCTACTCCCTGGCCACCACCCGCAGCGCCCTGGGGCACCGCGCGGCGATCCTCGTCGAGTGCACGGGGCCGGGCGGGCAGCGGGTGAGCGCCGATGCCGCTACGGCGCGGCTGCTGGAAGTGGCAGAGGCGTCGGGCAGACGCGGGTCCGGGGGCGCCGTCCTCGGCGCCCCCGGACCGCGCGAGGAGGGCGGCGACGCCCTCGCCGTCGCCCTCGCCGAGGACTTCGCACGTGGCGCGGAGGTGGACTGGTCGCGGTTGTTCGACGGCACGGGAGCACGCCGGGTCCCGCTGCCCACCTACGCTTTTCAGCACCGGCGTTTCTGGCTGCCGGCCAACGGTGCGCAGACCTCGGGCCCGGCGTCCGGGGACACCCAGGATTCTCCTGCCCGCACGGCCGCCGAAGCGCCTGCTGCTGAGCTTTCGGCCACCCCGGCAGGCCCCGTGGACTCCACCGCCCCGGCGGCCCTGAGCCCCGACGAGCTGCTGACCCTGGTCCGTACGGAGGCCGCCACCGCGCTCGGCCATGCCGCGCTCGACGACGTACCGGCCGACTCGGGCTTCGACGAGATCGGCTTCGACTCGCTCGCCGCCATCGAGCTCACCGCCGCCCTCTCCGGTGCCGTGGGCACCGAGGTCCCCACCTCCGCCGTTCTGGAGCACCCCACCCCGCAACAGCTGGCCGACCACCTGACCGCCCTCCTGGCCACGGCACCCGCAGCGGACGCCGGCCAGGATGCCAACGGCCCGCGGCCCACCCAGGAGTCCGGCCTGGTGACGATGTACCGGCGGGCGCTGCGGTTGCGCCAGGGCGAGGAGGTCGTGGCGGCGCTGGCCGCGCTCTCCGCGTTCCGGCCCACCTTCCCCGCCGATGAGACAGCGGGGCCGCGCACGGCCGCCGAATGGCAGCAGGCCCCGGTGCCCCTGACCGCGGGCCGCGGCCCCGGCCCGGAGCTGATCTGCTGCTCGGGCACCGCGGCGGCATCGGGCCCGGAGGAGTTCACCGCCCTGGCAGCCGCCCTGGACGGCCGACTGAAGGTATCGGCACTGCGTCAACCCGGCTTCGGTGACGCCGAGTTGCTGCCCGGATCGCTGGACATCCTGCTCGACGCACAGGCCGACGCCGTACTACGGCACACCCAGGGCGCGCCCTACGCCCTGTTCGGCCACTCCATGGGCGGCTCGCTGGCACACGCGCTGGCGCTGCGCCTGGAGGAGCGCGGTGACGGGCCCGTCGCACTGGTGCTGGCGGACGTGTATCTGCCCAGCGCGCCCGGGGCGATGGCCGTGTGGCGCAACGCGATGCTCGACTGGGTCATGGAGCGGTCAGTGGTGACTGTCGACGACACCCGGCTCACCGCCATGGGCGCGTACAACGAGATGCTCCTGCCGTGGGCGCCGAGCCCGACGAAGGCGCCGGTGCTGTTCGTGCGGGCGAGCGAGCCGATGGAGCCGTGGGCGGGCGAACCGGGCGGCTGGCGGGCCCGCTGGGACGGCGGCGAGCACACCGCCGTCGACGCCCCCGGCACTCACCTCACGATGATGACCGAGCACGCCCGCGCCACCGCCGACGCCGTGCACCGCTGGCTCGGTGACCTGTGAGCACCTCGCCCCGGGCCCACCCCGGACCGCAGTCCGGGGCCGTACTTCGCCCGTAGACCCATGTGACGCCGTAGACCAAGGACAGGAACTGATCGTGCTGTTGCCCAGAAAACACCGGCAGGGCGCCGGGCCCCGGCCACGCGGCCGGGCCGGCCGCCTCCTGACGCACGCGCTCGCCGCCGTGTGCGCCACCACCCTGCTCACCGCCCCGGCCGCCGACGCCGCGCCCCAGGAGGGCTCGGCGCGGGTGCGCGCTCTGGTGGCCAAGATGACGCTCGACGAGAAGATCTCGTTCGTGCACTGGACCACGGGCCCGAAGAACGGCCCGACGACCAAGGGCATCGGCTATCTGCCGGGCGTCCCGCGACTGGGCGTCCCCGCACTGCGGACCGCCGACGGCCCGGCCGGCATCCGGCTGCTGGGCCGCACCGCGACCGCGATGCCCACACCCGTGGCGCTCGCCGCCACCTTCGACGACCGCCTCGCGGGCGAGTACGGCAAGGTACTGGGCCGCGAGGGCCGCGCGCTGGGCCAGGACAATGTGCTGGCCCCGATGACGAACATCATCCGGGTGCCCTACGCGGGACGGAACTTCGAGACGTTCAGCGAGGACCCGCTGCTGTCTTCCCGGATGGCCGCCGGCGAGATCAGCGGCATCCAGGGACAGGGCCTGATGGCCACGGTCAAGCACTTCGCGGCCAACAATCAGGAGCGGGACCGCATGACGGTCGACGCCTCCGTCGATGAACAGACACTTCAAGAAGTGGAGTTGCCCGCCTTCCGCAGCGCGGTGAAGGCCGGCGCCGCCTCCGTGATGTGCGCGTACAACAAGGTCAACGGCGCGCACTCGTGCAGCAACGACGGCCTGCTGCAAGGGGTGCTGCGCGAGCAGTGGAACTTCCGCGGCTGGGTGATGTCCGACTGGCTGGCCACCCACGCCACCTCCGACATCACCAAGGGCCTGGACCAGGAGCTGGGCATCGACCTGCAGCTCGGCGAGCCCGTACCGCCCTCGAAGTACTTCGACGCCGAACTGAAGGCCGCCATCGCGAAGGGCACCATCCCCGAGGCCACCCTCGACCGGTCCGTGATCCGCATCGTCGGCCAGATGGAAAGCTTCGGACTGCTCGGTCAGGGCACGCCCCGCCCCGAGCGCGATCCGCAGGCCGGCCGCGCGGCGGCCCGTACCATCGCCGAGAAGGGCGGGGTACTGCTGCGCAACGAGAACAGCACCCTCCCGCTGTCGGACCGGGACACCGGTGACATCGCGGTCATCGGCAACAGCGCCAAGTACCCCAAGGTGTCCGGCGACGGCAGCTCCCATGTCGTGCCCGACCGGGCCACCGCCCCGGTGGACGCATTGCGGCAGCGGGCGGGCCAGGGCACCTCGGTGACGTACGAGCCCGGCGAGGACCGGGTCGGCACCCCGCTGCCCGGCTCCGCGCTCAGCCCCGCGTTCACCAACGGCAAGCAGCTGGACCCGTTGGAGAAGGGCACGTTCTACGAAGGCAAGCTGACCGTGCCGGCCGAGGGCGACTACACCTTCGCCTTCAAGGTCATGGGCGGGGTCGCCAACCTCCACATCGGCGACCAGCCGATGATCCTGGGCACGGAGAACTTCGGCACGGTCTCCACCAAGGTGCATCTGACCAAGGGAACCCACTCCGTCACCATGAACGGCTGGGCCTGGGAGGACACGCCGCTGACCGCCGATCTGACCTGGGTCACCCCCGAGCAGGCCCGGACCGACTTCGACCGAGCAGTGTCGGCCGCCGCCAAGGCCCGTACCGCGATCGTCTTCGCCCATGACGACGGCACCGAGGGCGTGGACCGCGAATCCCTGTCCCTGCCGGGCCGGCAGGACGAGCTGATCGCGGCGGTGGCCAAGGTCAACCCCCGCACCGTGGTCGTCCTCAACACCGGCTCCGCCGTCCTGATGCCCTGGCTGCGCGACACCGCCGCGGTCCTGGAGATGTGGTATCCGGGGCAGGAAGGCGCCGAGGCCACCGCCTCGTTGCTGTACGGCGACAGCGCCCCCAGCGGCCGGCTCACCCAGACCTTCCCGGCGAGCGAGACCGCCCATCCCATGGCCGGCGACCCGCACCGCTACCCCGGGGTGGACGGCAAGCAGACCTACTCCGAAGGGCTCAAGGTCGGCTACCGCTGGTACGACGACACGGGCGTGGCCCCGCTCTTCCCCTTCGGCCACGGCCTGTCGTACACCTCCTTCGACCAGCGCGACCTGGACGTGCGGCGCACCGAAGCGGGCCTGACGGCCACGGTGACCGTACGCAACACCGGGTCCCGCGCGGGCGAGGAGACCGTACAGCTCTACCTCGGCCCCAGCCCCGACACCACGGCACCTCAGGTGAAGAAGAAGCTCGCCGGCTACACCAAGGTCGCCCTGGCGCCCGGAGAGCAGCGCCGGGTCACGGTCACCGTCGACGAGCAGCAGCTGCGGTACTGGGACTCCACCGTGCACGACTGGCGGCTGGGTACCGGTGAGCGCACCGTCCAGGTGGGCTCGTCCTCGGCGGACCTGAAGGCGTCGCGCACCGTCACCGTACAGCCGCAGTGAGCGCATGATGACCGGCTTCATCGGCGCGTACTGACCGTCCGCGGCGGGGGCGGGCCATCCCGCCCCCGCCACACTCCCCACGTTCAGGAACATTCATGGAATTCGCAGGTCAGGTAGCATTCGTCACCGGCGCGGCCCGGGGCATCGGCCGGGCCATCGCCCTCCGGCTGGCCGAGGCCGGCTGCGACATCGCCCTGAACTACCGCAGTTCGGCGGCACAGGCTCAGGACGTGGCCGAGCGCATCGCCGCGCTGGGCCGCCGGGTCGAGCTGTTCCCCGGCGACCTCGCCCGCCCCGAGGTGCCCGGGCAACTGGCCGGGGCGGTGATCGAGGCGTTCGGCCGGATCGATGTCCTGGTGAACAACGCGGGCATCGGCCGCGACAAACTGCTGCTGTCGATGGACGCCGACGACATCAACGAGGTCATCGCCACCAATCTCATCGGCCCCATGCTCCTGACGCAGGCCACCGCGCTCACCATGGTGCGGCAGCGGTCGGGCCGGATCGTCAATGTCTCCTCCGCCGCGGCGGCCAAGCCCGGCAAGGGGCAGTCCAACTACGCCGCTTCGAAGGGCGGCCTGGAGGCGTTCACCAAGGCCATGGCCGTCGAACTGGGCTCCCGCGGGATCCTGGTGAACGCGGTGGCCCCCGGGATCACCAGGACGGACCTGACCGAGCGGCTGATCGACGGGGCGGGGTCCGAGCTGCTGGGCCGGCAGGTGGTCGGCTCGTTCGCCGAGCCCGAGGCGGTCGCCGAGGCCGTGCTGTACCTGGCGAGCCCGCGCAACACCCACACCACCGGCACGGTCCTGGCCGTGGACGGCGGGCTGAAGATGCTCTGAGCGGTGTTCAGGAACAGCGGTTGCGCAGGCCGACAAGCGCCAGGGCGACGTGCGCGCCGACGAAGGCGTGGGGCAGCCCGCGGGTCACGCCCTGGCCGGGCGGGCGGCAATTTCTCGTAGCAGGTCCATCACCGCCCGGGCCCGGGTGGTCTGGGTCATGTCTGCGAGGGATGCGAGTTTGACTTTCAGTGGGGGGCTGCCGTCGCGTAGTTCCAGTTCCGCGATCTCGCCGCCGCCGTAGGTCTGGCTCGTCGCCGGCCGTTGGTTCAGTACGGAGTAGCCGAGGCCCCGGGCCACCAGGGAACGTACGGTCTCGTAGCTGCGGGTGCGGTAGCGGACATCGGGCGCGACGCCGGTGGCGGCCACCAGCGAGCGGAAGTAGTCGCGGCTGTGCGGCAGGTCGAGCAGGACGAGGGGCTCCGCCGACAGTTCGGCCAGCTCCACGGTGCCCTGCCCGGCCAGCGGGTGACCGGCCGGGACGATGACGTAGGCCGGGGCGGGCGCGATCGTTTCGCTGCGCAGGTTCAGCTCGGCGGACAGGCCGATGTCGTAGGTGAGGGCGAAGTCGATGCGTCCCGCGCCCAGCGCCTGGACGAGCTGGTCGGTCTCCCCTTCCACCACGTTGATCTCGATGCCCGGGTAGCGGTCGGTGCACTGGCTGAACAGGGGCGGCAGGTAGTACGGGGCCAGGGTCACGAAGCAGCCGACGGTCACCGGCCCGGAGATGGTCCCACCGTCTCCCCGGGCCTCCCGTTCGACCTCGCTCGCGCGGGCCAGCAGCTCCCGGGCATGCTGCCGCAGCCTCTCCCCCGCGGGCGTCAGGGTCAGTCCCCGGCCCCTGCGGCGGAGGAAGAGCTGCACGTGCAGGTCGCGTTCCAGGTTGTTGACGGCCGTGGACACGGCGGACTGTGCGATGTGCAGCTCCCCGGACGCCTCCGTCATCGACCCGCACTCGGCGGTGACGAGGAAGTAGCGGAGCTGAACGAGGGTGAAACCCATCAGTGGCGTCATACGTGACTGCCCCTTGCCCCTCGTTTTCCGTGTCCCGTGCCCGGCCTCATGCGGCAGGCGTCGCCTGCCGGGCCTCCGGAGACGCGTCGGAGACGTCCTCGGGACGCAGCAGGGCGGAACCCTTGGTCTCCTTGAGGGACAGTGCGGCGATGAGGCCGCCGACGGCGAACACCATCAGGTACGGGCCCGGTACCAGGGTGCTGCCCGTGGCCGAGATGAGCACGGTCATGACGTAGGGCACCGTGCCGGCGAACAGGGCGGCGGTGAGGTTGTAGGCGATGGACAGGCCGCTCTGGCGGGTGCGGGTGGGGAAGGTCTCCGCCGACCACACCGCGTACGTACCGAGGATCGCCGCGAGGATCACGCCGAGCAGCAGTCCGGCGGCCCAGGTTCCGGCGAGCCCGGCCCGCATGAGGAGGAAGGCGGGGGTGGAGACGACCAGGAGGGCCACGGTGGCTCCCACGAAGACCGGCTTGCGTCCCACCCGGTCGGAGAGGTGGCCGAACACCGGAACGAGCACCAGGCCCAGCAGTGAGATCACCGTGGACAGCAGGGCGGCGCTGTCGGCCGAGTGTCCCAGGTGGTCGGTCTCGTACGTGACCAGGTACGTCAGCACCATGTAGAAGGGCACGTGCATGGCCGTCATCAGGCCGGCCGCCTGGAGCAGCTGCCGCTTGTGGGAGCGGAACAGTTCCCGTACGGGGCTGCTCGGCACGGCGTCGTTGGCTTCGAGTGCCCGGTACTCCGGGGTGTCCTCGATCTTGTTGCGGATGATGACGCCGATGACGCCGAGCGGCGCGGAGACGAGGAAGGGGATGCGCCAGCCCCAGGAGGTCAGCTGGCCGTTGTCTAGGCCCGTGGACAGCAGCAGGAAGACGAAGGAGCCGGCGAGGAAGCCCAGCAGGGAGCCGACCTCCAGCCAGCTGACACCGAATCCGCGCCGGCGCCGCGGGGCGCTCTCGGCGAGGAAGCTCGCCGCACTGCCGAACTCGCCGCCCGCGGCGAAGCCCTGTACGAGGCGGAGGGCCACGAGGAGTATCGGGGCGGCGATCCCGATCGATGCGTAGCCGGGAAGCAGGCCGATGGTGAGGGTGGCGCCGGACATCATGAAGATGACCAGCGACAGGGTGCGCTTCCGTCCGATCTTGTCGCCGAGCGGACCGAACACCATGGCACCGATCGGTCGGATGCCGAACGACACGGCGAAGACACCGAACACGGCGAGCAGCCCGGTCGTACTGTCCTCGGCCGGGAAGAACACGGTCGCGACGGTACCGGCGAGATAGGCGTACGCGGCCCAGTCGAACCAGTGCACGAACACGCCGATGGCTCCCGCGACAACGCTTCTGCGCAGTGCGACAACATCGGTGGCCACCTCGGCCTCCGTCGTCGTGGCGTCCTTGCTGCAGGTGGGCATATGCACCTCCTTGTGGGGATGGGTGGAAGAGCCGGGGCGGTACGGATGCCGTCGGCGTCGTGTTCTCAGAGCGGTGGTGCTCTCAGAGCAGTGGTGTTCTCAAATCGGTGGTGCTCGCGGTCGTGCTCTCAGAGCGTGGGCAGGCCGGTCAGGGAGGCCGGGCTGGTGAGTACGCGGAGTTCGGCGTCGGTCAGCAGCTCGCGCTCACGTATCAGGTCGAGCGCGGGCGTACCGGTGTGGTGTGCCTCCAGTGCGATGGCGCAGGCGGTCTCGTAGCCGAGTGCGGGGCTGAGCGCGGTGACCAGTCCGGTGGAGGCGGCGACGGTCTCCGCGAGCCGGCGCCGGTTGGCGGTGATGCCGCGTACGCAGTGTTCGGTGAGGACCCCGATCCCCGCGGTGAGGTGGCCGAGGCCGGCGCTCAGACTCCGGTAGATGATCGGCTCGAAGGCGTTGAGCTGGAGCTGACCGCCCTCGGCGGCGAGGGTGACGGTCACGTCGTTGCCGATGATCTCGAACGCGATCTGGTTGACCGCTTCGGGGATCACCGGGTTCACCTTGCCCGGCATGATGGACGATCCCGCCTGGCGTGCCGGAAGGTCGATCTCGCCGAACCCCGCCTGCGGCCCCGAGGACAGCAGCCGCAGGTCGTTGCAGATCTTGGACAGCTTCACGGCGACGCGCTTGAGCACGCCGGACAACTGGACGAAGACCCCGACGTCCTGGGTGGCCTCGATGAGATCGGGCGAGGACACGAGCGTCGGAATCCCGGTGAGCCGGCGCAGGTGTTCCACCGCGCGTTCCCGGTAGCCCGGGCGGGCGTTGAGGCCGGTGCCGATGGCCGTACCGCCCAGGTTGAGCTCGTGCAGCAGCATGCGGGCCTCGCCGAGGCGCTGCTCGTCCTCCGCGAGGGTGGCGGCGAAAGCCCCGAACTCCTGACCCATCGTCATGGGCACGGCGTCCTGCAGCTGGGTGCGGCCCATCTTCAGCACATCGGCGAACTCGGCGGCCTTGGCCTCGAACGCCTCGCGCAAGCCGGCGAGCGCGTTGAGCAGTTCGGCGATGTGCGCGTCGAGTGCCAGCTTCACCGCGGTCGGATAGACGTCGTTGGTGCTCTGCCCGAGGTTGACGTGGTCCAACGGGTGCAGGGAGGAGTACTCGCCGCGGGGGCGGCCGAGCAGTTCCAGGGCCCGGTTGGCGATCACCTCGTTGGCGTTCATGTTGGTCGACGTGCCCGCGCCGCCCTGAATGAGGTCGACGACGAACTGCTCGCGCAACGCACCGTCACGGATCTCGGTGCAGGCGTCCGCGATCGCCGCTGCGCGTCGCTCGTCCAGGGCGCCCACCTCGGCGTTGGCGCGGGCCGTGGCGTGCTTGACCGCCGCCAGGGCACCGATCAGGTGGGGCCGTGCGGCGAGCGTCTCCCCGGTCAGCGGGAAGTTGGCCACCGCGCGCACCGTGTGCACTCCGTAG